>JBGANQ010000057.1:0-64212 GCA_044222245.1 Polyangia bacterium | reverse complement strand
GCTTGGCGGGGGCCTGCTTGTCGGGCTTGGCGGCCTTGGCCGGGCTCGCCTTGGCCGGCGTCTCGGCTGCTGGTGCAGCCGCTTTTTCCGGCTTGGCGGCGTCCTTTTTGGCCCGCGATCCGGCTGCGCTCGGGCTGGCAGCTTCGGCGGGCTGGCTGCTCGGCTTGTCGGCGGCGGGCTTGGTCGGCTTGGCCGCCGGCACCGCCTTGGCTGGCACCTTATCTGGCGCCTTGGCTGGCACCTTATCTGGTGCCTTGTCTGCGGCGACCGCTGACGACTTGACCGCCTTGGCGGGGGCAGCGTTGGGCTTGACCGGCTTGACCACCGGCTCGGGCTTGGCGGCGGGCTCGGGCTTGCCGGGCGGCTTGGCCGCGGCCGCGCGCTTGGCGGACTCGCTGGGGATCGCCGACTTGCCGGGCTTGGCGGCTGCAGCTTCGGGCGCCTCCGCCTTGGCCGGGCTGGCGGCAGACGGCTTGGCCTTGCCTTCTGGCTTGAGCGGCGCCGCCGGCGGCTCGGCCTCCGCCTTGGCGGCGGGCTTGCCCTTGGCGGGCTTGGCGGGGCTCGCTGCTGCCGCTTTTTCCGGGGCGGCTTTGTCGGGAGCCTTGGCCGCCGGCGCGGGGACGAGCGGACGCTTCTTGGCGCCCTTGCTGGTCTCGCTCTCGGCGGGCCGGACCGGCGTCTTGGCCGCGGCGGCGTCTTTGGGCTTCTTCTTGAGCGCCTCGGGCTCCTCCCCGAGCTCCTCGTCGTCCAGATCCTTGGCGAGGCTGCGGGCGGGGCCGCGCTTGGCCGCGGCGGCCGCCTTGGCCGGCGCCGCCCCGCGCTTGGCAGAGCGCGCCGCCGGCTTTACTTCGTCAAAGTCCTCATCGAGGTCCGAGTCAAGATCGTCGTGCTTGCTGCTCGCCGGGCGCCGCCCGCCGCGGCCGCCGGCCAGCGCCGGGTGCTCGGGCGGCTCGGGCAGCTCATCGCCGAGGTCATCGCCCAGATCCAGGTCGAGATCGAGCTCATCGGGGTCCTTGACGGTGAGCGACCGCGCCCCCGCCTTGCCCTTGCCCTTGCCCTCGGCCGCTGCCGCCGGCTTGCCGCGCTTGCCCTTGCCGCGCTTGCTGCTGCCGGCTTCCTCGTCGAAGTCCTCGGCCTGGCGGTCGTCCTCGTCCTCTTCTTCCAGGGCCGCCAGAGCGCGCGGGGACAGCTTGGTCGACTTGCTCATCGTCATCGGCGCCGGGACGTCCGTCAGCTCGTCGGACAGCTCGTCGGGCATGTCGTCGGGCAGATCCAGGTCGTCCATCTCGTGCGACTTGGACAGCCGGGCCGCCTCGCGGGCCGCCGCCTTGGCCTCGCGCGCCTCGCGGGCCTTGGCCTTGCCGTCCGCCTTGGCCTTGGCCTCGGCCTCCTGGCGCTGGCGCTGCACCACATGCAGCGGGAGCAGCTTGCGGTTGTGGATGAGGATGCGCTTGTCGCTCTGGAACGTGATCTCGACCTTGTTCTGGCCGATCAGCTCCGAGATGAAGCCGACGCCGAACACCGGGTGGGTGATCACGTCGAGGTCGCAGTACACCTCGTCCCCGTTGTAGGGCCGCGGCACCGACTTCTTCTTGCTCATGACCTGATCCCAGGTGGGCTTGGCCTTGAGCGTCTTTTTCTTTACCTGCGGCTCGGCCGACTCTTCGCCCTCTTCGCCGCGCGGGCGGCGGAAGGCATGGATGTCCTCGCAGGTGTTACAGCGGACGCGACGGATCTCGTCGTCGTATCGGCTGACGATCGTGTGCGGCGTGTCACCCTTGCAGCGGGCGCAAAATGCTTCGATTTCCTGGCCGACATCATCAGCCTCGTCATCGAACATAGAGAAATCCATCGCTCACCATTCCAGGCTTCATCTGCAGGTTTTGCTCCCCTGCCGCTACTACCACGCCTTTTGCCCGATAGGGGCTACTGAACATTGCCTCTCGTGCGTTTTTCGGCGGGTTTGGCTGCACTAAATGACTCCATATATCCGGGGGATGCGCCTATGCCAGGACTATGCCTAGAGCATAAAAGACACATCATTGTGTTGGCCTACCTATCACGCCTTTTATCTTGGTGGCAATCAAAAAAGCAGGCGGCCCCGAGGACCGCGACCGGGCGGGATTTGTTTTTGGCTGGGCGCGCTCGGCGAGGTCGAGGCGGGCCGAGGCAGGCCGGGACGCGGCGGGTCAGGCGGCTTTATTTGTGCCTTGGTGCAGCGGCCGTCCGTATCTATAAATTAGGGGAGGGGCAAGGACTGTAGGACCATGGACGGGGATAGGGACAGGGACAGGGATGCGGGCCGGGCCGGGCCGGGCGACTTTCTGCGCCGGGCGCTAGAGCGGGCCCGCGGCCTGCTTGAGCTTGGGCGGCCGCGCGCGGCGCTCGGTGAGCTGCATAAGGCGGTCGCTGCAGGCGGGGCGGGCGGCGCCGGAGGCAGCGGCGGACCACCGGCCGAGGCCCTTGGGCTCATCGGCCTGTGCCACCTGCGCCTTGGCGATCTGGCGGCGGCCCGCCAGGCCCTTGAGTCCGCGGTGGCCAGCGATCCCGCAGATGCCCACGGCCACTACCTGCTTGGCTACGTGCACAGCGAGAGCCGCGCTGCCGGGTCGTCCCCGCCGGTGCCCGGCCAGGCCGACAGCGCCAGCGCCGAGCTGGCCCAGGCCCTTGCCTGCTACCGCGAGGCCCTGCGCCTTGCCCCCGAGCAGCCAGTCTACCTGCGGGCGCTCGCCGAGGGCCTGACCGCCTGCCGGCAGTTCGCCCCGGCCCTTGAGCTCGCGCACAAGGCGGTGGCGCTTGGTCCCGACCGCGCGAGCAACCACATCACGCTCGGCTATGTCGCAAGCTCCGCCGGGGATCGTCAGCTCGCCCGCCGCGCCTACCAGCAGGCGCTGGAGCTTGAGCCAAATAGCGCGCTCGCCTGGAACAACCTCTGCTGCGTCGACCTCGCCCAGGGCCGGCTGCTGCACGCCCGCGAGCGCTTCCGCGAGGCGCTGCGGCTCGACCCGGCGGGCAGCGTCGCGAAGGACAACTACGAGCTGGTAAAGCCGCGCCTTCGCCCCAAAGAGATCTACCAGGACTTCGCCGCGCTGGAGCGCCACCTGGTCATCGAAGTGTGGGAGACCGTCCTGTTCCCGGACAAGCCCGTCCCGCCGCCGACTCCGCCTCTCGGCAAGGGCGGGCCCGGCACTAGCGCGCCGCTGTCGCCGCGGCAGTTCTTGTCGACCTACCTCAACCCGTTTCCCCACAGGGCCCGCGAGGAGCCTCGCCTGCACGCCGCGGCGCTGCTGTGGGCGACCCACTTCCGCGCGCTGCCCGCCCTGTGGTGGCGCGCCCCCTCGCTGCTCACCTACCTCGGGCTGTCGGCGAGCCTGCTGCGCCTGGGACCGGCGGGGGCGGCGCTCGCCCTGTCCTCGGGGGCCGCCGCCGTCCTCCTGTCGCGGGCTCCGCTGCGCAAGCGCTACGAGATCTACAGGCAAAAGCTCGCCGAGCTGCAGCCGCGCTGGCAGCGCGCCTACGCCGACTGGCTCGCCGGCAGCACCGCCCGCCACCAGCGCGACGCGGCGATCGACAGCCTGCTCGACGAGTTCTGCTGCTTTGTCGAGGCCCAGCGCGACCAGCTGCCCCCCCAGCAGTCCCCCGCGCCGCGCGCCCCGGAGCTGTGATATGGATAACCGCGTGGCAGACCCGCTGAGCTGCGCCCGCTCGCCCGTCCGCAAGCGCCCCGCCGCTCGGCAGCCGCCGCGCGCCGCCCTGCTGGCGCTGCTCACCCTGCTGGCGCTGCTGCCCACCGGCTGCTCTACCCTGCGCTACCTCGGCCAGCAGGCGGTCGGCCAGCTGCACCTGCTGCGCATCCGCCGGCCCGTCGAGGACGTCCTGGCCGACCCCGCCACTGCGCCGGCCCTCAAGGCGCGGCTGGAGCTGGCGCTGGAGGCCCGCCAGTTTGGCATCGACCACCTCGGCCTGCGCGGCGGCGCCGAGTTCACCCGCTACGTCGATCCCGGCGGGCCGGTCGCCTACAACCTGACCGCCGCCGACAAGACGTCGCTGCGCATCCGCCGCTGGCGCTTTCCCCTGGTCGGCTCGGTGCCCTACCTGGGCTTTTTCAAGCGCAAGGACGTCGAGGCCGAGGCCAAGCGCCTCAGCGCCGCGGGCCTTGACGTCTACATCCGCCCGGTCGGCGGCTACTCGACCCTGGGCTACCTGCTGTCGCCCATCTACGCCTCCATGGTCGACGACCCCGGCCCCGAAGGCGAGGTGCGCACCGTCGAGGTCATGCTGCACGAGATGGCCCACTCGACCGCCTACCTCACCTCCGCCTCCGAGCTCAACGAGAGCTACGCCACCCTGGTCGGCATCGAAGGCGCGGCGCGCTTTTTCCGCGAGCGCGGTAGCGTCGCCCAGAGCGCCCTGTCGCTGCGCCTCGCCCAGGAGCAGGAGCAGCGCAGCCGCGCCTTCTCCGCCTGGCTGGTGCCGGCCATGCAGCGCGTCCGCGAGTTCTACGCCCAGGCGAGCGCCCAGCACTACCCCGCCGAGCGCATCCTCCGCGAGCGCGAAGAAATGTTCGCCGCCCTGCGCGAGAGCTACCGTGCCGCCTTCCCGAGCGGCCCCCGCTACAAGCGCCTGGCCGACGGCCCCCTCAACAACGCCGTGCTCCTGTCGTTCGGCGTCTACCACAGCCCCGGGCGCCTGCAGCAGGACCTGCTCGACTCGGTCGACGGGGATATCCGCGAGTTCGTCAACCTCTACAAGCAGGCCCAGGACCGTCCCGACGGCCCCGCCTGGCTCCGCCGCCTCGCTGCCGAGCACCTGGCGACCCTGCCCGCCGACCGCCGGCCGCCGCCCCAGGTCGAGGCGGCAGTGGCCGATGCGCCGGCCAAGGGACCGGCCTCTTAGCTGTTACGGTCCGGCGTCCAGCGCCGCCTGCGTCGCCTGCAGCAGCGGCGCCGTTGACAGCGGCGCCCCGGTGGCGTGCACCAGCCACAGGTCGGGCGTCACCGCCCCGTAGCTCGCCATCCGCTCGAACTCCTTGCCGAGCGAGCCCGGCGGCTGCTTGGCCAGGTACTGCTCGATCTGGAACGCGATGAGGTGCCCGAGCGGGTAGTCCGGCAGGTACAGCGTGTTTTGGATCATGTGCGAGTAGATGCCAAGCAGCAGCGAGTCCTTGCCGCCGAGCACCGGCTCGTAGTAGCGGTTCCAGGTCTCGCGCGCGATGCGCACCGCCTGCTCGCGCAGCTGCGCCGCCGTCGCCTCCGGGTGGTCGTACATGAAGTGCCAGATGGCGATCTCGGTGAGCGCCACCCCCGCGATCTCCCACGCCGAGAAAAAGTCGTGCAGCACCCGCAGCCGGTCGGCCGCCGCGTCGGGCTTGCCGAGCCCCAAAAGCTCCAGGTCGCGCTGCTGGAACACAAACGCCAGCGCCTCGGTGAAGGCGTTGTTGGGCACCCCGGCGAGCAGGGTATGGTCCACCGAGTACAGCGAGAACACCTGCTCGACGTTGTGCCCGAGCTCGTGGACGGCGATGTTGTAGCCCTTGTAGTTCATCCCGGTCTTCTCGACCCGGGTGCGCAGGTGCGGGAAGTCGCCGCGCCGCATCGCCTGCAGCGCGTGCCCCGCCCCGCGCGAGGCGTCGACCCGGATGTGCTCGGCGAGGAACTTCGCCTTGTCGCGGGCAAAGCCGAGCTGGGTCAGGATGCGCGGCAGATCCGCCTCGAAGGCCTGGCTGGTCGGGTAGCGCCGGGCGGTCAGTGCATCGAGCTCGGCCTCGGAGAAGCGCCCCCGCGGCAGGAAGCCGTTATACCACAGGTCATGCGGCTCCAGCTTGCGCCCGAGCCGCTGCGCGATCCGCTCGCCGACGCGCTTGGCGAGCGGCGAGCCGCACAGCTCGGTGAGCAGCTGCACCACGCGCTCTTCCGGGAGCTCCCGCCCGAGCTCGAAGCTGCGGGCGATGAGCGTCGGGGTCGCCGGCGAGTACGGGTCCGCCCGCCGCTGCGCATCGAAGTTGTCAAGGAGCAGCGCGTAGCGGGTGTCGGCCTCGCGCGTGGTCACCGCCGCCCCCGCCGGCAGCGCCCGCGGCGGCGGCGCGTCGGCCTCGATCTCCTCGGGCGGCGCCGGGGTCACCACGCCGGTAAACGGGTTCCAGTCGAGCCGCGGGTTGTCGATCACCGCCGCCGGGATCGTCTGCTCGACGATGTGCTGCATCACCCGGGCGATGAGGCGCTGCTTGAACAGCCCCTCGCGCTCGGCGTAGTCGCCGCGGATCTCGTCGCGCAGGTTCCAGTGGCTGATCAGCCGCAGCCCCTTTTTGAACAGCCGCACGCCCTGCGGGTCGAGCAGGTGGTGCATCCACAGGTTGTAGCTGTTTATGTAGCGCTCGCCCGCCGCCGCCGCGGTGGCGATGCGCTGCTGCACCGGCCCCGGCACCCGCCGCACGAAGCGCCCCACAAGGCGCGCCGCCGCCCACTGCTGGCGCGTCCACCGCGACCCCTGGTCCAGCCGCTGCGCGAGCGAGGTCTGGGGGAAGTTGAGCAGCGCCACGAACGCCACCTTGCTGGCAAACAGATCCTCCAGCGCGTGCGCCGCCGCGTCCATGCCGCCGAGCAGCGCGTCCACCGGCCACTGCGGCCCGATGTCGACGTCGCTTGGCCGCCGCAGCTCGCGGGTGATCTCGTTGTAGTGGCCGTCCAGCTGCTCTAGCGCCGCCTCCAGGCGGTCAAAGGTCGCCTGCAGCGCCGCCGGGTCGGCCTGAAACTGCGCCCGCGCGAACTCGCCCAGGTCGCCGTCCTCGCTGCGCCACAGCGCCGCCACCTGCGCGAGCCCCTGCTTGATCCGCTCCCGCTGCGGCTCGCCGTGCTTGGCGACGAGCTCCTCCGCCAGCGCCGCCAGCTTCGCCGCCGCCTCCCCCGGGGCCCGCGCCGCCGGCGCCGCCGCCGTCACCCCGGCCTCGGCCGCCGCTCCGTCCCGCTGGCTCGACTGCGTCACGATCTCCTCCGGACAGCCAGCGAGCGCCCCCAAAAGAAGCAGCGGCCACCCGCAGCCCTTGAATCGATTAAACAGGGTCATCATCTGCATCCTTGCCGACGGTCATACCATAAGCAGGCCCAGCCTTGGCAAGGCCCCGCGAGAAGCGGCCCCAAGACAGCCCAGCGGGCGCGGCCCGCGGGCGTGGGCCGACCGGGGATCCTTTTTGGTCAGCGCCAGCTCTCCTCAGCGCAAGCTCTTGTGCAGGATGGTTCCGCTGGTTCCCAGGGCGTAGACGTCTTGCGCTGTGCCCCAGAGGCTGACCAGGGTGTTGCCGGTGCCGCTGTCCTCGCTGGTCCAGCTGACGCCGTTCCAGCGCAGGATGGTGCCGCCGCTGCCCGCTGCGTAGACGGTGGTGGCGTCGCGGCCCCAGACGGCGCGCAGGGTGGCCAGGGTGGCGGTGGTCACCGGCTGCCAGGCGATGCCGTCCCAGTGCAGCACCGTGCCGGCATCGCCCACCGCCCAGACATCGCCGGGGGCGGCACCCCAGAGGCCGCGCAGGATGACGTCCGTGACCGGCAGCGGCATCGGCGCGTAGCTGCTGCCGCCCGCGGAGAACAGCGCCCGGGCCGGGTGGGCGGCGGTGCTGTCGGTCCGATCGCCGCCGCCCACCGCCCACAGGTGGGTGGCGTCGACCGCGTAGGCGGCGCGCAGCACCGTGGTGCCGGCGCCCTGCACCGGGACCCGGCTCCAGGCGGTGCCGCCGCGCTGCAGCACCAGATCGTCGGCGCCCACGGCGAGCGCCAGCGACCCGCGGGCCCAGACCGCGCGCAGCTCGGCGCCCGCCGGCACGGTCTCGGCGGCCCAGGCGGTGCCGGTAAAGCGGTAGGCCTGCGAGCCGGTGGTCACGGTCAGATCCTGGGCGATGGCAAACAGGCTGCTGCCGGCCCCGGCGGCGCCGCGGAAGCGGACGTGGACGTTGCTCGGCAGCGAGGTCCAGCGGCTGCCGTCCCAGCGCAGGGTGGCGCCGAAGTCGCCCACCGCCAGAAGCTCGCTGGCCCCCGGGCTGGCCAGGCCCGTCATGGCCGCGCCGACGCCGGTGAGCGGCTCGTAGGCGCTGGTGGTGGTAAAGGCGGCGCCGTCGAAGTGGCCGATGGTGCCGCTGCTGCCGACCAGGAACACGTCGCCGGGCCCGCTGCCCCACAGGCCGAGGAAGCCCGCCTGCGGCGCGCCCGCGACCTCGACAAAAGCGGTGCCGTTCCACATAAGGAATGAGCCCTTGCGCACCGTGATGTCGCGTGTGACGACGTCGGTGTACTGCACATCGCCGACCGCGAACACCTGGGCCCCGCGGCCCCACAGGGCGTTTATGCCGTAGCTCGACTTGGGGTGGACGGTGGTGACGGCGGCGCCGTCATAGTGGTAGATCTCGCCGCCGCTGCCGCCGATGAACAGGTCGCTGTCGGCGCTGCCCCACAGCGCGGTCGGCTCCGAGGGGGTGGCGATGGTCGTCAGCAGCGCAAAGCTCTTGGCGACCGGATCGTAGCGCAAAAGCTCGATGCCGGCCCCAAGGCTGGCGACCGCGTAGGTGCTGGCGGCGCTGAGGCTCGCCACCGCGCGCAGGGTGCCGATATCGGGGGTCGGGACCTCGGTCATCGCGACGCCGTCGTAGTGCAGGGCGACGCCGCCGGCGCCGACGAACCAGACGTCGCTGGGCCCTTGGCCGGAGGCGCCGTAAAGCGTCGTTATGCGCCTGGGCTGCGACGCCGGCAGGGCCAGCGGCCGCCACTTGGTGCCGTCATAGCGCAGCACGGTGCCGGCTTCGCCGACCGCGAAGACCGCGTCCGGGCCGCTGCCCCACAGGCCGCGCAGGGCGGCGCTCGTCGGGCTGAGCACGCTCTGCCAGCTGCCGCCGGTGAAGTGGACCAGGGCCCCGGCGTCGCCGGCCGCCCAGACGTCGGTGGCGCTGCTGCCCCAGACGCTCCACAAGGTGTTGCCCTGCGGCTGCGGAAACAGCCAGCACCAGGCATCGCGGCTGCAGCCGGGCTGCTGGACGTACGGGGTCGCCAGATCCACGCTGCTGGCGTCTTTCGTCGCCAGATCCGGCGCGCTGAGGTCGAGCGGGACGGCGAGGTCGGGGCTTGGAACCGCGGCCGGCGGCGCCGCCGGGCAGCCAGCGAGCCAGCTGGAGACCGCGGCCAGCGCCAGCGCCCGTCCCAGCGCCCGGCGCGCCGCGGGCCGCGCCGCAGCCGGCGGCCTGGCTGGGAGCGGCTGGCGCAGCGCTCCCGCTCGGCTGCGGGCCTGCTTGCTCGCGCTGCCTGCCGGTACCGACGCGGCCGCGGCCGGCGAGGCGGGCTCCGGAGGCGGCTCCAGCCGCCGGATCTGACTAGCTGACTGCGCGCGGAAACTGCGGTTCATGGCCAACTCCTTGCCTGCGGCGGAGCCACTTTACTTTCAGGTCGCCAGAAAAACGCAAAGACGAACGCAAAGACGAACGCAAAGACGAACGCAAAGACCGAAGGCAGACACCAGCGGGCCGGACAGGCTGGGGTGCGCCGGGCGTCTTGTTTTCTGGGTGGGCAGGCGAAGCTGGGCTACGCTACGGGACGCTGACGCATGGGTGCAGACTCCTCTAAATGGCGCGGGCTTTTGCCGCAGCTCATCTTGCTCGATCTGGACGGGACGCTGATTGACTCGGTGCCGGACCTGGCCGGCGCGCTCGGCCGCGCCTTTCGCGACTGCGGGCTCTTGCCGCACGAGCAGCCGGCGGTGCGGGCGATGGTCGGCGAGGGGCAGCGGGTGCTGGTGCAGCGGGCGCTGCAGGGGGTGGGCGCCGACCTCGGGCGGCTCGACGAGGTGCTGGGGCGCTTCGCCTGGGCGCGGCGGCTGACGGCGCACTTCGGGCTGGACGCCAGCCTGCGCTGGGTGCTGGGGGAAGACGATGTGGGGGCGCGCAAGCCCGATCCGCGGCTGCTGCTGCACCTGTGCGAGCGGGCCGGGGTGGCGCCGGCGGACACCCTCATGGTCGGCGACAGCCGCATCGATCTTGACGCCGCGCAGGCCGCCGGCATGCCGGTCGCGCTGTGCACCTACGGGTACTGCGACCCGGAGACGATGGCGGCGATCCGCAAGGCCGCGCAGTCGGCTGCCCCGCCGAGCGGCTCGCGCGAGCGCCCGTTTCTGCTGCACAGCTTCGCCGACCTGCTGGCGCTGCTCGGGCTGGCACCGGGCCCGCCGGGCGAGTAGGGCGACGCCGCGCCAGCCGGTTCCCCTGCCGGCGATTGTGCGCCATAGTAGGCAGGCCATGGAGGGCAGGCCAACCTGATGAAAGCAATCCTGATTGCCGCCGGCATGGGCCGGCGCTTGAGCCCTTACACCGACGACCGTCCCAAGTGCCTGGTCGAGGTGGCGGGGCGGACCCTGCTGCACCGCCAGCTCGACAGCTACCGGGAAGTCGGGGTGACCGAGTTCCACATTGTCCGCGGCTACCGCGGCCACCAGCTGCAAGCGGCGCTGGCCGACGAGCCGGGGGTGCACTTTATCGACAACCCCGACTTTGCCCGCAACAACATCCTCACCTCGTTTATGTACGCGGCGGCGGTGATGGAGGGGGGCTTCTTCTGCAGCTACGGCGACATCGTGTATCGCCCGGAGGTGGTGGCGGCGCTGGCCCAGAGCCCGCACGACCTGAGCCTGGTCGTCGATCCGTTCTGGGAGGACACCTACCTCGGGCGCGACGCCCACCCGATCGCCGAGGCCGAGCTGACGGCGGTGCAGGGCGGGCGGGTGACCCGGGTGGGCAAGCAGGCGGTGCCGGTGGCGCAGGCGGCCGGCGAGTTTATCGGGCTGTGGCGGGCCTCGGCGCGCGCCGCGGGGGCGCTGCGCGAGCTGTACGAGCGGCGGCTCGCCGAGCTCGGACCGGATCGGCCGTACGGGCGGGCGCCGCGGCTGCAGGTGGCCTACCTGACCGACCTGTTCAACGATCTCATCGACCAGGGCGGCGCGGTGCACGCAGTCGAGATTTCCCGCCCGCGCTCGTGGCGGGAGATTGACACGGTGCAGGACTTCGAGCGCGCCGCCGAGGCCGTCACCTGGTAGGGGGCCGGGACCGGGCGCCGGGCGCCGGGCGCCGTACAATGGACCAGCTCAACTTGGGAAATGAGGCAGGCAAGCCGTGAAGATCCTCATCGCCGATGTGTTCAGTGAGTCGCACCTGACCGGATTCCAGAAGCTCGGGCTGGAGCTCGACTACCGCCCGCAGCTGCCCGCCGCCGAGCTGCCGCAGGCGCTGGCCGGGGTGAACATCCTGGTCGTGCGGTCGCGCCAGGTCAGCAAAAAAGCCATCGAGGCCGGCACGGCGCTGAGCCTTATCGTGCGCGCCGGCGCGGGGGTCAACACCATCGACCTCAACGCCGCCAGCGCCCGCGGCGTGTTCGTCGCCAACTGCCCCGGCCAGAACTCGATCGCGGTGGCCGAGCTGACCCTGGGGCTGCTGGTCGCGCTCGACCGCCGCATCCCCGAGCAGGTGGCCGAGCTGCGGGCCGGGCGGTGGAACAAGAAGGAGTACAGCAAGGCCAGCGGCCTGCACGGGCGAACGCTCGGGGTGGTGGGCACCGGCTCGATCGGGCAGGCGGTGATCAGCCGCGCCCAGGCGTTCGGGATGAACGTGATTGCCTGGTCGCGCTCGCTGACGCCCGAGAAGGCGGCGGCCCTGCAGGTGACCCGCGCCGAGACCCTGCCGTCCCTGTGCGGGCAGAGCGACGCGGTGACCGTGCACGTCGCCTACACGCCCGAGACCCACCAGCTCATCGGCGAGGCGGCGCTGTCGCGCATGCGCCACCGGGCGATGCTGCTCAACACCTCGCGCGCCGAGGTGATCGACACCGCGGCGCTGCGGCAGGCGATCGCCGACAAGGGGCTGCGGGTGGCGGTCGACGTGTTCGACCGCGAGCCGGAGAAGGCCGAAGGCGCCTTTGAAGATGATCTGGTCGGGCTGCCGGGGGTCATCGGCACCCACCACGTGGGGGCTTCGACCGAGCAGGCGCAGAGCGCGATCGCCGACGAGACGCTGCGCATCGTGCGCGGCTACGTGCAAAGCGGCGAGGTGCAAAACTGCGTCAACATCCTGCCGCCGCCGCAGACGCCGGCGCGCGCCGAGCTGGTGGTCCGCCACCACGACAAGGTGGGCGTGCTCGCCGAGGTGCTGGGGGCGATCCGCCGCCACAACATCAACGTCGAGACGATGCAGAACATGATCTTCCAGGGCGCCAAGGCGGCGTGCGCGCGCATCCGCCTTGGCACCCGCCCGAGCGCCGAGCTGCTGGCCGAGATCCGCAGCCGCACCGACGAGGTGATCCACGTCGATGTGCTAGAGCTGCCCGAGCCCTAACCTGGGGAGGACTGCCATGGGTGAGACGGTTTCGCTAAAGACAAGTGACGACAAGCAGATCGCGGCCTACCTCGCGCGGCCGGCGGCCGCGGGCAAGGCGGGGATCGTGGTGGTGCAGGAGATCCTGGGGGTGAACTCGCACATCCGCTCGGTGACCGACCGCTTCGCCGCCGTCGGCTACCTGGCGATCGCGCCGGCGTTTTTTGACCGGCTCAAGCCGGGGGTCGACATGGGCTACGAGCCGCAGGACATCCTGGCCGGCCGCGATCTGGCGATGGCGCTCACCCCCGAGCAGATCCTGGCTGATCTGGGCGCCGGCATCGGCTGGCTGCGCGCCGCCGGCTGTCAAAAGATCGGCGTGGTCGGCTTCTGCTTCGGCGGCACCGTCGCCTGGCGCGCCGCGTCGCAGCCCCACGTCGACGCCACCGTCTGCTACTACGGCGGCAACATCTACGGCAACCGCGACCTGCGACCGCGCGTGCCGACGATGCTCCACTTCGCCGAGAAGGACGCCTACATCCCGGTCGCCCACGCCCACGCGCTGGCGGCGCAGTATCCCGAGCTGCCGATCTACACCTACCCCGCCGAGCACGGCTTCCACTGCGACGAGCGCAGCGACTACGACGAGGCCGCGGCCAAGCAGGCCTGGGCCCGCACGCTGGAGTTCCTCGCCAAGCACCTGGCGTAGCCGGCGCGGGCGACGACTACGACGAGGCCGCGGCCAAGCAGGCCTGGGCCCGCACACTGGAGTGTCTCGCCAAGTACCTGGCGTAGCGGGCGCAAGCGACAACCACGACGAAGCCGCGGCCAAGCTAGCCTACGCCCGCACGCTGGAGTTTTGCGCCAAGCACCTGGCGTAGCGGGCGCGGATGGCCGCCGGCACAGCTCGCGGTTGCGTCTGCGCTGGCGGCTTGGCGAGCGCCCGGGTTATAAGGTGCGGGCGCAGCTTGCCTGGTGAGCGACTTGGCGCGCAGCAGCTTGGCGCGCGGCGGGCTCGGAGCGCGGCGGCGCTAGGCACAAGGGCAGGCGAAAAAAGTGGGAGCGAGTCTTGATCTCAACGTCTGAGGCGGTGCGGTATGAGGCGGCCCGGGCGGCCGCGGCGCCGGTGGTGGTGGTCTCGGCGCGGGCCGCGCTGCGCGTGCGCCAGGGGCATCCGCTGGTGGCGCGGCTGGAGGTGACGACCCCGCCGGTGGAGCCCGCGGAGGTGGTCTGGCTTGTCGAGCGCCGCGGCGCGCGTGAGCAGCTGCTGGCCAGCGCGCTGTGGTGTCCGCGGGGGCCGATCGCGGCGCGGGTGCTGGCGCGCGAGCCGGTGGCGCTCGACCGGGCGCTGTTGCGCCAGCGGATCGCCGCGGCCGACGCGCGGCGGCAGGCGCTGTTTGCCGGCGCGCAGCCGCCGCGCAGCGCCTATCGGGTGGTGCACGGGGAGGCGGACCTTTTGCCCGGCCTGTTCGTCGATCGCTACGGCGACGCCGCAGTGCTGCAGACGGCGACCGCGGCCATGGATGCCCACGAGGCGGAGATCGCCGAGGTCCTGGCCGAGACCCTGGGGGTGACCACGGTGGTCTGTCGCGACGACGGCAGCGCGCGCGATCTGGAGGAGCTGCCGCGCAAAAAAGGCATCCTGCGCGGCGGCCCGGCGGCCCGGGGGACGCGGGCGGGGCAGGGCAGCGCCGCCGAGTCGCTGATGGTCCGCTTCGAGGATGCCGGCAGCCCGATGGTGGCGGACCTGCTCGCGGATCGCAAGACCGGCAGCTTCCTCGATCAGCAGGAAAACCACGCCTGCGCCGCCGAGTATGCGCGGCGGCTGCACCCGGGCGGCAGCGCGCTTGATGCCTTCTGCTATCACGGCGGCTTCGCCCTGGCGCTGGCGCGGGCCGGGCTGAGCGTGCTCGCCTGCGATGAGGACCCGCAGGCGATTGGCCGGGCGCGGCACAACGCGCAGCTCGGCGCGGTGCAGGTCGACTTCCGGGTCGCCAATGCGTTTGACCTGTTGCGCTCGCTGGAGGCGGGCGGGCGGCGCTTTGACGTCGTCGTGCTCGATCCGCCGGCGCTGGCCAAGCGGGGCGTCAAGGGACCGGGGGGGCCAAGCGGCGCCGCGATGCGGGCGTACAAGGAGCTCAACCTGCGGGCGCTGCGGCTGCTCGGGCCGGGCGGGCTTTTGGTCAGCTGCAGCTGCTCGGGGCGGGTGAGCGCGGCCGACTTTGGCGGGATGCTCGACGATGCGGCGCGCGATGTCGGGCGGCCGCTGCAGATCCTGGAGCGGCGCGGCGCCGGGCGCGATCACCCGGGGCTGTGCGGCATGGCGGAGAGCGAGTACCTCAAGTGCTGGCTGCTGCGGGCGGTGGACTGAGCGGCGCGGCGACCGCGGCGCTGGCGAGCGGCTGGCGCTGGCGCAGCGACTCGTAGAGCAGCACGGCACCGGCCACCGCGACGTTGAGCGAGGCCCCGTGCAGGCCGTGGGTCATGGGGATCTCGACGCGCAGGTCGCACGTCTTGCGCACCAGCGGGCGCAGGCCGCGGCCCTCGCTGCCGAGCACTAGACCCGTCGGCTGGGCCAGATCGCAGCGCCACGGCGGCTCACCCCCCTGGCCGGGGGCGACCGCGGCGACCAGCCACACGCCGGCTTCCTTGAGCTCCTCCATCGCCCGGACCAGGTTCTTGACCTGGGCGATGGGCAGGGTCTCGGTGGCGCCGGCGGCGGCCTTGATCGCCGCTGGGGTGATCCCGACCGCGCGATCCTGGGGGATTATCACCCCGTGGCCGCCGAGCACGTAGGTGCTGCGCAAAAGCGCCCCGAGGTTCTGCGGGTCGGTGACCCCATCGACGATGACCAGCAGCGGCGCTGCGTCCAGGCCGCGGGCGTAGGACAGCAGGTCGGCTGGACCCTGGGCGTAGCGGAACTCCCCGCACAGCGCGACGACGCCCTGGTGGACGCCGCCGTGGCTCAGGCGATCGAGCTCGCCGCGGCTCTTTTCAATCATGCGCACCGAGGCGCGCAGCGCGGTCTGGCACAGCGCGCCCAGGGCGCCGCCGGGCTCCTTGGCCTCATCGCCCTGGCTGCCGTCGCGCAGGACGAACAGGGCGTGGATCTGCTCGCGCCGCTTGAGCACAAGCTCAGTGACCGCGTGGATGCCGTAGACGACCTGGCTGCCGGTGCTGGGAGGCACGGCGCCTGGCGACGCGGCGGCGGAAGGTCCCTCCTTGGGAGCGGCTGGGGGACGAGAAAAGCGGGCGGCGGGCCGGCGGTCAGGTGCAGAGCGCATGCGCGCCTTGTACCGTCATTTCGCGCCGAGCGGAGGAAATAGTTGCGCCGCGCTGCACGGGGCGCGAGGCTGCGCGGCGACCCGCGCTGACCCCGAGGTGGTCAGGCCCGCCGCGGGTTGCTAGGATGCGAGAATGCAGACCCTGGCGGATTTTCTCCGCAGCGCCCCGTTCGAGCTGGTCCTGTCGTCGGGGTTCTTTGGCTTTTATGCGCACGCCGGCGTGGTCGCGGCTCTGGAAGAGCAGGGGCTGTGGCCGGCGGCCGCGGGCGGCTCGAGCGCCGGGGCGATGATCGCCGGCCTGTGGGCGGCGGGGCTGTCGGCGGCGCAGATTCGCGAAGAGCTGTTCGCCCTGAACCGCGTCGATTTCTGGGATCCGGACCCGCTGCTCGGCCTGCGCTACTACACCCGCAAGCTGGGCGCGCGCAGCGCCGCGAGCGCTCCGCCGCAGGGCAGCGAGGGGCTCGACACCGGCGTTGGGCTGCTGCGGGGCGAGGCCTTTGACCGGCTGCTGCGCGCCGCGCTCGGGCGGGCCGGGGTGCGCACCTTTGCCGAGTGCCGGATCCCGGTCCGGCTGTCGGTGTTCGATCTGGAGCAGCGGCGCACCGCGGTGCTGGCCGAGGGCGAGCTGGCGCCGGCGATCCGCGCCTCGTGCTGCGTGCCGGGCATGTTCCAGCCGACCCAGATCGGCGCGGCGCGGTACCTCGATGGCGGGATCGCCGACCGCGCGGGGATCGCCACCGCGACCCCGGGGGCGCGGCTCTTGTTCCACCACCTGCCGGCCAAGTCGCCGTGGCGGCGGGTGATGCGGGCGCAGAACCACCCGCCGGCGTGGCCCGAGCTGTACCTGCTACACGAGCCCGGCCTGCCGCGGCTGTCACCGTTTCACCTGACCGGCGGTCCCAAGGCCTACGAGCTGGCGCGCACCATGACGCTGCGCACGCTCGCCGAGCCGCCGCGCCGCTACGTCGCCCCAGAGCCCGGGGCGGTCTAGGTGCGGGCCGCCTCGCGGGTTCTGGCGCCGGGCCTAGGCCGGTCGGCTGCCCGGGTCGGCGCGCCGGCGGGCCGATGACGGCGCGGGGCGGGCAGCGGCTGCCGGCTCCGGTCGTGCCGGAGGCGCTCCTCGATCGGGTGACGCAGGCCGACTGCCTCGAGCTGCTGCCGCAGCTGGCGGCCGAGTCGATAGACTGTTTGCTCACCGATCCCCCGTACGGCATCAGCCTGGACGAGTGGGATGTGCTGCACGCCAACACCAACTCGGCGCTGCTCGGGCAGTCGCCGGCCCAGCTGGGCAAGAGCGGCTTTCGGCGCCGCGGCAAGCCGATCAACGGCTGGCGGGCCGCCGACCGCGAGATCCCGCGCGAGTACCAGGCCTTCATGGAGCGCTTCGCCCGCGCGGTGTTTCCCGCCTTGAAGCCGGGGGCGAGCGCGCTGCTGTTCGGGGCGCGGCGGACGGTGCACCGGGCGATCGTCGCCATGGAGGACGCGGGGTTTCTGCTGCGCGATGTGCTGGCGTGGGAGAAGCCGGCCGCCCACCACCGCGCCCAGCGCCTGTCGGTGGTGCTGCAGCGGCGGGGCCTTGCGGCCGAGGCGGCGGCCTGGCAGGACTTCCGGCTGGGCAACCTGGCGCCGCGCTGGGAGCCCATCGCCTGGTTCTTCAAGCCGTACCGGCACACCATCACCGACAACATCCTGCGCCACGGCCTGGGCGCGGTGGCAGTGGACAGCGCCGCCGCGCTGGCGCTGGGCGACGGCAAGCGGGCGACCAACCTCATCCGCTGCGGCTTCGCGGCCGAGCACGGCGACGGCGCCGCCCGCGTGCACGAGGCGCAAAAGCCGGTCCGCCTGCTCGAGTTCCTGATCGAGCTTGTCACCTGCCGCGGCCAGCTGGTGCTCGATCCGTTTGCCGGCAGCGGCTCGACCGCGGTGGCCTGCCTGCGCGCGGGGCGGCGCTTTGTCGGCTGCGAGCAGCGACCTGCCTTTGTCGCCGCCGCCACGGGTCGCATCGCCGCCGCCCGCGCCGCCGCCGTCCCCGGGGAAGCGGAATCGGCAGCCGCGCCGGCGCCCGCTCCGCCGCCAAGCCCTGCCCCGCCCGCCAAGTCGGCTCCGCCCGCCAAGTCCGCCAAGTCGGCTCCATCCGCCAAGCTCGCCAAGCCCGCCAAGTCCGTTCCGCCCACCGAGTCCGTTCCGCCCGCCAAGGCTGCCAAGTCGGCTCCGGCCGCCAAGGCTGCCAAGTCGGCTCCGGCCGCCAAGGCTGCCAAGTCCGTTTCGCCCGCCAAGTCCACCCAGGCCGCCAAGTCCACCAAATCCCACAGTAAAGCTGGCCTCCGCTGGTGAGCACAGCCCGCTTGATTCGCAGGGCCGCGCCTGCAATCATGGCAGCCCAGTATGAGCGCCACCCATAGCACCGATTCCACCGCCGCCCCTTTTAACCCCGCCGCCCCGGCAGCTCCGCCCGCCGCCCCTCGCCGCACCCCGCTTTATGAGCGACATGTAGCGCTTGGGGCGCGCATCATCGACTTCGGGGGCTGGGCGATGCCCGTGCAGTACCAGTCCATCCTCGAGGAGCACAAGGCCGTGCGCAGCGGGGTCGGGCTGTTTGACGTCTGCCATATGGGCGAGGTCGAGTTCGCCGGCCCGGGAGCGCTGGCCGCCGTCGAGCGGCTGGTCTCAAACGACGTGCGCGGGCTGGCCAACGGGCAGGCGCGCTACACCGTGGTCTGCTACCCCGGCGGCACCATCGTCGACGACTGCATCGTCTACCGCGACCACGGCGAGCGCTTCGTCATCGTCATCAACGCCGCCAACACCCAGAAGGATGTGGCGTGGTTCCGCGACAACCTGGTTGGCTGCGCGGGCGTGACCTTCCGCGACCTGTCCGACGAGTTCGGGCTGATCGCGGTGCAGGGGCCGCGGGCCGCGGCGCTGCTCGACCGCATGGAGCCCGAGGCGGGCTTCTCGGCGGTGAAGTCGTTCCACTTCAAGGCCGGCACGATCCGCGAGATCCCGGTGTGGGCGGCGCGCACCGGCTACACCGGCGAGGACGGCTTTGAGCTGTTCTGCCCCGCCGACCAGGCGGCGCGGCTGTGGGACGCCCTGCTCGCCGCCGGTGCCGAGCTGGGCGTGCGGCCGTGTGGCCTGGGCGCCCGCGACACCCTGCGGCTGGAGGCTTGCCTGTCGCTGTACGGCAACGACATCGACGCCACCACGACGCCGTACGAGGCGGGCCTGGGCTGGGTGGTCAAGCTCGACCACGACTTCATCGGCCGCCAGGCGCTGCAGGAGCAGAAGGAAAAGGGCCTGACCCGCAAGCTCGCGGCGCTGGTCATGGAAGGGCGCGGCACCGCCCGCCACGGCTACTCGATCTGGAGCGCCGAGCAGGGCGGCGAGCAGCTCGGCGTCATCACCTCGGGCAGCCTGGGGCCGACGGTGAACAAGAACATCGCGCTCGGCTACCTGCCGCTGTCCGCCACCGCCCCCGGCACCCGGGTGTTCGTGGACTGTCGCGGCAAGCGGATCGCGGCGCAGGTGGTCAAGGCGCCTTTTTACCGGCGACCGGCCGCGACCGGCGCCGCAGCGCCTGCACCTTGACCGCCGGCCGGACCAAAGGGTCCGGCGGCTGACTCGCCCCGCGGGCCGGCGCCTCGCGGCGCGGACGCTCCCCCTCGATAGGACAACCTACAGGAACCAATGAGATGAGCACAGACTACCCGGACGATCTTCGCTACACCAAAGAGCATGAGTGGGCGCGCATTGAGGGCAAGATTGCCACCGTCGGCATCACCCAGTTCGCCGTCGAGTCGCTCGGCGACATCACCCTGGTCGAGCTGCCCAAAGAGGGCGAGAAGTTCAAGCGCGACGAGGTCGCCGCCACCATCGAGTCTGTCAAGGCAGTGTCGGACATCTTCGCGCCGCTGTCGGGCACCATCCACCGCGTCAACGATCCGCTCGGCGACCAGCCGGAGAACCTGAACGCCGACTGCTACGATGAGGGCTGGCTGTTCCAGATCGAGATCGCCAACGCCAAAGAAATCGACGACCTCATGACGTCGAGCCAGTACGCCGAATATCTAAAAGACAACGGCTAGACGGCGCGCGGCGTCGGCGCAGGGGAGAGGGGGGCGGCGGCCCAGCGGGCCCGGATTCCGCTTGCCCGCCGGTGACCTGCGTCCTGGCGCGACCTGACACTTGAAGCAGGGGGAGACCACACTCCATGAGATATATCCCGCACACAGAACAAGACGTGGCGAGCATGCTGCGGCTCATCGGCGCGCCGTCGGTCGAGTCGCTGTTTTCGCACATCCCGGCGGCGCTGCGGCCGAGCCGGCCGCTCGACATCCAGGCGCTCGACGAGGTGAGCTTGCTCGGCCACCTGGGCGAGCTTGGCAACAAGAGTACGCCGGCGGTGGCCGACACCCCGCGCGAGGGGGCGGCGCTGGCGTTCCTCGGGGCCGGCATCACTCCGCACCACATTCCGGTCGCCGTCGATGCGCTGCTGTGGCGCGCCGAGTGGTACACCTCGTATACGCCGTATCAGCCGGAGGTCGCGCAGGGGACGCTGCAGGCGATCTTCGAGTATCAGACGATCGTCGCCGAGCTGCTCGGGCCGTCGCCGGCCCCGGGGGCGGCGGCGCCGTTTGTCAGCAACGCCAGCATGTACGACGGGGCCTCGGGAACGGCCGAGGCGGTGCTGATGGCGCGGCGGGTCACCGGGCGGGCGCGGACGCTTTTGTGCGGGGCGCTGCACCCGCAGTATGTCGAGACCCTGCACTGCTACCTGGCCGGGCTGCAGGAGGACCGCGGCGCGCTGTATGACGCCGTGGGCTTTGGGCCCGATGGGCGGGTCGAGCTGAAGGCGCTGGCGGCGGCGCTGCAGGCCGGCGGCAGCGAGACCGCCTGCGTGGTCCTGCAGACCCCGAACTTCCTCGGGGTGGTCGAGGATGTGCCGGCGGTGGCCAAGCTCGCCAAGCAGCACGGGGCGCTGCTCATCGTCGTGTGCACCGAGCCGCTGGCGCTCGGGGTGCTGGCGCCGCCGGGGGACTGCGGGGCCGACATCATCGCCGGCGAGGGCATGGGGCTGGCGCTGCCGCCGACGCTCGGCGGCCCGGGGGTGGGCCTGTTCGCGGCGCGCAGCGAGTATGTCCGCCAGATGCCCGGCCGCCTCATCGGCGAGACCGTCGATCAAGAGGGGCGGCGCGGCTATGTGCTGACGCTGTCGACGCGCGAGCAGCACATCCGCCGCGAGAAGGCGACCTCCAACATCTGCACCAACCATGGCCTCATCGCCCTGGCGTTCGCCATTCACCTGTGCCTGCTCGGCAAGCGCGGCTTTGCCCGGCTGGCGCAGATAAACCTCGCCAAGGCGGAGTACGCCAAGCAGCGGCTGTCGGCGGTGCGCGGCTGCCAGCTCGCGGTGTCGGGGCCGACGTTCAACGAGTTCGCGCTGCGCCTGCCCGGCTCGGCGACCGCGGCGGCAGAGCGGCTGCGCGAGCAGGGGATCCTCGCCGGCGTGCCGCTCGATCAGCCGGGCCTGGCGCTGCCGGCGCTGCCCGACGCCGACCGGACGCTGCTTCTGGCGGTGACCGAGCGCCACCGCCGCGCCGACATCGACCGACTGGCCCGAGCCCTGGATGAGGTCTGCCCATGAGCGCTTCCAATACCGATGCTGGCGATAAGCCGTCCACCGCGCCCGGCCGGCGCGGGCCGCTGGGAACTCGCCACCTGCTCCACCATGAGGCGCCGATCTTCGAGCTCGGCGCGGCCGGGCGCAGCGGCGCCTCCCTGCCCGAGCTCGACGTGCCCGAGGCCAGCCCGGCGGCGCTGTTCGGCGCGCTCTCGCGCGGCAGCGAGCCGGGGCTGCCCGAGGTCTCCGAGGTCGATGTGACGCGGCACTTCACCCGCCTTTCGCGGTGGAACCACGCCATCGACATCGGCATGTACCCGCTCGGCTCGTGCACGATGAAGTACAACCCCAAGGTCAACGAGCGGGTGGCCCGCTTCCCCGGCTTTGCCGGGCTGCACCCGGCGCAGCCGCTGAGCACCGTGCAGGGGGCGCTGGAGCTTATGTACCTGCTAGAGCGGGCGCTGTGCGAGATCTCTGGCTTTGCCCGGGTGACGCTGCAGCCGGCGGCCGGGGCGCACGGCGAGCTGTGCGGCCTGATGATGATCCGCGCCTACCACCAGAGCCAGGGGCGCTCGCCGCGCAAGGTGCTCATCCCCGACTCGGCGCACGGGACCAACCCCGCCTCGGCGAGCCTGAACCAGTTTGAGACCATCGCCTGCAAGACCGGCGCGGACGGCCTGCTCCCCGCCGAGGCGGTGCACAAGGCGATCGCCCAGCACAAGGGCGACCTGGCGGCGATCATGATCACCAACCCCTCGACGCTCGGGCTGTTCGAGGAGCACATCGCCGAGATCACCGCCGCGGTGCACGCCGCCGGCGGCCTTGCGTACATGGACGGCGCCAACCTGAACGCGCTGCTCGGCAAGGTGCGGCCCGGGGACGCCGGCATCGACGTCATGCACTTCAACCTGCACAAGACCTTCACCACCCCGCACGGCGGCGGCGGTCCGGGCTGCGGGCCGGTGGGCGTGGCGGCGCCGCTGGTGCCGTTTCTGCCGTCGCCTACCGTGGAGAAGGCGACCAATGGCTACACCCTGGACTATCGCCGCCCGCAGAGCATCGGCCGGCTGCGCAGCTTCGTCGGCAACTTCGGCATGATGGTGCGCGCCTACACGTACATCCGCGAGATGGGCGGCCCCGGCCTGACCCAGGCCACCGAGATGGCGGTGCTCAACGCCAACTACCTGCGCGCCCGGCTCAAGGACGTCTACCCGCTCGCCTCGGAGAAGCCGTCGATGCACGAGGTCGTGGTCTCGGACAAGCGGCTCAAGAAGGAGACCGGGGTGCAGACCCTGGACGTCGCCAAGCGGCTCATCGACTACGGATTTCACCCGCCCACGGTGTACTTCCCGCTGGTGGTGCCCGGGGCGATGATGATCGAGCCGACCGAGACCGAGAACAAGGAGACGCTCGACGAGTTCGCCGAGGCCCTGTTGCAGATTGCCGAGGAAGCGCAGCGCGACCCCGAGCTGGTCAAGCACGCCCCCCACCTGACCGCCCTGCGCCGCCTCGATGAGACGCGCGCCGCCCGCCAGCCGACCCTGCGCTGGCTGCCTCCCAAGCCCTGAAGCAGTCGCCGCCCGCTGTCCACCGCTGCCAAGCCGGCGGCGGCGCGGGCGCGCTCAGCTGAAAGTTAATGGATCGTGACGAACGGGCAGCGACGCCGCCCGGCTGGTGCTACAGCACCGGATAGCCGCGGCGCTGCCACCACTGCGCCCAGCGCTTGCGCGCCTGCTCGCGATCGCGGCGCGGCTGATCGAAGCGGTAGCCGACGACGTCGCCCGACAGGCCAGTCAGCTCGTCCTGCGCCGCCGAGCGGAGCATGGCGCTCGGGTGGGTCAGGCCCTCGAGCAGCCACTGCAGCCGCGGCTCATCCTGGCGGCGGCGCCACCAAGCGGTCCAGCGCGAGCGGCTGCGGCCAAAGTCCTGCTTGGTGATGGTCTGCAGCGCCCGCCCGACCGCATCGACCAGCGCCGGGTCCTCGTGGTCAAGGAGGTTTATGAGCTGCGGCACCGCTGTGGCCACCCGCAGCTCGCCGAGCGCCTCGACGGCGAAGCGGGCCCGCTTGGCGTCGGCGGCGTCGACCGCATCGCGCAGCTTGCTGATCAGGCTGCTCAGCTCGCTGCTCGGCGGGAAGCTGCGCAGGGCGCTCACCGCGGCCATGCGCACCGTGTCATCGCTGTCTTCCAGGCAGCTGCCGAGCGGCGCGATGGCGGCGGCCACCGGGGCCTCGGCAAAGCACAGGGTGAGGTAGTAGCGGGCCTCGGACGGGGTGCTCGGGTCGGCCAGCCGGGCGAGCATCGGCTCGATCGCCGCCTGCCCCATGCGCAGGGCGAGCGCGAGGAGCGGTCCCCGGCTGTACACCGGCCCGCCCACTGGATCGCCAAGCGCCTGCCGCTCGCGGCTGCGCAGCGGACCCGGGAGCGCCGCGACGACGGCGCGGGCGGCGTCGCTGCCGCCGGCGAGCAGCTGATCAATCGCCGTCTCATCCAGGTTGCCGGCGCGCTCGATCAGCTCGGCCAGAGTCTGGGCGCTGGCGTCCCGCGCCGCCGCTGCGGGTGAGGCAGGGGCCGCAGGGGCGGCAGGGGCCTCGACCGGCTTGCCGGCTCGCTTGTCGCTCTTGCCGGCGGGCGGCGATGCCTTGGCCGCGGTCGCCGCCGGGGCGGCAGCCTTGGCGGCGGCCACCGGCACCGTCGGCTGGGTGTGGATGTGCTCGGGGACGGCGGGGCGCGGCGGCTCGGCGGCAGCGGGCGCCGCCTTGGGCTGAGACGGCGCCGCCGTGGGCGGGGGCACGCGCAGCGGGACCGTCGGCTGCTCGGGCGCCGGCTGCGGCACCGGGCTGACCGCGGCGGGCACGGCCGGCGGCAGGGGGGTGCTCTGACTGTCCACCGGCGCGCTCTGACGCGGACTCTTTCCCGAGGGGGCGCGCCAGGCGCTGGTGCCGGTAGCGGGCAGCTCCTCGCCCACTGCGCCGAGCTCGGGCTCGGCTCCCAGGCCGCCCGCCTTGCTCTTCTGCGCGATGCGCAAGAAGGCCTGGCTGACATCGGCGAGCAGCGGCTTGAGCTCCTCAAGGACGGTGCTCGGCAGCTCGCGCCCGTCGTCGTCCAGGTAGAGCAGGGCGACCGCGCGACCGCGCACCAGCACCGGCAGCACCGCCGCGGCAGTCGGCACGCTGCGCTGCAGGGCGCCGCCGATCGTGCCGAGGAACGTGCTGCGCTCTTTGGCGACGGTGCGGAACGGCGAGGCGCGATCGAGCTGAACGGCGATGCGCCCGAGCTGGGCGCGATCGAGCCACTCTTCGAGAAGCGCCACCCGGCCGAACGCCACCTCGCCATGCAGGGTGAGCACGGCGGCAAAAGCGCAGCGGCTGCGAGCGCCGCGACAAAGGGCTTCGAAGATGGCGTCGCGATCTTCCTCTACCAAGCCGATAAGCTCGCGCGCCGCTTCGATCGAGATCGGGCTGGAGCCGCCACCGTCCAGCGCGGTCGCGACCCGCGGCGGCGGACCCAGGCGTGGCACCGGCGAGCCGGCAGACTCCGGCGGCGCCACGGCTGGCGTGGCCACCGGCGCTGCGGCCGCCGCTCGCTTGTCGAGCTCCTTCTTGGCGACAATCGGCTCGCCCAGGCGACCGCTGTTGACGGGCTCGGGGATCGGCTCGGGGGCCACGGTCGGCTTGAGCGCGGTCGCTGCAGCCGGCTGGGCGACGGCCACCTCGGGCTTGGGCTCGGGCAGCCGGGGCGGGCTGGGCGGCGGAGCGCTCGGATGCGGCGGCTCGGCGAGATCGGCGGTCTTGGCGGCCGCGACCTGATTCGGCGCCGTGACAGCAGTGGGACCGCTCTTGCCGGCCTCGGCAGCCGCGCCCGGCTTGGCGGCGGCGAGCTGAGCGGCAGGGATCTTGGCGGAGACGGCCGAGAACGGACCGCTCTTGCCCACGTCCGCAGCGGCCGCGGCGGGCTGAGTGGCGGGGATCTTGGCAGAGATGGCCGAGAACGGGCCGCTCTTGCCCACGTCCGCAGCGGCCGGCTTGGCGGCGGCGGGCTGAGTGGCGGGGATCTTGGCGGAGATGGCCGAGGTCGGGCCGCTCTTGGCGGCGTCGGCAGCGGCAGGGCTCGGCTTGGCGGCACTGGGCGCCACGGCGGCCGTCGGACCGCTCTTGCTGGCCTCTGCCGCCACTGCCGGCTTGGTCGCGCCGGGGGCCGGCTGCGAGGTCGGCACCGGCTCCGGCTGAACGGCCGGCTTGGGCTTCGCAGCCGCGGTTTCGGCGCCGGTGGCTGCCTGAGCAGGCTGCGCGGGCTTTGCCTGAGCCGTCGGCTGGGTCGCCTGAGCGGGCTGCGCGGGCTTTGCCTGAGCCGTCGGCTGGCTCGCCTGAGCAGGCTGCGCGGGCTTTGCCTGAGCCGTCGGCTGGGTCGCCTGAGCGGGCTGCGCGGGCTTTGCCTGAGCCGTCGGCTGGGTCGCCTGAGCGGGCTGCACCGGCGGCTGAGCGGGCTTGGCCGGGGTCGTGGGGGCGGCAGTCGGCTGCGTGCGCGCCGCCTGCTGGTTCGCCAGCGCCTGCCGGGCCTGGGCCTGCTTGGCCTCCTTGCCCTTCTTGCCTTTCTTGCGCCCACCGGGCTCGGCGACCACGGGCGGCGTGGCCGGCCGCGCCGTCTCTGGCGGCAGCGGCTTGGGAGCCTCGGGAGCAGCGAGCGGCGCCGGGGGCACCGGCGGAGCTGCCAGCTGCACCGATTTCTCGACAACCGGGACCGCGACCGGGGTCGCCGCCGCGGGAGCTGGCTGCACCTCGGGCTGGATCGCGGCAGGCTGCTTCTCTTGGGTCGGCGCGATCTCGGGCTGGGACAGGCGCGCGCCGGGGGCCGGCGAGCGGGCGCTTCCCAGGGCATCGACCTTGTTGGCCGCGGAGAGCCACTCGGCCGCCGACATCCAGTCCGCGACGCTGAGATCGTCCAGACCCGCTGCCTCGGGCGCCGCCTCGGTCTCGACCGGCGCGGCGGGCGCTACCGGAGCCAGCTTCATGGGCGCCGAGCGGTCCAGGTTCAGGCTGTTCGGGTCGACCATGACCGTCGGCAGGAACTCGGGCACCGCGGCGGCGCGCTCGCTCCCGGCTGCAGCAGTCGGGGGCGGCACCTGGGCTGCCGCAGGCTCGCCCGCGGATATCGTGGGTGCGTCTGGCCGGCCGGGCGCCGGCGTCTCGGCTCGGGCGGCCAGATCGCCTGCACTGGCGCGCTCCGCAGCCGCCGGCTCGGCCGTCGCCGGGACAGCCAGAGCAGCGGTGGACTCGGCGGGGACGGCCAGAGCGGCGGTGGACTCGGCCGGGACGGCCAGAGCGGCGGTGGCTTCGGCCGGCGGGACCGCCATCGTCGCAGTCGCCTCCGCTTCGCCGGGGATCGGCAGGCTGGTGGTCGTCTCGCCTGGCTTGCCACCGGCGGACGCCTCCAGGGCGGTGTGCTGGTTGGCGGCCACCGCCGCGGCGATCTGCAGCGCTGCGGTGTTCTCGCTGCTCATGGCGGGCGCGACCATCAGGGTCGTCGGCTCGTCCTTGGCCGGCGGCGGCGCGACCGGGGGCGGCGGCGGCTCGGGCACCAGGCGCAGGTTGGCGAGGCTGCCAAAGCGCGGCAGCGGATCGATCGGCCGCGCCGGCGGCCAGTCGCGTCCCTGGTGCGCCTGCACGCTGCGCGCGAGCAGCCGGGCGTACCGGCTCGGCGTGCCGGTGCCATAGATCTTGTCCATGGCCTCGACGAAGCGGAACTCCAGGGTGATCCACGGCTCGATGCGCTGCTGCACGCACAGCGCCAGCTCATCGAACTCGGTGATCTCGACCCCGTCGGGGACGAGCACGCGCAGCACGCCGCCGGGCAAGAGCTTGGTCGGCACCGCGTGGAAGCGCTCGGCGACCTCTTTGGTGAAGACCTCGAGGATCTCGGGCAGCGGCATGCCCGCCCCGCTGATCCCGGTCGGCTGGGTCGGCATGCCGTCGGCCCGGCCGAGGTAGTTTATCAGATCATCTTCGTCGACAGCCTTGAGCTCGAGCAGGTTGCTATCGAGGGTGCCGCCGTAGATGACCTGACGCTGAAAGGCATCCGCAACCCGCTTGGCAGTGACCAGTCCATCTTGGACCAGCAGAGACGACAGACGAGAGCTCATGGCGCAAGCACCACATAGGTTCCGGCGAGCCAGTCGTGCAGGGCACGCTTCTCGCGGTCAAAGCCGATCCACAGAAAACCAAGGGAGAACGGCAGCACCGACACCGCGTACCCGACGGTGCGCAGCAGGGTCTTGACCAGCGACGGCCGCTCCCCGTAGGCATCGATCACCAAAAGCCCCAGCAGCTGCTTGCCCGGCGTCTGGCCGCGGGTGGCGAGAAACAGCACCACATACAAGAGCGAGACGATGGCCCCGAGCAGGAGCAGCGCCTCGCCTGCGGTGTTGCCGTCGAGCAGGGCGACGACGATCAGGTCCGGGCTCAGCTCGCCCAGGTGCGGCACCGGCTGGCCTAGCGCCAGACACAAGAGCACCCCGAGCAGCGCCAGCACCGGCGACAAGACCAAAAAGTCGACGGCCGCCGCGGCCATGCGACGGAAGAAGCCGGCCGCCTTGTAGGCGGTGCGGGGCGTAGTTTCTGACCGTATAGGGGATGGGAGCGCAGGCGTGGCGACTAATGCCATGGGACTACTTTAAAGGTCGGCATCATAAATCGCAATCTTTGCCGGACGTTCTCCTTGGCGCGGCCGGCCGGCGAGCGGCTGCGCCGCGGGCCGGCGGCCCGGGAGCGCCGGGATCGGCCTGACAACCTACTAACTACCTACTATTTGGCTACTACTTGGACTTTCTGGTTTTTGCGGAGCCGGAGCCGCGCAGCAGCAGGCGAGCCGCTTATTCGCGGCAGAGGCGGCGCAGGGTGGCGAGGCGGACGACGATCACCTCGTCGTCGATCGTCTGGGCGTAGGCGACGATCTTCGGCCCGATCGCCGGGCGGCCGACGAAGATCTGGGCATAGATCTCATCTAGAAGGGGCAGCGGCATCTTGTACTTGCACAGCCGCGCGTAGTCGAAGATCCAGGCAAACCACTGATCTTTTTTGGTCGCCGCCGCCAGGCGCAGCGAGCGGCGCAGCGCCTCGGTGATGATCGGCTCATCGGGCGCCTCGCCGGCCTCGGCGCGGGTGCGCATCTCGGTAAGCCGCGGGCCCATCATGCGCTCGGCCTCTTCGATGCGGCCCATGGCCAGGACCTTGTCGGACAGGCCCCAGAACAGGCGGTAGGCCGAGCCGCGGTTGGCGCTCTGGCCCTGATCGCTGGCGTCCCCGTCGTTGTGCGAGACGTGGGTGGGCCCATCGGGGAGCAGGGTGCCGGGGTCGAGGCTGGGCACATTGGACATCGACATGCCGCCTGGAATGCCGCCGGGGATGCCGGGGTTTGTCATGTTGCTGCCGGCGGTGCTGAACGTGCTGACCGAGGCCACCGAGACGGGGTTTGTCGAGGTATCCTCGACGTTGCTGGCGACGCTGACCGGCGAGCCGGCGGGCGGCGCGTTCCACTGCGGGGTGTAGTTTACGGTCGGCCGGTGGGGGGACGGATCGTCTTCGCGCTCGAGGGTGAACTGCTGGGTGCCGACGCCCAGGATGTCGCCGGAGTTGAGGGTGACCGGAGCGGTCGCGTTGATGCCGTTGACCCGCGAGCCATTGCGGCTGCCCAGGTCCTCCAAAACCACTGCGCTCGGGGTGACGCGCAGGCGCGCGTGGCGCCGCGACACCATGGGTTCATCGACGCGGAGGTAGCACTCCGGCCCGCGACCGATGATGATCTCGCCTAGCGGCAAGTTGATCTCCATGGTGCGCATGCGCAGCCTAAATCGGGCCATGGTCTTAAAGTTACTCTAGACCAGTCAACGCTCACAAGTACCCTGTGCTGGCGAGGGAAGTGAGCCCCGGATCGCGAGGGCAGGGGGGCCGGCCGGCCCGCACCTGACCGCGACTTGCCCGACACTTGGCCGGAGCTTGGCCGGAGCTTGGCCGGAGCTTGCCCGGAGCTTGGCCAGCGGCTTGGCCAGCGCTTGCCGGCGACTTGGCCAGGACCTTGGCCGGGGGCCGGTCGCCCCCTGAGGCGCGATCGCGCTTGATTCTCGTCGGGGGTTTAGTGTACCTCAGACATCGTCATGTCTGAATCGCGCGAACATTTGACGGCTATGGGTACGGCTACGGCTACGGGGAAGCCGGCGGCGAACGCCGACGCGACGGGGCAGCCGGCAGGGCAACCACCTGGGCAGCCCAAGGCGGAGCTTGTGGGGGCGACCCCGACCAGCGAGCTGGCCACCGGCGACCCGGGAGCGCTGGCGGCACCCGGCCCGGCCCCCACCTGGAAGGTCCAGCTCGATCGAGCGCAGGTGATCGCCGCCGAGCTCGGGCTGCGCCCCCAGCAGGTCGAGCGCACCCTGGAGCTCCTAGATGGCGGGGCGACCCTGCCGTTTATTGCCCGCTACCGCAAGGAAGTGACCTCAGGGCTCGACGAAGTCCAGATCGCGGCGATTCAGGAGCGCGGCGCCTACCTTACCGAGCTTGTGGCGCGCAAGAGCTCGATCCTCAACGAGATCCACAAGCAGGGCAAGCTGACCCCGGCGCTGGAGAAGCGCATCCTTGGCACCCTGTCCAAGACCGAGCTTGAGGACCTGTACCTGCCGTACAAGCCCAAGCGGCGGACGCGGGCGACCATCGCCCGGGAAAAGGGCCTGGAGCCGCTCGCCCAGCGCATCCTCGCGCAAGAGGACACCGCCCCCGGCCGAGACGAGCTCGCCGCCCCCTACCTGAGCGCCGACAAGGGCCTGCCCGACCTCGAGAGCGTCTTTGCCGGGGCGCGCGACATCATCGCCGAGGTGCTCTCCGACGACGCCAACGTGCGGGCGTCGCTGCGCGCGATGGCGATGGAGGCGGGCCTTATGCGCTCGCGGCTCATCAAGCGCAAGGAAGAGGAAGAAGACTCCACGCCCGAGCCCGGCAACGAGAAGGATCCCTCCGCCCCGCGCCCGGCCAAAGAGGCCAAGAAAGAGGACCCGGCCGCCAAGTTCACCGACTACTTCGAGTACGAGGAGGCGGTCAAGACCATCCCCTCGCACCGCATGCTGGCGCTGCGCCGCGGTGAGAAGGAGGGGGTGCTGCGGGTGACCCTGGAGCTCGATCGCGAGGCGGCGGTGGCGATCGTCGCCCGCCACGCCATCCGCAACCCGCGGGCGGCGCTCTTGCGCGAGCTGGAGCTGGCGATCGCCGACGCCTGGGAGCGGCTGCTCAAGCCGGCGATCGAGGTCGATGTGCGCCTGGCCCTGCGCGAGCGCGCCGACGCCGAGGCGATCCGAGTATTCGCCGAGAACCTGCGCCACCTCCTGCTGGCGCCGCCGCTGGGCGGCCGCCGGGTGCTGGCGCTCGATCCCGGCTACCGCACCGGCTGCAAGCTGGCGATCATTGATGAGAAGGGCGATCTGGGCGCCCACGACATCATCTTCCCGACCCACAGCGAGTCCCGCCGCAGCGAGGCGGCGACCCGCCTTGAGCAGCTCATCGCCGAGCACAAGATCCAGGCGATCGCGATCGGCAACGGCACCGCCAGCCGCGAGACCGAGGGCTTTGTCCGGCGCCTGGCCAGCACCGGCCGGCTGCCCGGCGTCAAGGTGGTGGTGGTCAACGAGGCCGGGGCGTCGGTCTACTCGACCTCCGAGGTCGGCCGCCAGGAGTTTCCCACCCACGATCCGACCGTGCGCGGCGCGGTGTCGATCGGCCGCCGTCTGCAGGACCCGCTGGCCGAGCTGGTGAAGATCGATCCGAAGTCGATCGGCGTCGGGCAGTACCAGCACGACGTGCACCAGCCGACGCTGAAAAAGCAGCTCGATCAGGTGGTCGAGAGCTGCGTGAACCAGATCGGCGTCGACGTCAACACCGCCTCGCCGCGGCTCTTGCAGTACGTCGCCGGCATCGGCGAGACCCTGGCCGGCAACATCGCCACCTATCGCAGCGAGCACGGCCCGTTTGTCAGCCTGCGCCAGCTGCTGGACGTGCCGCGCATGGGTCCCAAGGCCTTCGAGCAGGCGGCGGGCTTTCTGCGCATCCGCGAGAACGGCGAGAACCCGCTCGATGCCTCGGCCGTGCACCGCGAGAGCTACGATGTGGTCGAGCACGCCATGGCGCGCGACCTCGCGGTCGAGGTCAAGGAGCTCATCGGCAACAGCGAGCTTGTCGGTCGGATCGAGCTCGGCCGCTACATCGACGACCGGCGCGGGGAGCCGACGCTGCGCGACATCCTGGGCGAGCTGGAGAAGCCGGGCCGCGACCCGCGCAAGGAGTTCGAGGAGGTCGGCTTCAACCCCAACGTCACCGAGGTCGCTCACCTGCAGGAGGGGATGATCCTCAACGGGGTGGTCACCAACGTGACCAACTTCGGCGCGTTCGTCGACGTCGGCGTCCACCAGGACGGGCTGATCCACGTCTCGGAGCTCGCCCACCGCTTCATCAAGGATCGGCCGAGGCGGTCAAGGTCGGCGACAAGGTCAAGGTCAAGGTCATCAAGGTCGAGCTCGACCGGATGCGCATCGGGCTGTCGATCAAGGCGGCGACCGAGGCGCCCAAGGCCGAACCAGGCGATGCCCGCAAGGGCCGCGAAGCCCCCCAGGGCCGCGGCCGCAGCTCGAGGGACCACGCGAAGGGCAGCAGACTGAGCAGGCGCGCGGGGCGGTGATCGCCAGCCCAGGCCGCGATCGTCCGCGTCCCCGCGCGCCGCGACGGGGCAGGCCCGGGGAGCGCCCCGAGCCGCAGCGCAGCGGCGCTACTCCTGCCGGCGGCGGTCGTCGTGACGAGGGAGGTCGGCGCGACGAGTCGGCCAGTCGCGGTCGCCGCGATGAGGGCCAGCGCCCCGGCGGGCCGCGTCCCGGCTGACAATCCGTGATAACCAGGACAACCGCGATAACCAGGACAACCGCGGCGGCGGTGGCGGCGGCTCCCCGGGCAAGGCTCGAAGCGTTCAACACCATCCGCGGCCTGAACTTCGTCCTGAAGAAATAAGATCAGGCGTGCTGCGGCTCGCCCGGTCCCACGCTCGCGAGCCGTGGTTGACGGCAGACTCGTCGCCAGGTTCCACTTGGGCGGTAGCTTGCTGTCCACGATCCGCAGGCGGTCAGGTACAGGAGCTGCGCGCGTCCTGGGCGGTGGCGTCCAGCGCGAGTCGGCCCCAGGGTGTCGGTCGGCTGTCGACCGCTCCCAGGAACTGTTGCACGTCCGCAGCGCCGAGGAATAGCGAGGGAATGCCCGCCTCGGCGAAGCGCAGCGAGTCGCTGCGGTAGTAAAGCCCGAGCTGCGGGCTCGGGTCGGCGACCACCTGTCGCTTGCGCAGCTTGGCCACCGCGTCGAAGATCCCATCAAGCGACGACTTGCCGCGGCCGATCTGGATGACCTGCGCCCGCGCCGGCCCGACCGCCGGCACATCGAGGTTGAGGTGGGCGATCACCTTGGTCGCCGGCGGCGGCAGGTGCAAAAGGGAGGTGCTTGGCCCCCTGAAAGCCCGAGGACTGCGCGGTGAGGGCGGCAAAGATGAGGGTGCGCCGCGGCGGCGGCCTGACCGGGCAGCGCGCCAGCCCGAGCAGCGCGGCCAGGCCCACTGCATTATCGCGCGCCCCGCTGTAGATCTTGCCAGCGCCCGACTCCTCGGCCAGGTGCCGGCCATCGGCGTGGGCGGTAGGAACGATCGCCTCGCCGCGTCCGCGCGGGTCGCTGCCGGCGATGATCCCGACGACGTTGCCGGTCTTCAGCGGGCGGGTCTGGTTCTGCAGGCGCGCCGACATGTGCACCGGCAGGGTGATCGGGTTGAACCCGCGATCTTCGGCTCCCCGCCGCACCGCATCGAAGTCCTGGCCGCCAGCCTGCATGATGCGCCGGCAGGCGTCCTCGGTGATAAAGCCCCGCGCGGCGAACCCGGGCGTCTCGCCGGCTCCCGCTTCAAGGTAGTGCTCACTGGTCCACGCGGCGGCCAGCCCCGCGAACTTCTCGCCGGCGGTCGCCGGATCGTGCACGACCAGCGCCGCCACCGCGCCGCGCCGCGCCGCCTCGGCGAGCTTGGCCGGCCAGCGTCCATTATGCAGCCGCGCCTTGCCGGCAAACAGGGTCGGGCTGCTCTGCGGATCGTTGTCGAGCAGCACCACCACCTTGCCGTGCACGTCGACGCCCTTGTAGTCATCCCACTGAAACTCAGGGCGGTGATGCCGTAGCCGACAAAGACCATCTCGGCCTCGCGCAGCGTCGAGGTAGGAGTCGCCATGGTCGCCTGCAGGGCGAGCTCGGCCGAGCTCACCGCGATCTGCACCGGGATCGAGGTCGACAGCGAGCGAAACGTCGGCGCCGCGACCAGCCGCGAGCGGACGCCCACCAGGCTCAGCGCCTGCACCGAAGCCGCCGTCGTCCCCGGCCGCGCCGAGGCCGCCTTCTGCAGCTGCTCACCCAGGTAGCGCTGGGCCTCGCCTCGCCCGGCGTGCCCGGCTGGCGGCGGCCAGCCGGTCATCGGTCAGCGCGCGGACGTGCTCGCGCAGGGCGGCGCCAGAGATGCTCTGGGCCGCCTTGTCGGCGGGCAGCGCCTTGGGCCGCGCCGGGGCAGCGACGGCGACGCCGAGCCGGGCGGCGGCACCGCAACCAGCACCAGCAGCGCCGCGCACAAGGGCCCAAGGGCCGACCACGAAACCAGAGGAGTCCGCATGGTGAGCTTCACATCGTATCAAAACTCGCGGCTCCCCGCCGCTTACAGGACCGTACTATCGATCTGCCAGGTGGTGGTGAGCGGGCCGTAGCCGACCCCCAGCCGCCCGAGCACCGGCAGGTTGAAGTACACCGAGCCCTCGGCCGCCACCGGCACGCTGAGCACCGGGGTCCCGCCGCTCAGCAGCGTCGTCACGTAGGCCTGCGCGGTCTTTTGAAAGACGCTGATCGCCTGGCTCAGGCCCAGGTCGAAGGTCAGGTTCAGCTGGACGTCGCCCCCGGCGGCGATCGTCGACTTGCGCAGCTCCTTTTCGGCGTTGCCGCTGACGATGTCGCTGATCAGCTGGGGGATGCGGGCGCTGAAGTCATCGAGGTTGCGGATGTCGGTCTGGCTCGACATGCAGGCGCCGGGCTTGGGGGTGCCGTCGCAGGTCGGGTCCATGGTGCCGCACAGGCTGATGCAGATCGCCCCGAGCGCCTCGGTCGCCTGCCCATCAAAGAGCTTGATGCCGAGCAGCACATCGAGCGCCGGCACCAGGATGTTGTTGGGGTTGTGGATGGTGATGTTGATGCCGAACTGGAAGGCGAGGTCGGCCATCGTGACCTTGGGCAGCAGCAGGCAGCCGAGCTGCAGCATCGGGTCGGTGATCACGATCGGGCAGTAATAGGAGGCAAGCTGGGTGATCGAGGGGCGCTTGCGCAGCTGCAGCTGCGAGGCCTGGACCGTCGGCGGCGTGGCGCTGTCCGCTGGCGTATCCAGGCCGTCGAGCAGCCCGCAGCCGCCCGCCAAAAGTGGCGTCGCGGCCAGGGCCCAGGCAAGCAGGCGCCGGCGCCGCGTGGCACCCACGGTCGTCGTCGTCGTCGTCGTCGCCGTCGTCGCCGTCGTCGCCGTCGTCAGGTCGCCAGGGCTGCCTGAGCTAAACAGGATGCTGCGGGGCGCAGGGCTTTAAGCATGGGAGGACCTCTTTAAAGAGCGAGCGTGTCTCCCGCTTATTTTCTCTGTCTCGGCGCCCCCGAAAAGGCCCTGCCAGATACCAGCCTGCAGCACCCAAGCTGCGGCCGTATCGAATTGGCGGGAAATCGGATGTAAAAGAGGTATGGAACTGTAGTGGACGGCTTGTGGCATAATGCCGCCGCGGTTTGCCTTGGCTTATCTAAAGACCCCTGCGAAGGAGCTGACGATGATGAAAAAGACGCTTGGCACCCTTGTCGCTGCGGCGGCGCTCTATCTCTTACCGCGGGCTGACCGTGGGCTGCAAGGGCCAGTGACCGACCTGCAGATCTACCAACGCCAACTGCGACAACGACAAAAAGTGCGGGCGCAAAAACGACACCGAGACCGCCAACTGCCACACCGACTGCAACAACGCCGCCGGCATCCACGCCCAAAACGACATCAACCTGGCGGCGACCTGCACCAACGCCAACGACATCCGTCAGCAGGAGCTAAACTGCCTGAGCAACACCGACGCCTGCACCGCGCTGCAGCCCGGGGTCTGCCAGGTGACGGCGATCGGCAACTGCATCAAGAAGTAGGCGCCGCGCGGCCGCGCCCTGTGGCTTGACCTAAGCTCGCGGATTGCGGCCGGATTGTTGCCCGGCAGCGCCGCCATCGCGCGATGCCGCGCATGGTGCGCGCTCGCCCGACCTGTGACATAGTCTTCAGAAATGCGCATCTCGGAAGGGCCCGCTCAGCCCGCACCCTCTGGCAGCCGCCTGGAAGCCTACGACGGCGCCTCCTGGCGGACGTGGAGCGCGCTGCTGCTCGCCGGGATCATGCATGCGGCCTTCCTGCTGGCGGCGTACCTGCGACCGCTGCCGCCGCCGCCGCGCAAGCTGCCGCCGATCCTCATGGACGTGGTGGTCAAGACGCCGCCGCCCGAGCCGCCGGCGCCGCCACCACCCGAGCCGCCGCCGCCGCCGCCACCGGCCAAGGCGCCGCCGCCGCCGCAGGTCAAGCCGCCGCCGCAGGCGAGCCGGCCGCTGCCCAAAGAGCTGCAGCCGGTCAAGCGCGACGACAGCGCCGCGCCCGATCCGGCAAGCCCCGCGATCGTCGTTCCCGAGCAGCCGTCGGGCCCGCCGACCCCCAACGAGCCGCACGGCGAGCTGCCCAAGGGCCCGATCAACCTGTTCCCAAAGAGCCTGGTCGGCGTCGTCGGCGGCCCCGGCGTCAACGGTCCGGTGCCCAAGGGTCCCGATCGCCTGCTCAAGGACGAGCGTCTGGCCGAGAAGAAGGGCCCGGAGTTCGAGCTCGTGCCGGAGAAGGGCGGGGGCCTCAAGTTCGAGGGCAAGAACTTCATCGCCCACATCAAGCCCGACGGCAGCCTGTCGTTTGACAACCGCTTTCCGATCGGATTTCAGAAGGGCGGCACGTTCTCGTTCGACATCACCGATCTGGCGATGCGCGGCAAGAAGCAGGACCCGTACGCCGCCGAGAAGCGACGCTTCATCGAGTTCACCGAGGAGCGGCGCAACGAGATGCGCAACAAGGCCCTCAAGACCTCGCGGGAAAACGCCCTGGCCAACCTCAGCCAGCAGCTGCACGACCTGTGGAATAACGGCAGCTCGGCGGCGGCGCGGCGGCGCGACATCTATGAGCTGTGGGCGGAGTGCTCGGACGACAAGACCGACACCCTGGGGCGCAAGGGGCGGCACACCATCGAGGACTTCATCAAGAGCAACCTGCCCGCCGGCAGCCCCGAGGAGTTCACCAGCGAAGAGCTCGAGCGCATCGCCGCCGGGCGCGCCGGCCTGCCGCCCTTTGATCCCTACCACCGCGGCGGCAGCTGAGCGCCGCGGCTTTCGACCGTAGCGAGGAGACCCGATGGCGGTGGCCACCGAGCGGAGCGGCCTTGGGGCCGTGAGCGCGGTCGACTCCGGCAGCGAGGCCCGCAGCAGGTTTTGTTGGGTGTTCTTAGGACTCGAAGGTGACTTCGTCGGCGGGGGTGCCGTCGGGGGTGGCCGGCGGCTCGGCGCGGCCGGCCGACAGATCGGCGGTGGTCTTGCGCAGGCGCTCGGTCAGCACCTGGACGAACGACCACAGGAGCTTGACGGCGAGCGGCGACTCCTTGCGCAGGATCTCGTAGAAGTCGCGGCGGCGCAGGCTCAGCAGGCGCGTCGGCTCCTCGGCCGTCGCTGAGGCCGAGCGCGGCGAGCGATCGACCAGCGCCATCTCGCCGAAGTGGGCGCCGCGGGTCAGCTCGGCGATAAAGGCGTTGTCCTTGTGCAGTCGGACGCGGCCGTGGAGGATGACGAACAGCTCCTCGCCCGGCTCCTGCTCGCGGATCACCGTCTCACCGGGCTGGAACTCCAGCACTGTGGTCAGGTTGAGCACCCGGATGACCTCTTTGTAGGTCAGGTGCTTGAACAGCGGCATGCCCTTGAGGACCGCCACCTTGTTGGACAGCTCGCTCACCCGCGAGGCGTAGTGGACCGGGTCGGTGGTCTCGACGCGCACGACGATCGCGGTGATGTTGTCGTGGCCGCCGCCGCCGTTGGCGAGCGCGATGAGATCCTTGGGCGACTCGGCGACATCATCGGCGCTGAGGATCTCCTTGATGTCCTTGTCCTTGAGGTAGGCGTGCAGGCCATCAGAGCACATAAGGAACTGATCGCCGGGCAGGACCTCGAAGTCGAGCGTGTCCGCCTCGACCGTCTCGTAGGCGCCGACGGCGCGGGTGACGGCGTTTTTGTACTTGGCGTAGGGCGAGGTCTCGATCTCTTCGCGCTTGATCTTGCCGCGCCGGACAAGCTCATTCAAAAGGGAGTGATCTTCAGTGATCTGGTGGACTTGGCCCTGCCGCAAAAGATAAATCCGCGAGTCGCCGACGTGGGCGATAAAGCCCCGCGTTCCCATGAGCAGCAGGCAACTACAGGTGGTTCCCATGCCGCGCTTGTCGGGGTCCTCTTCGGCGCGGTGATATACTTCACTTGTCGTGGTCTGGATGGCGTGTTCAAGGACGGCCAGGATTTCCTGGCGGGCGCTGGGAGAGTCGGGGTTGTCGCGGTGCCGCTCGATGACGTCGGCGTTCTCGCGAACGGTCCGGCAGACTGTATGTACGGCAATCTGCGACGCGACTTCGCCTGCAGCGTGTCCACCCATTCCGTCTGCTACAACAAATAGATGCAGCTTTGGATCGACCAGATAGTTGTCTTCGTTATGGTCGCGCTGGCGTCCTACGTCGGTAGCAGCGTAAAATTTAATTTCCATTGGGCTCTTAGTTCGGTCTGGCACGGCTGTCCGCTTGATCGCTGAGAGTTGCACATCACCGAGTCGCGCTGATCAGGAGATACCTACTTCAGTCGTACCATGCGCAGAGTCAAGGCGACAAGAGGAATGAATCTCTTCGGGCATTTACTGTCGCGCCGCGGCTTTATAGTAGGTAAGCTAGCGTAAGGCTTGGGGGAGCCTTAAGTTTGGATCAGATCTTGCGTCCTACGGAGATCCAGGCTGAGATAACAGGCTGAGATCATAGGCTGAGATCACAGGCTGAGATCACAGGCTGACGGCGCAGCTACAGGACCTTGGGCGCGGGGGGGAGAGCAGGGCCTTGGCCTCGAAGCGGCCAGCCAGAGGCTGCGGCTGAAAAAGCCGAGTCACCGCAGGGCGAGACAAGGCAGGGCCGGCCGGGTAGGGACGAGGCCGGGCCCAACACACGGTTTGCAGGGGGTTTGTAGGGATGGTGGCGAGTGACCACCGCCTGGTCAAAAACGGGCCACCGGCCCAGGCAGAAACATCAGCGAATCACTGTCTTTACTGCCCGTTGCGGTAGATTCATCGAGGTGCTTATCATGATTGTACGTTCGACGTCCGGTAGCTTGTCTGTTTCTTGCATGAAAGCGTTTACTCCTACGACTTCTGCTTTCACCGGAGCCAGGGTCTCCGGTTCTGCTACCTGTAGGCGCGTCCGCGGCGCCCGGGCCCTTGGTGTCTCGCTGCTCGGCCTGTGCGGGCTGTCCCTTACGGCTGCGGTGGCCGGGCTGTCCGGATGCGCCGATCCGGTCATCGTCGATCCGATCCCCGATGGTGGGACGCGCGCCGACATGGACGGCGGCAGTAACCCCGGCACCACGATCTGGACGGCCAGCCCGGCGGTGACCGCGGCGCTCATTGCCGAGGGACCCTCGGTCGACGCGCGGCGGCGGTGGAAGCGCGACCCGCACTATGTCCAGGACAGCGCGGGGCTGCAGTACCTGTTCATCTCGGGCAGCGACTACAACACCGAGTCCTGGTCGGTGAGCTACTTCACCCAGCAGACCGGGGCCCTGTCCAATAGCTCGACGTGGACGCCGGCCATCGTCGGCACCGCCAACACCTGGTACTCCGGGGACATCACCGGGCCGGCGGCGCGCTTTACCGCCAGCGAGAAGACGCTGTACTTCGCCGCCAATGTGAACCCCGCCAAGCCGGATCCGATCCGGCCCGACTATGTCTTTGAGATCGGCCGCGCGCCCTTTGACGGCGTGAGCTTCAAGCCCACGGCGGCGCCGGTGCTCAGCGTGCCGCCGTTTACCGGCTCGGGTCCCACGGACACGCCGACGACGCCGCGCCCCGACGCCTACGGGGTCATGGACCCGTGGATCCTCGACGATGGCGGCGGGCAGACGGTGACCATGTACTACGCCGGCCTTGACTGCGCCACCGGCAGCTGCAAGTTCCAGATCTTCCGCACGGTCAGCACGGACGGGGGCCTGAGCTTCCCGCCGGGCGCGGTGGTCTACAGCGGGCAGGCCAACAACCCCGATGAAGCCGCCGGGGTCGCCGGTCCGAGCGTGGTCGTGCGCAACGGCGAGTACATCCTGACCTACACCGCGGTGAAGACGGCGCCGGCCCGCTCGCGCACCGCCATCCGCGCCGCGCTGGCCACCGGCACCGTGGGCGTGGCGGTGAGCACCGACGGCGTCACGTTCAAAAATGGCGGCGCCCCCGGCGCCTCGGCGATCACCCGCATCGGCAACTACCGCGAGCAGGGCTGCAGCTCGCCGAGCCTGTATCTCGACGTGACCGGCGCCGTGCACTCCTACTTCGCCGGCTACTACAACGGGGCCTTCGGGGAGAGCTATAACGTCGCCACCGCGGACTGGGCGCAGGTCAAGCAGTAGAGGCGGCGCCAGCCCGCGGCCGCTGGCCAAGGTGGATGAGCCGCGCGCCCGGCGCGGCTGGCAGCTCTAAGAGCCGTGTAAAACGGGGCGGGACTTCCCCCGCGCTCCGGCTTGCCCACCAGCCGAGGCGCAGTGGACGGTCGCGACGCCTACTTGCTACAGGCTATGGCAAGACGTAGCGAGCGGCCGGAGTTCGAGTTCAGGCGCGCGGAGCAGCCTCTTTTCCGCCAGCACGGCCGGACCCGAGCTCGGGTCGCGGAGTAATTTTGCCGCAGCCTCCTACTTGCCCGCCGGACGCCGTCCGGGGATGGTGGCCTCGCCGTCCACCTTGGTGATCGGCGTGACCGTCGTGTCTTCACTTCCGTAAATAGTCTTTAAGTGGTCGCGGAAGCGCTGCCGCTGCGGGTGCACCGTGGCCGGCAGCTTGGCCATGAGCTCGCTGAGCAGCGCCCGCTGGCTGTCGGCCAGCGCCTGCGGCGTCTCGACCACGACGCGCACATGCAGGTCGCCGCGGCTGGTCGCGCTCGGGGCGGTGGGGAAGCCCTTGCCGCGCAGCCGGAAGACGGTGCCCGACTGCGTGCCGGCGGGGATCTTCATCTCGACCTTGCCGTCAGGGGTGGGGACCTCGACGGCAGCGCCGAGCGCCGCCTGCACGAACGTGACCGGCAGCTCGCAGTGCAGCAGCGCGCCTTCGCGGCGCAGCAGCGGGTGCGGCTTGACCCGGATGGTGACGTTCAGATCGCCGGTGCCGCCGCCGCGCCGCCCCGGCTCGCCCTGACCGGCGAGGCGGCGGGTGCTGCCGTCCTCGGCGCCCGCCGGCACGGTGACGGTGAACTCGCGGACCCGCTCGACCAGGCCGTTGCCGCGGCAGTCCGGGCAGCTGTCGATGACCTCCTTGCCGGTGCCCTGGCAGGGACCGCAGACCTTGGAGAACGAGAAGAAGCTCTTCTGGGTCTTGTTCTCGCCCTTGCCGCCGCAGGTGCGGCAGGTGCGCAGCCCCGCCTCGCCGCCGCGGGCGCCGGTGCCGCTGCACGCCGGGCAGTCGCCGCGCACCGGAAATCGGATCGCCTTCTGCACCCCCAGCGTCGCCTCGTCGAGGGTGACCTCCAGCGTGTAGCGTAGGTCGCGCCCGGCCGCGCGGCCCCGCTTGCGGCCCAGCAGATCGCCGAAGATGCTGTCGAAGAAGTCCTTGAAGCCGTCGATGTCCAGGCCCAAGGTGTCAAGGCCGGCGACGTTGGTCGACAGGCCCATGTGCCCCAGGCGGTCGTAGCGCAGCCGCTTCTCGGTGTCGGAGAGCACGGCGTAGGCCTCGGAGACCTCTTTGAACTTCTCCTCGGCCCCCTTGTCGTTCTGGTTCTGGTCGGGGTGATAGCGCAGCGCCAGGGTGCGATAGGACCGCTTCAGCTCCGCCGCATCCGCGCTCCGCGTGACACCCAAGATCTCGTAGTAGTCGCGTTTATGCTTAGCCACAGACAGGATTCCTTGCGTGCCATGGATGGACTGGCGGACTCGGTGGACTCGGTGGGCCGGCGGGGCCCGGCCTTAACCGGCCTCCGCCCGCCCTCACCGGGAAAATCGTGAGCGCGCGCCTCAGTTTGGCTGCTTGGCGGGCTCGCTGGCCGCCTCGGCCTTGCCGCGCACCACCGCCACCACGGCCGGCCGCAGCAGGCGATTGGTCGTGGTGTGAATGTAGCCGCGCTGGTAGACGGTCGCCACCGTCCCCGGCGGCAGGGTCGCGCTGTCGATCTGCTGCACCGCCTCGTGGAAGTTCGGATCGAAGGGCTTGCCCTCGGCGTCGAACGACTTGACCTGCAGCTTCTCCAGCGCCGAGAAGAACTGCTTCTGGACCAGCAGCACCCCTTCGAGCAGGGCGCCGGTGGCGTTGGCGGTGCGGGCGGCGACGATCGCCCGATCGAGGTTGTCCAGCGGCGGCAGCAGCTCTTTGAGCACCCCCTCCAGGCTGCGCACCACCGCGTCGTCCATCTCCTTGCGCGAGCGGCGCTTGTAGTTTTCGAACTCGGCCGCGGTGCGCAGCAGGCGGTCGTTGAGCTCACGGCGCTCGTCGGTCAGCTTGGCGTTCTGGGCCTGGAGCTCGGCCGGATCGGTGGAGGAGGTCTTGCCGCCGGCGTTCTGGCCGTTCTGGCCGCCCTGGCCGCTTTGCTCAGCCGCGCCCGCGCCCGCCTGGGCCGTGGGGTCGGTCACTTTGCCGGCATCCTGCGTTTCGCTCGCCATGATGAAATCTCTCCTGAAAGGCACTGTTCGCGGCCGGCCTGAGGGCTAGAGACCCCGGTGGTGTCGCTGCCGAGCCGTGAGGAAGCATGAGGTTGGAACTAGCGTTGATGCGCGATGACACCGGATAGAAGTTGTGCAGTGAAGTCGACAAGCGCAATAACCCGCGAGTAGTTCATGCGCGTAGGGCCGATGACCCCCAGGGCGCCGACCGGCTGCTCGCCCGAGCCGTAGCTGGCGGCGACGACGGTGTGCTCCATCAGCTCGGGCACCGCGGTCTCGGCGCCGATGAAGACCTGGATGCCGCTGGCGACCTCAGTCTGCTCTAGCAGGCGGAGCAGGATGCGCTGATCTTCGAGCGCCTGGAACAGCGCCTTGAGCCGGCCCGGCCCGGGCGGCGGCTCTTCGCTGAGCAGGTGCCCGAGCAGCTTGGCCTGGCCGGCGATGTAGACGTTGGCTTCCTCGGCCGGCATCGCCCGCGCCTGCAGCCGCAGCGCCCGCTGGGCGAGGGCGTCGTAGCGGATGCGCTCGCTGGCCAGCTCGACCGCGATGTGCTTGCGCACCTGGGACAGGGTGCGGCCTTCAAGCTTATTGTTAAGGTAGTTGGTGATCCGCTCCAGGTCCTCGGGGCTGACCGGCTCTTCGAGGGTGACCAGGCGATTTAGCACCCGCCCGCTGGCGTTTACCAGCACCGCCAGCAGGGTGTTCTCCTTGACCCGCACGAACTCGATGTGGCGCAGCACGTCCACATCCAGGCGCGGCGTCATCAGCACCACCGTGTGCGTCGACAGATCCGAGAGGACCTTGCCCGCCTCTTTGAGGGCGGCGTCGATCTCGTGGCTGGAGAAGTCGTAGTGGGCGGCCAGCTCCTCGCGCTCCTTGGGGCTCAGCTGGCGGACCTTGAGCAGCGAGTCGACAAAGAAGCGCAGCCCGAGGTCGGTCGGCACCCGTCCGGCCGAGGCGTGCGGCTGGCGGATAAGGCCCAGCTCCTCCAGGTCGATCATCACGTTGCGCACGGTCGCCGGCGACAGATCGACCCCGTAGCGCTTGGTCACGGTGCGCGAGCCGACGGCTTCTCCGGTGGCCAGGTACTCCTGCGTGATCGCAGAGAGAATTTTACGGGCGCGGTTGCTAAGTTCCATCATGGGTCGGGAGCAGTCGACAAATAGTATACACGAGCCCTCCGGCTCCGGGAGGGGCAGGCGGCATGACAGGCTCTACATAAGGTCTAGCCTGCTTATAGAAGATGCCGCAACTCGGCCCCGAGTTTCCCTGCGGCGGCCGCCAGGTTACACTTTCGGGCACGGTGCAGCTCGGCGCTTGCCCCACGGAGAAATCATGGACTCGATCGTCGCTGCCGTAGTGCAGCTTACCTCCACGGCAGAGGTCGCGCGCAACCTCGAGCGGGCCTGCGCGCTGGTCACCCGCGCCCACGCCCGCGGCGCCGCGCTGGTCGTCCTGCCGGAAAACTTTGCCCTCTTGTCCACCGATGAGAAGGACAAGTTTCAGCACGCCCAGGACCTGCGTCCCGACGCCGCCGGCGGAGCGCCGATCGTCGACCGCCTGCGCGAGCTGGCGGCGCGGCTCGGGGTCCACCTCATCCTCGGCGGCCTGCCCGAGCGCGGCAGCGCGCCGGGACATGTGTATAACACCTGCGTGCACCTCCTTCCCGACGGCAGCATCGGCGCCGTCTACCGCAAGATCCACCTGTTCGACGTCCACTTCCCCGCCGCCGGCACCAGCCTGTGCGAGTCGGCGACGGTCGATGCCGGCGCGGCCGACCAGGCAGTGATCGCCCAGACCCCCTTTGGCGGCATCGGCCTGTCGGTCTGCTACGACGTGCGCTTCCCCGAGCTGTACCGGCGGCTCGTCGCCCGCGGGGCGCGGCACCTGGTGGTGCCGGCGGCCTTCACCCTGCACACCGGCAAGGATCACTGGCACGTGCTGCTGCGAGCGCGGGCGATCGAGAACCAGTGCTTCGTGCTGGCGCCGGCGCAGCAGGGGCGGCACAGCGCGAACCGGCAGACCTACGGCCACAGCCTGATCATCGATCCCTGGGGCACCGTGCTGGCCGACTGCCCGGACGGCGAGGGGGTGGCGCTGGCCGAGCTCGATCTGCGGGCCCAGGATCGCATCCGCGAGGAGCTGCCGGCGCTCCAGCACCGGCGGGTGGCGGCGCTCTCATGAAGCTGCCGGCGCTGCTCGCGGTGGCGATGCACGGGATCCTTTTGCCGGGTCCCCAGGCGGGGCCGCTGCGCAGCGATCGCGCCAGCGAGGTCCAGCCGCAGCGGCCGCGCGGCTCGCTGGAGGACGGGATGCCGCCCGAGCTCGCGCTGCCCTACGCCGCTGGCCTCGCCGCGGTGCGCAGCGGCGACTACCGCACCGCCCTGTCTCAGGTGCGCCGCGCCCGCGCCCTCAGCTACCGGCTGAGCGTGCGCGGCCCGCTGCCGCGGCTGCTCGCCCACCGCTACCTGGTGCGCACCGCCTATGTCGAGGTCCAGCTGACCGAGCTGGTCGCCATTGACGAGCAGCTGCCGCGGCTGACCGAGCGCGTCGATGACCACGCCTCGCTGCTGCAGCTGCGGGCGATGATCCTGCACAACCTGTTTCTCGCGGTGCGCGCCTACACCGGCCAGAGCGACGCCCGGCTGCTGCGCGTCACCGTCTCTGCCTACGAGGCTGCGCTGGCCGAGCCCGGCGGCCACCTGCGCAGCGGCGCGCAGGTCAGCTACGCGGCGATCCTCGGCGAGCGGGGCGAGCTGCGCGCCGCCCGCAGCGAGTTCGCCAAGGTCGGCGACAAGGAGGTCCAGTCCGAAGAGCTCGATCTCCCCGTCGCCTACTATTACCTGGCGATGGGCGAGCGGGGGCGGGCGCTTGGGCGGCTGGTGCTCGCGGCGCGGCGCGACAGCTGGGAGCGGCCGGGGGCGCTGCGCGACGGCACCACCGTGCGCGCCCAGGCCTACCGGATGAACGACTTCGATCGCCTGCGCGACCACCCGCGCTTCGCCGAGCTGGTCACCCAGCCCGAGGAGCGGCGGGCCGACGGCCGCTGAGCCGCGCGGCTACTGCCGCAGGAACACCAGCCCCAAGGTGATCGTCTGCTGGCTGGTCGAGCGGAAGGCGCCGTCGGCGAGCAGCTCGCTGGCGGCGCGGGCCTGGATGGTCGGGTCGCGGTCGTACTTCAGGCGCTCGGGGTTGCTGCCGGCCAGGTAGCTGGTGTTGGTTCCGAGCAGGCGATAGGCGACCTCGATGTCCAGGCCGCGCAGCACGCGGAAGGCGGCGGCGGCCCCGAAGTAGTAGCCGGTCGAGGTGTCCTGGGAGCCGTCGCGCAGGCCGGCGTTCTCCTGGCGGACGGCGTAGGGGATGTAGCCGCCGTTGACGCGCACCCCGAAGCCCAGCACGTAGCGCGAGGCGAAGTCCACCGCGGCGCCGATGTGGGGACCGTAGAAGCTCTCCTGGGGCAGCGGCGTCTTGCCGTTGAACTCGGGCAGGAAGGCGAACAGCTCGACGCCGCCGCGGGCGCGGATCGACAGATCGAGCTGCTTGGGCAGGGCGATGTAGCCACCGATGCTAAAGGACGCATCGGCGTCATGGCTGCTGGTCTGGATCTGCTGGCGCGGCGTCGCCAGCACCTGCGAGGTCATGGTGCCGCCCTGACCGATGGTCGGCAGCGAGTCCTTGTTGGGCAGCTGGACGATGATCGAGGTCGCCCCGGCGAAGCGGTAGCCGGCGTCGATGCCGACGCGCAGCGCCTTGTAGGCGAAGGTGTAGCCGACGCTCGCCTGCAGCCCGAGCGCCGGCAGGGTGCTTATCTCGTAGTTGAAAAGCTCGGGGACCAGGCCCGACTGCGTGGTGGCGCCGATGCTCGAGCCGAGCAGCGAGACGCCGCCGCCGACGCTGATCCACACGCCGCTGAGCGGCGGGCGGTTGTTGGGCCCAAAGCCGCCCGCCGCCGTCTGCGCGGTCTTGAGCTCATCGGGGCTCGGCTTGGGCGGCTCGGGGGGCTTGGGCGGGGGCGGGGCCTCGGGCACCACGGCCGGCGCCGCCTTCGCCTCGGCCGCCGCGGACTTGGCGTCAGCCGCCGGACCCGTCCCATCCTTGGCGGGCGGGGTCTGGGCGGTCGCGTCTTTGGTATCGCCCTCGGGCAGCGGCGGCAGGCTGTCAAGCTGCTCGGTGAGCACCCAGCCTTCGACCTTGCCCTTTCTGACCTTGACCCACTTGGCGTCGCTCGACCACTCCAGGAACTCGAGCTTTTCCTTCTTGTGGAGCTTCTTTAGCACCTTGCCGATGTCCGAGGCCTCGGCGCGCAGCTCGCCCTTGTCGAGGACGATGACCTTGGGGCCGGCCGGCTCCTTGGCCTTTTTGCCGTGCGGCGCTTCCGGCTCGGTCGACTCGGCGCTGTCGGCAGCGTCGGTCTTCTTTTCCGCCGAGCTCGCCGCAAGGCCCAGCGAGAGCACCAGCGTGCTGGCGAGCACCGTCGCTCTCAGCCTGCAAGGCCTGGTCATTACATGTCCCCCGGGGTGGTCGAGACCGCGGCAAAGTTGGCACCAAGCTGAATCCACAGCAGCCAGCGCTGATAGCTGGCGTCCTGCGCGGTATTAAACGGCTTGATGCCGGCGTGCGAGACCGAGCTGGTGATCAGGGTCTTCTGCAATAGCAGACTCTGATCGGGCATCGCCTTGTTGACCCGGTTCATGACCTCGTTGTAGTTGGCCATGAGCGCCGTCATGTCCAGGCTTGCCCCCGGCACGATAATCATGGACCCGACCGGCTTGGCGCCGCCGTGGCAGCTCCCCGAGCCGTTGGCGCAGCCGAAGTTGCCCTTTTCCAGGTCGCGCTCGATGTCGGCAAACGAGATGGTGCCGGGCAGCGCTTCGGCCTGATCCGGCGCTGCCGTCATGTCTTTGACCGTGCCCGGCTGGGTCAAGTTCAGGGCCCCCTGACAGCCCGCTGGGCCGAGCGCGGCTCCGGCCAAAAGGACGTTGGTTACTAGAACCCTCGATAGCATTGAAAATCTAGCCACGATCGCAGGTTAGCAAATTCTATTTCCGTCGGGCACGCATCCAGAATTTGGGAACAATATTCGAGACTTGACGGGGCCAAGTCCAAGGTGGCAGGGTCGAACGTATGTCCTCGTATGGCAATGGGCTCCGCAATAGGCCTGACTACCGGGCGGCTTTGGGCCTCTTCAGCGACGAAGAGGGCGACCGCCGCCGCTCCCGGCCGCAGCAGCTGGGTGAGCAGGTCGGGGTGACGCGGCGCGGCTGTTTTCCGGCCGTCGCAGCGGCGATCGCGGTCGCTGCCTCCCTGGCCGGCCTTGCTGGCTGCGCCCCGGCGGTGACGGCCAAGGGCCTGCCGCGCGTGAGCCGCTACGCCGGCCCGGCGCAGCTTGACTGGATGCTCGCCCGCTACCAGCAGCTCAGCCAGGCCGATGGCGAGCTGCGCGACGAGGCCTGCCTTGGCTGGGAGCGCGCGGTGTTCGATCTGGACAGCGGGCGCCGCTACCCGGTGCTGTTGCGCATGTCACTCGACGCCATTGCGCTAGAGAACTTGTGGCAGGATCTGCCGACGCTCGCTCAACGTCACCCGCGGCCGCCCGCTTGCGCCGAGCTTGATCCCCAGGTGGGCAAGGCAGCGCCCGCCCCGGTGGCGAGCGCCGGTCCGCCGGCGGGCACGCCCACGCCCGCGGATGCACCGGGCGCCGACCCCGGGGCTCCGCCCATCGCCACGCCGCTGTCGTCACCCGAGGGCGGGACCGTCTCTCCCGGCGGCGGGACCGAGGTCGCGGCGACCAATGCGACGGGCGCGGCCCCGACGTCCGCCTCGGCGCCCGCCGCGGTCGGCCGCCCCGACTCGGCGCCGGCCCTCGCGCGCGTCGCCAAGCAGCGGCTGCAGCTCGCGCGGCTGCGCACCGCCCTGGGAATGCCGGTGGAGCCGGGCCCGCGCGGCGGCAGCGGCCAGACCGGCGCTGCCTCGGGCAAGGAGGAGCCGCGGCCGGAGCTACGTCCCGAGCTGCGCCCCGAGCTCAAGTACGAGATCGACGACGCCGCCCTCGCGGTGCTGAACGAGCTGGCGCAGAGCGAGCTGCCGCCGATCCGCCTGCGCGCCCGCTTCCACCTGCTCGGCCTGTGCACCCTCGCCGTGGAGGCGGCGGACCGCTACCTCAGCGAGCCGCCGAGCCTCACCGAGTCCTCGCTGAACCTGCAGAAGGCCTGCGGCCGGCGCAGCGCCCGCGAGACCCTGCGGCAGGGGCAGAGTCGGCTCCTGTGGGCAATGCTGGCCGCCTGGCGGGTAAGGTACCCGGCCGACCCGCTTGAGCCCCTAAGTGATCTGGTGATCGCCCTAGCTAGCTTTGCCGCCCGCGATAACCCCGTCGTCGATGGTCCGCGCGTCGTACGCTGACCCTTGCGCTCGTAAGGGTGGCTGGCACCATAGAGACATGCTACCTTGCCTTCCCGTTCAATCTCATCGGCCAATCGCACCGGCCCGCAGGTAAGTTCTAAAGGAGCCACTTCGATAATGCGTAAGCCTCCGCTGCGTAACCACCGGCAGTCCTACGCTTACCCCGTGCCGCAGCACCGCTACTTCGGCGTCGACGTGGGTGAGGGGACGGACAATGCAATTGTCGCCGGGGACGAGTCGTTCGCTGAGCTGTTCGAGGCCTCCCTGAAGTCGCCGCGCAAGGCCGTGGCACGCAAAGACCCCGAGCTTGGTGAGCTCGTGCAGGGGGAGATCGTCCAGATCGGGGCCGAGTTTGCCTTCCTCGATATCGGCGGCAAGGCCGAGGCGATGATCTCCCTTGATGAGCTGCGCGGCGAAGATGGCGAGCTGACCGTGCGCATCGGCGACAAGCTCGAGGGGCACGTCATCTCGGTCGGGGGCAAGGAAGGGGGGCTGCTCATCAGCGGTCGGCTGCAGCGCGGCGCCGGCCTCAATGACCAGCTGCGCCTGGCCCACCAGCAGGGGGCGCCGGTGCAGGGCCTGGTGACCGGGGTGAACAAGGGCGGGCTCGACATCGACCTTGGCGGCGTGCGCGCCTTCTTGCCGGCGTCGCAGATCGAGCTGCGCTACTGCCAGGATCCGTCCATCTACCTCGGGCGGGCGCTCACCCTGCGGGTCATCCGCTTTGACGAAGAGTCGCGCACCGTGGTGGTCTCGCGGCGGGCGGTGCTCGAGGTCGAGCAGCGGGCGCTGTCCGAGCAGACGCGCGCCCGGCTGGAGGTCGGGGCGCGCTTTGCCGGGGTGGTGGTGGCGATGCAGGAGCCGACGGCGCTGGTCGACCTGGGCGGGCTCGATGGCAGCCTGCCGGTGAGCGAGCTGCAGAGCGCCGCCCGCACCGCCGGCCGCGCCGAGGACTCGATCAAGGTAGGCCAGCGGGTGGAGGTCGAGGTGCATCGGATCGAAGAGGTCCCCGCCGGCCAGGACCACCTGCACCACAGCTTTCAGGGCAACCTGCGCATCGCCGTCACCCTCAAGGGCCTGCTGGCCGATCCGCTCGACGAGCTCTTGCAGAGCCTGACCGAGGGGCAGCGGGTGAGCGGGCGGGTGGTGCGGCTGGAGCCGTTCGGGGCTTTCATCGAGCTCACCCCAGGGGTCGAGGGGCTCATCCACATCTCGGCGATGGCAGAGCGCCACATCACCCACCCGCGCGAGATCCTCGCCCTCGGGCAGGAGATCACCTCGACGGTGATCAGCCTGGATCGCGACCGCCGGCGGATCGGGCTGTCGCTGGTCGAAGAGGCGCGGGCCGCCCAGGCGGCGGTGGCGGCGACCCTGGCAGTCAAGAGCCGGGTCAAGGTCCGCATCGAGCGGGTCGAGTCGAGCGGCGTGCTGTGCCGGGTGCTCGTCCCTGGGGTCATCGAGACGACCTACCCGCGCGGCATGATCCCCAACGCCGAGCTCAACGTGCCGCGCGGCAGTGAGCTCAAGAAGCTGTTTCCCGCCGGCCGCGAGCACATCGCGATGATCCAGAGCATCGACGGGGAAGGACGGGTGCGGCTGTCGCTGCGCGCCGCCGCCGAGCCCGAGGTCGTGCCCGAGGTAATCGCCCCGGTGGCGGTCCCGGTGGTCGTCGCCCCGGCAGCCGGAGCCCGGCCGGCGCGGGCGACGGCGGCGCGGCCGGCGCGCGCTTCGCGGGCGACTGCCGGTGCCGCGGCGGCGACCGAGCCGGCTCCGCAGGCCGGCTCGTCCGCCAGCCCGCCGCCGGCGGAAGGGGCGGTGGCCGAAGCGGCTGCGGCGGCACGGCCCAAGGCCGCGCGGATCAAGAAGGCCACAGCGAGCAGCGAGTCCGCTCCTAGCGCGACTGCCGGTGAGCCTGCCGCTCCCAAGAGCCGCGCCAAGGCGGCCGCGCGGCCCAGCGCCGCGGCCCCCGAGCCGGCGACTCGGCCGAGCGCCGCCGAGCCCGAACCAGCGCGTCCAGCCCCTGTGCCGGCTGTGGCCGAGGTCGCTCCGACCGGGCCCAAGCCGCCGCGCAAGCGCCCGCCCGCTGCCGTGGAGGCGGTGCCGGCCGAGCCAGCAGAGTCGGCGCTGACCAGCAAGCGCCGCGTACGCAAGAGCGCCTAAGTCCACTTCCCCCCCAAAATTGAATTGATGCCCGGTGCAGCGGTTCTTACGAACTTGCGGTGCGCTGTACCAACCGCCCAAGGCGCAAAAGGGGCGCCCGGCCGGGCCTGTTTTTTCCCCCCTTGCGAGCCCGCAAGGCGGTGATTATTTCGAACTTGCTCTCGGGAAAATCGGAAACGGCCGAGCCCGAGCAGCAGGTGCGGATCGACTGTAGCTTCCTACGGCAGCGTCACTGTGGTGACTTGTGGAGCCGACAGGACCGGGCGGTCTGTGCCCTTCAGGCAAAGTGCAGCCCGGGGGAACCCGGGTTTACGGGAGCGCCTCTATGCCCAGGTGCGCGCCCGCTAGTTATCGCCAAGGTGCGAAAGAAAGGAGAAAAGTCATGTCTACCCTCGTTCGTCGTGCGACTCCAGGAACCAACGCTGCGCTGCCCTCTGTGTTTAGCGACTGGGATCCGTTCCGGATCATGGACAGCCTGCTGCGGTGGGAGCCCTATCAGGAAGCTGCGGCGGCGCGCCGTGGCGAGCAGGTGGCCTTTGTGCCGCGCTTCGACGTCAAAGAGACCAAGGACGCGTTCCACTTCAAGGCCGACCTGCCGGGGGTCAATGACAGCGACGTCGACATCTCGCTCAGCGGCAATCAGCTGACGATTACCGGCAAGCGCGAGGCGGAGCAGCAGCAGACCGGAGAGAACTTCTTCATGATGGAGCGAAGCTACGGCAGCTTCAGTCGCAGCTTCGCCCTGCCGACGAGCGCTGACGTCGACAAGATCAAGGCCGACCTGCGAAATGGCGTGCTCACCATCGAGCTGCCCAAGCGCGCCGAGTCGCAGCCGCGCAAGATCTCGGTCAAGTCCACGACCCCGACGAATCAGAGCTAGCCGGCTCCGCGCGGGCCCCTGTTTCCGGCGCGGGTTCGGTCAGGGGCCTGGGCCCAAGGCGCGGCCCGGGCGGCAGCCGGCAGGGTCGCTGCTGCCATCGCCTCGCGGCCCCAAGCGGGTCTACAATAGGCCTTGATTGACGGGAGGCCTTACGGCATCTTGCCACCTTCGATGCTGGCGATGCCGCCCGCGGATCTACGCATGCCCCAAGGCGACCTGAGTACTCCCATCGAACGCCGCGAGCGCTTCCTCAACCTGGGAGTGCTCGCGTTCCTGTGCCTTTTATACATCCCCTTTGCCGGCAACTATGGGCTGTGGGACCCGTGGGAGACCCACTACGGCGAGGTCGCCCGGCAGATGGCGGCGCGCCACGACTGGATCAGCCTCTGGTGGCCGGGCTCGCCGCAGGATCCGGCCAGCGGGGTGTTCTTCTCCAAGCCGGTCCTCACCTTCTGGCTGATGGCGCTGTCGCTGAAGCTGGCCGGGCTCGGCCACGACGGGGCGGCCTACGTCAGCGAGATGGCGCTCAGCTGGCGCGGCGAGTGGGCGCTGCGCATGCCGTTTGTGCTGCTCGGGGCGCTCGGGGTGTGGGCCACCTGGTATCTGGTCCGGCGGACGGTGTCGCGGCGCGCTGCGCTGTGGTCGGCGATCGTGCTGGCGACCAGCACCCAGTGGGCGCTCATCACGCGGCAGGCGATGACCGACATGCCGTTCGTGGTGCCGATGACGGTGGCGGTGGTGTTCGCGGGCCTGGCCCTGTTGCCGCACCGCCGCGATCCCGAGGATCCCGACTCGCCGATTGATGACCTCGGGGCCGTGCTGCAGCGGCGGCACCTGAAGGTGGGCCCCCTGGTGCTGAGCTGGCCGCACGCGCCGGCGTTCTATCTCCTTATGGCTCTGTATGTAGGCGTCGTGCTGCCGCAGCTCGTCGTCGATCTGATCCAGCTGGAGAGCTTCCCGATCCTCGTCGCCGGGCACTCCTACCGGGTGGCCGGGGCGGTGGCGATTTTGCCCTTTGCGCTCTTGTTCCTGGTCTCGCTCGCCTGGTGCAGCGAGGCGCGGAGCCGACGCGCAATCTACCTGTGGGTGGCCTATGTGATGGGCGGCCTGGGCACGCTCGCCAAGGGGCCGGCGGGGCTCGGGCTGCCGGTCATCATCCTGGTCCTGTTCCTGCTCATGACCGGCCGGCTGGCCGAGTTCCTCGGCGAGCGGCGGCAGAGGCCCCTCGGCCCGCGCTGGCTGCGCAGCCTGCCGGCGCCGCTGAACGTGCTCACCGACTATGAGGGCGGGCTGGAGATCGGTCGCGGCGCGCTCATGTTCCTGTGCGTCTGCGGGCCGTGGTTCGCGGCGATGCTGGCCCGCCACGGGCTGCCGTTCTGGATCGAGCTCATCGGCGACAACTACGTCCATCGGGCGCAGGGGCGGCACGGCGATCGCGGGACCTTCGACTACTACCTGCGGCAGCTCGGCGCCGGCATGTTTCCCTGGTCCGGGGTCGTCGCCGCGGCTGCGCTGATGAGCGGGCGCTGGCTGCGGCCCGCCGACCCGCAGCAGGCGAGCCGGCGGCAGCTGGTGGCGCTGTGCCTGTGCTGGTTCCTGGTCGACTTCGTCGTCGTGACCCTGGTGAACACCAAGTTCCACCACTACATCCTGCCGGCGCTGCCGGCGCTGGCCATCCTCGCCGGGCTGTTCATCGACGAGCTGTGCCGGGGCGCCAGCAGCGCGCCTTCTGGCCTGCGCGCCGGCCGGGCCGCCCTGCTCCTTATCGGCGTGCCGATTACCTACCTGTCCGGGCACGACCTGGCGAGCTTCCCGGCGCGCATCGGCTGGCTGTTCAACTACGACTACGTGAACGTCCCCGGCGCCGGTCGCGCCTGGCCGGTGACCTCGCTTTACGGCAGCCGCTACGAGTACGGCGAGCAGATCTTCTGGTACGCGGTGGCGGCGACGGCGATGACCGCGCTGCTGGCGCTGCTGGCGCGGCAGGCGACAGCGGCCGAGGAGGCGCCGCCGCGGCCGCCGGCGAGCGCCAAGAGCCCCACGCTGCTCATCTTCGCCGGCCTGGCCTTCCTCGCCCTTTTGGCGATCGCGATCCGGGTCGCGCCGACGCCAGAGACGGTGGCCTCCTACTCCTCGTCCAAGCAGCTGCCGAGCCTGGTCTTGCCCGCCTCGCTGCGCCTCATCTTCCTGATTCCCGCCGCCGCCGCCTTAATATGGCTGCTGGCGCTGCTGTGGCGCTTTTCTGACCTGCTGCGGCTGGCCGGCGCGACCGCCGCGCCCGCGGGCAGGCGGTACGCGGGGGGCCTGCTGGCGGCGCTGCTGCTCGGCGGGTTCGCGGTCGTCTGGACGACGTTCGTGCTCGACCGCTACCTCATCGATCTGTCGCCGCACTGGAGCCAGAAGCACGTCTTTGCCAGCTACTACCGCCTGCGCAAGGGCCCCGAGGAGCCGGTCATCGCCTGGATGATGTACTGGCGCGGCGAGAACCTTTACACCAGCAACCAGATCTACGACCACCGCCTCGACCAGAACGACAAGACGGTGTTTCTCGGCGACAAGAACACCGAGAAGCTGCAGGCGTACGTGAACAGCCACCGCGGCCGGCGGATGTTCTTCCTCATCGAGCGCCATCGCCTGGAGTCGCTGCGCGGCCTGCTGCCCGAGTCGGCGCGCCCGACCCTGGAGATTGTCGACGACAGCAACAACAAAGTGTACCTGGCTGCGGCCCAGCTTTAGTCGCGCCCGGCGGCCGCCTCGACTAAGATCGCAGACGTGGGTGCAGCGACGATCTTTGGTAAAATCACCGAGCCTGTGACGCCTCCCGACATCAGGCCGACCGGCCCCATGGAGCTCGCGCGGGCTCTGCATCAGCGCGCCGTGCACGACCGCACGGGCGTCTTGCAGATCCACACCCGCGACGGCGTGCGCCGGATCGGCCTGCTGCGCGGCCACGTCTACGCCATTGATCCGGGGCCGAGCGCTCCGGTGCCGCCCGAGGCGCAGCTGCGCTACATCCTGCGGCTGCGCGGCCAGCCGGAGTTTGTCGAAGGGGCCAAGCTCAGCGCCAAGTACGCCGTCGAGCCGCTGCGTCCCGATCTCAGCATCCGCCAGCATGTAGAGGCGCAGGCGGTGCCGCCCGAGCCGCTGCGCGAGCGCCTGGGCCTGCAGCGGTTCACCGTCACCACCCCCCCGCACGCGAGCGCCCTGCAGGCCGACGAGCAGGCAGTGCTGCGCTTCCTCAGCGAGGCGCGCACCGTGCCCGAGCTGCTCACCGGCGGGCCGTGGTCGCCGCGGCGGGCGCTGCGGCTGCTTGTCCTGCTCGATGCGCTCGGCTGCCTCGCAGTGGGCGTCCCGTCCGCCGAGCTGGCCGCGGCGTTCGCCCAGCTCGGGCTCGCCGCCGACGCCGATCTGGCCGAGCTGCGCCAGTCCTACCGGCGGCTGGCGCGCGGCCTGCACCCCGATCACCATCCCCAGGCCAGCCAGGAAGAGCTGCGCTCGCTGACCGCCCGCTTTACCACCGTGCACGGCGCCTACCGCCTGCTGCTGCGCCACCTGAGCCAGGGCGGCTCCTGAGCGCGCCGGCGGGCGGCAGGGCCGCTTGCCGCAGGTGACTTCGGCGTCCACATCATCGATAGTGAGCGTTATGTCGACCTCTCATGAAGGTGATAACGGCAGCGCATCCGATCTGGGCGAGCGCGCCACGGCTGCAGCGGCCCCCGAAGTCCGCGCCGACCCCGCTGACCCCACCAGCTCCGCCGACTCTGCCGACTCTGCCGACCCCGCTGACCCCGCCGACCCGGGACGACGCAGCGCCGCGGCGCCGCCCGGCGAGCCCGTGTACCTGCCCGATTTCGTGGCGGCGCTGCCCGAGCAAGTCTGGTACCTGACGGCGAGCGGCCAGGAGATGTGGTGCCGCCGCCCCTACGGCTTCTTCTTCAGCACCAGCGAAGCCGCCGTCGCCTTCGCCGCCACCCTGGGCTCGGCCTTCGAGCTGAGCCCGATCGGCGTAAACTCCAAGGAGATCATCTCTGGCGAGGCCGTCGCGGCCCTGCGCCAGCTGGGCGTACACCGCCTGTTTATCGACCCCGGCATCGATCCGCAAAGCGGCGACGTCTTTGGCCGCATCCTCCGGCTGGAGCCGGCCGGCCCCCTGCAGTAGCCGCCCTAAGCGATCAGCCGGTCCCCGGCCCCCAGTCCTCGGTCGGCGTTATTTACTATCGCTGGGCAAAAACTAGCGAAGCGTTGGTTGGCCTAATAGTAGGTTCCGTGTAATCTCTCCGGCCATGATCGTCATCCTTCTTGGTCCGCCCGCCTCCGGGAAAGGCACTCAGGCGGTAGCACTGTGCACCCGATACGGCATTCCGCAGATCTCGACCGGTGACATGCTGCGGCAAGCCCTGGCCGCCGGCACCGCGCTCGGCAAGGACGCGGCGCGCTACATGAGCGCCGGCCAGCTCGTGCCCGACTCGGTGGTCATTGGCCTGGTCGGCGAGCGGATCACCGCCCCCGACTGCCAGGGGGGGTTCCTGCTCGACGGGTTCCCGCGCACCCAGGCCCAGGCCGAGGCGCTGGACGAGCTGTTGCGCGACAAGAACTGCCACCTCGACGCGGTGCTGCAGCTCGATGTCCCGCGCGAGCTCCTGGTCGAGCGCGCGGTGCTGCGGCGGACCGACAAGGCGACTGGCAAGATCTACCACCTCAAGTACAACCCGCCGCCCGAAGGCGCGGTGCTGGAGCACCGCTCGGACGACCAGGAAGACAAGGTGAACAAGCGCCTGGACGACTTCGAGCGCGTGACCACCACCCTGATTCCCTACTATCAGGCGCGCGGCCTGCTGCGCCGGATCGACGGCGTCGGCTCGCTGAGCGAGGTCCAGGCGCGCCTGTTCGCGGCCCTGCCAGGCTGACTCAGCGCTGCAGATCGACGACGATCGCTGCGTGATCTGAAAGCGGGACGCCCCGGGCGTCGCGGGCCTCGACCACGGTGGCGGCCAGCGGGGACACGCCGCGGCCGGCGAACCAGTCCAGGCGCGCCGGCACCACGCCCTTCCACGGCCGCAGCCGCCGCTGCAGCCAGCGGGTCAGCAGGCGGCCGACCTTGGCGTGCAGCTTGGCGACGGCGTAGGGGCTCATGACGTCGTAGCTATAGGTGCCGCGGGCGCGGTCGTTGTAGCCCCCCAGCGCGAAGCCGTGGCGGTCCAGCACCGCGAACAGCGGCTGCTCGTAGCTGTGCTCGGGGGTCATGTAGCCGTCGACGGTCTTGACAAAGCCGGTGATCAGCAGCTTGTGCAAAAGATCGCGCATGAGCGGCAGCGGCCCCGAGGCATCGTAGGTCGTGGTGTTCCAGTCGCCGCCGAGGATGACCCGCGGGAGCGCGGTGGTCTGAGCGAGCAGCGCATCGAGCTGCCGCGCCCGCTGGGCCGGCGAGGCGTTGGAGTCCAGGTGGCACCCGGCGCACCACAGCGGCCCCTCGGGCAGCAGCACCTCGGCCAGCAGCGCCCGCTTGCTCCCCAGCCGCTTCTCCCGCCGCGACGAGAACTTGTCGCGCAGCTCGGGCAGCTCGGCGTTTATCACCTGGCCGAGCGGCCAGCGCGACAGGATCGCCGCCCCGGCCAGCGCCAGGGTGTTGGGCGTCCCCTCGGGGTTCTCAAGGAAGTCGTCACCGAGGACCAGGTACGAGACGGTGAAGGCGTAGTGCATGCAAAGGGCCGCGGCCAGCTCGCGGGCGACGTTGCGGTTGCCCGAGCGGCCCATGCCGCTGTCCACCTCCGAGAGCAGGATGACGTCGGCGGCGCTGAGCGTCGGCTCGCTGCGCAGCGCCTGCTGCAGCTCGTCCAGGCGGCTGCCGCGCTGGATGTTCCACGCCACCACCCGCAGGCGATCGGGGGCGGCGGCGGGTCGCGGCGCTGCGTGGACGCCGCGCTCGACGCCGCCCAGCACGCGGACAAGCTCGGCGCGAATCTGCGGGTATAGGGCGCTGCGCAGCAGATCGCGGCGACGGCGCAGCGCGCGCAGGGCCTCGTAGTGCGGCGCCAGCTCGTGGCGCAGCGGCGACAGGTGCGAAAAACCGGCGTCCGGCACGGGGTCAGCAGCCATCAGCAAGCAGTCCGGCGCGCATCATGCCACAGACCGCGCCGCTCAGGCGGCCCCGCCGAGCCGCTGCAGCTCGTCGGACTCGTGGATGTGGCGGCCGGGGCGATCCTGGTGGGCCAGGGCGAGCAGGGCACGCGCCACGGTCTCGCCGGCGATCGGCCGGTACTTGCGGGCGCCGCCGAGCATCAGCGGCTGCAGGGCACGCATCGCCACCTGGCCGATTGCCTCGCCGACCCGCTGCTCGCTGCGCTCGCCGAGCAGCATCGACGGGCGCAGCACGTGGACGGTCGCCAGCGGCAGCTCGCAGATGGCGCGCTCGACCTCGCCCTTTACGCGGTTGTAGAAGATCCGTGAGCCGGGGTCGGCGCCGAGCGCGGTGACGATGAGGAACTGCCGGGCGCCGCTCTGCGCGGCGCTGCGGGCGGCGATGAGCGGGTACTCATAGTCCACCTGGCGGAACGCCGCCTCGGAGCCCGCCTTCTTGATGGTCGTCCCCAGACAGCAGAACACGTCGCTGGCCGCCAGCTCGGCCACCGCCCGCGCCAGCTCGGCGAACGGGACCACATGCGAGCGGAGCTTGGGGTGCTGCTGCGACAGCGGCGTGCGGGTGAGCGCGTGCACCGTCGCGTAGCGGTCGTCTTGCAGCAATAGCTCCAGGCAGCTGCGGCCGACCAGGCCGGTGGCACCGAGCAAGAGAGCAGAGCGGGGGTTTGTTGCAGGGGTGGTCGTCAAGGGGATGGGCCCTCCACAGGAGCGCCGGCCGGCCGCCAGCGCGAGTCATGAGTCGCAAGTCGCAAGTCGTAAGTCGTAAGTCGTAAGTCGTAAGTGGCCGGACGCCGCGCGGCATCGCGAGCGTCGGTCCGCCGCCGCAGCATGCAGGCGCCGCATTGTACGGCGCGTCCGCGAGCGGCGTACCGGATAAAATCCGTCGCGGCAGAGCGCCCGCGGCCTGCGATCAGCCGCTGCGCGCGCGCCGGGGCGGCACCCGGCTAAGGTCCAAACGGGTTGCGCAGGCCGCGGGGGAGCTGCTCGGGAGACTCGTCGGACTTGGGCTCGCTGCTCGGCTTGCTGGACGAGCGCTTGGTCTCGGGGAAGCCCTTGAGCTCTCCTCCGGCCGGTCGCGCTTCCGCGCGCCGCCGCTTGTGCGGGCGGTCGGACTTGGGCTCGCGCGGCTCGGGGCTCTCGGGCGCCAGCGCGGCGACCGACTTGTGGCCGGACGGGGCGGGCGACTCGGCGCTCGCGCCCCCACCCTCGCGATTTTTACACTTGCCGAGCAGGCGCTGACCCTGGAGCAGCGCCTGATCCGACTCGCTGTCGACGACCCAGTGCAGGCGGTCGATCTGGGTCCGAATCTCGTCGCAGGCCCCGCTGCTGCTGGCGGCCTCGGCGATGTTGAGGCGGCTGCGGGTGAACTGGTTGCGCACCTGCGGGAACGGCTCCCAGGCCTGGGTCCGCTCTGACGAGCCGGCAGGCAGCTCGCGATACAGCGCGGCGGCGACGCTGGCGGCGCTGCGGTCGGCGGCGCGCAGGAAGCCGCCGTAGATGGCGCTGGCGCTCAGCATCTCGCTGGCCTGCTTGACGATGGTGCGCGCCTGCGGGTGCTGCGGCTGGGTGCGCAGGAGCAGCTCGGCGTAGCTCAGGGCGGCGGCGTAGCTGCGCTGCGCCAGCTCGGTCTGCGCCCGCTGCAGCAGCGCCGTCTCTTCCAGGGGCACGCTGGCGACGCTGGCGCCGGGGGGCGCGCCCGGCGTGGGGTGGCGCGAGCCGGAGAGCCACTGCACCCCCAGAAGCAGGATCGCGACCACCGCGCCGCCGATGGTGGCCCACAGCACCGGGTGGCCGCGGTCGACCGCCGCCACCGGGCGCAGGCTGTGGGACGGATCGGTGGCGATGATGTTCTCTGGATCGAAGCGATTGGCCGGCGGGCGCATCGGCAGTACATGTCCGGGCGGCAGCCCGGCACCCGGCGGCAGCAGCGGGCGTGAGCGCGCGGCCCCGCCCGGCGCGCGGCTCGGGAGCTCGCGGGGCCTTGATGGCGGGCGGCGGCGGCGACGGCGGCGGCTCGACGGTCTCGGGCAGATCGATGAGCGAGGACTGCAGCGCCCGCCACAGCGCGCCGGCGTTGGCGAAGCGGTCATCGGGCTGCAGCGTCGAGGCCATCTCGAGCACCGCATCCAGGTGGGCGTACTTTGGCAGCAGCGTGCCGAGCAGCGGCGGCGTCTTCACCGAGCTCAAGAAAGTGCTGATGCTGGTGGCCGAGAACATGCGCGTCCCGGTCAGGCACTCGAACACCAGCGCCCCGAGTGAAAATACGTCGCCGCGCGCGGTCGCCAGCTCGGCGTCCGGCGTGAAGGTCTCGGGGGCGGCGTAGCCCATGGCGCCGCCCCACTGCACCTTGGGCGTGGACCGCAGGTGGCACATGCCGAAGTCGCTGACCAGCACGCCGCCGCTGTTGCTGCACAGCACGTTGGTGGGGGTGATCGCGCCGTGGTGCAGCCCGATCTCGTGACCGGCCTGTAGCGCTGCGCACAGCGGCTCGAGCAGCGCCAGCGTCGCCGTCAGGGACAGCGGCCCGCGCAGCAGCCGCTGCGCCAGCGACTCCCCCTGCACCGCCGGCATGACCAGGTAAAGCGCCCCGCCGGCCTCAAAGCCGGTGTGCTGGGCGGCCAGGATGGCCGGGTTGGCCAGCTGCGCTGCCGTCTGGGCGTCTCGCTGGACCTTGAGCAGCACCGCCCGATCGTAGAACTGCGCGTGCAGTCGCTTGACCGCGCACGGCTTTCCCGTCTCGCGGTCGGTCGCGGCGTAGACCACCCCCGAGGGGCCGCGGCCCAAGACCTTACCGAGCTGAAAGCGCCTATCTAGCAGGCCGTTATCGGTGGGCATGGTCGGCACGGCACGATTATATCAGAGGCGGCGGGCCAAATCGAAAAGGTCGCCAGGGCCGGGGCTACCGAAGGCTGCCGATGAGCGGCGATGGCGGCGATGGCGGCGATGGCGGCGATGGCGGGCCGCAGCGCTCGGGCGGCGCCGCGCGGAAGGGCAAGGCCGGGCAAGGCCGGGCACCCGGGCTTGGGGCTGGCTCGGCGGAGAGCGCTTGTGTGATAGCATGGAGGACAAATGAGCGGCCTAAATCTCCTTCGGCAGAGCCTGGTAAAGAGGTCCTTTCACCTGTGGCTGCGGGTCTCCCTGCTCGCTCTTGTTGCCGGCGGTCTCGCCGGGGGCCTGGGCACAAGCTGCGCGATCCCCGACCCCGAGTACTGCGCCAACACCGAGCAGTGCCTGCCGGTGGCGACCGAGCTTGGCATGATGCCCCAGGTCTGCCACCCGAGCCGCCATGTGTGCGTGGTCCCCGGACCCAACACCTGCTTCCGCAACGAGGACTGCATCGCCGACTTCAAGACCCCGCGCTGCGATCTGAAGACCAACTCGTGTGTCCCCTGCAACGTCGGCGACAACTCTTCGTGCGCCCACTTCACCGAGCGCCCGCTGTGCGTGCAGTCGAGCGACGGGTCGGGGGCAACGCTGTGCGTGGCCTGCCAGACCAGCGCGCAGTGCCCCAGCGAAAAGCCGATCTGTGATGCCCAGCAGTGCCGCAAGTGCTCGACCCACAGCGACTGTGAGGGCGAGGTCAAGTGTGACGGCGGCAGCCCGTGCACGGACTCCCTTGTGTGCATCCAGGAAGGGGATCTGCGCCCCGAGCTCGTCGGGCAGTGCGCGCAGAACGGCACCGGAGCGGGCGGCCGCGTGGTGTATGTGAACGGCTCGGACATGAGCCAGTGCGGGACGGCGATCAACGCCACCGGCAGCTCTCTCAGCTCCCCGCTGTGCACCCTGGATCAGGGCCTGGACCTGGCGCGGACCCAGAATCGCCACTACATCCGCGTCGTCGGCAGCAGCGGCTCGATTCAGTCTGGCCTCAACCAGTCCATCACCATGGGCTCGTACGCCTTTATCGGGGCGCCGGCGCCGAGCAAGGGGTTCCCGGACATGGTGACGATCCAGCACCGCGGCACCGTGTTCGACGTCTCCAACACCGGCTCGGTGACGGTGGACCAGTTCAATATCTTCGAGAAGAACGCCGCCGTCACCGCCCTCAGCTGCTCGGGCGGAGCCACCGCGCCCGGACTGACCCTGCGGCGCAGCATCCTCACCGGCGCGACCCCGAGCAACATGCCCAACACCTTCGCGCCCGCCATCCTGCTGTTTGGCTGTAACGCGGTCCTAGATGGCAACATCATCGGCGTGACCAGCTTTGCCGATGTGACCAACCCGGCGGCGACGGCGCACGGCGTCGGCATCAACATCATCGACAACAACGGACTGAGCGGGCTGTCGTCCTACCTCATCCAGAACAACGTCATCGCCGGCAACGCGAGCATCGGCATCAGCATCGCCTTTGGGACGTTTCCCACCTCGAAGTTCGTGCTCCGCTTCAACACTATTTATGGGAACGGCCGCGGCCTGACCAGCATGACCAACTCCCCCGGCGGCGTCGGCTGCCCGGGCGGCGCCCTGAAGGAGTTTAGTCACTCGATCATCGCCGGCAACTTCAAGTACGCGGGCTCGCAGGTGAGCAGCGGCAGCAGCAGCTGCAGCTTCAAGGACATCATCGTCGACGCGGCAGAGATGGGCCCCGATCCGGCGTTCACCAAGGTGGCCACGGTGGACACCGATCTGGATGCGAAGTTTCGCCTGCTCCCGGGGGCCAGCTGGGCCATCGACAAGGTGACGCCGGCGGCGGCCGAGACCCTGCCGAGCCAGGACATCTACGGGGTGGCGCGGCCGCAGAACGGCAAGTGGGACATCGGCGCCGCCGAGTACAAGCCCTAGCGGCTATCCGCCCAGCCTAACCCCGCGCAGCTGCAGCGAATACCAGCTTTGAATACGCGGCAGGCTTCTGTCGTCGCAACAATCATGAAAGAATCGTAACGTGGCGACGAGCTCGCGATCGTGCGCGGCCGACAGCGCGGCACTCCCGCGCCTGTCCTGCTCGTGCGGCTGACAATCGCCCAAGGCCCAGGGCCCGGGCCGGAGCATGCAGGGACCCGCCGCCCCCAGCTTGGAGACACCATGAGACGTGCCGTATTTGCTTCGACGCTGCTGCTCTTTGCCTGTTACGAAGAGGCGGACGTTCGGCCGCCGCAGCGGATCTACATCCAGACGACTCCGACCTACCGCCCGCCGCCTCCGCAGCCGGTCTATACGCCGCCGCCTCAGCCGGTCTACACGCCGCCTCCGCAGCCGGTCTACACGCCGCCGCCGCAGGAGTATACGCCGCCCCCGCAGCCGGTCTATGTGCCGCCGCCGCAGCAGCCCGAGTACACGCCGCCGCCGCAGGAGTACGCGCCGCCGCCCCAGGACTACACCCCACCGCCGGACTACGCCGTCGAGCCTCAGCCCGAGGCAGTGGGAGTCGAGATCGAGCCGCCGTTCGAAGAGCCGCCTCCGGTGGCCGTCGAGTACGCGCCGCCGCCGCTCCTGTTCGAGTCGCCGCCGCCGCCGCCGTTTCCCGAGGCGACCTGGGTGGGAGGCTACTGGCACTGGAACTCGGGCTGGGTGTGGGCGCGCGGACGCTACCTCGCGCCGCCGCGGCCCGGGTATTACTTCACGGCGCCCTACTATGAGAACCGCAACGGCGTGGTCATCTTCGTCGGGGGTCACTGGCGCCCGCCCGGGTCGGTGTTCGTGCCGCCGCCGACCAGCATCCGGTTTAGCATCTCGCCGCCGCGCCCGCGGCCCGGTGTGTTCATCGGCTCGCGCCCCCTCGGCGGGTCGGGGGTCTTCATCCCGCCGCCGCCGGGCTCGCGGCCGGGCATCATCGTGCCGGCTCCGCTCGGGACCCACCCTGCAGTGCTGCTGTCGACGCCGCCGGTGGTGCGCCCGGGCCTGGTCATCCAGCCCAACGGCGGCGGCTTTCGCGGCAACAGCCCCAGTCCGGTCGTCGTCGTTGCGCCGCCGGGCGTGACGGCGAGCGGGCAGGCGGTGCACTCAGTAGTTCCAGGCCGCGCAGTGCCGGTCGCGCCGGCACCTGGGCGGCCGCTGCCGCCGCGCCCCGGACCTGGCTTTGGTCAGCCCGGTGCCCCAGGAGGGTTCGGCCAGCCGCGGCAGCCGCCACCGGGAAACCCGGGAGGATTCGGCCAGCCGCCGCGGCAGCCACCGACCTGGGGCGGAGGACAGCCGCCGCCGGGCAGCCCTGGAGGATTCGGGCAGCCGACGCCGCCGCCGCGGCAGCCGCCAGCGTGGGGAGGAGGACAGCCGCCGCCGGGTGGCCCGGGAGGGTTCGGGCAGCCGCACCAGCCCGCCCCGCCGCCTGCGAGTCCCGGAGGATTCGGGCAGCCGACGCCGCCGCCGCGGCAGCCGCCAGCGTGGGGAGGAGGACAGCCGCCGCCGGGTGGCCCGGGA
>JBGANQ010000159.1:0-10963 GCA_044222245.1 Polyangia bacterium | reverse complement strand
GCAGCCACAAGATCAACAACGTGCTCGGGCAGGCCTTGCTGGCCCAGCGCATGGGCAAGACCCGGCTGATCGCCGAGACCGGGGCCGGCCAGCACGGGGTGGCCACGAGGCCCACGCCGCCGGCATCGTCCACCGCGACATCAAGCCCGACAACATCCTGCTCGTGCGCCGGGGCCTGGGCGACGATGCCGACCCGGACTTCGTCAAGGTCGTCGACTTCGGCGTCGCCCGCCTGTGCGGGCCGAGCACGCGCGCCTCGGACGTGCTCGGCACCCCGGCCTACATCGCGCCCGAGACCCTGGCCAGCGAGCCGGTCGACGACCGCTGCGACCTGTACGCGGTGGGCATGCTGCTGTGGCAGTGCATCGTCGGCGAGCTGCCCTTCCCGGGCAAGAACCAGGCGGTGATGATGAAGTCGCACCTCGACGCCGAGCGGCGCTGGCCGCGGCAGGTAAACCCGCGGGTGCGCCTGCCCGACGCCCTGGAGCTGCTCATGACCCGCCTCATCGCCCGCCACCCCGCCGAGCGCCCGGCCAGCGCCTACGAGGTCCGCGCCCAGCTGCTGGCGATCCTCGCCGCCGCCGCCTCGCTGCCCGGCGGCGACCTGCTAGGCGATCGCCCGCTGCGCGGGGTGCCGCTGCCAAACTTCGGTCCCGGCTGGGACGCCCCGGTGCCGAGCCAGCGGGCCAAGTCGGACGCTTGCTCGCAGGCGCCGACGCTGCGGCAGCCAAATCCGCCGCTGGGGCACTAAACACGGCGGCACCACCAATTCGTTGCCAGCTCGCTGCAAGCCCGCTGCAAGCCCGCTCTGCAGTTTGCTGGCACCAGGCCCAAGCGATCGTCTCCTAGGGCCGGTCCGAGCCCAAGAAAAAGCAGTTTCGCCCGCCCGCCCCGATAAAGCCAAGCCGTCCAGCGCGCTTGAGTTTCTTTTTGTGTCCCTCGGAGCGCATCCCGCCTCTTGACCAGAGGGAGGGGTCATGGTCAGTTAATAGGCTATGGTCAGGCTTTCTCTTGCTTCCCTGCCCTTCCTAGGGCTTGTACTCCTGTCAGATACTGTGGCGCAGGCTGAAGAGCCGTGGTGGCGCGATCCCGAGCGCGGCTGCGGCAAGGTCGAGGCCTGGAAGCGCACCAGCCGCATCGCCGATCTCCCGGGCTGCGACGGTGAGCTCAAGAGCGGCGCCCCTCCCGGCGAAGTGGCGATGCACGACGCCAAGAAGCTGCTGCACGAGGTCGAAAAGCAGCTCGAGAACGGCCAGGCCGGCGATGCCGAGACCAAGATCGCCCAGGCCACGGTCATCATGAACAAGGCCCCAAGCGATGCCCGCGTCAACTGGGCGCGCGTCCAGTTCGACAGCGCGATCAACATCCTGCGGACCAAGATCACGCTCGCCCCGCGCGTCGCCAAGCTGCGCTCGGCGTACAAGGCGGTCGCCGATCTGAACGCCCAGCCCAAGCCCGATCCCAAGGCGCTTGCCACCGCTGCTGATGCCTGCGTCCAGGCCTTCAAGGACGCCGAGGCGCAGGGCGCCAACCTCACCCTGCAGTTCGAGCTGACCGCCGGCAAGGCGCGGCCGCTGCGCGAGGACATGGCCGAGTGCGAGGCCGCCAAGAGCCGCGGCGGCGGCGATGCGGTGGCGGCGGCCGACCCGGCCAAGCCCGCGGTGGCCGATCCAGGCAAGCCCCCCGAGACCGCCGGCAAGCCCGCCGCGACCCCCGAGAAGAAGGGCGGCAGCGACGGCGGAGTACCGCGCGCCAAGTGGGCCAAGAAGCTCAAGGGCGATCGCAAGAAGGTCTTCGAAAGCCACGAGGACGCCTTCCCCGAGTACGACGGCGACCCCGGACCCAAGGGCGCGGCCAAGGCGGCCGAGTGGCGCTACGGCAGCGAGGTCATCAAGTTCAAGGGCAACAAGCTCGCCAAGACCAAGTAGCCTGGGCCGATGACGCTGCCCACCAACTTCCCCGCGCTCACCGTCGACTGCATCATCGAGCTCGTCGAGCACCCGCTGCACCGCGCCGACCGCCCGGCGATTGTGCTGATCGAGCGCCGCTTCCCGCCGCTCGGCTGGGCCCTGCCCGGTGGCTTCGTCGATGTCGGCGAGCCGCTCGGCCGCGCGGCGATGCGCGAGGCCGAGGAAGAGACCTCACTGCAGGTCGAGCTCATCGAGCAGCTGTTCACCTACTCGGACCCCGGTCGCGACCCGCGGCGCCACACCGTCTCGACCGTGTTCGTCGGCCGCGCCCGTGGCGTGCCGCGCGCCGCCGATGACGCCAAGAACCTCGGCGTGTTCACCGAGGACTCGCTGCCGGCGCTGGCCTTCGATCACGCCACCGTCCTTGCCGACTACTTCCGCTGGTGCCGCACCGGCGAGCGCCCGCCGCCCTCCCGCTAGCGACCAGTTAGAACGCCACGTCGCTGCGCTGGCCGGTCGCCGGATCGTGCAGGCACAGCTGCTTGCCGCTCTTTTTCGCCCGCAGCGCCAGATCGAGCAGCCCGAGCGCCCGCACCAGCACGCCGCCGCCGTCGGTCGTCTGCAGCTCCGCCATCAGCTGCACGAGCAGCAGGCCGGCGGTGCCGTTTATCTGCACCTGCACCGGGGCCGGTCTTTCCATCCTATCGTCCATCGAGCCTCCTTCGCGGCCGCTAGCGCAGGCCGTCCACCGGGCGCAGCTGCGCCGCCAGCCGCGCCGGATACAGGGTCGCCAGCAGCGACAGCATGAGCGAGGCGAACAGCACCGCCAGGAGCTCGCCCGGGTTCACGTTCACTGGCAGCTTGGTGATGTAATAGACGTCGGTGTCGAGCGGCAGCCCGAAGTGATCGAGCGCCCAGCACACCCCGCAGCCGGTGAGCACCCCGAAGGTCGTGCCCAGCACCCCCATATAGAGCCCGAGCAGGACGAAGATCCGCTGCACCGCCCCGTCCGAGGCGCCCATCGACTTGAGGATCGCCACCTCGCGCCCCTTCTCGAGCACCAGCATGATGCCGTTGCTGACGATCGAGAACGCGGCGACGACGATGATGAAGCACAGGGCGATGAACATGGCGATCTTCTCCAGCTTCAGCGCCGAGAACAAGCTGCGGTTGAGCTCCTTCCAGTCGGCGGTCTCAAAGCCCCCGGGGCCAAGGGCCGCTCTGACCCGCTCCATCACCGCCCCCGAGTCCTCGGGGTTGTCCAGCTTCAGCTCCAGGCCGGTCACCTCGTCGCCGAGGCCGAGGAACTTCTGCGCCGCCGGCAGCGCCATGTAGACGTACTTGCTGTCGTACTCGTACATGCCCGAAAAGAAGATCGCGGCGGTGCGAAACGGCTTGGCCTTGGGGATGGGGCCGGTGGGGCCGATGTCGCCCATCGGCGAGATTACGTTGACGTCGTCTCCGACGAACACCCGCAGGTTCTTGGCCAGCTCGCGGCCGACGACGACGCCGGGCAGGATCTTGCGCTCGCTGCGCGGCTTCTGCCGCTCCAGGCGCTTCTTTTCGGCGAACTGCTCATCAAACTTCTCGGCGAGCTGCTCGTCCGTGGGCTCGTCGCTGGGCTCGGCGGACTCGGCAGTTCCCTTTCCAGCCTCTGCGGCCGACGGCTTCGCCGTGGCCTCGGCAGCCGCACCGGCCTTGACCGGGACAGCGAGCTCGGGCGCAGCCATACCGGCTCCACCGGCATCACTGGCACCGCTGGTATCGCTGGCACCGCCGCCGCCGCCATCAGGCGTCGCGCCGCCGTCGGTACCATCGGCGATCGCGGCCAGGGCGCCGCTGCCGCCGGACGGCCCGGCCGGGACTGTCGCCGAGCCGCTGCCGAGCAGGCGCAGGAGCTCGGGGTGCAGCAGGTTGTCCAGCGACCCCTGCTGGGTGTTCTTGGCCAGCTCGGTGACCCGCCCGATCGTGGTCGGGTCGATGCCCTTGATGATCACCCCCGACAGGTTCGACGAGCTGGCGATCATCACCTCGCTGGTCAGGTACGGCGTCGCCGCCGTCACCCCGGGCACCTTCTCGACCTTGGCCAGCACCTCGCGGTAGTCGGTGAACTGGCGATCCGGGGTGGTCACCACCATGTGCGCGTGAGTGCCGAGGATCTTGCCCTTGAGGTCCTGCTCAAAGCCGCTCATCACCGACAGCGCCGTCACCAGCGCCGCGGTGCCGAGGAACAGCCCGAAGGTCGAGATCGAGGTAAAGATGGTCAGCCGGCGAATGAGCTCCAGGAAGAAGCCGACCAGCACGGTCAGCGCCACCACCACATACTTGGCGACCCGCAGCACGCTGCGCAGGTCCCACAAGAGCTCGCTCAGGTGGTCGCGCATGTAGTACTCGACCAGCCGGTCGCCTCCATAAATCGCCGCGGTGACCAGGATGAGCCCGAAGGTCGCCCAGCGCAGCCGGTTGAGCGAGCCCGGCGGCCGATCGGCGCGCAGGTAGCGGGAGGCGACGAGCAGCTCGAAGGCCGGCTGCACGGCTACTTCGCCCCGCCGGCGGTCGGGGCGCGCGGGCCCGCCTCTTCGCCCTGCGGTCGCAGCTGCGGGAACGGGATGACGTCGCGGATCGAGGCCTGGTTGCAAAGGAGCATCACCAGCCGATCGATGCCGATGCCCTGCCCGGCGGTGGGCGGCAGCCCGTACTCCAGGGCGCGGCAGTAGTCCTCGTCAAAGTCCATGGTCTCGGCGGCGCCGGCCGCCTTGGCGTCGAGCTGGGCCTGGAAGCGGGCCCGCTGATCCTCTGGATCGTTGAGCTCGGAGAAGGCGTTGGCAAGCTCCTTGCCGACCACGTACAGCTCGAAGCGGTCGACAAAGCGCGGGTCGTGGTCGTTTTTGCGCGACAGCGGCGAGACCGCGGTGGGGAACTGGCAGACGAAGGTCGGCTGCACCAGGGTCGACTCGACAAACTCCTCAAACAGCGCGACCAGGGCGTGACCGTAGTCGGCGGGGGCCTTGTCGCCTAGCACCGCGCGGGCGTAGGCGGGCAGCGCCGCCTCTTCCGCAGCGGTGCACGGCCCGGCGGCGATCGGGGCATCGGGGCGCGCCTGGGCGACGAGCTCGCGCATGGTCGCCCGGCGGTACGGCGGCGCCAGGTTGACGTCTTTATGCTCCTGGTAGTCGATGACCGTGCGGCCGTCGTTGACCGCGGCGCACACGCCGCCGAGCAGCTGCTCGGTAAGGTCCATCAGGTCCTCGTAGGTCGCAAACGCCTGGTAGAACTCGATGGTGGTGAACTCGGGGTTGTGGAAGCGCGACAGGCCCTCGTTGCGGAACAGGCGGCCGATCTCGTAGACGCGCTCCAGCCCGCCGACTACCAGGCGCTTGAGGTCGAGCTCGGTGGCGATGCGCAGGTACAGCTCGAGATCGAGCGCGTTGTGGTGGGTGCGAAACGGTCGCGCGGTCGCCCCGCCGTTGGTCTGCAGCAGCATGCGGGTGTCGCACTCGACGTAGCCGCGGGCATCGAAGAAGCGCCGGATCTCGGCGACGATGCGGGCGCGCTTGCGGAACACGTCGGCGACCTCGGGGTGGACGATCATGTCGGCGTAGCGGTAGCGGTAGCGCCAGTCGTCGTCGCTGACCTTGCTGCCTTCCTGCAGCGCCTTGCCGGGCAGCGGCCGCAGCGCCTTGGTCAAAAGGCGCAGCCCATCGACGCGCAGGGCGCGCTTCTGCTTGCGGGTGCGGAACAGCGGCCCGCTCGCCCACACCTGGTCGCCGAGCTGCAGCCGCTCGGACAGCTTGAACGCCTCGGCGTTGTCGGCGCGCAGGTAAAGCTGCAGCATCGCCCCGCGGTCGCCGCGCAGGAACAGGAACTTGGCCTTGCCCATGTCGTTTATCTGCAAGAGCCGCCCGGCCACCGCGTAGACCGCGGCATCGGCGCCGAGCTCCGAGTCGAGCGGCAGCGCCAGGACCTGTTCGGCGCTGTCCCCCGGCAGCTCGTGCAGCTGATGACGGACGCGGGCGTCGTTGGCGAACGGGTTTATCCCGGCGGCGCGCAGCTCGGCGACGAGGCGGCGGCGCTCGGCCATCTGGCCTTCGAGGTCGCTGGTCTCCGGGCTCGGCGCCGCCGCGGGCGGGCGATCTTCAGTCTTGGGGGTCTTGTGGGTCGGGGTCTTGGTCATGGGGGGCTTATTGCTCAGCTAGGGCTAGTTTACGCGGCGCTGCCGGTGCCGGCACTCTGGATGAGGTAGGCGCGAATGAACGGATCGAGGTCGCCGTTGAGCACACCGTCGACGTTGCTCAACTTGAGCTCGGTGCGGTGGTCGATGCACAGGCGGTAGGGCGCAAGGACGTACGAGCGGATCTGGCTGCCCCACTCGATCGCCTTTTTGAGGCCGTGGACCTCGTCCATCTTGGCCTCCTGCTCGCGCAGCTTCATGTTGTAGATCATCGCCCGCAGCATCTTCATCGCGGTCGACTTGTTCTTGTGCTGCGAGCGCTCGGACTGGCACTTGGCGACCAGGCCCGTCGGCTTGTGGATAAGCCGCACCGCCGACTCGGTCTTGTTGACGTGCTGGCCGCCGGCGCCGCCCGAGCGCATGGTCTGGACCTCGAGGTCCTCGTCGCGGATGTCGACCTCGATCGAGTCGTCGATCTCGGGGTAGACGAACACGCTGGCAAAGGCGGTGTGGCGACGGGCGTTGGCGTCAAAGGGCGAGATGCGCACCAGGCGATGGACGCCGCCCTCGGCGCGCAGGTAGCCAAAGGCCGAGGGGCCGCGCACGGCGAAGCTGACGCTCTTGATGCCGGCCTCTTCGCCTTCCTGCATGTCGAGCTCTTCTATTGCATAGCCGCCGCGCTCGGCCCACTTGTAGTACATGCGGCGCAGCATGTCGGCCCAGTCCTGGGCATCGACGCCGCCGGCGCCGGCGTTGATCGACACCAGGGCGTCGGTGTGGTCCTGCTCGCCGGACAGCATGCGCGACAGCTCCAGCTGCTCGATGGACTGGGCGATCGCCCGGCTCTGCGCCTGCGCCTCGGCGTAGGTCGGCTCATCGCTGGCCTCGATCGCCAGCTCGAGCAGCACCCGGCAGTCGGCCAGGCTCTGCGCCAGGCGATCCCACTCGCCCACCGTGCGCTTGAGGGCCGCCTGCTCTTTCAGGATCGCCTGCGCCTTACTCTTAGACTGCTCGTTCCAGAAGCCGGCCTCGGACGACAGGCCTTCGATCTCCAGCAGGCGGACGCGGTGCTTCTCGACGTCAAAGATGCCCGCGAAGGGCGTCTAGGCGCCCTCCGAGGGACTCCAGCAGGTCTCGGGTTTCACGGGTCTCAAGGGCCATGGCTTCGAACCTCTAACATAAAAATCGCTTGCCGCGTATAAGGCCGGCGCGCCCGCTTGGTCTTGGGGCGCGCTGCAAGCTGCGCCGCCGGCCGCACCTTAAGTCCGCGCCGCGGGCCGCGGCTTTTTCGCTCCCCGCCGGCTGCCTGGCGGCAATAAGTAGCCAAGAGCTGCAGAATTTCGCATAGTAAGCAGCGAAGGGTCAATCGAGGTTGCGCGACCCGCAGGCTTTGTGGCTGGCTGGCTGGCCCGGGGCCTGGCAGATGCATGACTCTTGCCAGAAACGTTTAGAAAGTGGTATGGACGAAAGTACATTTTTGGTAGGAAGCCACGAAAGGTGGGCCCTTCCGGACCCGCCTTTTTTTTTGCGACTTGACGATTTGTGAGCTCAGCAGGCGCCGCGCCTGACCCCAAAAAACAAGACTTCCGACGAGAAACAGGACCTAGCGAGACCACCCGACGATGAAGCCGATTGACCTTAAAGCCCTGGAAGACCTGCTCCGGCCCGCGGTAGACGCGCAGGGCTACGAGCTGGTCTCTGTGGCCTGGGGTCGCGAGCAGGTCGGAAATGTGTTCCGGCTGACCATCGACCGCCTGCCGGGTCAGGGCTACGTCTCGCACGAGGACTGCGTGCGCGTCTCGCGCGAGGTCTCGACGCTGCTCGATGTGCATGACGTCCTGCCGGGGCTCTACAGCCTCGAGGTGAGCTCGCCGGGCATCGACCGCCCGCTCAAGCGCGGCGCCGATTTCGCCCGCTTTGTCGGCGAGCGCGCCAAGGTGCGGCTGCGCCCGAGCGCCCCGCAGACCGAAAAGGGCCTGCCGGCGCCCAAGCCGGGCGTCGCCCCGCAGCGCAACTTCGTCGGCAAGATCGAAGCGGTCAAGGACGAGGTCGTGCGCCTCGCCGACGAGAGCAGCGGTCCGGTCGAGCTGCACCTCACCGAGATCGAGAAGGCAAACCTATCGCCCCTTTTCTAAGGACCCGAGATCTTTAAAGATATCCGTGGCCCCAGCGGGCCAACGAGGCATGGCCCATCCCCCCTGCGGCCTGGGCAAGAAGAAGAAGACGAAGAACAAAAAAGACGACCGACGTAGCTGGCCGCTCCTGCCGAGTCTTGGGATCAAGCTAGCGATCTGGCTGATGATCCAGCTGATGATCCGGGCCTGAGACCCAGCAAGGAGCATCCGAGAAGCTCTCCAAGTACGCAAGGGGGGGTATCGGTGTCGCTGCTGATAACTGGTAAGGGAAAGACGAATGCAACCGAACCTTTCGATGGTGCTCGAGCAAGTTGGGAAGGACAAAGGGATCGATAAAAAGGTCCTCGTCCAGACTCTCGAGCAAGCCATCTTGACGGCCGCCAAGAAGGTCTTTGGCCTCGAACGTGAGCTGGAGGCGCAGTTCAACGAGGAGAGCGGACAGGTCGACCTGTTTCAGGTTTGCATTGTCACCGAACAGGCGGGCGTACGCGGGCGCGACATCGCCAAGCCGGACGCCGACCGGCAGGGCCTGCGCGCCGAGGTCGGTGACGAGCTGCTCTTCCAGATCTTCTACGCCGACTCGGACGTCGAGAAGGCCGACGAGCAGGAGCAGAAGTACGGCGACATCCTCGACCTGCACGACACCGTCAAGCGCTTTGGCCGCATCGCCGCCCAGACCGCCAAGCAGGTGATCATCCAGCGCATCCGCGAGGCGGAGCGCGAGAACACCTTCAATGAGTATCGCGACCGCAAGGGCGAGCTCATCACCGGCATCGTCCGCCGCTTCGAGCGCGGCAACATCATCGTCGACCTCGGCAAGACCGAGGCGATCCTGCCGGTGCGCGAGCAGGTCCCGCGCGAGAACTACCGCATCGGCGACCGCATCGTCGCCTTCGTCGTCGATATCGAGAAGAACGCCCGCGGCCCGCAGATCGTGCTGTCGCGCGCCCACAAGGGCCTGCTGGAGAAGCTGTTCGAGCAGGAGGTCACCGAGATCTACGAGAAGATCGTGCGCATCGAGTCCTCGGCCCGCGAGGCCGGCTCGCGCAGCAAGATCGCCGTCAGCTCGCGCGACCGCGACGTCGATCCGGTGGGCGCCTGCGTCGGCATCAAAGGCTCGCGAGTGCAGGCGGTGGTGCAAGAGCTGCGCGGCGAGAAGATCGACATCGTGCCCTACAGCGACGATCCGGCGCGCTTTGTCTGCAACGCCATCGCCCCCGCCGAGGTCTCGCGCGTGGTCATCGACGCCGAGAACCACACCATGGAGCTGATCGTCCCCGACGACAAGCTGAGCCTGGCGATCGGCAAGAAGGGCCAGAACGTGCGCCTGGCCTCGCAGCTCACCGGCTGGCGGATCGACATCCACGCCGAGAGCCGGGTCAAAGAGCTGGAGGGCGTCGAGCGCCGCGTGCTGGCCGAGCTGGAGGGCTCGTCCGACGAGCTGTCGAGCACCCTGTTTCGCCTCGGCTGGCGCTCGGCGCAGGACGTCGCCGAGGCGCGCATCGAAGAGCTCAAGGGCGTGCCGGGCGTGGGCGGCGAGGCCGGGGCGCTGCGCCTCAAGGAAGGGGCGCTGCAGTACGTCAACGAGGAGCGCAAAAAGCGCGGCGAGCCGCCGCTGTCCGAGCGCACCGAGCGCGCCGTGCGGGCCAGCGCCGAGGTCAACTCTGGGCTGTCGCGCTCCGGGCCGCGCCCGCTGCCCGAGCGGCCGCCGATTCCCGAGCGCCCCACCGAGCGGCCGCCCGAGCAGCCGATCGCCGTCCGCCCCGCCGCCGCCAAGGGCGGCCTGAGCGGCCTCGACCCCGAGATCGCCGCCCGCCTGCAGGACGCTGGCTATACGTCGCTGGAGTCGATGGACGAAGAAGACGAGGAGCGCCTGGCGCGCGCCGCCGACCTGACCCTCGACGAAGCGCGCGAGGTCAAGCGCAAGGTGCGCCGCCAGCTCGCCCAGGAGAAGCGTTCGCTACGCTAAAGACCGCTTATGCCCAGTGCCCCGCTTCACATAGACAGAGCCCAGGCCGGCGCCCAGAGGGGCGCTCAGGTCGGCGCGGTGCCGCAGTCGGCGCCAGTGCGGACCTGCGTCGGCTGCAAGCAGCTCGACCTGCAGAGCAGCTTGTGGCGGGCGGTGGCCGACGCGGCGGGGCGTCTCCATTTCGACAGCGGGGACCGCGGGTCGGGCCGCGGGGTCTATGTTCATCGCAGGCGCGAGTGTCTACAAGCGGCGCTGCGCGGAGGCTTTGCGCGATCGCTGCGCCGTAAAGTTGTCGTAAGTGATGCCGCAGTGCTAAGCGAGCTTGGCCTGCCAGGGCGAACAAGCCCGCGTGAGTCGGGCACCGCCCCAGACTTCCTCGCGGTGAACACCCCGGCGAGGGTCAAGAACCAGGACAACCATTCATGAACACCGAGAGCATGGGAACCGGGATTCCAGGCGCCAAGGTCCCTATCTACGAGCTGGCCAAAGAGCTCGGGATCGTCAACAAGGATTTGGTCACCAAAATCCGAGCCCTGGGCATCGAAGCGAAGAACCACATGTCACGCCTCGAGCCCGAGGACGTGCTGCGGATTCGCCGTGCGATCGACAAAGAGCGCCAGGAGAACACCGTCCAGGAGCGCCTGTCCGACACGGTCATTCGCCGTCGTGCAAAAGACGGGAGCATGCTCCGGCCGCCGGCGCCGCCTCCGCCGCCGCCCGCCCCGACGCCGCCGCCGGCCCCCCCGGTCGCGGTGCGCCCGGCGGCAGCCCCGCCCCC
>JBGANQ010000056.1:0-64517 GCA_044222245.1 Polyangia bacterium | reverse complement strand
TAGGTTTAAGGGGATCGAAGAACTTCAATGTACTGTGCCATTCTATGACCCCACAAGGAAGGGCTCAGCCGAGTTTCTAACTATTCTGGGCGAGAACAATCGTTGCAAGTCGTCGGTGCTGGAGGCCCTGCGGCTAGCATTTCCTAACACAGATATCAAGAAACCCTCCAGAGACCACTTCCCAAACAGAAACTATAACAATGGACCAATTGAAATCGAGCTTCACTTTGATCGCCTCGGGACAGAAGAGAAAGAAAAACATGGGCTAAGAGCACATATCTTCCGCGACACGGAATATAGAATCAGGAAGAGATGGACAGCAAAAGAACAAAAGAAAGAAAAGGATAAGCGTAGCCGTAATACCAACGAAGATGTCAAGCAAGACGAAGATGGCGAGGTTAAGGTTGTACTCGAAATTGAAGCATTAACAGAGATAATCCAAGTTCCATCCGATTTGAAAGCGTATATAATGGAAAATGGATTCAACTCTGTAAATGCGACCTTCCCTGCCTGGGGAACTGTAATAGATGGCTTCTTGGCCGCTCAACCAGAGGCTGAGGTCGGTCGGAAACGCAAGGTCTCTGTTGCTAGATTTGATTCATTTCAGGAATATGCAAGTACGAACCATCTTGATTTGTGTGAAAAGACTGAAATATGGCAATCGAATCCAGGCGGGATATCAGCAAATCCAGATTCAGCTATGCCGCATTTAATCTTCCTGCCTGCGCAAAAGGATGTAAATAAAGAAGCTGACCCCAGCAATACTAATAGTACAGCTCAGAAGCTCCTTGCACTAATGTTTGCACAGCGCCTCGCATCAGATCATCGTCTGGTGGGCTACCAAGATGCCGTTAGATCATTAGAATCGATATTCGATCAGAACGAACAGGCGAGTCCGCTAAAAACGATTCAAAGGGATATTTCTAGTAAACTAGAAAAATTGATCAAATTAGAGATAGAATTACAGTTTATAGCACCCAGGATAGATAGCCTCTTTCAATCAACAACTATGATGATTTCAGATCATGGAATCAAAACGAGTTTACATCATCAAGGGCACGGAGCACAACGAGCGTTGCTACTCACTTTGCTTGAACTTTACGCTAAGCAATTGCAAGATGGGAAAGAGGGAGAAAAGGATAGCCGAGGATGCCTCATACTCTGTGAGGAGCCTGAGATCTATCTTCATCCGCAGATGTGCCGTAGAATGCGCGACGTCCTGGTAGAATTAGCTCGAACAGAAACCGCACAAGTCATCTGCACAACACATTCTCCGATATTTCTTGATTTAGCAGACCGTCATGATGGAATCATCATATTAAGTAAGGATGAGCAGACTAAGAAACTTATCAAGCGGCCCGCCTATGTATCTCGGTTTGATAAAGATCAACATGAACCTGAACGGCTTAGAATGTTGCTTGATTTTGACCCAAACGTTAATGAGTTATTTTTTGCTAGAAGAGTCATACTTGTCGAGGGTGATAGCGAATTGGCAGCCTATATGGCCATGATCAGTGTGATCGCGCGTCGCGAGAGAAAGCCTGACCGCGAAATACAAAATAAACTCAGAGAGATTTCTATCGTCAATTGCCGTGGGAAAGACACAATACCAGCCATACAGCGGGTGCTGAACGCTTTTGAAATTGAGTATTGTGTGATTCACGATCAAGACAAGGATGAAAATAAGACAAATAGCAAGATCTATTCACTAATAGAAAACCATCGAGAGACTCGACTATTGGTGCATGACAAGAATTTTGAACGGGCCATAATGCGAAAAACGTTGCACCGGACGAAGCCATGGGCAGTGTATCAATGGGTCATGACTAAGGGAGAAACCGGGTGGCCAGCTCTGCTCCTACAATTTTTCAAATTCATCATCGGCGACAGCTTATACAGGAGTTTGTCCCTGCCCGAACCGGGCGCGCGTACCGTTGCGCGCGAGCCTAGCCAAACTCAGATGACCTTAGAAATTTCCACAGTCCTCAGAAGTAACGACAGACCAGTGAGTCCATAGCCTACGTCTCGTGGCATGAGCAGCAAAACATTAGCCACTGATTCCACTTCGACAACAGCCGCATACGCTGCAAGCATGCCGCACCGCGAGATCAGCTATGGCGCGCTGGTCCATGACTCGCCCTAACGCTTTCTGATGGCGCAGCGGGCAGCGTCGAGGCGCGGGGCCGGGCTAGTGTTTCGCACGGTAGCCGATATTGCCAGGCCATCGTCGTAGTGGTCAGCGCTCGTCAGCGCGGGCAAGCTCTGCTTACAATCGGCCCTCATAAATACTACGTCTTGCGGGCTGAGTCCCCGACGGGGATCTCGTCCACCTTGACCTCAGATGAACGGTATTGTATGCACGTCGGATAAAATGAGGAACATGTTTTTCAACGATCGCCCCCGCCTAAGCGCAGTGGAAGGACCGCCGTTTTAGAGGCACTATAGAAGGCTTCCATGTCGCTTGATCTTAAACAATTAGGTATAAAGCTCCGAAAATACCGAGAGCAGTTTGAACTTTCCCTGGAGGATGTTTCTATCTCAACTGGGATTGATGATTCAACTCTGACCGCATATGAAGAGGGGAGCAAAAAGCCCAGCGGTGATGACATCCTGATATTGGCGGACTTCTTCAAATGTGACTATAAATTTTTTATTTCCAATGAAAAGACAGCGTCCTTTGAACAAACGGATACATTATTTCGTAGGTATGGGGACCAATTTGATAAGAAAGACCGATGGGCAGTTCAAGAATTTTTATATTTATGTGAATGCGAAGAATTTTTAGCAAAGGAGCGTGAGAGAGCTGGCTTAAAGAACCAAAGTGATTTTCACTTCACGAAGGTCGGCAACTATTTCAAAGGGCACGGAGAGAACGCTGCTAGTGAATTGCGAAAGCACCTGGGGTACTCGGCGAAAATGGTCGGCCTAGATATATTCAGCGAATTTAGAAAGCTTGGTTTTCATGTTTTCAGAAGAAAACTCAATAACTCCAATATTTCTGGATTATATGTAAAGCATCCGGTGGCCGGCAACTGTATTCTGGTGAATTATGACGAAGATATATATAGACAAAGGTTCACTGCTGCTCATGAAGCAGGTCATGCGATATTGGACTCCGACAGTATGGATGTTGTAGTGTCGCTTCGTGACAAAAAGGATCTTGTAGAGATTAGAGCAAATACATTCGCATCAAATTTTTTGATGCCATTAGAGGCACTTCAGAACATTCCTGACGCTGCTCAATGGGACGACCAGAAAATTGTTATTTGGGCTAATAAACTAAAGGTAAGTGTGGAAGCGCTTTCGATTGCGCTCAGTGAACATGGCTTGCTATCGAAGCAACAGGCAAGTTACTTTCGCTCCTCGGTCAGGGTGCCTGGGCAATGGAAATCTGACCCAGAATTGCCGGAGCATTTGTCAGAAAAAATTCGAGCGATAAAAGGGAACCTTTTGCAGGTGGGCCTATCTGCCTTTTATGTCGATCTATGTTTTGACTCTTATGAAAATGGCATCCTATCTGCCGCCAGGCTCGCTGAGGTGCTATTGGTTCATCAGCATCAAATAGGGAATGTTGCCGAGGTATACGGTAGGAGGATTAGCTATGGCATTTGATCCATCAAGATTCAATTTATCGAATGTGGTGGATACGTGCGCAGTGTGGCACATTCTGTCATCTGATGTTCTCTATAATAAAGCCAAATTTGCTAAATGCGAATTTTGCGTGACACAATTCGTTCACTATGAATGTCTTCATAAGCCAAGGAAAGAAATTACTGATAATGACGAAAAATTGATTGATCGGCTAAAAAATGCACAAAAACGAAGGCAGTTTTCCAAAATCGGAATAGATATCGAGGATCTTCAGGAGGTTGAAATACTCCAGAAGCGCAAGAACCTTGGCAAAGGCGAGCTTACATCTATCGCATTCGCAAAGAAGGCAAATATCGCATTTATTACAGATGATCAGAAAGCAAGGAAACTGGCTAATACTATACTGCCGCATGGAAACGTGCAAACAACGCCTCATCTCCTCGGTTGGCTTGCATTCCGTGGGGATGTCATGGATTCGGATAAGGATGATATCAAGCGCGAGCATACGCACCTCGGCCACGCCCTTGCTCCGCATTTCGAAACTGCATTTCGTGAGGCCATGCGCTGTAAATTGTTGGTCCGCTGAACAATCGGTCGCGCACGCCGCACGGTGAGCGGCTGGTGTAGTCTCATGGGCAAAGATATTATGCGTGTAGACTGTCCAGCCACGCTAGGCGGTTATACTTGTAAGTGTCCTCAGCGAGCGGCAGCGTGGAGCGGGCTCTTCCGCATACTACGCAGAGCAGGCGCTGAACCGTCGACCGGCCCTCTAGGAACTGGGCGGTCTAAGAGCGGAACTCGCGCACCCAGGCTAGCGAGCTTTTGCCAGCTTTCCCCGAGGCGTTCCTCAACAGCTGCAGGAAATAGACTCACCGACGGAGGGCGCTTCCGGCTCCCTCCACAACAGCAAGGTCAGATCGATAGGCATGGATACCCTCAAAGCGCATAGCGGCGCCGTCACCCATCCCTAGACTTTGGGGACGGGATGTAGGATGTTGCCAAGGTTCCAAAACGACCAGCGAAAACCTCGGCTTTATGCCAAGTTTGCGGATGAACAAGGGCATGTCAAGCAAAATCGTTCGGGCCACCAGCGCGCAGATTGGCGGTGCACGCCAATTTCTCAGAATTAGCCAGGTAGACTTGGCCAAGATGGCGGATGTGAGTGACACCACTGTCAACATGTTCGAGGCTGGAACGCGCTCACCTCACGAATCGACACGGCAGCGGCTCCAAGAAGCGCTCGAGCGGCGCGGGATAGTCTTCACCAACGGCGACAAGCCCGGGTTTTACTTCGACAAGGATAGGGTGATCATCCCGACGTAGTGATGCGCGGGCATGTACCCAGGCCAACCCTTCGCCCTCTGCTCTGCGCCCTCATAACCCTTCGTTTCCCCGGGCAATTACTCGGCCCGGGGAACGATTGAGCCGATTCCTCGACGACGCGATCCTTGCTGTTGTCAACGTCGCCCTCCCGTCAGGCTGCAGGCGGCCAAGCCCCGGCGGTCTCTACAGCTTCGCGAACCCCCGACCCCAGGCGACACTCGGCGGTTTGCTGCTGCAGGCTCTGCGAGCAGCGCGGCACTGGCGAGCAGGCCATGCGAGCGGTCGGCGGCGACTATCCGCGCTTCCTGGCGCGCCTTGGCAAGCGCTAACGGCTCGCCCTCATGTCCCCTCCCTGTGCACCGGCATCCCCTGCTATCCCCGGCGACCCTTGGGCCGACATCAGGCGGCAGGCTCTCGCTTTAGCGGCGGCGCTGGAGACGATCGCAACGGCACAGCCCCCCGAGACCCAAGCGGCTTGCGTCACCTACGCGAACATCGTCTCTGAAATCGCCTCCTTCGCCAGCGCTCAAGGCGCCGTTTCTCCCTCTAGGCGGCAGGCTCCGGCGCTGAGCTTCAAGCAGCTGCAGGACTTCGGCCGCCTGCTTCGGGACAAGCGCAATCAGGCCGGCTTCAGTCGCACACAGCTCGCTCGCAAGGCCAAGCTCTCCGACGCAACGATCAAGTTTATCGAGACCGCGCGCCATCCGCCAAGCCGGGCCACCTTGCTGCGCCTCGTCGGAGTCGCTGAACTGGGGCTTCATTGGTCCGATACGCCGGGCTATTTCTCCGGCGCCCTGCCGACGGACGCTGCAGGCTCCTCGTCGGCCGCCGACTCTCGGCTCACCTTGTCCATGGTGCTCGAGTCGCTGCTCGTGCTCGACGAACTGCGCACCGGCCAACATGCGATCGAGGTGACAGCCTACGGGGCGCGTCGCCTTTGCTGTCTCTGCGGCGCCCGCTCGGAAGCTTGGACGCTCGACCCCCGCGAGGCGGTCAAGCTGCCTCTCCGACATGCGCCCCCGTGCGCTGTGCGACTGACCGATGCGCTCTGGGAGCGCTTCCCATGGCTGTCCGAGCTGGCGCACGACGAACGGCGCAGCCTGCGCAGCCCGACCGCGACGGCGATACAAGCCAGCCTGCGGGAGATTCATTGCGAGCGCTTCTATGGTTGTCGCTCTGGGGCTGAACTCGCCGATCTGCTGGCGCGCAGGACGCGCCTTGCTTCCACGGCCTACTGTTCTGGGGTTGGCGCGGTGCTGCTCTGGGCACTGGCGCTGGGTCCTTGCCCGATCGGGCCGCCCCAGATGCCCTTCAGCGAGCACCGGGCGCATCAGCTCGCCCAGCTGATCACCAAGCGGGGTCTGGCCCGCGTCGGGGAAACGTCCCGACTGCGCGGCGTGGTCGATGCTGCTGCCTGGCTCATCGATCCTCTGGCGCGTGAACCTCGACTTGATCCCGGTCCGCCCCTGCCCCCTGAAGCGAGTCTCTCATGAAGACCCCATCCTCTACCGCGATCGGCGCCTGGCTCCGCAGCGCTCGCGAGAGCCTCGGACTGTCGCGCAAATCCATGGCCACCGCGGCAGGCATCGCAGCCAGCACGCTGCGCAACGCCGAGACGAGCCGGCACAAGGTCTTCCGTCGCACGGCCGCGCGGCTCCTTCAGGAGATCGCCCGGCGCGATGTGATGCTGGCACACTCAGCACCGGCTGCCCTCAAGGACGCGGCGTTCCCGGGCTCCAAGGGAACCGCCCGGCTCCCCAGGGCGCGGCGACCGCTGGCCCGTCTGCGATTTCAGCCCGCCGGGGCGCGCTCTTTGCTGCAGCTCGAACTAGACCCGGTCGCCCTGTGCGCCCTGGTCCGAGCCCTGGGGGAGTCGCTGGCCCGGAGCGAGCGCGCCCCGAAGGGCGCCCTGCCAGGGCTGCACCTCGTGGTCATCGAGCAAGACTAATCCCTGGCGACCGCCGGAGCGCAGCCGATGGCCCATCCCAAAGCGCAGCGCTGCCCCTGCTGCGGTTATCTGGCGGTGATTCCCTCTGCTCGATCGGGCCGGGTGGTGCGCTACCGAAACGCCGCCCTGACGTTGCCCGCCGATCTACGCCTACCTGCTTGCCGCCGGTGCAAGTATGAGCCGCTCGGACTGGACACAATCCCTAGCGCGCTGCTCGAGTCGCTCTACCGGGCCAACTTGCAAAAGCGGGTCGCTGTCGCGATTGCGCGCCTTCAGGGCTTCAAGTCTCAGCGCCGGACCGAGCTTCTAGTGAACCTGTCTCAGGGTTATTTATCGAGGCTGAGGGCGGGCGACGGAATCCCCGGGGCGCCTCTGGTCTGTCTGCTCGCACTCTTGGCCGCGCATCCTGAACTGATCGGCGAACTGGAAGACTACTGGACTCTACCGCCCGGAGCGTAGGTACGCACTGCCGAGCAGACATCAAAAAATCGTTGCCGACATTCAGCATGGGATAGCGACATAGCGCGCTGAGCGAATCGATACAACCGACGAGATGCGCGGTAGGCGCATGCGGGCGCTGGCAGTACCCTGCAGGTGCCAGCGCCCGCTTCGGGCAGGAGCGGGAGCGCGGCCGGCAGTTCAGCGAGATCGGCACCTCATGCGGCCGGGTCTCGATGGCGGAGCGCTCGCGGCAGGACGTCGAGCGCCGGTAGCTCGGCCGGCCGCTGTGACCAAGCCGTCCCGTGCGCCGAGATGATAGACCCGCCCGCCAGCAGGCGGGGCCCCCCTCCGAGGCTAGCCAACGCCCCAATCTCCGCCCGTGCCCTCCGCCCGTGCCTGCTCAGGTGCCCGCTGGCGCCCCTGCGCCCGCCGCCCTCGCGTCATAGTGGCCATCGAATCGACCCGCCAAGAGCTCGCGCACCTGTGCCGGCCACCAATGGTTATTACCGCGAGGTGTCGCGTAGCCATGTTGATGCAGCATCCCCGCCAGCGCCGCCAAGCTGGGCTTTTCTCCCGAGCCGTTCGACAGGCACTGCTCCACGAAGGCGCGCGGCGTCAGCACCGCCTTGGTGGCCGTACGGCGCAGCAGCCGGCGGACACTCCCCTCGGTGAACTTGGCGCCTTTGCGAGGCACGTAACCCTCCTCATTCAGGATATTGGCCACCTGTTGACAGGTCCGGCCGGAGTTGCGCAACTCCGTCATGCGTGCCTTGGACTCTTGGTCCGTGTGGTTGCGTGTGTTGTGCGGCTTAACCGCCTGCCAGCCCAGCCGCAGCTTGAGGTTATAGACCAGCGACAGGGTCCAGACCTTGCCCTGGGGCGGAGGAATCTTCTGCTCGTTGAGCATCGCGGCGACCCGCGTGGGCCCGATGCCGCCTTCAAATAGCGTCTTAATGTACGCTAGTATCTTCTCTTCGTCCTCATCGGGTACCAGAATCCGATACCGCGGGTTGTCCGGAGCCGGCACGGCGCGCTTGCCATAGGGCACCTTGCCGAAGAAGTACCCCATGCGGTTGATGTGCCGGATCGCTTCGCGTGTCCGTTCACCGGTGGCCTCCCGCTCCATCTGGGCGAAAACCAGCAGGATGGAAACCAGCGCACGACCTAATGCGGAGTCGAGCTTGATCGCCTCTCGGATCGCAACCAGCTCCATGCTCTGAGCAAAGTAATCCTCATACAGTTGGCAGAAGTGCTTGATCGAGCGGCTAATGCGATCGAACTTGAGAACGACAAAGACATCCGCTTTGGTCGCCAGCGCATCCCGCAATCCAGCGCGGTCGCTCTTGGCACCAGATTCAACATCTTGATAAATCCGAATGAGCTGCAAATCGTGATTGCTGCAGTAGGCAGCAATGGCCGCTCGCTGCGCATCGAGCGACAATCCATCTTCGGCCTGCATGGATGTGCTGACCCGAACATACCCGACGGCAGTTCGCCGCTTGCTGGGATAGGCAACGTCAGCCCGTCTTGGGGCCCCTTGGTCATGCTTCGGAACGGTCGGAACGGTCGGAACAGTTGCGGTGTCCATGGTTCGATCTCCTACAGGTGGCGGCCCCCCAGCCGATGTAGGTAGAACCATAATTCCCGTTTACGTCTGCGATCGCCGTCACCTGCATGCCGGACAGGCTGACCGAGTTGCGCAGCGCGACCAGGGAGAGGGTGTCGTTGAACAAGGTCAGCACGTCGCTGCGCTCGCTCTGTCGGCCATCGGGGTTTACCACCTTGACCGCCACCGGGCCGGTCGCCGCGGGCGCGCTCACCGACGGCACCAGGATCTGGGTGGACGACATGGTATAGGCATAGGTCGTCGGCTGGCCGCCGATGAACACCTGCGCCCCGGGCGCGAAGCTGGTCCCGGTGATGGTCAGGTTGGTGCCGCCCAGGTTGGTGGCCAGCGGCGGACTGACCGCGGTGATGCGGGGGATGCGCGCGGTCTGGATTTCCCGGGTGGGGTCGGCGCTGGTCGGCTCCGGCTCGGGACCCGAGCCAGGGGGCGGCTGACAGGCTGCCATCCAGCATAGCAGCGCCGACAGGGTTGCTCGTAACAGGCGGGGGGAATGGGTAGGCACAGGAGTCCTCCTAGGTATGTTGACCGAGCGGGCATACCACAGCAGGGGCGTTACCTGACCCCTGTCCGCGCCCCCGCGCGAGGCTGCGCGGACGGATTCACGCGGCGCTGCACCCGCAGGTGACAGCTAGCCTGCCAATGTCCTTTTGCAGGCGCACCCGGCGGAGCCTCACGCCAAGCTCCTTGATTTCGGTCTGGCGACGCTGCGCCAGCATGCGGCGAGCAGCGCGGTGTCGGGCACGCTCGGCTACATCGCGCCCGAGATCCTGCGCGGCCACCCACCGAGCGAGCTGGCGGACCTGTACGCCTTCGGGGTGGTGGCCTACGAGCTCTTGCTCGGCCTGTCGCCCGCCGAGCCGCAGCACTCGGGTGAGCGCGCCGCCGTGCTGCGCGCGCGCGAGCACGACCTGAGCGTCAGCGAGCTGTCCAAAGAAGTGCAGGCCGTGCTCGTGCGCCTGCTCAGCGAGGAGCCGAGCGCCCGCTTCGCCAGCGCCCAGGAGACCGCCGCTGCCCTGGCCCAGGCCAGCGGCCTCCCCGAGCAGCGCGAGAGCGTGGTGGTCCGCGAGAGCTTCCTGCAGGCAGCCGATTTCGTCGGCCGTAGCAGCGAGCTGGAGCAGCTGCAAAAGGCGCTGCAGCGGGCGCTGCGCGGCCACGGCAGCGCCTGGGTGGTTGGCGGCGAGAGCGGCGTTGGCAAGTCGCGGCTGCTCGATGAGCTGCGCATCCTGACCCTGGTTGCCGGGGCGCGCGTGTTCGTCGGGCAAGCGACCAGCGATGGCGGGACCGGGTTCGCGCTGCTGGCGGGGGTCCTGCGGGCGCTGAGCCTGCAGGCGCCGCTGTCCGAGGTGGAGGCGAGCGTCCTCAAGGCGCTGGTGCCGGATCTGCCGGCGCTGCTCGGCCGGCCGATTGCCGATGCGCCGGCCCTGGACCCGCAGCCGACCCAGCTGCGCCTGGTGGCGGCCATCGAGGCGGTGCTGCTCGGGACGACCACCCCCACTGTGATCCTCTTGGAGGATCTGCACTGGTGCGACCCCGACAGCCTGGAGGTCCTGCGGCGGCTGACCCCGCAGCTTGCCGACCGCCCGCTGCTGCTGGTCGCCTCCTACCGCGATGAGGAGCGCCCGCACCTGCCGCGCGAGCTGCCGGCGGCGCACCTGCTGCGGCTGTCGCGGCTGTCGCGCGACGCCATTGCCCAGCTCAGCGCCTCGATGCTTGGGGGCGCCGCCAAGCGCGCCGAGCTGGTGCAGTGGCTGCAGCAGCAGACCGAAGGCAATACCTACTTCATGGTCGAGGTCGTGCGGGCGCTGGCCCAGGACGCGGGAACGCTGGCCGCGATCGGCCAGGCGCGGCTGCCTACGCACATCCTCACCGGCGGCATGGGCGCGGTGCTGCAGCGACGGCTGGAGCGCGTCCCCGCCGACGCCCTGCACCTGCTGCGGCGCGCCGCGGTGGCCGGACGCCAGCTCGATCTGACGCTGCTGCGGGCGATGGTTGCGGACCTGGAGCCGCTCCTGCGCGACTGCGCCGAAGCGGCGATCCTGGAGGTCTTCGCGCAGCAGTGGCGGTTCAGCCATGACAAGCTGCGCGAGCACCTGCTAGCCACCCTGGGCGCCGTCGAGCGGCAGCAGCTGCACCACGAGGTCGCGCTCGCGCTGGAGCGCGCCTACCCGGATCCGACGACGCAGGCCGCGGCGCGCGCCTACCACTACGAGCAGGCCGGCATCATCGACAAGGCGGCCGTGTGCACGGTGTTCGCCGGCCAGCAGGCTGCTCGCCGCGGCTCGCTGGCCGAGGCGGCGGCCCTGCTCGCCAAGGCGGCGGCCCTGCAGCAGCTCACCGCGACCCCGCGGCTGGCCCAGGTCCAGACGCGCCGGCTGCTGGTCGAGACCCTGTTCGCCCTGGGAAAGATGGACGCCTGCCTGGAGGCCATCGGCGAGGCGCTGACCATCGCCGGCCACCCCATGCCCCGGGAGCCGGTCCGCCTGGGAGTCGGCCTGACCCAGCAGGTCTTCACCCAGGCGCTGCACCGCCTCTGCCCGTGGGCCGTGGACGCGCCCGCGGACGCTGATGCGGTGGCGATGCTCAAGGAAGTGGTGGCGCTGCACAAGGTGAGCCTTGAGATCTACGTCTGGCAGATGAAGCCGCTGCCCCTGGCGTATGTGGTCCTGGACGGACTCAACGTCGCCGAGCGCACCGGCGATCCCGCGCTGTGCCGCAGCAGCTACGCCGGCATCAGCTACATGCTGTCGGTAACCCCGCTGGCCGCTCTGGGGGACTACTACCTGGCGCGCTGCAACCCCCTGGACGGCACGGCGCTGCCACCGGCGGCGCAGCTTTACTCGCTGCGGGGGGCGACCGCCATCTACCTGCACCAGGGGGACTCGGTGCGCCACCGCGCCTGTATGGATCTGGCGCAGCAGCTGGCGCAGCAGCTCGGCGATGTCAACGCCGAGCTGTTTCTGCTGAGCAGCGAGATCCTGATGACGCGCCTCAAGGGCAACTTCGAAGACGCCCGTCGCAAGGCCGAGCAGCTGGTCCGCGCGTCCCAGAGCTGCGGCAACATGTTCTTCCTCGGCACTGGCTACGGCCAGCTCGGCACCGCGCTGCTCCACACCGGCGATCTGTTCGCTGCCGCGCGGCACCTGGACAGCGGCCTCGCGATCGCCGAGCGCGAGCGCCACGCCCACGCCGTGGCCATAGATGATGTGCGGCTGTGCTGCGCGCTGCGCAGCGGCCAGCTGGACAAGGCACGGCAGCTGGCTCCAGGGCTGCTCAAGCGCTTTGAGGACACCCCGGCGACGTTTGTCCACCTGCAGGACGCCTGTCCGGGTGTGGCGCGCACGCTGCTTGTGCTGTGGCAGTCCGCGACGCAGCGGAGCGAGCGCCACCAGCTTGCGCTCTTGCTGCAGCGGGCGCTGCGCATGACCCGCGGCTATGCCCGGGTGTTCCGCGTCGGCCAGCCCGCCGCCTGGCTGCTCACCGGCCACTACCAGTATCTGCGCGGCGAGCGCGAGTCGGCCCGGCGGAGCTTTGCCACCAGCCACCGCATCGCCCGGCAGCTCGGCATGCCCTTTGAGGCTGCGCAGGCGCAGGCCTGGCTCGGCCGCCTGAACCTCGGGGTCGGCGGTCGCCGCCAGCTCGCCGAGTCGCTGGCCACCCTGCAGGCGCTGGGGGCGCCGTGGGAGGCTCGTCAGGTCGCCGACTGGCTGGCCGAGTCCGCCGCTGGCGCTGACGCGGCAGCCCCTGGCTCCCGGGCTTGAGCAGGCGGCGCCAGGAGTCGGCGCGGCCGCTGCGGCCCTTGTGACCGCTCGCCCGGAGGCGAAAAGTTTCGCCCGCGTTCGCGCAGCCAGGCCCTAACAGGCTGCTAAGATGGCGCCGATGTCATCGTCGGCCCCGATCGATATTGCCGCCTACCGCGAGTTTCTCCCCGAGCCGCTGCTCGCCCGCCTGTGCGCCGAGGCCGAGCCGGTGCCCGCGGTGCCGGGCCTGCGGGTGGCGCGCGGCCTCCCCGCGCAGTTCCCCCAGCTGGAGACGCCCGAGGCGCTGGCGCTTGTGTGCGAGGTCTACCGCGCCACCCGCGCCCACCTGGCCGCGGTGCTGCAGCAGCGGGTCGTCGACCGCCAGTTCTGCGATGCCCAGACGCGCGCCCTGGTCGCCAGCAACCAGGGCCGCGAGTTCACCGATCCGGCCTACGCCACGGTGCTCGGCCGGCGGGACGGCGCCGGGCGGGTGGTGTGCGGACCTTCGGGCGCGCCGCCGCCGGCGCAAAAGGTGCAGGTGCCGGCGTTTCTCGCCGGCGACCAGATCACCCTGTTTGGCCCGCCCGACACCGCGCGCATGTCGATCCATGCGATGAACTCCCTGCACCGCGTGCGCCCCGACGAGCCGCCGCTTGTAGCGGCGCTGGTGGCGGAGTCGGGCCAGGTGCCGCGGTGGGGCGCCGACGATGAGGACAGCAAGACCCCGGTGATGCAGAGCTTCCTGCGCGCCTGCGAAAACCTCATCGGCTGCTTCGAGGGCACGCTCACCGCCGACGATCCCGCCCGCGGCAGGCAGTACCGGCTGGCCGACCGGGGCCTGGCGCGGCCGATCAAGCGCATCCCCGGGCTGGCGCTGCCCGACGGCAGCCACCTGCTCGATGGCAACCCGCTGCCGCTACACCTGTTCGATCTGGTCATGCACGTCTGGCACAACCGCACCCGACCCGAGGCGCTGGTCATCTACGTGCCCAAGCTGGAAAACGAAGAGGAGGCCGCCTACTTCCGCGCCCTCATCGCCGCCACGGAAGCGGCGATCTTTGCCCGCGACCCGCGCTACGCGCGCGGCAGCGTGCGCGTGCTGGTCGTGTTCGAGAACCCGCGGGCGATCTTCCGCATCCGCGAGATCGCCTGCGCCCTGGGCGAGCACTTCCTCGGCGGGAGCCTCGGCTGGCATGACTTTTTGGCCTCGACCGCGCGGCTTTTCCGGCACGATCCGCGCTACCGCATCCCGGTCAAGGCCGACCCCAACATCGTCATCAACAACATCCGCGAGTCGCACCACATCCTGGTGCGCGAGCTCGGGCCGCTCGGCGCCCTGAAGCTCGGCGGCATGTACGGCGTGCTGTTCGACGATGCCGAGCCGGCCTCGTTCGCGGTGAGCATGGTCGGCTTCATAAAAGATGTGACGACCCAGCTGCGCCGGGGGCTCGACGGCTTCTGGGTCGCCCACCCCGACTTTGTGCGCATCGCGATTGCGCTCGTCCACGCATTTCGCCGCACCGAGCGCGAGCCCCAGGACCCGGTGTTTTATGATCTGGTGCGCGCCCTGGTCCCCGATCCGGTCGAGCAGCAGGCGCTGCTGCAGTTTCTCGCCGCCGGCGACGCGCCCGGTCTGTCTCCCTCCGACCCGCGCTACCTGCGCGGGGTGCTGGCGGCGGATCTGGACACCTCGCCGGTCATCGCCAACCACGATCCGGAGGAGGTGCGCTACAACGTCTTTCAGGCGCTGCAGTACCTGGCCGACTGGCTGTGCGGCAACGGCTGCGTGGCGCTGCCGGCGACGCTGCGCAGCGCCCGCGGGGAGAAGATCTTCGTGCGCATCATGGACGACCTGGCGACCACCGAGCGCAGCCGCTGGGAGCTGTGGGCCGAGGTCCAGCACGGCCGGGTCAGCGGCGCCGCCTTCGCGGCCATCCTCGCCGAGGAGCTCGCGTTCCTGCGCGCCGGCGCCGACACGGCCGAGCGCCGCATCCAGGTCCGCTGGCAGGGTACCGCCGCTCGCTTTTATCCGATCGCCGGGCGGCTGCTGCGCCAGCTGGTCCTCAGCCCGGAGCCGCCCGAGTTTGTGACCGAGCTGGCGCTGCCCTTCACCTTCCCCTGCGTGCGCGACGCCGAAGATCCGTGGGCGGCGGCGCAGGCGCTGTGTCCGGGCAAGTTCACCGGCGGTCCGTAGGCGCGGCCGGCACGTAGGTCCGGTAGCTGCAGACCGGCACAAAGCCCAGGCGACAGTACAGCGGATAGCCGCTGGCGCTCGCGGTGAGGGTGACCGCCGAGCAGCCGCGCTGCGCCGCCGCCGCGACGGCCGCCCAGGTCAGGGCGGCGCCGAAGCCGCGGCGCCGGTGGCTCGGCCGGGTCAGCACGCCCAGGATCTCTGCCACCTCCCCAAAGCAGGTAAAGCGCGCCACCGCGACCGGCTCGGCGTCCAGGTAGCCGACAAGGAGTCCGACCTGCGGATCGAGCGCCGCCTCTAGCGAGGGGACCCACAGGTTTTCGCTGAGGGCAAGGTACTGCGCGAACTGCGCCGCGGTGGTCACCGGGGCGATGGTCAGGCCGGGCGGCGCCGCGGTGGGCAGCGGTCGCGGCAGCGGGGACAGCGCCAGGGCGGGCTCCTCTTCGTCCAGGTGCCAGCCGCGCGCCTGGAGGGCCTGCTCCATCGGCTGCGCGGTGTCCGATTCGATGAGGACCGCGTACTCGGCATCGGCAAAGAAGCGCGCCGCGTGCGCCAGGACGCGCTCGGGCGGCTCGGGGCCGAGCACCGCGGCGGTGTGGACCGCGGGGCCCGGTCCGCTCACCGCAGTGAGCACCAGATCCCCGTAGACCGCGTGGCGATCGGGCACCCGGCGATGGCGCGACAGCGGCGAAGGCAGCCGCAGCGGCGCCTGGACCACTGCTCGGAGCTTGGCGAGACTGTTCATGCGTGAACCATCAGGCGAGTCTAAGGGCGGCTGCCGACTGCCGGCAAGCGTCCCGGCGCGCGCTTCAGCAGCGCGTCAGGGGCGAGAACGCCAGCGGCTCCGTCTCCGGCAGGAGCTTCCCGCGCACCATGAGGAAATCGACCAGCGGCGTCGGCGCCGGCAGGAGCTGCGGCGCCGCCAGCTCGTCGGGCGAGAAGCAGACCGCGACCTCGTCGAGCTCGGCGCCCAGGGCGGCGGTGAGCTCGCCGAGCGACGGCAGGCGCTGGGCGACCACGTCATACAGCCACAGGGTGCGATCCTCGACTTCATAAAAGACGATGCAGTCGAGCGCCGCGATGAGCGCGATCGTCGGCCGCGGCGGCGTCCACAGCGCCAGATCGATCAGCGTGAGCTCGCCCGGCTCCCGCGTGGCGCAGCGGCCGGACACCGGCGCCCGCGTCGCCAGGCGCGACCGCAGCAGCAGCATGTCCGCGGCGCAGTCCACCGCCAGCAGGCGCAGCCCCGCCTCGCGACTCGGCAGCGCGCGGGGCGCCGGTCCCTGAAACAGCGACTCGGGGCGCGGCGCAAAGCCGAAGCGGGTATAGATCGCGGGGTCATTGGCCCACAGCAGCGCCGCTTCATAGCGCGCATCGACCCAGGCGAGCGTGCGGTCCATGGTCGCGCGCAGGTAGCCGCGGCCGCGGTGGGCGGGGTGGGTGCAGACCGCGTGGATTCCTGCCACCCGCCGCACGCCGCCGGCGGTCACCACCGGAATCTCGATCACTCCTACGTGCGCCACCGGCTCGTCCGCGACCACATGCACAAACGGGGTCGACAGCTGGAACCAGTCGGCGCCCCAGGCGCTGGCCTGGGCGATGCAACCCGGAAGCCGGGGCCAGACCTGGCCCAGCAGCTTCACGGTGGCGTGGCGCAAGGCCTTATCGTCCGGGTAGGGCATCCCCTTATCCTATCTGCTCGCCTCTATCAGATCGCCGCTCGCCGCTCGCGGTTCCCGTTTAAGGGAACCGGAGCCGCTGCGGCGCGCTCGGCCGGTTACAGCACCTCTTGGGTGGCGGCGCCGACCCGATCGAGCAGGTCGCGATACCAGGCGTAGGCCTGCGCGGTGCGCTCGCCCTGGCTCTTGGTCCCCCAGACGATCGACAGCGTGCGCGTGGTCCCTTGGTGGGTCTTGGTCCGCTGGGCGTCCTTGACCGCGTTGGCGCACGGCCCGCCGGCGTCGCCCAGGTACAGGAGGCCCTGCAGCTCGATGCTCTGGCCGGCGGCGTTGAACACGTAGCTCTGCCCCGGCTCGCCCACCGCGATGCGCAGCGGCGGCTGCGCCCGGTCCAGATCGATGACGCTGATCGGCAGCCCGCTGTGCAGCGAGACCGCGTTGCACACGTCCACCGCGACGTTGATGCTGCCCAGGCTCCCCTCGCTGGCGGCCTTGATCAGGTACTCGGCGGCGGGCTTGCCGCGGCCGGTCGGCTTGTAGCCGCCGTGGCGCAACAGGTCGCGGATCTCGGACCGCACCTGATCATCGGAGCGCAGCGGTGCCGCAGCGTCCAGCGACAGCAGCTTGAGCAGCCACGGCGGGGAGGGCAGCTGGGAGAGGGCGGTAGCAAAGCTGGTGATGAAGCCGCGCGCCAGGAGCAGCGGATGCGGAGCGACGGTGATCTCGATGGCCGACATGGGCCGCGACTATAGCAGCGCGGCGCCCCGGTTCAATGCTCGTTCACGCCGAATCGAAGTCGCCCGACTTAAGCGGCGGCGCCAGCAGGGTCGGCAGCACCACCAGCACCACCGCCACCGCCATCGCCTCGCCGAGCACCGCCGCCCAGCCGAAGCTGCGCAGCGCCCCCGACTGCGCGATGAGCAGCGAGGCATAGCCGACCACCGTGGTAAGCGAGCAGAGAAAGATCGCGCCGCCCATGCGCGCGCAGGCCAGCCGCGCGTTCACCGCGAAGGCGTCCATCGCCCCGAGCAGGTTCACCACATAGTCGGCACCGACTCCGATTGTGATCGGCACGGCGGCGAAGTTGAGCATGTTCAGCTGCACCCCGAGCGCCAGCATCACCGCCTGGGCCGACAGCGCCACCGCCGCCACCGTCGCCACCACCAGCGGAATGCGCAGCGGCCGGCTGCGGAAAAACGGCACCAGCACCAGGGCGACGAGCAGACAGACCGAGACGACGACCTGCGGCGCCTCGTCGCGCACCAGGCGAATGATCTCGGCCATGAACAGGAAGGCGCCGCCGACCACCGTGCTCGCCGGCAGGCGGGTGGTGGCCAGCTCGTCGGCGAAGCGGATGATGTTGCGGCCGTCGTTGTAGTTTATCTTGAGCGAGGGATAGATGAGGATCACCCGGTCGGTGCGCCCCGAGGCCTCGCTGAAGCCGTCTTTTAGCGACGACGGCACGTCCGCCGCGGTGAGCACCCGCAGGTTCGCCGGCGCCAGCCAGGCGTCGATGTAGGGCCGGGCGCGGGCGGGAATCTGCTCGCGCCCGGCCTTCTCCAGCGTCGCGGCGAACTTGCGCAGCCGGGCGAGGCGCTGCTCCTGCTCGGCGACTGTCGGCAGGTACGCCGCCATGGTCTCGACGCGCTCGGCCACCGGCATGCTGCCCTTGGTCAGCACGTTGCGGAACTCCTGCGCCGCCGCCTCGCGGCTGGAGATGTCGGGGACGATCGCCGCCACCGGGTTCAGCCACACCCCGAACAGCTCGCTCATCTTCTTGTCCCACGACGCACTGCCCGAGCGCAGCGAGTCGCGGTTGCGCAGGGTCTGCAGATCCATCTCGTACAGGCCGGCGCGCAGCGCGTGGCGCACCCCGAGTCCGCCGACGAACAGCGAGATGGCGATGAACGCCGCGGCGATCCCGTAGGGCAGGTAGCGGCGCTGGAAGAAGCGCAGCACCCAGACCTGAGTGCTCGTCGGGCGCGGACCCTGGCGCGGCGGGTCGAGCAGCGAGATCGCGATCGGCATGGTGATGAAGGTGAGCAGCCAGGTGGTGACCATGCCGACGCCGCCCAGCCAGCCGAACTGCGAGAACCCCTTGAAGCTGGACACCGCCAGGCCGGCGTAGGCCGCCGACGCGGTCGCCGCCGCCCCCAGGGTGCCGGCGAGGGCGTTGCGGGCCGCCTGGACGATCGCGTAGGCGCGCGGCTCGTCGGGCGAGCGTGTGCGGTAGTAGGCCAGAAGGAGCAGCGGGTAGTTTATCCCGTTGCCGGCGATGATCGAGCCGAGAAACGCCGTGTTTGAGTTGAGGTGGCCGACGCTCAGGCGGCCGATGGCGAAGGTGAAAAGGAGCCCGGGCCCCAGGCTCGCCAGCACCGCCACCACGCCGCGCACCGAGCGGAAGTAGGCGCTGATGAGGGCGCCGACCAGCAGAAACACAATCGCCGACGAGATCGACAGGTCGGCTAAGATCGCGTCGTGCTCCTCGACCAGGTTTGGCACCTCGCCGTTGTAGGCGACGCGCAGGCTGGCGGGAAACTGCGGCCGGAGCTCGGCGACCTCGCGCTGCACCGCGGCCAGCAGGTTGGCCGAGGGGTCGAGGTCGACCTCCGAGCCCTGCAGGTTGATGAGCGCCACCACCGTCAGTCCATCGGGGGTCTCCAGGAAGCCGCGCGGGAAGCGGTCAAAGGTCCGCGACTCGGCGTCGAGCTTCTTCTCCAGCCGCGCCCACGCCTTGTCCGGCGGCTCGCGCTCTTCCATATCGACATAGAAGGGGTTGGCGTCGGCCTTGGCCTGATCGATCACCTGATCGAGCTCGCCCATGAGCTGCTCGAAACGGTCCCGGCCGAGCAGCAGCGCCGCGTGGTCCTGGACCCACTGGCGCTCGGCGCGGATGTCGCCGACGATCGAGCGCGCCTCGGGAATGTTGCGGGCGCGCAGCCGCTCGGTGAGCAGCGAGATGAAGCGGCGGTTGGCCTCGGGCTCGGGCGACTGCGCGATCACCGTCAGGTGCGACTTGCCGCCGAGCAGCCGGTGCAGCTCGGTGAGCGCCTTCACGCTCGGGGCTTCCTTGGGCAGAAGCTCGGTCAGTCCGGCCTGTACGTTGCTGAAAAACTGCACCGTGAGCACCGTCGCCGGAACCAGGAACAGGAGCAGAATGAGCGCCGCCCGGCGCGGCGCCGCCGAGATCTTTTCGACCGCCTGGCCGTAGAGCTTCCAGACGGCGCTCGGCGGGCGGTTGGGATTTGCTTGGGTGATAGCCATCGAGTGTTCTCCTCGTCGGGCCGGTACGCTATCAGCGGCCGGGTCGCCTGGCAATAGCGACGAGAAAGCTGGACCATGGTACACTCTGGTTTTTAACCATAGGGGATGACGATGCAGCCAGGGACTGGGACGCGCTTTATAAGACTTGGGCTGGGGCTCGCGATGTACCTTCTTGGCGGCACTGCTGGCTGCGGCTCGGGCGAGAGCGCCCTGGTGGTGACCGTCGGTGGGATTCCGACGCGCGCGGCGCAGGTGGTGATGACCGCGACGCTCGATGGCAAGCTGGCGGCGAATAATCAGGTCATCATGCCGCCGGCCCTCACGCCGCCGACCAACCGCTTTGCGGTCGAGCTTCCGGCTGAGGTCAGCGGCAGCCTGGGACTGTCGGTGCAGGCGCTGGACAGCGACAGCTGCGTGCAGGCCAGCGGCATGACCGGGGTCAGCCTGCCGTCGGGCCGCAAGGATCTCGAGCTGCCGCTTACGGCGCAGAGTCCGCGCAAGTGCGGCGGCCTTGCGCCGTGCGCCGCCAAGACGCTGTGCTCGACCCCCGATCCGGTGGCGCAGACCATCCAGGGCCTGTGGTCGATCTCGCCCACCGACATCTGGGCAGTGGGCAACGGCACCACCCTGCTTCACTTTGATGGGAACAGCTGGACCGTCAAGCCGGCGCCCGTGGGAGCGACCGGCAATCTGTACGGCGTGTGGGCCAGCGCGACCGACAATGTCTGGGCGGTGGGCGACTCGGGACTCATCCTGCACTACGATGGCAAGCTCTGGACGACGGTGGCGAGCCCGACGATCCAGCGGCTGTGGGCGATCTGGGGCATCACCGGCTCGGACATCTGGGCGGTGGGCGACTCGCCGACGACGACCACGCAGGGGACGGCGCTGCACTATAACGGAACCAAGTGGCTGGCCGTGACCGACGCTGGCCTGGGCACCGGACAGATCAACTCGGTGTGGGCCACCAGCTCCGACTTCGTGTATATCTGCGGCGTCGGCGGGCTGCTGGCCCGCTATGACGGCCTGGCGTGGAATCTGATAAACGGCGGCACCACGGTCAACCTGCACTCGATCTGGGGGACGCCGGGCGGACTGGCCTCCAGCGTGGTGTTCGCGGCCGGCGACAACGGCAGCATCTTCCGCATCCGCTACGCCGTGGATACCCAGTGGGCGAAGCTTCAGACCACCGGCACCATCAACACCCTGTTTGGAATCTACGGGGACGGCAGTCAGGTCGTCTATGCAGTCGGCTCGGGCGGCGCCGTGGTCCGCGCCGACCCCCCGTTTGACACCTTCGCCGCCCAGGGCAACACCGCGCTATCGACTCTGTTTGCGGTGCGCACCTCTGCCAACGGACTGGCCTGGGCCGGCGGCGGCGGCGGCTACCTCGGCTACCTCGACTTTCGTCCGTAGCGCTGCCCGGCGTGCCACAGCGGCAGTGCCAGCAGCCCGCCGAGCAGCGCCGCGGCGACAGAGCAGATAAAGCCGCCGCGCCAGCCCGCGCGATCCACCAGATAGCCGATGCCGACTCCCGACAGCGCCGAGCCGGCGTACCGAACACTCCGGTCGGACCGATCGCCGTGGCCGCTGCCTTGGGGGAAGCCAGGTCGACCGTCAGGACGCCGACCAGGAGCTGCGGCCCGCACCGACCGGCGCCGCGGCGCCAGTGGATTTGGCCCGCGCGGACGCGGGGTTAATGGCCCCAGCCAGCGGCCTTCCAAAGGAGGAAAGCGGGCGGCGCGCGACGGCCTGGGAAATCACCTCGGACACTGACGGAGTCCCCGCCGGGAGTCCGCGCGAGCGCGGCAGATAATTTAGAGCCGTGGGGGAAAAGTACCCATCAAGGGGTCTCGCCACCCCAGCAGTTTGTCGACGAGAAAAAAGTAAATTAAGGACAGCATTTGGGATTGTGGTGAAGGAGGGAATTGGGCAGATTGATTCAGTTCCTGCTTCATCCAGAGTGATCTGAGTGAAGGCGATGCAGGTCGAACCTCGCAATCCGTAGCCCGGAGGACAAAATGCACAACAGACTCCTATCTTCTCTAATTCCCCTCTCGCTCCTTTCGGCATGTGGTTCCCCGCTGATCGGGATAGACGGACAGAGCGATGACGGACTGGCGGTGCACGCGGCGGCGGTGACCCTGGTTACGGAGCGCGGCGCGGTGCTGGGACTCGATCACAACGACAGCGTGCGTCAGCGCACCGCCTTTGTCGACGAACTCGGGCAGGAGCATGTGCGGTTCGATCGCTCCTATCGCGGCCTGCCGGTGATCGGCGGCGACTTCATCGTCCACCCGGGCGCGGCCGAGCCGGAGCAGTTCTCGGCGCAGCTTTCGGCGCCCGTCCCGGTCTCGCATGTGCCGACCCTGGCCGCTGCCGAGGCAGGGCGCATTGCCGAGCGCGCCTTCGTCGGGGAGCGCAGCGGCGGCACCGAGTCACGGCTGGTCGTCTACGCGGTGGAGGGACCGCCGGCGCTCGCCTACGAGGCGATCACCTCGGGCGTGGCGACCGATGGCACCCCCAGCGTGCTCCACACCTTTGTCGATGCGCACAGCGGCCGCATCCTGTCGTCCTATGATGAGATCGAGACCGCCGGCACCACCGGCACCGGCAAGGGCATTCACAGCGGCACGGTGACCCTCAACGTCAACAAGAACGGCGCCAACTACGAGCTCGTCGATACCGTTCATGCCAACGGTCAGACCGTGGACGCAAGCGGCGGCAACAAGCTGTTCACCTCGACCACCAACTCCTGGGGCGACGGCACCAAGGCCAACAAGCAGAGCGCCGCGGTCGACGCCCACTATGGCGCCGCGGTCACCTGGGAATACTACAAGACCACCCACAACCGCAGCGGCATCGGCAATGACGGCAAGGCGGCGCAAACGCGCGTTCACTACGGCACCAACTACAACAACGCCTTCTGGTCAGACTCCTGCTTCTGCATGACCTACGGCGACGGCGATGGCTCATTCCTGGCGCCGCTGGTGGCGCTGGATGTCGCCGGCCACGAGATGACCCACGGCGTCACCTCGCGCACCGCCAAGCTGGTGTACTCCGGTGAGTCCGGCGGCCTCAACGAGGGGACCAGCGACATCTTCGGCATCTCGGTCAAGTTCTTCGCCAAGAACGCCTCAACCCCGGGCAACTATCTGCTCGGCGACAAGCTCGTCCTGTCGGGCACCAAAAAGTTCCTGCGCAGCATGAGCGATCCCAAGGCGGACGGAAAGTCGGTGGACCACTACTCGCTGTACAAGAGCGGGCTGGATGTTCACTACTCAAGCGGCATCGCCAACAACTTCTTCTACCTGCTTTCTGAAGGCGGCACCAACAAGACCTCGGGCAAGACGGTCACCGGCATCGGCCGCGCCAAGGCGGAGAAGATCTGGTACCGCGCCCTGACCACCTACTTTACCAGCAGCACCAACTACAGCGCGGCGCGGGCGGCGACGCTCAAGGCGGCCGCGGATCTGTACGGCGGCGCGGCGGGCGCCGAGGCCAAGGCGGTGGCCGCGGTGTGGGACGCGGTGGGCGTGAAGTAACGCCGTAGACCGCTCTTTCTTTGGGTTGTTCGGTGTGGCCCCGCTGGGAAACCAGGGGGGTCTTTTTATTTGGGGCAGGTGCTGAGCAGCTGCTGGACTTCGGCGGTGGGAACCTCTGCCGCGGGGCCCGACTGCAGCTCGAGGTTGCGCAGCGCTCGGCAGGCGAAGTCGTAGAAGCCGGCGATCGTGGCCGGGTGAACCAGGACCAGGTAGTCCTCGCTGGCGGTGACGATCTTCTTGCTGTCGGGGGCGAACGCGGCGTGGCGGATGTCGTCCGAGTGGCCGCGCATGACCACCAGCTGCTGACCGCTCGGGGTCCACAGCCGCGCCGTCTGGTCGGCGCTGGCGGTGATGATCAAGGTGCCGTCGGGCGAAAACGCGGCCGAGCGCACGCGGTCGGTGTGCCCGCGCAGCGTCTGCAGCGCCGTCCCGGTCTGCGCGTCCCACAGCCGCGCTGTGTGATCATCGCTGGCGGTGAGCACGCGCTTGCCATCGGGCGAGAAGGTGGCCGAGCGCACGCGGTCGGTGTGCCCGCTAAGGACCTTGTCCACCGCGCCGCTGCGGCTGTTGAAGATGCGGGCGCTGCTGTCCTCGCTGGCGGTGACCAGGCGCTCGCCATCGGGGGAGAAGCTGACGTCGCGCACCCCGCCGGTGTGGCCGCGCAGCTTCAGGATGAGCTGACCGGTCTGGGTGTCGAAGATGCGGGCGGTGTTGTCGCCGCTGGCGGTGGCGATGCGCGCCCCGTCGGGGGAGAAGTTGGCGCTGCTCACCCAGTTGTCGTGCAGGAAGATGCGGATCTCGGCCCCGGTGTGCGAGTCCCACAGGCGCGCCGAGCGGTCATCGCTGGTGGTCAGGATCTGCTGGCTGCTCGGCGAAAAGACCGCGGTGAGCACGCCCGCGGTGTGGCCGGTGAGCTTGAGCAGCTGACGCCCGCTGCGCGCGTCCCACACCCGCGCCGTCTCGTCCAGGCTGGCGGTGGCGATGCGGCTGCCATCGGGAGAAAACGCCGCCGAGAAGACCGCGTTCTCATGGCCGGCCAGGGTGGTGAGGGCGCTGCCGCTCTGCACGTAGCGGATGCGCGCCGTGCCATCAAGGCCGGTGGTGACCAGCTGGCGGCCGTCGGGCGAGTAGGTCGCGTAGAGGATGCCGGCGGCGTGGCCGGTCATGCTGTGCAGCTCGCGGCCGGTGCGGACGTCCCAGATGCGCGCGGTGCCGTCTTCGCTGGCGGTGAGCACATGGGTGCCGTCGGGACTGAACGTCGCCGAGTAGACCCAGGCGCTGTGGCCCTTGAACGTCAGCTGCTCGCGGCCGGTGGCGGCGTCCCACAGCCAGGCGGTCTGGTCGGCGCTGGCGGTGAGCAGGTGCTTGCCGTCGGCCGAGAAGACCACCGAGTTCACCGCTGCGCCGTGGCCGTTGAGGGTGAGGATGAGGCGGCCGCTGCGCGCATCGTACAGCCGCACCGTGCGATCGTCGCTGGCGGTGGCGACCTTGCGCCCGTCGGGCGAAAACGTCGCCGAGTTGACCCCCGAGCTGTGGCCGCGCAGGGTGAGCAGGATGCGCCCGGTCTGCGCGTCCCAGATCCGGGAGGTGACATCGGCGCTGGCGGTGACCAGGCTCTTGCCGTCGGGTGAGAAGGCGATCGAGTTGACGCTGGCGGTGTGGCCCTTGAGCGGGGTCAGCACCTGGCCGGTCTTGCGGTCCCAGATGCGGCCGGTGTAGTCGGCGCTGGCGGTGGCGATCTGGGTCCCGCTCGGCGACAGGGCGACTGAGTTGACGCCGCCGGCGTGGCCGGTGAGGCGCAGCACCTCGGCGCTGGTCTGCGAGTTCCAGATGCGCGCGGTGTAGTCGGCGCTGGCGGTGATGATCTGCAGCCCGTCCTGGGCGAACACGGCGCTGGTGACGCCGTCCTTGTGGCCCTTGAGCGGGCGGGCGGCGATCACCTGATAGGCCACGCGCAGCAGCGACGACCACTTGCCGGCCTGGATGCCGGCGACGAGCGAGCCCTGGTTGCGCTCGGACTGCATCGCCGTCAGGTTGGTGACCAGCCGCTGCACCATGGGCGCCGCGTCTTCGGCAGGTGCGGCGGCCGGCGGTCCGGGGGCAGCCGGGGTCGCGGGGGAGCCGGGGGACACTGGGGAGCCGGGGGCGGCCGCTCCCCCTGGGGCTGGATGCGGCGGCGCGAGCTGCTTCTCGGGCACCGCCGGTGCAGCGCCGCTCACGCCGACGACACCAAAGAGCAGAGCCGCCGCCACCGTCAACCCGAGCACCGGGCGCGGCGCGGCGGCCGCCGGTCGGGCAGGTGCCACCGGGGCACCGCATGCGGCCGGGCCCGTCGCTCGCGGTGGGCGTCGCGCTTGCCCCCTGCGTGTAGGCGGAGGGGCGCAAGCGCCGCAGAGAGAGCAAGTGGGAGCTAACATGACACGCTGATCAAACCACACTGGCCCCGGAGCTGCCAAGAGCTAAGGCGCTGGCACTGCCTGGGCCGGCTCCGGCAAGCCCGCACGGCCCCCCGCCATCGGTAACGTCCAGCTCGTCAAGGCGCGTCGGGTCCCACCGGCCCGCCTCTTTCGCGGCCGGGCAAGCTCGCGGTCCGCTCGGGCCCGACTTGCCGCCGCCCGAGCCAAGCCGAGCCGAGCCGAGCCAAGCCGAGCCGAGCCAAGCCGAGCCGAGCCAAGCCGAGCCGAGTTGAAGATCTTTGCTGCCGGGAAGCCGCCCCAGGAGTTTCGCGGGCTTTAATAAGGGGTTACCCCGGCGGCGGTGCAAATAGCCAGGCAGACAGCTGTTAGGTAAAAGTGGTATAGTGGCTCGTAAGAGCCTGACCGTGACACCGGAGCGTCTAGGTCCATATCGCGTCGAGCGCAAGCTCGGAGAGGGAGGCATGGGCGCCGTCTTTGAGGCGGTCCAGGAGCCCATCGGCCGACGCGTCGCGGTCAAGATCCTGCACGCCAAGTACGCGCAAGAGCCGCAGATCACAGCGCGATTTTTCAACGAAGCGCGGGCGGTGAACCTCATCGACCACCCGGGCATCGTCCAGGTCTCGGACTACGGGCAGCTGCCCGATGGCACCGCCTACCTGGTGATGGAGTTTCTCAAGGGGGAGACGCTCAACCAGCGGCAGAAGCAGAAGGGCATGCTGCCGCTGCCCGAGGTGCTGCGGCTGGCGCGCCAGATTGCCGCGGCGCTGGCGGCGGCGCACGAGAAGGGGGTCTACCACCGCGACCTCAAGCCCGACAACATCATGCTCGTGCCCGACGTCGACTCCGAGGTGCCGGGGCGCGAGCGGGCCAAGCTCCTGGACTTCGGCATCGCCAAGGTCGCGCAGCCGACCGATCAGCCAAACACCGGCCCCGGGCCGCGGACCTCGACCGATGTGGTGATGGGCACGCCGCGCTACATGGCCCCCGAGCAGTGCCGCGGCGGCATCCAGATCGACGACAAGGCCGACGTCTATTCGCTCGGCATCATGCTGTACGAGATGCTCGCCGGACGGGCGCCGTTCGTCGGGGGCTCCGGCGAGGTGCTGGCCATGCACATCTACGAGCCGCCGCAGCCGCTGCGCGAGCTGGCGGCCCACGTACCCGAGCCGCTGGCGACGCTGGTCCACCGCCTGATTGCCAAGAAGAAGGACGAGCGGCCGGCGATGCGCGACGTGGTGGCGCTGCTCGAGCAGCTGTCGCTGACCCACCCGACCTCGATGCTGCAGGCGATCTCGCTGCCGATGCTGCAGGGGATGATGCTGACGCCGCACTCCAACCCGTCGCTGACTCCCGGCAGCGGGCTGGCCTTCGGGCAGCCCTCGACGCTGGGTCTGGCGGCCGGGCAGGCGCAGCCGGCCAGTCGCCGGCGGCGGCTGCTGGCGCTAGTGGCAGTGAGCGTCGGCGGGCTCTTGCTCGGCACCCTGGGCGTCATCTGGCTGCGCCACCCGGCCGCGCCGCCGCCGCCCACCGTGAGCGACAAGAGCGACCCGGGCGACAAGACCGATAAGCCGGCGGGCAAAAAGCAGGTGCACTGGTCGCTGAGCAGCGTCCCGTCGGGCGCGCTGGTCATCCGTGCCGCCGACGGGGAGGTGCTGGGGACCACGCCGTGGGTCGCCGATCGGCCGGCCGGCGATGGGATGCTCGACGTCAAGCTGCGCGTCAATGGATATGCCGAGCGGTCGATCCGGCTCAACCTCGCCGGGGACGAGTCCCGGGAGGAGATGCTCGATGCGGCGACAGTCAAACCCAAGCTGCCTCCACGCCCGCCGGTGCGCCCGCCGGGGCGCGCGCCCGGGCGCTCGCCGGGCGGAAACTCCAAGAAGAATGACAACGATGCGCCGCGTATCGTCGATTAGCTGCTGCACCCTGTTTCTCCTCCTGTTTGGCCTCTGCCTGCCGCTTGGGCACGCCGATCCCAAGGGCAAGTCCGACGGCTGCCTGAAAGATCCGGTCTGCCACGAGCACTATGAGCAGGCGCTGAGTCAGTACGACGCCGGCCGCTATGATGACGCCCTGGCCGGCTTCCAGGCGGCCTACGCGCGGCGGCAGATGCCCTGGCTGCTCATCAACATCGGGCGCGCCGTGCAGCGCCTCGGGCGGCCGCAGGAAGCCATCAACTACTACGAGCGCTACAAGAAGGCCGAGCCGAACATCGACCCGGAGGCCGAGAAGCGCGTCAACAAGTACATCGAGCAGGCCAGGGCCCTGCTCGAGCAGACCCCGGAGCAGCCGAACCTGCCCATCCCGCCCAAGCCGGAGCCGACCCCGCCGCCCACGGGGACGCTCACCGCCAGCCCGAGCCCGACCGCGCCGACCCCGCCGCCGCCGCCGGCGACCAAGCCAATCTATAAAAAGTGGTGGTTCTGGACGATCATCGGCGTGGTCGCCGCTGGGGCCGTGGCGGGCGGGGTCGCCGGAGGACTGGCCAGTCAGAAGAAGCCGCCGGCGGAGCCCTTCCTGCCCGGCGATACGATATACACCCCAACTTTTTGAGAGCTTACTTATGCGGAAAACTACACACGCCTTGACTGAGTCCCTGTCAAACGGCGCGGTCGCCCGGCTGCGGCTTGCGGGTCTGTTGGCGGCGGCGCTGGTCCTCGGAACGGGCACCGGCTGCGGCAGCGCCGATCCGACGAGCATCGCCATCGTCGTGCAGGTCCAGAGCCTGACCAGCACCGCGAACAAGCTCGTCGTCACCGCCACCCTGGACGGCAAGGCGGCGATGCAGAACCTGGACCTCACCGGCGATCTCACCCGCTTCGGCGTCCGCTTGCCGGTCACCCTGACCGGCTCGCTGAGCCTGGGCATCAGCGCCTATGACAGCGCGCAGTGCAAGGTCGCGCAGGGCACGGTCAGCGTGCCGCTAGGGGCGCCGTATCAGTTCCAGGTCTCGGTGACCATGCAGACGCTGGCGACCCGCGAGTGCCCGCCCCCGGTGGGCCCCAAGAGCTGCAGTCCGGCGACCTTCTGCTGGGCCAGTCCGCTGCCGCAGGGAAACGCTTACCTCAGCGTGTGGGCCAACTCGGCGACCGACGCCTGGGCGGTGGGTCCCGTGGGCACCATCGCCCGCTATAACGGCACGAGCTGGTCTGCACTATAAGGTCCCGGCAGGCAGCTTCCGTCGCTGTTAAGAGCTCCGGGAGGGCCGTGGGAGCGATTGCGGATCGATTCCGCGCGCCTTGCTTCTAGTTTGAGGCATCCCCCTTAACCATCCTAACCAGCGACTGTCGGGGACGCGGCCTGTGGGTCTCTTGGCTGAGGCCAAATAGCGGTTCCTCGGCAGCTTTGCCGCTCGCCAGCTGGAGCAGGTATGGCTGAAGCGGCACCGGGATCGCCAAGTGACGGCGGGCATTTGCCGTCTTGCGGTGTGATTCTCGAAGAGGGAGATCGCTAAGCTCAACGGGAGAAGGGCTTTTTATGCGGGCATCGGTCCATCGCTCTCAGCCACGTCAGCGCGGCCATTCCCACCTCCGGCACGAAGAACAGCGCCACGCCGAGCGCCACCGACACGACGCCAGACAGCGCGAGCAATAGCCCGGACAGCCCGACGCGGCGCAGCCAGCCCATTGCCGCGATCTCGAGCACGCCCGTGATGATGGCCCACGCCGCGATGAGATACAGCAGCGGGCGCGCGGTGGCGTGCGGCCACAGAAAAGTGCAGACACCGATGAGGACACCGAGCGCGCCCTCGAGGAGCAAAGCGAAGACCTGGGTCTTGTGACTGCGGCAGAATCATTTACGACAGCCCGCGCGCAAGCTCGCCCAGAGCATGGAGTTAGCCGTTCCCAATGGCGGCCGAGGCGAGCGCCCAGCGGTTTCCCGGGTTCGAGTCGATCGACGCCCCCGCAGGCGCCTTCAAGGCCCGGCCGCCGACCCCCGACGACTCGGTGACCAGCCTCGCGGTGACCTATCGGCTCGTCGCTCCCGAGCGCATGCTCAATGTAGTGGCTGGCCTTATCGGCCGAGCCCTCTTCAAGGCCAAGACCAAGCTGACCGCGCTCTCACCGCTCGCCAGCCAGATCGAGGCCCCCGACCCGGATGACAAAAATCCAGTGCTGCCGGTTCACCCCGGCGTCGCCGCGTATCTGAACAGCGGCGACCAGAGCTTCTTTGACACCCTGGAAGAGTAATGCGTGCTCGGCTCGCCGAGTCTTAAGGGGCCTAGAGCGCGAGCTGCGTGCCGATCCACGTCGACCGTGGCAGTGGCTTGCTCTGGCGGACTTTACTTCCAGCTACCGGCCGGGTCAGGGATCAGAGCGCTCGGAACAGGGTATCCTCCCGAGGAACTCCGCCGCTTCGTCCTGCGCCGCCACGCCGACCGGGATCGAGCCCCCGACCGGGGTGAACTTGAGCGTGTTGCCGCTGAGGCTCTGAAACACCTGGCGCAGCCGGCGGTGATCAGTGCGCACAGGTGGGCGGTCGGCTGGCATAAGACCTCGCCGACTATGCGCTTGTCAATGAGGCGCCGCCGTCGGTCGCCGGCAGCGGGGGGCGGGCCTGGATGCGGCCTGTACCATCGCCCTTTGCCGCGTCACTTTCGGCGCACGCGCCACAGATCGCTGTGGGCATCGGTCCACAGCACCCGGCGCCCCCCGTCGAAGCTAAGCTGCACCCCGGGCTGCACTACCTCCTTGGCGGCCAGGCTCTGCCACTCGCGAGACAGCAGCACCCAGCGCGAGTACCAGCTGGTCAGGTCGTCCTGGTCGACGTCCTGATCGATGAGCACCGCGAACAGGCCGGTCTGCTCCATGATTCCCCTTATGACCGGCCGCAGGTCGAGATAGCGATTGGTGATGTGCACCGCGAGGATGCCGTCGTGCTTGAGGTGTCGCAGGTACAGCTCCACCGCCTCGCGCGTCAGCAGGTGGATCGGAATCGCATCGCTGCTGAAGGCGTCCAGGGCCAGCAGATCGAACTCCTGCGGCGTCTCGTGTTCCATGGACAGGCGCGCATCCCCCAGTACCGTAGTCACCTGTCCACGCGCATCGCGCAGGTAGGTGAAGAGCGGCTGTTGGGAGGTGGACAGACGGATCACCTCCGGGTTTATCTCATAGAAGCGGTAGGAGTCGCCGGGTCGGGCATAGGCCGCCAGCGTGCCGGCCCCCAGGCCCACCACGCCGACGCGCAGGCCGGCCTGTGGGTCCTTTTGCCGCGGGTGGTTCACGAGCGCGAGTCCGACCCCGCTGCCGGGGTTATAGAATGTGGTCGGCAGCATGCGGCGCTGCGGCTCGGTGTACTGCATTCCGTGCGGGGTACGGCCATGCTTGAGCCGGAGGAACTCGTCAGCGCCCTGGCCGCGGCGGCTCACCCGCAGCACGCCGAAGAAGTTACGGGAGACATAGACCGCGCCACCCAGGTCGTCCATCGCCTCGGTGACCAGCACCGTGCCCAGCCCACAGAGCGCCGCCATCCCCAAGGCCGCGGCGGCGAGCTTGGGCCAGCGACCGCCGGCAAGGAAGTCTCGTCGCTCGCTCCAGAGGAGCCCGCCGAGCAGGATGACGCCGGCCAGCAGGGCGCAGTGGAACTCCCAGAAGGCGGGAAAGATCGCTGGGGCGAGCAGGGCCGAAAACAGTCCTCCCGCCGCTCCCCCCGCCGACAGGGTCAGGTAGAAGGAGGTCAGGTAACGCGCCGGAGGCTTGCGCACCGCTAGCTCACCGTGGCAGACCATGCAATAGGCCAAAAGGACGAAGGTGTGGGCGCCGAGCTGCACCGGCAGCGGGGCATCGGTCCCCCAGTGCAGGGTCGCCGCGCTGGCTCCCGCGGACAAGACCAGGGCCGTGCCCCAGACCGCGCGGTGGTAGCTGCGCTCGAACTCGAAGCATAGGATGAAGGAAAACAGATACAGACAGAGCGGCAGCATCCACAGGAACGGGACGACCGCGACCTCCTGACAGATCTGGTTGGTCACTGCCAGCAGCATCACCGAGGCCACCGCGGCCAGGGTGAACCACAAGGCATAGTGCGACAGCGGCGGCGGCGACGCCGCAGCGGGATCTTCCTTTTGGGTAGCGGGCAGCGGCCGGGGGGCCAGCCGGCCCAGGGGCAGGGCACACAAGGAACAGCCGATGGCGAACAGACCGAAGCCCAGGGTCCAGAAGCGGCCCTGGGCGGGCAGGGGCAGGGCCGGCTCCAGCAAGAACGGATAGCTCAAAAGGCCCAGCAGCGAGCCGAGATTGGACAGGGCGTAGAGGCGATAGGGCTTCTGCCCCGGGCGAAGGCGCGCGAACCAGGCCTGCAGGAGCGGCCCGGTGGCCGATAGTACGAGGTAGGGCAGGCCCACGGTCAGCGAGAGGAGGAGCAGGATCTGCAGCGAAGGACTGCCACCCGGGCTAGGCTTCCAGCTGTCATCGGGCAACAGCGGTGAGGGCCAGATGAAGGCTCGCACCGCCAGGAGCGCCAGCGACAGGAGCAGCAGCAGCACATGTACGTCCCGCTGCCAGCGTGGGGGCAGATAGGTGGTCAGAAGGTGAGCGTAGCCGTAGCCCAGCAGCAGACCCACCTGGAAAAAGAGCATACAGGTGGTCCACACCGCCGCGGCGCCGCCGAACCAGGGCAGGATCAGCTTGCCCATGATGAACTGGACAAGAAAGAGCAGAAAGGCCCCAAGCCCAATGGCGACGGCGAAAGGGGGGCCAGCAAGGACACCGGGAGACTGTTTATTCATCATCGATTCCATAGTAGCGCCTTGGTATTGGCGGACGGTTGCAGCGATAAGAGGCCTCAGCCCTCTGGCTGCCGCGCGGCTTCCGCTTGGCGCAGCTCGGAGGCGGATAGGCTACAATGATACTGCACTAGCGGCAGAAAGCTGGCCGGATCACTGTTGCTGGGATGACCAAGAAGGTCTCCTTTGAGCCGGTGGAAGGTTCAAGCAACGAACGCGATGTCGGCGCTGAACCGCGCCAAGGCGCTTCTCGAGAAGAAGGAGCGAGACTAATCCCCAAACGCCAGCAACGAAGATAGGGATCGAGGTCGACCATCGGCCTCGGCTGCCTGGCATGGGCTGGACCAAGGTCGGCTATCTGTGCGATCGCTCGGTTTGACGGCGAGCACGAGGTCTGTCAGGCGAGCCGGCAGACTGCGGCCCCGGCTGCGGCAGCGGGGGCAGCTCCAGGCCGGATAGCGGCGTGCGCAGGCGCTCTGCCCGCCGTGCCTGCAGCTGGGCAATGAGAGCTTGCAGACGCGCATCCAGCCGCGGTCGGGCATCGTGGCGGATGCCCTTTTCGCCGTTACAGCGCCCGCAGGCGATCGCCAGGTTTGCAAGCGCGTCGGTCCCGCCGGGGTGACGCGGCACTATATGCTCGATAGTGGCATCCGAGAGCGGCGTGCCATCGAGCCGCAGCGTATGCCGCGAGCCGCAGTGTATGCACTATAAAGACAAGCACGCTGGCACTTCGTTCAGTAGGCGAGCGATGCTGCTGCTGCACCCGCATCGAACCACGGCCTAGCGACGGCAGAATGAGCCGTTTCGCGGCGCGAACCCGGCCCTGAGCGGTTAGCCGCTTCGCGGTGGGCGTCGGCCCCGGTCCCCGATCCGGTCTAGGGCCGTCATCATCCCACCCGCCAGGGTTGCCGAAGTATTCAACTGGTCCAGCGCGGTTCCATGGGCGACCATCGCCTGCGCCATTTTGGCGCCGATGCCGGTGACGATGGCCTCAGCACCAAGCAGGCGTAGCGCCTTCGCGGTCTTGGCGAGTACCTGGACGATCGCGTCGTCTCCACCGGTGGCCGCGGTAATATCGACGATGACGACCTGGGCCCGCGCTTGCACTGCGCTGCGCAAAGCGGTCTCCAGCATCTGGTCTGCGCGCTGCCTATCCATCGTGCCAATCAGCGGCATGAGCAGGATTCCGGGCATGATCGGCACCACCGGTGTCGACAGCTCAACGAGGCGCTCGGCCTGCATCCCGATCACGGCGGCCTGCAGCTCGGCCTGCGCCGCCTGGCTCTTTTGCCGCTCGGAGAGCTCGATTAGCAGGCGTTCATTGGTCTCCCGCAGCTCGCGGGTTCTTTGGGCTACCTCTGCCTCTAGCGCGGCGTTGGCTCCCGAGAGTGCCTCGCTGGCTTTGCGCAAGCGGTCGTAGAGTTCGGCGTTCTCAATTGAGATTGCCGCCTGCGCAGACAGGAGACCCAAGAGCTCGATGCGCTGCCTGGTGAATGCGCCGCTGACGACGTTATTCTCCAGATAGAGAACCCCCTTTTTTCGGCCCTGATGCGACAGCGACAGGCAAGCAACCGACCGCGGCTTGGCGCGCACAATATAGGGATCACCCGCGAAGTGCTCGTCAGCGCTGGCATCGTCGACGACCACCGAATCGCCGGTCCTGGCCACATAACGTACCATCGTTAGCGCTAGCTCTGTCGACTCCTCCAGCAGTATCCCGGAGCCGGCCCGGACAGCGACCTCCGCATCGGCAAAAGACGCATAGATCTGCAGGGTGGCCTCCGACCCTGCCCGATCAAGAATCAGCAGCCCGCGCTCGGCACCTGCGGTGCGCACCACCAAGCGCATCACCCCGTCCACAATGTTGTCGAGGAAAAACTCCCGCGACAAAGTCTGTAAGCCATGAACGAACCTCCAAAGGTCCTCTGGATCGACGGTTGCCAGTGCTCCTGCGACCGGCGGTGTCGGATAGGCTGGCGTCTGCGCCTGCAGCGGAATCAGGGTCGGATACCGCTCCTGGAGTCTGCGCAGCTGGGCGCTTGCCCCCCAGCGCGCGTAAGAATAGCTGGCATCCGTCATATAGGCGCGGGCGATCCGCTGTCTGCCAAGACCCAGATAGAACTTGGCACAGAGCTCATTGGCGAGGGCCAGATCGCGCGGCCAGTCGTGCTCCTGGGCGCTGGCAATGGCTCGATCGTACAGGTCCATCGCCAGTAGCACATTCCCATTGTGGCGCGCGTGCTCGGCCTGCACTAGCAGGTGTTTGTGCAGGTAGTTGGCCGGGCAGGCGCGGGCCCACGTCGTCAGCTTGGCCAGGCACAGCTCCAATAGCGGTGCGCGCTGCACCGCCTCGGCAGCAGATGCCGTGTCGGCCAGAGACAGGATCGAGAGCGCCGTGAAAAACCGCGCTTCGGGAGTAAACGCGATCCCCGGCATCGCCATCGGCCGCGACAGAGCCGCCAGCGCCGCTGCCGGTTCCTCATCAAGAAAGAGCAACGCTCCCTTCGCGGTGTAGTAGAAATACACGGCGAAGGACATCGCCGCGCCTTCAATCGTCCGAGCAAACTCCGCCTCATTGAAGCCATCACTGTCCAGGGTCTGCCGGCTGTGCGTGCGTAGCTCAAGGCAGGCGATCGTTTGCTTCACGATGGTCTGGGTCGCCATGGCCGCGGCCAGCCCGTACCTGTCCATCAGCTCTAGCATGCGCTGACAGTCCTGCCGCACCTGGTCCAGAGGATCGCCCAGGAGCAGCCGCGCGATGGTCCGGTGCGAGCAGGTATAGGAGAGGAACATCAGGTCCCCTGACTCCAGGCCTGCGACGTACGCGCCCTCCAGATACGGCAGCAGCTCCCGCCAGTGCAAGCAGTAGTGCGACACCGTGGTGAAGTAGAAGCCGAGCATGCAGGCTTCATGGAGTGTGCCGCCCTTTTCGTGCAGGGCCAGGGCGAGCTTGACCAGGGCGTACGCTTCCTCGAAACGATCGGTGGTGCTGGCGAGCACGGCCCCGAGCAACGCATAGGCGGACGCCGCCTGCTCACAGTGGCCCTGGCGGAATGACAGCTTGGCGGCCAGCGCCGTCAGAAAGTTGGCCAGGGCCGGTGCGGTGCCGAAGGCGGCCAGGGCGACATGGCGGGCTAGTCGCATCGCGGCGTCCGTCTCGGGCGAAGACGCCCGCGGCAGCGCTGCCAGCTCTGCGATCGAGCGCCCGCGCATGTGGTCTTGGAGCTCATCCAGCGTCCGAGCGTAGTCGGCTCGGAGCTCGGCCTCTGAGTCGGCCACGGCCAGACCGGCCCGGCGCAGCGCGGCGACCCCAGACTGGACCGCGTCCCCCGAGCGTCCTAACGTCGCATCCAGCACCACGCGCAGGTCGTAGGCGGTCAGGAGCTCGAGCGGGGTCTCGGCATGCTGGATCAGTGTCGAGATGGCCTGCGCAGCCTGGGTCTGAGCGCGGGCGCGAACGGCGCAATCAGCGAGCTCGCGATGCAGGGCAAAGGCCAGCGCTCGCGCGGTCTGGAAGCCCGCCGGTCCTAGCATGGAGATCCCGGCCGCGAGGATTTGGACAGCTGCCTCATGGGCGGTCGCAGCCTTGGCCCGCTGGCCGGCTTCCAGATCCAGCTGGGCCAGCGCCTGTTTCTCATCGGCGTCCACGATTAGCGTGCGGCCGAGGTTGAGATGGCCGACCAGCTCGAACAGCCGGTCCCCGTCCGCGACATCGCCCCCGCTGCGCAACAAGCGCCCAATCTGTAAGTGAAGGGCGGCACGCTCCGGCTCTGAGACGCTGGCGTAGGCGGCCTGCTGCACCCGATCATGGAGGAACTGATACACGATTGGGACACCGGGGATGCTGTCGCGGGCAGCACTGTGGACGTAGCGATACTCCGTGCTGAGTGGGACCAGCAGACCCTCTGCCAGCGCGTCCCATAGTGCCGCGGCGGTCTCGGTTAGCGACAGCTCGGTGATGGTCGCCAAGGTCTGTAGATCGAAGCGATGGCCGATGCACGCGGCCAAGCTCAGGACCCGCTGGGTCGAACTCGGTAGCCGGTGGAGGCGAGCGGTCAGCAGGGCAATCACGTGGTCAGTCGCCGGAGCACTGCGTACCTGCTGGAGATCCCAGCTGTAGGCCTCCGCGGCAGCATCGTAGCGGAGGATCAAATCTCGATGCAGCGCGGTCAGAAGCTGGCTCAAGAAAAACGGATTGCCCAGGGTCTTGGCAAAGAGAACGGCAGCCAGCGGAGCCGACTGCTCCGGTCGGCTATGCAGCGCATCGGCCACGAAGCGGCCGACCGCGGAGCGATCGAGCGGTCCGAGCTCGATGGTGCGGAGCTTCGCCTTGGGGCCTAGCTCGCGCAGGGCCAACGAAAGCGGGTGCGCCGCATCGACCTCGTGGCTGCGGTAGGCGCCGATAACCAGCAGGTGCTGGACATCTCCTTGTTTGAACAGGGACTCTAAGAGCTCTAACGACGCCAGATCGACCCATTGGAGGTCGTCCAGAAACAACAGCAGGGGTCGTCCGTCGCCGGTAAGCGCCTTGAGGAATCGCTGGAAGACGCGCACGAAGCGGCTGCGCGCCGCCGATCCGTCCAGCTCCGTTACCGCCGGCTGGGGCCCGAGGATCAGCGTCAGGTTAGGAATCACTCGGGTCAGGAGCTGGCCGCTTTTGCCGACGGCAGCTTGGAGGTTTTCGCGAAAGCGGGCGAGCACCGGCTCTGGTTCCATCAGGAGCTGCTGGCAGAGCTCGCGAAAGGCGTTGGCAATGGGCGCATAGGGCACGCTGCGGTTGCGCTGATCAAACTTTCCACTTATGAAAAAGCCCCGGGCGCCGGCCAGGGACTTGCAAAGCTCGTGGACCAGCGCTGACTTGCCGATGCCGGCATGACCGCTCAGCAGCAGGAGCTCAGCCCCTCCCGAGGTAGTCCGTTCCCAGGCTGCACGCAGCTCGCGCAGCTCGGAGTCGCGGCCGTACAGCTGCTGCGGCAGCTGCAGCCCGCCACCGTGATCCTTGCTACCCAGCCTGAAGGCAGCAAGCGGGCCGCCGGCGGCGAGCTGGCGGATGCACTCTTGCAGGTCGGCGGCCAGACCGCTGGCAGACTGATAGCGATCCTCCGCGTCTTTCTCAAGGAGCCGCATCACGATCGCCGACAAGATCGGCGGCACCGCGGGAGCAATTTCCTGCGGCGGGACCGGTGCTTTGGCCAGATGGCAATAGCAGAGCTCTTGCGCGTCCGTGGCGGCAAACGGCGGCGTGCCCGTGAGCAGCTCGTACAGAATCACCCCGATTGAATACAGATCGCTGCGCTGATCGGTACGTCGGTTCATTCGTCCGGTCTGTTCTGGGGACAGATAGGCCGGCGATCCTTCCACCGCCGATAGACCTGAAAACGGCTGACTTTCTTGTGATAAGCGGGAGGCAATGCCGAGCCCAGCCAGCGCGACCGTGCGTGCCGAGGCATCGACGAAGATGTTTTCCGGACACAGATCGCGGTGGATGATGTGGTGCTGGTGAAGCCGCTGCAGAGCCTCGACGGCGGTGGCCGCACAGCGCAGCACCTGCTCTAGGGGCAGCCGCCCAGCGTCAAGCACCTGGCGCAACGGCAGGCCACCGGGATCCCGCCACACCAGGACCAGGCTGTTGCCGAGCTCGACCAGCGCGAGCGTGCGCACGATTTCATCACAGTCGAGATCTGTCTCCAGGGCAAACTCATGCCGCAGCCGCGCGAGCGCGCGCGGGCTAGGCGACTCATCAAGGAGTACCTTGGCAAGAACCCGTGTGCCATCGGCATCGCGGCGTCCGCGGAAAAGTGCCGTCGCCGCGGTCTGGCAGACCCGCTCGTCAAACGTATATCGCGGAATAATCAACATAGGGAGCATATTGAGCAAATTGCGTGTCTGAAAAACCGACGGAGCGCGATCATATCATGCGGCATTTGCTCAAAACAAGCGCACTAGCGGGGGTGATACCGCTTTCCAGCTGTCCGCCGCGAAGAAGCCGTGAGCCGAGGCGAGGTAATATCGCGATGCTGCCCAGGCTGGGCGAAGTTGAGTATAATTTTGGGATGCTCCATCGTGACCTCATCGCAGCGCCTGAGTCCTCGATTGAACCTCCGCTGCGGGCGCTCTTGGAGCATGGACCCAACTGGCTCTACTTTACGGTCGCGCTCGATGGTGTGATCACTGCGAGCGGCGGTGGCGCGCTGGCGACGCTGGCTCTGCCGGGCGATGGCGTAGGGTAACAGCTGGAGCAGCTGTTCAGCGAGGTGCCGACCGTTACGACGCTGCTCTGCGCGGTGTCGCTGCTCGGCGCTCGCGGACTCATCTCTGGAATCGCGCCCGCAGTGGCGCAGACGATTGTCTCAATGGGAGTCGATCTTTCGCAGATCACCACCCTGGCCAGCTTGCACGAAGCGCTGCGTCTGTTCATCAAGTGAGCCGCGGCGCCTTCGAGCTCCGGGCATTTCTAGCGCTCTAGCAACGAAGGCAGCAACCACCTCCGCGTGCCAGACAGACGGCGACGCCGACCGCGCAGCAGGACCACGCCGCTCAGCAAAAGCGCCATAAGCCCCGCCGATGAAACCGCCCGGCGCTGACCGACTTCACAGCTGCAGCCGGTGGCCAGCCCGCCGCCGCCGCCTGACCCACCGGCATCATCGCCGCCGCCCTGGCCCCCGAGGTCCGGCTCCGGCTCGACACAGAAGCCGCTCACACACATGGCGGTAGCGCTGAGGCACCGCCCATCCGGACACGGCATGCCGCGGCATATACCAAGCTCGCCGCTGGTGAGGCTGGCCAGCTGACTGAGCGTGCTCTCCAGCTCCGCCTCGTTGTTGGCGGGATAGTACATGGTCGTTCCGTTCTTGTTCGGCAGTCCGCCGGCCAGGGCGAAGCTGTTGAGCGATTTCTGCGCCTGCGCGTCGGAGCCGATGTCAAACCCAACCACGTAGGTGGGGACCTTCTGATCATACAGCGCCTTGACATATTGGACGGTCAGCGGGTCGGCGGTCGCGGTGCCGCCGTTGCAGTTGTTGCTCTGCTCGCCATCGGTGACCAGCAGTACGAAGCTGCGCCGATCAGGGGTAAAGAGGGAGGGCTCGGCGCCCGCCTGCTTGATCCCTTCATCGATGTTGGTGATGCACGGCGAGCCTGGCCGGTTGTTCGTGAGCAGCGTCGAGACGGCCTGCTCGTTGCCCAGCGCTGGGGCCAGCAGCGGGCTTGTCTGCACGCACTTGGGGGCGGTCGCGGTCTTGTTTGGGAACATCGCCAGACCAAACCGGATCTTGCCTGAGTTATTAGCGATCAGCTTGTTGATCGCGCTCACCGCAATATCCCAGCGGGTCTTGCCCATGATCGAGTTTGAGGTCATGGAGCACGACCGATCGAGGACAATCAGCAGGTTCGAGGTACAGTCCTGAGCTTGACTCCGCGCAGGCAGGAGCAAGCTGCAAAGGACCGAAGCAACCAATAGGTAACGGGTGCGAGACATGTTCCCCTCCGAGGGTTCTTTTGCCAAATTGTACAGGGCCTGGCTCACGCCCAAGCAGAAAAAGATGTCGGTCTCCTTGTGATTCGATAATTAGGTCGATGCCGTGCGACTCGGAAACGCTCGATGCAGTCGAGCACCCTGGCGCTCCACGCGCTCGGCTTGGCTTCTTAGCAGCATCCGAGCCAAGTCTCATCTTGGCGGCTGTCCTCAGAGCGAGCGTCCGAGATATCCCTGAGAGTCGTCTGATTTCTTCCACTGCCGATAAAATCGGACCAATCCCTGGTTGGGACTGGCCGCATTCGTCCACACTGCCGACCGTCGGACTGGCCGAAACCATCCACCCAGTCGTCTGAGCCGCTGGTCGGAACTGTCCAGGTCTGCCCGGCCGGACACGCGCCTTCGTCTGCTTGGTAGCGGGTGCCGGTGGCATATCGCTTGCTTTACCCGCTTGCGAGCTCTGCGCGCCGCCGGGAGCTCCGGCGCCGCACACAGGAACCTTCTGTCCCCTTGCTGAGGAGTCACCCGATGTCTTCCCCCGCTGCCCTGGCGCCCCGTCGACTGCATCCCCGCGGCTCGCGCCGCCCCGTCGCGCTCGCCGCGGTGCTGGGCGGCGCACTCCTTACGTCGGCTATCGCGGACGCCCAGGCCTGCGGCTGCCTGGTCCTCAGCGATGTCTCCGTACCCACGGTCCAGGCCGGAGAGCGCATCCTGTTTGCTCAGGACAACGGCACCGTGACCGCGATCATCCAGATCCAGTACCAGGGCAAGCCGGGGGACTTCGGCTGGCTGGTGCCGCTCCCGGCGATTCCCCAGAACCGGCTGGGCCAGGACGGAATCGATGTCAGCACCGATGAGCTATTCACCCAGCTGCTAAAGACTACCGGACCTACCTACACCCTCACCAGCACCTCGACCTGCACCAGGGGGCTTGGCGGCGGCGGCGGCTATGGCGGCGGCTATGGCGGCGGCTATGGCGGCGGCTTCGGCTGTAACTCCGCCAGCCTGTCGGGGAGCGCCAACGAAGCCGCTTACGGCGCTGCCGATCTCGGTTCAGCGCCGCCTCCTCCACCCTCGCCGCTGGTCGTGCAGTCTTCGGTCGGCCCGTACGACTTTGCGGTGCTCAAGGCCGACAGCCAGGCGGACATGCTCAAGTGGCTGCAGGACAACCGCTATGTGGTGCCAACGGGCTCGGATGCCGCGGTCAGTCCTTACGTTCGCCCGGGCGCTTACTTTCTGGCCCTGAAGCTGCGGGCCGACCAGAACTCCGGCGATGTGCAGCCGATCGTCCTGCGCTACAAGTCCGACTACCCGATGGTGCCGCTGACCCTGACCTCCGTCGGCGCCGTGCCCAACATGGGCATCCAGGTGTGGGTCCTTGGCAGTGCCCGCGCCATCCCGCGCAACTTCTACCATGCGGTGCTAAACGATGCTCAGCTGGACCTGTTGAACAACGTCGGGAACTACTCGCAGGTAGTCACTGCGGCGGTGGCCGAGGCGCCGCGCAAGCACGCCTTCATTACCGAGTACGCGGGCTCGAGCAACGTCATGGCGGGCACGCTCAATCGGCCCGGCCGCTTCGATCGCGTGACTGAGCTGCCGGCGGTCAGCGACCCCTACCAGTACGTCCAGATGGCCTTAAACCCGCTGTTTGGTTTTACGCCGGTGCCCAATTATGGAGAGCTGGCGCTACAGCAGTCGGCGGCGGCGCTGGCCACCGTCCTTGCCAAATACATTCCGGAGCCGCAGTCGCTGGTTGCCCGCGGCATCCCCCTGCTCACGTATTATCAGAGCCTCGACTACTATCTGCGGCGCGATCCGCAGCGCGGCGGACCGGACTATGATGCAGTGGCGCTCAAGCTGCAGATGTTTGATCCGCGCGCCGCCACCGCCGACCTCCAGAGCCGCATCGTCATTCCGAATAAGGAGGCCCAGCAGCTGTTCGATACCCATGGCCAGCTGACCCGCCTCTACACGACGATCTCGCCCGAGGACATGAACGTGGATCCAGTATTTGGCTTCAACCCCGAGCTGCCCGCTGTGCCGCTGGCTCACAGAGCCTCCCTGGCCCAGGGCTGCGAGCCCTACGACCGGACCCTGGACACCGACAGCGGGATCCACGTCAGCAGCTGGACACCGGCCGACCGGCAGCTGCCCTACAGCTTGCGCATCGAGACGATTGGCGAGGTGGGTCAGCCCGTGGTCATCACCAACAACGGGACCAAGATCAGAAGCCTCAGCCCGCTCGACCGCGACCCCAATGCCGACCCCTCCGGCGCCGAGCTGCAGCGCGGCTGCGTGACCACGCCAGGCCGCCGGCTCCCAGTGGCCGCACCGGTGTCCCTGATCGTGCTGTGCAGCGGCCTGGTCGTACTGCGCCGCCGCCGCCGCGCACCCGCTTCTGCATAGGCGTATGTTACGTTGGTGATGCACGGCGTGGAGTTGGCGCATTTGGTGCGGTAAAGCAATGTGGCAGCGGAAGCTGGCTGCGTTGTACGAAAGCGGCGTCGGATTGGGGGCGTCCACGCGCGCGTCCGCGCATCACGACTCGACCAGAAGCTCGAAGAGAGCCAGCCGCATGACCCCAGCTCGATCCCACTGAGAATCGTCACCAGCGACGCGATCACGCTGCGTCGTGGGTCATTGCATGGGAAGTTTCGGCGGCCGTCCGCCAGCCTGTCAAAGCCCATGCCGACCCCAGGCGCAACATGAAATTCGCTAGAGTACACGACCAGCCCAATTGGAATACCGGAGAACTGGCTGACTCTAGTGGTACTGTGTCAGCACGGCGAGGTGCCGCACCAGAACGTCCTGAAAGGCCGCGTCCTCTCGACAAGAGCTGATAAAGACCCGCAGCGACTGTTCATGAGCATCCGGCACCCGCAGATTCTGTGCCGCGCGAACGGAGGTTGTCAACGTGGACCGGCCGAGCTAGACAGCCCGGCCAACCCGACCCCTTGCGCTCCGCGCTCGCTCAGCGCCAAGCCGGGGCTGATCCCCGCAAGGACATCGCCTCCAGCCTCATAAGGAAGCACGCCGAGCATGCGGTCCTTGCTGAATCCGCAGTTTCGCTCTAACATGAGTCGCCTACGCTTTGCTCGCCACGGCAAGCGATTCCCAGCGCTCAGCGGAGGAGCCCATGGCTCGCACGTTTCGTCTTGGACCGGTCAGCCGACTACACTGCACTTTTGGACGACAGACCCTGGCGCGGCTTGGGTACCCGCTGGTCGGTGGCCTGCTGCTGGCCGCGGCGGCGGCGCAAGCGCAGCCGCTGGCGGTCGAGAGTGTTCGCGTCTTCAAGAACACGCGCGGCGACGAAGTTGATCTAGTGATGCTCCAGCCGCTCGCCGAGGGGCGGGCCGTCATTCGCGTTACGGGGACGGCCAGCGCACTCGACGGCCTGGCGCTACCCTACCAGCGCCGCGTCGATGGCCAATACGAATACTACACCACGGAGTGGCGAGGGCGCCGATTCTCCTTTGTTCAGGTCGACCACCGCCATGGCGACCGCTGGGAGCTCTATGTACCCGGTGACGTGCTGCACGGCCGGGCGATCGCCCTTGACCAAAACCTGAGCAAGGCGCTGCAGGCCGGCACCGTCCTGGCGCTACACGGAAGCCAGCTCAAAGATGGCACCATATCGCGCTTTGCCGCGTTTCATCGCGATGCCGAACAAGCAGAGCAGGAAAAGGCGCTGCGCGAAAACGTCGTCGAGGCGGAGAAGGCCTGTGCCACCAAGCTGGCGTCGCGGGTGAACTGGGGCAGCGTCAGTGACGAGGTGCTAAAGCGCTACGCGATTGCAAGCTTCTGCTCCGTGCCGGTTACGGCGATGGCCGCGCTGTGCAACGAGTCCAAGGCTGCCGCCACGCTGTTGGCCGGACTTGTGAAGGAGGTAAACTGCAGCTTCACCGGCTCCCGCGCGCTGACGCTGGCTGCCGGCAAGCTTGAGTGGCAGGTTGATACGCAGTCACCAAACCAAGACGAGTTCGCCCGGCAGACTCTGGAAGGTATCGAGCTCACGCCCCCTGCAGCGATAGCGGGCAAGGCGGGAGCGGCGCCGCCGTGGGGTGATGCCCATACGCTGGGACAGCGCATCATCCTGGCCGGAACCGGCGTCTGTACCGATAAAAAGAACCATTACGTAGTGAGCTCGCGCTCCAATGCGAATAGCCCGTATCTCTATTACGGCGATGGCAAGCAGTTCAGCGGTGTCGCGCTTGCCGAGGGGTCGGGTGGAGTCGATTTCTTCGAGCCCCGCTACTTCAATGCGCGCGCCAGCGCAAACATCCGCGGCCAAGACTATCGGCTGCTCTCCTCGGTGCAGTTCGACAGCGAGAAGCAGACCTGCAGTGTTCGCTGTGGCACCCGCAGCACCGAGCTTAGCTTGCTGCCCGCAGCCAGCGCGCTCGAAGTCTTGACCCAGGCCTCCTTTTCACCACCGCGCAAGCAGTATGTCCCGCATGCTCTGACCCGCGATGACACCGGCATCTATTACTACGTCGATAAAGGGTCGACGCCGGAGACTGCGCAGCAGTTCCGGCTGTTCGTCGGTCCCAAGGGGGGGATGAAGCTGCAGCGTATGACCAACATCGTCTCCGACTCCCAAGGCGAGATCTTCTCGACCAAGACCGGCGCGCTGCGCTTCATCGTCGGACCGCAAGGCAGGAGCTCGACCTGGGTCAAGGGGACGCGCCGAACGGAGCTTTTGGCCGTGCCGATTGATGAAAACTGGAACATGATCTGGAACGACCTTGGCGTCTACACCGGGGAGCGCCGCGGTACGCCGTGTGACGATCTGTAACGCCAGCGCGAGCGCGCCCGAGTCGCCCCAAGCGGCGTCGCGCGCGGGGCTGTGATATTGCAAACCTTGCTGGGCCAGCTGCCGGCCGCAGGTGCTATAGTGCGCGCAGCTCTGGCTGGAGGTTTACGATGCGTATATCCGTTTTGGTTCTCGCGGTTCTTGCTGGCTGCTCGGGTCTCACCGTCGAGCCGGATCCCGGCCCGGTCCCTCCCGTTGGCGAAAATAACCCGAGCTTCCACGCTGGCTTGCGTGAGGTCGCAGCGACCTACGAGGCCTACGCTCGCGTCGATGATGAGCTGCACTGGGCACCGGGTCTGTGCCGCCTGCCGATGCCGAGCCACCCGCGGCGCAGCGCAAGCATGAACCTCGACACCCACGGGCGGAAGCTCTACTACGTCTTCGCCAAGGACCGCGACGCCTACCTCGGCCGCGCAGGCAAGACCCCGGCAGCAGTCGGCCAGGCGGTAGTCAAGGAAGCCTGGGAAGCCGAGGAGGTGCCGGCCACCACCACCTACGACACCACGCAGTCCCCGGTGCGCTACCTGAGCGAGAGCGGCCGGCTGTTCCACGCCCGGCAGAAGAGCGGTCTGTTCATCATGTACAGGCTCGATCCGGCCACTCCCGAGACCGACAGCGGCTGGGTGTATGGGACGCTCACCAGCGACGGTCAGTCGGTCACCAGCGCGGGCCGCGTCGGCTCCTGCATGGGCTGTCACCAGCAGGCCCCGCACGACCGCCTCTTTGGCATCAACTACAACGGCGCCTGAGCGATTCCGCTGCACCGCGGCCGCAGCGCTGCGGCAGGTGCAGCGACTTACTTGCTTGATCACGTACCCTCAGCGAGTCGAGCCAAGGGTACAGCGGCGCGCCGAACACCACTGGCGTGTAAGCGACGTACGATCGACGGACTCCTTTCTTCGCACTTCTGGCTCGTTTACGGTTGGGCTCTCCTGCACTCAATCGCAAGCCGCGTGCCGACTAGGTCATCGGGAGTCTTCGCCGGTCCGGAGTCGAGCGCCGCGAAAATCCTGCGCAATTCGCCGGCGATATCCGCAAAATCTTCGCAGGGGAATCGGCGTGGATTCCGACCCGAGCCTCCGGCTCATCGTCCTCTCATCATCCGCCCATCATCCGCCCATCGTCCGCCCATCACCCGCCCTTGCTGCGCCCGGCACACGGCTGATACGCGGCTGGCACGCGGCTGGCATGAAGCTCGACCTGGCCGATTCCTTTGCTCGGTGAGGACCGCATGAGTACGTTTATCAAATGGTTTAATGAGCTGTCGCTGCAGGATGTCGCGGTGGTCGGAGGAAAGACCGCCTCGCTGGGCGAGATGTTCCAGGCGCTCCGCCCGCTCGGCGTGCGGGTCCCCGATGGCTTTGCGATCACCGCGGCCGGATACTGGGCGCTGCTCGACCAGACCGGGCTCCGCGCCCGCATCGCCGCGCTGCTCTCTGGGCTGGACAAGACCAACCTGGACGAGCTGGCCCGCCGCGGCAAGGCGGTCCGCGCGCTCATCCTCGCCGCCGAGCTTCCCCAAGCGCTGTGGGCCGAGATCGAGGCCGCCTACGCCACCCTCGCCATCGAGGCCACCGCGGCGGGCGCCGTCGCTGTCCGCTCCTCCGCCACCGCCGAGGATCTGCCCACCGCCTCCTTCGCCGGACAGCAGGAGACCTTCCTCAATGTCCGCGGCCTCCCAGCGCTGCGCCAGGCGATCAGCGGCTGCTTCGCCAGCCTGTTTACCGACCGCGCGATCTCCTATCGGATGGATCGCGGCTTTGGCCACCTGGATGTGGCGCTGTCGATCGCGGTACAGAAGATGGTCCGCGCCGATCTGGCCGCCTCCGGTGTCATGTTCACGCTCGACACCGAGACCGGCTTCCGCGAGGCGATCCTCATCGAAGGGGCCTGGGGTCTGGGGGAAAATGTAGTCCAGGGCGCCGTCGACCCGGATGAGTTCTGCGTCTTCAAGCCGACGCTGCGCACCGGCAAGCGGCCGATCCTGCGCCGCCGCGTGGGGGCCAAGCAGCTGCGCATGGTGTACGGCGCCAGCGGCTCGGGCACCCGCACCTGCAACGAGCCGGTGCCCGAGCCCGAGCGCCGCCGGCTCTGCCTGAGCGATGAAGAGGTCCTGACCCTGGCCCGCTGGGCGCTGGGCATCGAGGACTACTACTCACAGCGCGCCGGCCACGGCTGCCCGATGGACATCGAGTGGGCCAAGGACGGCCCGAGCGGTGAGCTCTACATCGTCCAGGCCCGCCCCGAGACCGTCGAGTCGCAGCATGCGGCCTTGAGCTATGAGAGCTTCACCCTGACCCGCAAGGGGCCCGTCCTTGCGACCGGTCGCAGCGTCGGTCGCAAGGTCGCCGTCGGCCCGGTGCGGGTCGTGCGCAGTCCGGCCGAGCTCTCGCAGGTCGCGGCGGGCGAGGTGCTGGTCGTTGAGACGACCACTCCTGATTGGGAGCCGGTCATGAAGCGCGCCGCGGCGATTGTCACCGATCGCGGCGGGCGCACCTGCCACGCCGCCATCGTGGCGCGCGAGCTCGGCATCCCGGCCGTGGTCGGTACCGGAGATGGCACCCGCAAGCTCCGCGATGGGACCCTGGTCACCGTGTCGTGCGCGGGTGGGGAGACAGGCCTTGTCTATGACGGCGCGCTGCCCTTCCGCATCCAGAAGCAGGCGCTCGGCGAGCTGCCCGCCACGCGCACCCAGATCCAGATGAACGTCGGTGACCCGGCGCAGGCCTTTGCCCTGGCGGCCCTGCCCAATGACGGCGTCGGGCTGGCGCGCATGGAGTTTATCATCACCAGCGCCATCCGCGTCCATCCGATGGCCCTGCTTCACCCCGAGCGCGTCGAGCCGCCGACCTGGTCGGCGATCGAGGCCCTGACCGCCGGGTACGCCGACAAGCCGGCCTTTTTCGTCGATCGACTGGCCGAGGGAATCGCCACCATCGCGGCGGCGTTTTATCCCAAGCCGGTGATCGTCCGGCTGAGCGATTTCAAGTCCAATGAGTATGAGAGCCTCCTTGGGGGCCGCGCCTTCGAGCTCAAGGAAGACAACCCGATGATCGGCCTGCGCGGCGCCGCCCGCTACACCCACCCGAGCTATGCCGAGGCGTTCGCCCTGGAGTGCCGGGCGCTGCAGCGGGTGCGAGAGGAGATGGGCCTTACCAACGTCCGCGTGATGGTGCCGTTCTGCCGCCGGGTCGAAGAGGGCGAGCGGGTCCTGGCGGCGATGGCGGAGCACGGCCTGCGGCGCGGCGCCGACGGGCTAGAGGTCTACGTCATGTGCGAGATTCCCAACAACGTCCTGCGCATCGATGAGTTCTGCCGCATCTTCGACGGCATCTCGATCGGCTCCAATGATCTGACCCAGCTCACCCTGGGCGTCGATCGCGACTCCGAGCTGGTGGCGTTCGACTTCGATGAGCGCGACCCCGGCGTGCTCAAGATGCTGCGGCTGGCGGTCGAAGGTGCCCGGCGCAACCATCGGCATGTAGGAATCTGCGGCCAGGCGCCGTCGGACTATCCGGAGATGGCGGCGTATCTGGTGCAGCTTGGCATCGACTCGATCTCGCTGAACCCCGATACCTTGATCAGCACCCGCCTGCACATCGCTCAGGTGGAAAAGTGGCAGGCCGCGGCCGGGCTCGCAGGCCCGCCCCCGACACCGCTGCCAGCCGGGGACAGCGGCGGCCGGCGTCGCAATAGTCTGGAAGCCGGGTCTGCGCCCGCAGCGGCGCCGAGGTTGGACCGCGACGCGCGCCCGGTCTAGGTACGCTCCGCGGTGCACCTTCCAGGTCGGCTTCGGCACGGATCTTGATTGGATTTCCCAGCGAGCGCCAGCCGGAGCTCGGCTGGAATCGGGTCGCTCTGGGCCGCCGACTGCCGCCAAACCCGGCTGACATGGTCAGCATCGAACTCAAGGAATGCCCATGCAAACTTCCTCCCTCCGTGCTGGCTCCCTGGCGCTGGCCTTCGCGACGCTGGCTCCTTGGGGCCTGGCGCAGGCCGCGGACTCCAACCCGCTCCGGATGCCGCCCATGAACTACCTGGGAGCCAGCCAGAGCAGCCAGTCGCTCAGCTATGGCCAGCCCGCCTACCAGGGGGAGCTCGGGCTTTCGCAGCCGGGCTACTCGCCGGCCCCCGAAGCAGGGCTCAACAGGCCCACCTTCTCCAGCCTCAGCTCGTTCCGACCCCAGGCCGGCGTCGCCGTGCAGGTCAACGGGCAGTGGTCGAGCGACGCCCTGCTGAGCCTTGGTGAGGCCGGCATTGGCCTTGACCTGATGCTCCGCGTACACCCGCGCCTGACCCTGGAGCTCGGAGCCGAGTATCAGCACGGCACCCTCATCAACTCCTCCGCCGGTCAGTACAACCGCACCGACGTGCCGATCCTCACGGGTCTGCGCGTCTACCTGGGACCCCTTGGCTGGTCCGCGGCGCCTTATCTGGTGGCGGTGTTTGGCGCCGACTGCGCCCACGCCCAGCTGCCGGCGGAGACCGCCTGGTTCTTCGAAGGCCAGGGCGGCCTTGGCCTGGAGGGGCGGCTCGGGCACCACTTCTCGCTCAACGTCGACCTGCGCGGCTTTGGGCGGGTGCGACCGAGCGTCGACTCCGCGCTGTACCTGAGCGACACCTACGGGAACCTGATCCCGGTGCTGAACAATCAGAGCGGGTTTCTGTTTAACACCGGCTGCGCTTTTTATTTCTAACCGCTGACGCAGAGCGCCTGGGAAGCACGAATGAGCAAAAGGAATGCTGGGTTGTTTGTTCTTGTCGTGCTGCTTGCCGGCCTGACCTGGCTCGGCGACGCCGCGGCCGCGCCGGCTTCCGACTGGGACATCGAGCTGTTTGCCCGCCCCGGCTGCCCGCGCTGTGCCGCGGCGGTCCGCTTCCTCGACAAGCTGCAAGGGCAGGGCGGCGCCCGCCTGAAGATCCGTGAGCTCGACGTAAGCGCCGACAAGGGGGCGCGCGAGCGGCTGGCCGAGGTGGCGCGGGCTGCTGGCGTCCGCGCGCTCGGGGTACCTGCCTTCCTGGTGCGCGGCCACCTGCTGGTCGGCTTCCGCAGCGAGCAGACTACCGGGGCGCAGCTCACCGCGCTGCTGCAAGGTGCGCCGATGCCGCTGCCAGCCAAAGAGGAGCCGGGCGCCGTGTGTACCCTAGAGGCTGCGGCCTGCTCGGCGCTGGACGATGAAGAAGCGGTAATCCACTCGCGCCTGTTCGGCCAGCTGAGCGCGCGGCGCCTCGGCCTCCCGCTGTTCACCGTCGTCGTGGGCCTGCTTGACGGCTTCAACCCGTGCGCCATGTGGGTGCTGCTCTTTTTATTATCGCTCCTGGCCCGCCTCAAGAGCCGGCGCAAGATGCTGCTTATCGGCGGCACCTTCGTCGTGGCCAGCGGCGCGGTGTACTTTGCTTTTATGGCCACCTGGCTGAACGTCTTTCTGCTGCTGGGCATCTCGGCTGCTGTTCGCATCGTCCTGGCCGGGCTGGCCGTCCTGATCGGCGCCATCAACATCAAGGACTTCTTCGCCTTCAAGCGCGGGGTCTCCCTGAGCATTCCCGAGTCGGCCAAGCCCGGATTCTACAGGCGCGTGCGCGAGATCGTGCAGGCGCGCAGCCTGCTCTTGTCGCTGTCGGGAGCCATCGTGCTGGCCGTGGTGGTGAACTTCATCGAGCTCCTGTGCACCGCCGGCTTCCCCGCGGTCTACACTCGCGTGCTGACGCTGCGCCACCTCCCCTTTTGGATCTACTATCTCTACCTGGCGCTCTACAACGTCTTTTACATGCTCGATGACAGCATCATGCTGATCATCGCGATCGTCACTTTAGGCCACCACAAGCTGCAGCAGAATGAGGGTCGCTGGCTCAAGCTGGTGAGCGGCGCGGTGATGCTCGGCCTGGGGATGGTGCTGCTCCTGCGACCGGCTTGGCTAGGCGAGTAGCAGCCGACTGCGGCACGGCGGGAGCCGCGCCTCCCAAGGACGCGGAACTGGGCGCAGAAATGGCGAAAATCCAGAGCTTGCGCGCACAGTTTTCGCACTTGGCACCACCCGACAAGGCGCGCGGCGAGCGGCTCCTTGGCCGGCTTGCGGACTCTGAAGTTGGCACTCTCGTTGCTAACCTTGGCAGCCATCATCTTGTCTTGTCGCAAGGAAGGACGAATCATGAGCGTGCCGATAAGTCGCGATCGTATGGTCCAGCTGCAGCTCGCCGGCCGCGGCATCAAAGACCGGCGGCTCCTGGAGGCCTTCCGCAGCGTGCCGCGCGAGGACTTCGTACCGACCGAGCTCACCGAGTTCGCCTTCAATGACACGCCGCTGCCGATCGGCGATGGGCAGACCATCTCGCAGCCTTATATCGTCGCGATGACCATCGCGGCGCTCGGCCTGCGCGGCCACGAGCGGGTGCTGGAGGTCGGCACCGGCTCGGGGTACGCCGCGGCGGTGCTGAGTCGGCTCGCCAAGGAGGTCTACACGATCGAGCGCCTCGCGTCGCTAGCCGACACCGCGCGCGCGCGCCTGGCGCGGCTCGGATATGACAACGTGCAGGTCCTGTGCGGCGATGGAACGCTCGGCTGGCCCGCCCACGCGCCCTACGATGCGATCGCGGTGGCGGCCGGCGGCCCCGAGGTGCCCAAGGCGCTGCTGGAGCAGCTCGCACCGGGAGGCATCCTGGTCATCCCGGTGGGACCCGATGAGAGCTCGCAGGTGCTGATGCGGGTGACGCGGGATGCCGCCGGCTTCCGCTCCGAGCCGCTCACCGAGGTGCGCTTCGTGCCGCTCATCGGCGAGCAGGGGTGGCCCGAGCCGGGCGGCGTGATCGCTGCCCCGGTCCAGCAGAAGAACGACGGCGCGCTCAGCCGGCTGATCCGCGAGGCCGCCGAGCCCATGGGCGATGTGGACGACGCCGCGATCGCCGCGCTGCTCGAGCGCATCGGCGACGCCCGCCTGGTCCTTATCGGCGAATCGACGCACGGCACCAGCGAGTTTTATCGGCTGCGGGCGCGCATCTCGCGCGCGCTCATCGAGCGGCACGGCTTCCGGTTTGTCGCCGCCGAGGCGGACTGGCCCGATGCGATGCGGATCAATCACTATGTCACCGACTACCGACCGCAGGCGCGCGTGGACTTCAAGCCGTTTGCCCGGTTTCCGACCTGGATGTGGCGCAACCAGGAGGTCAGCGAGTTTGTCGAGTGGCTGCGCGCCCACAACTTGAAGCAGGACGACCGCGCGCAGCGGACCGGCTTCTATGGCCTTGATCTGTATAGCATGTTCACCTCGATCGCCCACGTCCTTTCCTACCTGGACAGCGTGGACCCGGACGCGGCGCGCGTTGCCCGGTCGCGCTACGGCGCGCTGACCCCGTGGCAGCAGGACCCGGCCGCCTACGGCCAGGCGGTGCTCACCGGGCGCTATGCGAGCTCCGAGACCGCTGTGGTGAAGATGCTGCGTGACCTCCTGGAGCGTCGGCTGGAGTATGCGCGCAAGGACGGCGAGCTGTTCTTCGATGCGGCGCAGAACGCCCGCGTGGTCGCCAGCGCGGAGCGCTACTACCGCGCGATGTATTACGGCTCGGTCACCTCGTGGAACCTGCGGGACACCCACATGTTCGACACGCTGCTGTCACTGCTCGCCTACCACGGCCCCAGCTCGCGCGGCATCGTCTGGGCCCACAACTCGCATGTCGGCGACGCCATGGCGACCGAGATGAGCGCGCGCGGCGAGCTCAATATCGGTCAGCTGTGCCGCACCCGCTTTGCCCAAGGGGCGTACCTTATCGGCTTTGGGACCGATCACGGGACGGTCGCCGCCGCCTCAAACTGGGACGAGCCGATGCAGCGGATGCGCGTCCGCCCGGCCCACCCGCAGAGCTATGAGCGCCTGTGTCACGATGCCGAGCTGCCCGCGTTCATGCTCCACCTGCGGGCGCCGCGGCGGCGCGCCGTGCGTGATGAGCTGCTGACGGATCGCCTGGAGCGCGCGATCGGGGTCATCTACCGCCCCGACAGCGAGCGGGCGAGCCATTACTTTTTCGCCAGCCTGCCGCAGCAGTTCGATGAGTACATCTGGCTCGATGAGACCCACGCCGTGGCGCCGCTGGCGGTCGAGCAGCTGCCCAGCCCCGAGCTGCCCGAGACCTATCCCTTTGGCCTGTGACCACCGCTGCTGGCCCTTGCCGAGCGCCCGATCCGCACAGAGGTCGGCTCTGCCGGCTCTCAGGAGGCATCGAGCTCGGTCAGCCGCGCGAGGATCTGCTGCCCGATGGGCTCCAGGCGCTCGCGCTCGACCTTCACGGCGCGCAGGAAGCGCTCGATCTTGCGCTGCACCAGCTGCCGCTGCGCGGGGTCGCGCGACCAGCCGGCAGCCGCGGTGGGGGCGGCCAGGGTCTCGGCCAGCAGCGCCGCCAGATCCGCCACCGCCGGGTCCGAGCAGCGCTGACCATCGCGGGCCTGCGGCGGACTGAGCTCCAGAAACAGGCGATACAGCGCCTGCGCGAGCGGCGACAGGCCGGGCTCGGCGAGCACGGACTCCCCCGGGGCGGCCTCCTCGGCCAAGGTCAGCGGCGGCGGCGGCAGCGCCGGCAGGTCGCTGCGGGTCGATTGCAGCGCCAGCAGCACCTCGCTGGCGGTGTAGAAGCGGCGCTCCTTGGTGAAGCGGGTAAAGAAGTGCATCCTGGCGACCAGCTCGGCGCGAAACAGCTCGGCCGCCGGCGCATCGGCAAGACCCGTCGCCAGGCGCAGCAGCGCCGCGTACGCGACCAGATCGGCGGCGGCGCCGGTCCCTTCGCCGCTCTTGCCCAGATAGTAGCTGCGCAGCGCGCCCGGTCGGCTGCGGACAAACTGCAAAAGCCGCCGGCCGACCTCGGGAGCGCCGCGCAGCGAGCGCTCGGCCACCGTCGCGGCGTTGGCCAGGCGCACCTCATCGTTGGGCGAGTACACGCTCAAGCGGGCGTCCATCAGCGTCGCGACCTCCGGCTGCACCACCTCGTAAAGGAGTCCGGCCGGGGTCACTGCCTGCCGCACCAGCCCATAGGTACGCTGGGCCGCATCGAGCAGCTCGCGATCGCGCAGCGCCGTGCCCACCTCCTGCAGCAGGTCGGCATCATGATCAATCAGGAAGGAGTTGGTCGCGTAGGTGCGGGTTCCCAGGTTGAAGTAGTTGCGCACAAACCACACGCCATCCTGGCTGCACTGGTGGCGCAAGTAGCCGCGCAGGATGCGCAGCGCCAGCTGCAGGTCCGCCGCTTCGGAAAACGCGCGCCCGCCTTCCCACAGCCCCTGGGCGACGCGCAGCGCCTCGGTGGTGCCCGAGGCCTCGGCCGGCTGACCGGGTCGCCAGCGCCAGGCGACCATGCCGCGGGTGGTCACGTCACAGGGCTGCTCGATGAGATAGTCGCGCTTAAGGACGTTGCGCAGGCGCAGGTACAGCGGCCGCTCGCCGCCGCGTGCGGCATAGATGAGCAGCTGTCCCAGGTCCACCGCGTAGCCATAGCCGTCGGCGCGCACCCACGGCTCGGTCTGCAGCCAGGTCTCGACCTCGCGCCGCAGCGCCTCCTCGGCGGGGAGGATCGAGCCGCTGCGCACATCGCGCGCGCAGCCGAGCGCCAAGAGCAGAATCCACAGCCCGACCAGGACCCAGGGACGAGTTCGCACGCCTTGCACGTTGCCGCCAGTGTAGCACGCCGCTACCCCGGCGGCGCTGCGTCTTACGGCGTCGCGCTCACGCGGAAACAGTCCAGATCCTCGGCAAAGCTTAGCGGGCCGGCGTAGCTCTTGGCAATCTCGCGGCGGGTCTGGTCTTCGTGGCCGAGCTCGCGCCGCATGCGATGTCCGAGCACCAGGGCGCGCACGCCGGCATCGGCGGCGCTGCGGCCGATGCGCGAGGGCGGCATGTGCAGCGCCCGCGGCGGTCCCTGCGCGTCCTCTCCGACCGCGTCGTGGGCGATGAGCAGGCCCGCCCCCTTGGCCAGCTTGGGCACCGCCCCGTTATCGCCGTTGCCGTCGCCGGTGAACACCACGCTGGCGCCGCCGGCATCCACCCGCCAGGCCAGCGCCGGCACCTTGCCGTGGATGACGCTGACCGCGCTCACCGTGAGCTCGGGGTTGAGCGCCAGGCGAAAGATGCCGTCCGCTGGCGGCGCGACGTCCTGCGGCTTGAGCTCGTAGGCGCCGCTGGCGGGGTCGAGATAATCCCCGAGATAGCGGTAAAGGCCGCCCTTGGCGTCAAACAGATCGCGGACAAAGCGGTCGGTCGATGGGAATCCGGCGTTGCCCGCCGGGCCGAGCACGGGCAGGGGCCGCTTGCGCGCCTCGAAGTAGGAAGACTTCACCAGGGCGGCAAAGTCCGCCGTGTGATCTACGTGCAGGTGGCTGAGCAGGATCGCATCGAGGTCGCTGACGGTGGCGCCCGACTCTCCGAACCGCAGCGCGCTGCCGCCGCCGGCATCGACGAGCAGCCGCGGCTTGCCGCTCAGCCGCACCAGGTAGCTGGTCGAGGCGCGCCGGGACTGCAGCTCCGGCCCGCCGGAGCCGAGCACCTGCACCTCCAGACCGCTGCCGCCGCAGGCGGCGCCGTGCGCCACCAGCGGCAGCACCGCACCTGCCACGGCCAGCGCAACACCAAGGTTCCGACAGGTCTTCATCATGGCCAGTTCCTTACTTGATTCCTTATGAGCTCAGGAAGCTGTATCAGGCAGCTCGTATCAGGCAGCTCGTATCAGGGGGCGACTCAGTAAAAACCCTCGCGCCGCTCGTAGCGCGCCCGGCGCTCTTTGTCATAGCCCTCGGCATCGAAGTCTCCTCCGGCGAGCTCCTTGAGGATCTCGCCGTTGCTCGGCAGCGACTCGCGCGACTGGAAGCGCGAGGGGTCCCACAGCTGCGAGCGAATGAACGCCTTGGAGCACTGCGTATACGCCTCTTCGATGTCTATCAGGATGCCGAGGCGGGGCGGCTTGCCCTCGACCGCGCACGGGGCGAGCAGCTCGGGGTCGGTGGTGAGCAGCGCGCGACCGTTGACGCGGAAGGTCTCGCCGACCCCCGGGATGATGAAGAGCAGCCCGACCCGCGGGTTTGCCAGGAGGTTGCGCAGCGAGTCGGCAATGCGATTGCCGGGACGCTCGGGCAAAAGCAGCGTGACGTCATCCAGGATGCGCACAAAGCCCGGTGGATCCCCGCGCGGGCTGACATCGCAGCGGCCCTCCCGATCGGAAGTGGCCAGACAGACAAAGGGGGCGCGCTGCACGAACTCGCGAGTGCAGCGGTTCAGGCGGTCGCTCAGCTTGGCGACGACGAGCGGCGTCGGCTGGCCGATGAGCTCACGCAGGCCGGCTTCGCTTGTAAGGATCTGCTGGGTCAGGCGGTGGGCAGTCATGGCGCTTCGGATCTTATAGGCCTCCGGGCGCGAAGTAAATCGTTCCCCGCCGGGACGGCTTGCGCGCCCAGCTTGCGAGCCGCTCGCGCATATCCTTTTTCCGGCCCGCAGTCGCCAAGATATGCGCAGTCAGCGGGGGCGCGCCGGGCACCCCGCCGCCCGCTGCGATGAAGTTGTGAAGTGGCTTCACTTGATTCTATTGTCAAGAAATAGTTAAGGTGGGGCGCGAAAGCCCATGAGTGCAGCTGATCGCCTGAAGGAAAGAAAATCGCAGCTTGATCAGCGCTGGACGACCCTGAACAACAAGCTCCGCGCGCTGCAGACCAGGCATGATGTAGAGACCCGGATTGAGGAAAAGATCCGGCTAAGCGCCGAGATCCACAGCGAGAAGGAGACGATCGCCGAGGTCGGTGCAGAGCTCGACCAGCTGGAGAAGAGCCAGGCCGAGCTGGAGGAGCGCCTGCTCGGCGAGCAGCTGGTTCGGGAAGCGCGCGAGCGCGAGCTCAAGGGGGCCTTCAGCGATGCGCTGCAGAAGTGGGAGCAGGTGGCGACGCTGGGGGTCAAGCTGTGGGATGCACCGGCCCAGCTCGCGCGGCTGCGGGCGGTCAAGGCGCGCGCCGACCGGCGCGGCCAGCTGCGCTATCAGCTCACGCTGCGCATCGCCGATCTGGCGCCGATCTTTGAAGATCTGATGTCCACCCTGAGCTCGCCGTCCGACGAGCTCGGCGAGGCGCTAGAGTCCCTGCTCGACCTGCTGTTGAAGCAGCAGCTGCCAGCGGCCGAGTTCATCAAGGCCTGGTCGCTGCTGCGCTCTGCGGCGGCGCCGCGCCCGGCGCCCGCCCTGGACTTCGCGGCGCTGGCGCGGCGGCTGCGCAACGGCGAGATCGCGCTGTTTCTGGGCGCTGAGCTGCCGCACCAGTTTAACGACCGCTTACCAGATACCCGCCAGATCACCGCGCAGCTGGCCAGCCAGGTCCAGCTGGAGCCGCGCCCCGCCTCGCTGTCGGCGGTCGCCGAGTACATCGAGATGAACTCGGACTACGGCCCGAGCGCGCTGATTCGCGAGCTGTACGCGCGCCTGCCGAGCGCCGCTGCGGGCAACCCGCTCCTTCACCTGCTGACGATGATCGAAGCGCCGCTGCTGATCGTCTCGACCGCCCATGACGCGCTGCTGGAGGATGCCTTTACCCGCTCTCGGAAGCCCTATGTAGTGGTCAGCCTGGTGATAAGTCCGATGGAGCGCTTCCTGCCGGGTCAGCTGCTGCTGCGCTACTCGGACCGCGAGCGCGAGGAGGAGCCGTGCCCGAGCAGCACCCTCTCCAAGCTCGAGCCGCTGGAGTCAGGCTACTCGGTCATCTTCAAGCTCCGCGGGACCTGCCCGGCGCCGCGGCAGCAGGCGGCGCGCGAGCTGTGCAGCCTGGTGCTCTCGGAGAGCAGCCACTTTGCCTTCGCCCGCCAGCTCGGCACAAGCCTGCCCGACTACCTGGGCACCCGGCTGAACCGGCGCGGCTTCTGGTTCCTCGGCTTTACGCCCGAGCAGTGGGAGGACCGGCTGTTTGCCGGCGCCATCTTGGAGGGCCGCACCAGCCGCGAGCCGGCCAGTGTGGTGCGCAGCGAGGTCACCGGCTTTGAAGCTGCGTATTGGGAGAGCCGCGGGGTCCGCCGGCTCGCCTTCGCGCTGCCCGAGTTCGTCGAGCGGCTGCAAGAGGCGGCACCATGAGCGGCGAGCGCCCGGGCCAGGTCGGCGCCACCGCGCCGAGCAACCCCTACATCGGCCTGCGCCCGTACAAAGAATCCGAGAGCCAGTGGTTCTTTGGCCGCGACGCGGATCGCAAGATCTTCGTCGACATGGTGCTCGCCAACCGCCTCACCCTGCTGTTTGCGGCCTCTGGGGTCGGCAAGAGCTCGCTGCTCCAGGCGGCGGTGCTGCCGCAGCTGAAGGACTCCGGACAGGAGAACCTCGATGCGGTCTATTGCAACAACTGGGCGGGCGACCCGCTGGTCAGCATCCGCCAGGCGACGCTCACCGAGCTGGTGGCGCGCGGCCGCATGCCCAAGGAGGCCGCCGATGCCGCCCTTGGCAGCCTGCCGCTGCCGCGGTTTTTTCAGGTGTGCAGCCACTTCTGCCGCCAGCCGCTGGTGATTGTCCTTGATCAGTTTGAAGAGTTCTTCCACTACCACCGCGGCAGCCAGCGCTTTCCTGAATACAAAGAGCAGCTCGTCCGGCTGATCATCGATGAGTCGCTGCCGATCGCGGTTGTCATCTCGATGCGCGAGGACTTTGCCCTCGCCCTCAACGCCTTCAAGCCCGACCTGCCGACCCTGCTGTTCAACAAGTTCTATCGGCTGGAGAAGCTGACGCGCGAAGACGCCGAGCTGGCGATCGTGCAGCCGGCGCAGCTGGTGGGATTTCGCTACGAGCCCGAGCTGCTAGCGGCGCTGCTGGCCGATCTGGCGGCGCGCGATCGAACGTCGCGGGCGGCGACCCCGGTGGCTGATACGGAGCTCAACGTCGAGCCGCCCTACCTGCAGATCGTCTGCTCGCAGCTGTTCGAGCTGAGCCGCGGCAGCGGTGAGCCGACGATCAAGCTCGCCACCTACCGCGCCCACGGTGGGGCCCAGGGGCTTTTGGCCTCGCACATCGACCGCGTCACCGCTTCGCTGTCCTATCCCGAGCGGCGCCTCGCCTCGCAGTGCTTCAGCCACCTCATCACCCGCCGCGGCACCAAGGTCGCGCACACAGTCGACAGCCTGGCGCACGAGCTGCGCGTCGATCGGACGCGCCTGGAAGCGGTGCTGCGCCACCTGGAGAGCGCCCGCCTGCTGCGCAGCCAGTCCCAGGACCAGGCGACCTGGTACGAGCTGTATCATGACCTGTTCTCTGAGAGCGTCGATCGCTGGAACGATCGCTTCCGCTCCCACGAGCGGCTGCGCAAGACCCTGTTCAGCATCGCGGCGGTGCTTGCCACCGCGGCGGCGTTGTTCGCGGCGTATGTCGCCGGCATGAACCATCGCCACAACCACCTGCGGCTGTCGCGGCGGGAGAGGTCCAAGCCCATCGAGCTTTACCGCGGCGACGCCAGGCTGCCGGATCTGTTCCACCAGCAGACCTATGTGGGCGAGACTGGCATCGTGCGCAAGCAGATCGCTCCGGATCAGGGCTTCGACCGGCTGCCGGTGGCAGAGCTTGAGAAGCTTTACAGCGAGGCGGCCAAGCTGCTGCCGACCGAAGAGCGGCTGCGGTATTATCAGGAGGACGGCCAGCTTGAGACGGCGACCGAGCTGGCGCTGGGCGAGCTGAAAAAGGACGATGAGGCCAAGGTGAAGGCCGGACTCAAGACCCTGGCGCGGCTCGCCTCGGCGACGAGCTTCCGGCGGCTGGAAGAGGTCCTCAAGGACAACAAGGGTCTGCACGCCACCCTGGCGTCGCTCTTGAACCAGGACAAAGGAGAAGAAGATCTGGCCGGCGAGCGCGCCATCATGCGCTACGACTTTCCGCCCAGCAAGGTGGCGGTGAGCTTCTTTCTCAAGATACTCGCCGGCCCTCCGAGTCCGCTGCGCGCAGCGGCGGCCGGGCGGCTTGGCGAGTGGCGAGTGAAGGAAGCGGAGCCGCAGCTGCTTGACTTCCTGTGCCGGGGGAGCCCAGGGGAGCGAAGCGTGGCTGCCACGGCGCTGGGGCAGATCAAGTCGCGCGGCTGGCCGCTGCCTTGCTCGCTGGCCGAGCAGTCAGAAGAGAACCTGCGGCCGATCTTGCAGATGCTGGGTACGGTCCGTGCCAAGGCCGCCGTGCCCGAGCTGCTCAAGCTGCTAGAGACGAGGCGTTCGGTGGCAGTCCGGCGCGGCGTGGTCCAGGCGCTGGGCAGCACCGAGGTCGAGGTCCGTCATGTCGAGCGCTGGCTTGCCGATCCTGCCGAGGAAGTTGCGGTGGCCGCCGGGGAAGCTGCGGCCCGGCGCGGCTTTACGGCCGCGCGACCGGCCTTGGTGCGCTTGCGCGAGACCACGAAGAACTATTCCTATAAGACGAAGCTGGCGATAGCCCTGGCCGAGCTCGGGGAGCCGGGGCCGCTGGGTGAGCAGCTGGCGGAGCCGCGAACGCGCGATTCCCTGTTTACTCTTTCCGATACCGGCCTCTCGAAGACGGAGCCTATTAGTCTTCGGTGTTTGCTCTCGATCCAGGCACTCCCGATTCTCGCCACCAATGCCAAGGTGCTGGAGCAGGCCATGACCGGGGCGGATGTGAGGTTTCAGAAGCGCCTGCTCACTTGTCTGGGGAATCGCTTTCCCACCGGCTCTACCGCGCTGCTCCGGACGCTGGCGCGGGCTCCCGATATCGAGCTGAATCGACTTGCGGCGCAGCAGCTGGTTGATACCCGGGACCCGGATGCGCTGAACATCTTGGGTACCATGCTGGATGAAAAAGTAGGCGAGCGTCAGCGCCTCGCCGCCGAGCTGCTCGGCAAGCTGGACCTGCCCGGTGCCGACGAAGTCCTGGCCCGGGTCGCCTTCGACGCGGCTGGGGCGCCGAGCTTGCGCGTAGCCGCCCTGCGGGCGCTGGCGCGACCTGAGGGTGGTGACTGCCGAGTCGCAGGCCGGGCAGGCAAGACCCTTCTGGCAGAGCTGCAAGCCACGGTTGCGGACCTGCGGCACCCGGACCTGCGCACAGCCGCTGCAGCGACTCTGGCAGCTCGGGCGCCGGGCGTGGCACTTGCACCGCTAATCAAACTGCTTGACGATCCCGCGTACGCGAACCGCGATGCAGCGATCCGCCAGCTGCTGGCACTGCGCGACCGCTCGGCCCGCAGGGCCCTTGAAGATGCTCTTGCCCGGGTCGAGGCGCGCGATGACATCTCTCTGACCGCATATGACGATATGGGGGATCGAGCGGCCATCGCGCGCCGCAGCCAGCAGCTCAAGGAGATCCTGGGCGATGGGGGAGGGCCCATCTTGACCTCTCGCGAAGAACTGAGAAGGCGACTAATCGCACTTGGCGAAACCGGCATCCTAGTCGATTCCAGCCCGCTTCTCGCTGCGCTCCGGTCACCTTACTCGGACGTCAGAATGGCCGTCCTGGAATCCATGAATTCTTTTGGTGAGGCCACCTGGCGGGAGAATGTAGTTCCTCTATTGGAGGATGGGGAACAAGAAATCCAAGTAGCTGCCATGAGCACGCTCGCCAGCATTGCCAGGCCCGTGGATCTACCGCTGATCGTGCCCCGAATTAAACAGTCGCTGAGTATTCGGTCCGAGTATGGATCAGAGCTTCGCGATCAGCTATTCAACTTCAATTCCCCCGTCGTCCTTGACGAACATGGCGACATCATACTTAAAAATTACAGTAACAACTCGGGAATCAGAGAGAAGCCTGCTTCACCGAGCACCATGGCCTTCCTTCACCAGAGAGGCTCGGAAATCCGGTTCTGGCAGCAGCTTGGTTTTGACGAAATTGCCGAGCCAAAGCTGAGGGTGCAAGCGGCGCAGCGGCCCCGGCTGGCTTTGTACGAGCTCTCCCGCGGCTTGCGCTCCAGCTACTACAAGGACGGCACCGCGGCGGCCTTCAGCCTGCGCACGCGAACCTTTGATAAGGGAGATGATGATACTGATCTGCTTCTGGAGCTGCTGAGAGAGCTGAGCTCTTCAACTAGCATAAATTCAACGGTCATAATTGAAGTGACCAGAACGCTCGCGAAGCGCGGCGAGCGGCGGGCACTGAAGCCTCTGGTCGACGGGATCCTGAGCCCTTACCCATGGCTGCGCAGCGGCGCCTGGCGCGACAGCCTCAAGCTCCTGACCCAGAAATTTGGGGCGCTGTCAGAGCTGCATCAGATCTTCGGGTCGCAGCGAAAGTATGCTTCCCTGCTCGCCGCCGCTTGTGACGAATCCGCACTCCGCGACCTCCGCGACCCGCAGTACCTGACGGTCGAGCAGCGGGTCGAGGCAGCCACGATCATCTCAGGCTTTAACGGCCCGTGCAGCGATCAGGTGCTGGTGCCGCTGGCCCGCGATCCCTCGGTGCGGGTCCGCGTGGCCGCGGCCACCGCGATGGGCGGCCTTAAAAGTCCCAAGGCCCTGGACGCGCTGCACGTCCTTCTGAAGGAGTCTAACCCCAAGGTCCAGCTGGCGGCGGCCAAAGCGCTGGCCGAGACGGGGAGCCCTGCCAGCCTGCCCGCCATCGGCAGCGCCTTGCAGGACACCGCGCACATTGGCGAGCTGCCGATCCTGGTGACCCAGCAGCTGCTGCTGGCCCTGCAGAAGATCGGCACCCCGGAGGCCATCGAGCGCCTCATGGCAGCGGTGGAGGCCGACCAGGAGACCGTGGGTCTGCGGGCCTACCGGATCCTCGGCGACCTCAAGGCCAAGGCGGTCATCGGGCGGCTGCACGCGCAGCTGGACAAGCATCGGCGGGCGGCGGCTGCGTTCCGCAGCTGTCGCGACTATCAGGCGCCAGAGCGCTGCACGAACCTGGCGCACCCGAGCAGCGACCTGCTGTTCGAGCTCGGTCTGGCGCTGGCGCGGATTCAGGGGGCCCGGGACGAGGCGGCGATCGCGCTGCTCGGGCACGAGCTGGCGGATGTCCGCGAGGGGGCCGCGCTCGGGCTGGCGCTGCAGCACGACGCGGCGGCAGTCGAGATGCTCGACCGACGGCGCCATGACTCGCCAAGCCCGCTGTTCCGCCACGCCGCCTACCGCGCCATCGACATGACCCTGGCGATCATCGAAGCGCTGGGCGGCGACTCCGACCTCCAGATCTTGGAGCGCATCCGGCCGCTCGACCAAGATGGCGTAAAGTCACGCATCGAGTGGACCGTGCAAGAGCTGAAAGGATACCTCGGTGGGCAAACGAGAGCGGCTGGCGCAGCAAATTAAGGACGCCGAGGCGCGCTGGCAGCGGGTCGGCGTGCTGCTCGGCAAGCTCCAGCTCGCGCGCGAGCTGGAGACCCGGGTCGAAGAGCGCCTGCGCCTCGATGCGCTGCTCGCAGAAGTGACGACGCAGCGGGCCGGAGTCGAGGCCGAGCTCAGCGCCCTGGAGCTGCAGCTTGATGCACTTGTGCCGACGGCCCCAGCGCCCGCGGCGGCGCCGCAGCTGCAGGTGTTCTGGTCCTACGCGCCCGCCGATGCGCCCCTGTGCGATGAGCTGGCCCGCCATCTGGAGGTGCAGCTCGGCCGGAGCGCCGGCCAGGCTTGCCGCGACCTGCTCCTGGCGCCGGGCGGCTCGCGCGAGGCGGCGGTTGCCCAGCGCCTCGCCGCAGCGCACGTCATCATCATCTTGCTCAGCGCTGACTACCTCGCCGACGACCGCCTGGACTGCCAGGAGCTGCGCCCGGCCCTGGCCCGGCACGACGCCGGTGATGCGCTGGTGGTGCCGATTGTCCTTCGCGCCTGCGAGCTTGCCGACACTCCGCTGGCGGGGCGGGTCCTGCTGCCCAAGGACGGTCTGCCAGTTGTCGCGTGGCCGGATCGGGACGTGGTGCTGCAAGCTGTGGCGCAGCAGCTCCAGACGCTGCTCGGCCGCCTGCGCGCCAGCCTGGCGCGGCAGCCAGGAGAGCGCGCGGCGGCGGACGCGCGCTGACCTGCCCCGAGGCTCAGGCGGGGCTCGGCTGGCGCGCCCACCTTGACCCGCCCGAGCTCGGCATCGGCACAAAGAAGATCATCTGCACCGTCGACAAATCCACGACCGCCAGCACCGGTGCGCCGGCCCTCAGCCCGGCACCTGGCTTGTCTTGTGCGCTGAGGTTTTTGACCCGCAGCATATCGCTATCGAGTGCGGCATCGGTCACGGCGCCACTTTGATGCAGGCGCTCGGTGCGCGACAGGTCGCGGGCGGCCCGCTCTTCATCGACCCTTACCACCCGCTCCTCGGCTCGCACGGAAGGAACTGCGCGACCGTGACGTGCGCTGTCTTGCGCGCCTGCAGCTCGGACACCATCGAGAGCGCGACCTGCGCCGCCGTGAGCCGCGCCTGAGCTGCCGCAAGCTGCGCCTCGAGATGCACCCGGACCCGCCACCCGCCACCCAAGAAGCCCACCTAGAAGAAGCAGGACCAAGGGCCTCCTTTATCGAGAAAGCGGAGCTTCAAGCCGAGTACTCCGACCTGCTCACGAAGCTCATGCGGTCTGGTCGGGACCACCTGCTAGTGGCCAAATGCTCTGATGCCGCGCCCATATCCATCCGCGCCAAAGTCGCTTATCTGCAGGTACTTCGCCGCGCTGCGGATCGTCTGGGAGTCCGTCCCTCTGGGGGCGTCCTTTTGCACTATAAGGTCCCGGCAGGCAGCTTCCGTCGCTGTTAAGAGCTCCGGGAGGGCCGTGGGAGCGATTGCGGATCGATTCCGCGCGCCTTGCTTCTAGTTTGAGGCATCCCCCTTAACCATCCTAACCAGCGACTGTCG
>JBGANQ010000158.1:0-11077 GCA_044222245.1 Polyangia bacterium | reverse complement strand
GGCGGCGACAAGCTCACCACCGTCAGCCCCGACGGCAGCGAAGGCAATGCGGGTCGCGGCGGGCGCGCCGGCCGGCCTGGCGCCCTGGGCTAAAGCCTACGGATTGAAGCGGTAGCCGACCCCGCGCACCGTCTCCAGGTGCAGCGGCGCGTCGGGGTTGACCTCGATCTTGCTGCGCAGGCGGGCGATGAAGTTGTCGATGGTGCGCAGGGTGAAGTGCTCGCCCCAGATGCGCTCCATGATCTGCTCGCGGGTCAGCACCTGCCCCGGGTGCTGGACGAGCAGGCGCAGGAGGTCAAACTCCTTGGCCGTTGTCTCGATCTCGACGCCCGCCGCCAGCACCCGGCGTCCCAGCAGGTCGAGCTGGATGCGCTCGCTCTGCGCCCGCTTGCGCTCGCCGCGCTGCTTCTTGCCGCGGCGCAGCGCCGCCCGCACCCGCGCCAAGAGCTCGGCGAGCCCGAAGGGCTTGGTGATGTAGTCGTCGGCGCCGATCGACAGCGCCAGCACCTTGTCGGCCTCCTGATCCTTGGCCGACAGCACCAGAATCGGCGACTCGATGTCGGACAGCCGCAGCTCGCGGATAAGCTCGATGCCGCCGAGCTGCGGCAGCATCAGGTCGACGAGCAAAAGATCCGGCGACTCGGCCAGGCACTGGCGGCGGCCCTCCTCGCCGTCCTCGGCGCAGAGCACGCGGTAGCCCTCCAGCTGCAGGTTCATCTGCAGGGCCTTGCGGATGGCGGGATCATCTTCAACAACGAGAATGGTCTCAGCTGGCATGTTGGCTTGTCACGGCCGGCGACTCGGGCTCGCTCGGGCTGGGCGGGGTGCTGCGGGGGCTGGCGGCGACGGGGACGGGCGCGGCGGTCGCGGCGGTCGCGGGCAGGCTGGGCAGTGCGATGCTGAAGGTGGCCCCCTGGCCGACCTCGCTCTCCACCGTGGTCATGCCGTCGTGGGCGCGCACGATGTGGTGGACCATCGACAGGCCAAGGCCAGTGCCCTGCGGCTGGCGCGCCAGATCGTCGCGGGTCAGGCGGTAGAACTTCTCAAAGACCCGCCGGTGCTCGTGCTTGGGGATGCCCGGACCGTTATCGCCGACCGAGATCACGACCTGGGTGCCGCGGCGCACGCAGCGCACGGTGATCACCTTGTGCGGTCCGGTGTAGTGGAACGCATTCTGCAGCAGGTTCAGCAGCGCCTCGCTCATCGCCGGCAGATCGACGTTGACGCTCGGCAGGTCATCGCTGAGCTGGGTGATGAGCCGCACATCGGCGGCGGTGAGCAGCTGCGGCTCGAACGCCTGCAGCGCCGCCTCGACGACGGCGCGGGCGGGGTGGGGCTGCGGCCGATAGATGCGCTTGCCGGCCTCGATGCGCGCCCAGCCGAGCAGGCGGTCGATCATGTTGGTGAGCCGCGCCGTCTCGGTGGCGATGGTGTCCAGGGCCTGCTGGATCTTGTCCGGATCGCGCAGGCGGCCGCCCTGCAGCGTCTCGACGAACAGCCGGATGCTGGTGAGCGGCGTGCGCAGGTCGTGCGAGACCTTGTTGACGAACTCGGTCTGCAGGTGGGCGACGCTCGACTCGCGGCGGACGTACAGCACCGTCGCCGCCACCCCGCCGAGCAGCGTCACCGTCAGCCCCAGGGTGATCACGCCAAAGACCAGATCCTTGGTCGCATGCCCGAACACGAGGATTAGCACGCCGACCGTGAGCAGGAGGCCGCTCGGCAGGAACGCGAATAGCGACACCAGCATCATCAGGCGGCGCAGCTTGCGCCTTTGCAGATCGTGGAACTTGGGCATGGACGAGCTACCTGGCCCACATTAACAGTCCCAGCGACGGTCTGCTACGACCCCTTTTTCCTGCAGGTGGCGCGTCCGGGGCGGCGCTTACTGGTTGCCCGATGGTCGGAGTATCGTCTGAGAAATCCGCTTATCGGCCGCTTGTCCGAGGGCGGAAAACATCACGCACAGCGAAAATATTATCCCGCCGTGACACAACCGTGACACTGCCTGGCCACCATAAGAGCATGCAGAATCAAACAGCACCTGGCACTCTCGCCTTGCTCGATCCCGGCAGCAGTCAGCCGACGGGCGGCGCCGCCACTCCGGTACGCCCACGACGGCAGCTGCAGGGGCCGCCGCATGTGATTCCGCGGCCGCCGTTGGCTGCCGATCAGCGCATGGACTGGGTCAACAGCATCCCCTATCTCGGGGTGCACCTGGCCAGCCTGAGCGCGATCTGGCTCGGGGCGACGCCCACCGACATCGCGCTGTGCATCGGTCTTTATTACCTGCGGATGTTCGGCATCACCGCCGGCTACCACCGCTACTTCGCGCACCGCTCGTACAAGACCGGGCGCGTCTTCCAGTTTCTCATCGCCCTCATCGGCACTCTGTCGCTGCAAAAGGGGGTCCTGTGGTGGGCCGCCCATCACCGCATCCATCACAAGCACAGTGACGATGAGCACGACATCCACTCGCCGGTGCAGCGCGGCCTGTACTGGGCCCACCAGGGCTGGATCCTGTGCAAGCGGTACGTAAAGACCGACTGGCCGCGCATCCAGGACTTCGCCAAGTACCCCGAGCTGCGCTGGCTCAACGAGCACTTCCTCATCCCGCCGATCGTCGCCGGCGGCATCCTTTACCTCATCGGCGGCTGGCACTTCTTTGTCTGGGGAGGCCTGGTGAGCACGGTGGCGCTGTGGCACGGCACCTTCACCATCAACTCGCTGAGCCACGTCTGGGGCCGCCGGCGCTACAAGACCTCGGACGACAGCCGCAATAACTTCATCCTGGCGATCCTGACCATGGGTGAGGGCTGGCACAACAACCACCACCACTACCAAAGCACCGCCAACCAGGGCTTCTTCTGGTGGGAGGTGGACTTCAGCTACTACATCCTCAAGGCGCTGTCATGGGTCGGGATCGTCTGGGACCTGCGCAAGCCGCCCAAGCACATCCTGGAGAACCGCGAGCCGGTCGTCGCCCCGATCGTCCCAGTGGCTGCCGCCGCGGCCCCGCTCACCGAAGCAGTGGCGCTGCCGCTGGCCGAGGTTCACCCCGCCTGAGTCCGCCCGCCCTCAGCTTGACGCCAGCAGCGCGTCGAGCTTGCCCTCCTCATCGAGCGCGGCGATGTCATCGTAGCCGCCCACCGACTGCTCATTGATGAAGATCTGCGGCACCGTGCGCCGGCCGGTGCGCTCTAGCAGCGAGCGGCGCATCTCCGGGTTGAAGCTGACGTCGACCTCGTGGAAGGCGACTCCCTTGCTCTTGAGCAGCGCCTTGGCCCGGTAGCAGTACGGGCACAGCTTGGTGGTGAAAATCTCGACCTTGGCCATGGGCAAAATTGTAGCGCACGGCCGGCGGTAAGGCTCAAGGGGTCTTGCAGGGGAAGGCGAGCGCTCAGCCGTTGCGCGGGCGGGGCTCGCGGGCGAGGTAGGCCAGCACCACCGGGTCCAGGCTCCGCTCGTCATCCAGCGGGTGGATCGGCTGCGCCACCGCCAGCGGCGCCGGGGCGGTCGGGCGGGCGCGCGGCGAGGTCGTGCGCACCGAGTCCAGGCCCGGCCGCACCAGCGGCGTCGGTACCAGCGTGCGCTGCAGCACCACCCCTTCCGCAGTCGGCCGCGAGCGCAGCCCGGTGGCGGGGATCGGGCGCGTCGGCAGCGGCGGCAGGCCGGTGACCGGCGAGGCGATCGGCGGAGCCACCGCTCCGGGGCTGGCGAAGCCGGCGCGCGGCGGCGCGGTCGGTCCGGCCGCCGCGGTCGGCGGGATCGGTGCGGTGATGGGATCGGTAATCGCGGCCGGCGGCACGGGGATCTGCACGGTCGGCGGTCCCGGCGGCACGAGGATCTGCACGGTCGGCGGCCCCGGCGGCACGGGGATCTGCACGGTCGGCGGCCCCGGCGGCACGGCCGGCGGCACGCCGTAGGACATAAGGGTCGCTTCGCCTTCGCTGGCCCCAGGCTCGGCCACCTCGATCGTCACCGCCGGCTCGAGATCGTCCTCGTCTCCCGGCAGATCGGCCTCAAACTCCAGCACCGCCTGCGGTCCGGTCGGTCGCGAGATCGGCGGCGGACTCGGTGGCGGCACCGGCGGTATTGAAGGCGGGGCGACGCTGGACGAGCCGCCCCCGGTGTTGCGGCGCAGGCGCTCTGCCAGGCTGCCCGAGGGCGGGGTCTGGCGCGGCAGGATCGGCGGCGGCGCCACCGGGGCGAGGATCGGGCCCAGCGGCGGCCGCACCACCTCGCCCGGGGTCGGCGAGCTGGCGCTGGTCGCCGCGGCGCTGGCGGGGATCTGGAGCTCGCCGCTCGCGGTGGCGGCGCCGCGGGAGAAGTCGGGCCGCGTATCCGGCAGCGCCATGCGCAGGGTCGACGAAGCGGCGTCGGTGCCCACCTCGCGCGGGATCCCTAGCTCGGGCGCCGGCTCGCCGCGCGGCGGCGGGCGACCCCCCAGGTCCTGCACCTGATCGAAGTCGCCGTCGCGCAGACGCTTGAGCATGGTCTTATGCTGCGTCTGCATCTTCTTCTGCACCACCTCGTCCGGATCGTCGGCCGCGTACTGCGAGCGGGTGGTGGAGAGGATGGTCCCGTCGATAAAAAGATGCGTCGTAACGTACAAACGCGACAGGCCCGAGTCTTCCGTCTGCACATGGAAGAGCCGTCCCGCGTGACGCACGTTGTGGTTGTACCCAAGAAGCGGTGGACGCTTTGACACCACAGCATAGGCTATCACGCTAGGGTTACGGCCCAAAACGGAATCTCTGCGGTGGGATCAGTATCACAGCGCCGGGACAGCGGCGGCGGCAGCGCGAGCGGGACCCCACCGGACAGACTCCCGAGGTAGAGTCAGAGCCAAGGTAAGCGATGAAGCAGAATCACTCAGCTTCGGTCCCAAAGACCCACACCGGCGCCCAGCGGGCGAGCCACTCCCGCCCGGACGCGACCGCGGCAGCCAGCGACGATTCGAGCAACCGCCCGAGCAACCGCCCAAGCAACCGCCCGAGCGACCGCCCGAGCGACTGCCAGAGCGACCGCCCGAGCGACTGCCAGAGCGGCGAGGCGGCGGACCGCGCGCCGGAAGCCGCCGATGCCGAGCTGAGTCTTGAGCTCGATCAGGCGGCCGGCTATGCGGCGGACCACGCGGCGCTCGCCTTCGGAATCCCGCGCATCGCGCCCGTCCCGGTGGGCGCGGAGCGGCCCGGCGAAGCGACCCCGGCGCGCGGCGAGCCGAGCCTTCAGTTCTCCTCGGCGGCGAGCGACCTCGAGCCCGAGGTCGAGGACTTGACCGAGTCACTGACCGAGTCGCTGGCCGAGTCACTGGCCGAGTCACTGGCCGACCCGCTAGCCGACCCGCTAGCCGACTCGCTAGCTGGCCGAGTCGCTGACCGAGTCGCTGACCGAGTCGCTGACCGAGTCGCTGACCGAGTCGCTGACCGACTCGCAGGTGGGGGCCCCGCACGCGCGCGGCGCGGCCCAGCCGGGGGCGGCAGAGGCGGGGGTCGTCGCCGAGCGGCGCGACAGCGCGGGCGCCAAGCCGCTCGGTGATCCGGTGACCGCGGTGCTCAAGATGCCTAAGAGCTCGCCGCTGCTGCGGCCGACCTGGGGCGGTGGCACCGAGCGGCTGGCGCTGAGCGAGCGGGCCCCGGCCACCGCCTGGGGAGTGCCGCGCCCGCCCGCGGCGGCAGCCCCGGGGCCAGAGGAAGCCAAGACGACGACGGTGACCCTGCCCTTGCTCAGCCAGCCCGCGGTCGGCGGCAGCGCCTGGCGGGAGCTCGTGTTCCGCGGGCTGCTCTTTGTCAGCGGCGCCGTGGCGATGGGGGTGGTGCTGCTCGCCGCGCGGGCGCTGCCGGTGGCCGCGCCGCGTCCGCGCGCTGCCGGTCCGCTGGCCCCGCCGAGCCGGGCCGAGTCGAGCCGGGAGCGACTCATCGAGCACGCCCTCCACGCCATTGCCCAGGGGCACGGCGAGCAGGCGGTCGCCCTGCTCGGCCGCTACCAGGACAGCGGACCTTCGACCGAGCACGCGGTGGAGGTCATGCTGCGGGTCCTTAAAAAGGACCTTGCCACGACGGTGCCGCCGCGTTAGTGGGGCTCACCGCGGCGACCGCGCTGCCGGCAACTAGCAAATCTAATTCCACCTGGGCTGTCGCGCCAGGTCTTGCTCTGCCGCGCCGCATGGTTAGGTGGAAAGAGAGGGCCAGCGAGCAAGAGCTCCGCTGAAAGGCCCGCCAAGGAGTCACCTTATATGCGTGCCGACAAGTTTACCGTCAAGACCCGCGAGGCGCTGGTAGAGGCGCAAGAGATTGCCAACCGCAAAGGCCAGGCCGAGCTTCTACCCGAGCACGTCCTCTCCGCGCTCTTGGCGCAACAAGGGGGCGTCGCCAGCGCGCTTCTCAGCAAGCTCGCCGCCCGCGGCGACGCCGCGCTGGCAAACCCGGCCCAGATTGCCGAGCAGCTCGAGCGCCACATAGATCAGCTGCCGCGCGCCGCCGGGGGCGGCCTGGACGTCGGCCTGTCGCGACGCACCAAGGAGCTCATCGAGACCGCCGAGCGCGAGGCCGAGCGGATGAAGGATGAGTACACCTCGACCGAGCACCTGCTGCTCGCGGTGACCAGCCGCGACCTCGGGTTTGCCTCCAAGCTGCTCAAGGACGCGGGGGTCACCCACGACAAGCTCATGCAGGCGCTGTCCGAGGTGCGCGGCTCGCAGCGCGTCACCGACCAGGACCCCGAAGGCAAGTACCAGGCCCTGGAGCGCTACACCCGCGACCTCACCGAGGTCGCCCGCAAGGGCAAGCTCGACCCGGTGATCGGCCGCGACGAAGAGATCCGCCGCGCAATTCAGGTGCTGTCGCGCCGCACCAAGAACAACCCCGTGCTCATCGGCGACCCCGGCGTCGGCAAGACGGCGATCGTCGAGGGCATCGCCCAGCGCATCGTCAGCGGCGACGTGCCCGAGGGGCTCAAGAACAAGCGCATCCTCGCCCTGGATCTTGGCAGCCTGGTCGCCGGCACCAAGTATCGCGGCGAGTTTGAGGATCGCCTCAAGGCGGTGCTCAAGGAGATCGGCCAGGCGAGCGGCCAGATCATCCTGTTTATCGACGAGCTGCACACCCTGGTCGGGGCCGGCGCCGCCGAGGGCGCGCAGGACGCTGCCAACATGCTCAAGCCGGCCCTGGCGCGCGGCGAGCTGCGCTGCGTCGGCGCCACCACGCTCGATGAGTTCCGCAAGCACATCGAGAAGGACAAGGCCCTGGAGCGGCGCTTTCAGCCGGTGCTGGTCGGCGAGCCATCGGTGGCCGACACCGTCTCGATCCTGCGCGGGATCAAAGAGAAGTACGAAGTCCACCACGGCATCCGCATCCGCGACGCGGCGCTGGTGGCGGCGGCGCGGCTGTCCGACCGCTACATCGCCGACCGCTTCCTGCCCGATAAGGCGATTGACCTGGTCGACGAGGCGGCGGCGCGGCTCAAGATGGAGCTCGACTCGATGCCGGCGCCGATCGAAAAGCTCGAGCGGCGGGTCATCAGCCTGCAGATCGAGCAGCAGGCGCTCAGCCGCGAGAAGGACGCCGCGTCCAAGGAGCGCCTGCAGCAGGTCGAGCGCGAGATCGCCGAGCTGCGCGAGCAGTCAAGCGGCATGAAAGCGCGCTGGCAGCAGGAAAAGGACATCATCCTCCAGCTGCGCAACCTGACCGCCGAGGTCGACAAGGCCAAGACCGAGAGCGAGCTGGCGCAGCGGCGCGGCGACCTCAACCGCGCGGCCGAGCTGCGCTACGGCAAGCTGCCCGAGCTTGAGCAGAAGATCGCCGCGGTCAACAAGAAGATCGTCGAGTTCCAGAAGCAGGGCGCGTTCCTGCGCGAGGAAGTGACCGAGGAGGACATCGCCTCGATCATCGCCAAGTGGACCGGCATCCCCGTCGAGAAGATGCTCGAGGGCGAGATGGAGCGGCTGGTCAAGATGGAGGACCGCCTCGCCTCGCGGGTCATCGGCCAGGCGCCGGCGATCGCCGCCATCTCCAGCGCGGTGCGGCGGGCGCGGGCCGGGCTGCAGGATCCGAACCGCCCCATCGGCTCGTTCATCTTCCTCGGCCCCACCGGCGTCGGCAAGACCGAGCTGGCGCGGGCGCTCGCCGAGTTCCTGTTCGACGACGAGACGCACATGGTGCGCCTGGATATGAGCGAGTACATGGAGAAGCACTCGGTGGCGCGGCTCATCGGCGCCCCGCCGGGCTACGTCGGCTACGACGAGGGCGGGCAGCTCACCGAGGCGGTGCGGCGGCGGCCCTACAGCGTGGTCCTGTTTGACGAGATTGAAAAGGCGCACTCGGACGTGTTCAACGTGCTCCTGCAGATGCTCGATGACGGCCGGCTCACCGACGGGCACGGCCGGACGGTGAGCTTCCGCAACACGGTGGTCCTCATGACCAGCAACATCGGCTCGCAGTTCATCCAAGGGGCCAAGGACCTGGACGATCCCGAGGTCAAGCGCAGCATCGATGCGGCCATGCGGGCGGCGTTCAAGCCCGAGTTCCTAAACCGGATCGACGACATCATCGTCTTCCACCGGCTCGGGCGTGAGCACCTGGGGCAGATCGTCCGCATCCAGCTCGGGCGGCTGACCAAGCTGCTCGGCGACCAGAAGCTGAACCTGGAGCTGTCCGAGAGCGCCATCGACCTGCTCTGCCAGGAGGGCTACGACCCGGCCTACGGGGCGCGGCCGCTCAAGCGGGTGATTCAGCGCCTAGTGCAAGATCCGCTGGCCAAGGCCATACTGGCGGGACAGTTCAAGCCGGGAGATACGGTGTATGTGGACCGAGACGGAGATCGCCTGATTATCGGGGCCCTGGCGTTCACCCAGGCCAACAAGGCGAACTAATAAAGAGCGCCGCCGGGGAGGCCCGGCGGCGCGGGCTCTCCGTCGCCCGAACTGGTACCTTTTAAGCTGCACTCAAGAACTGCAGAGGTCGCGAAGGTTCTATGCCACAGCCCGACTTTTACAAGATCCTCGGGGTCTCCGAGACTGCCACCGCGGACGAGATCAAGAAGGCCTACCGCAAGCTGGCCAAGAAGAATCACCCCGACGTGACCGGTGGCGACAAGGCCAAGGAGGCCAAGTTCAAGGACATCTCGCAGGCCTACGACGTGCTGAGCGACGATAAGCGGCGCAGCGAGTACGACCAGGAGCGCAAAAACCCCTTCGCCAACATGAACATGGGCGGCGGCGGCGGCGGGCCCGAGGGCTTCCCCGGCTTCGGCGGCTTTGGCGGCGGCCGCGGCGGGCGGCGCTCAGCCGGGGGTCGCCCTGGGGGCCTCAACATTGATCTTGAGGACCTGCTGCGGCAGGGCGGCGGCGGCTTCGGCGATCTGTTCGGTGGCGGCGGCGGCGCGCGGGCGGCGGCGCGCGGGGCCGACATCCAGACCAGCATCGAGCTGACCCTGCCCGAGGCGGCGCTCGGCGGCGAGAAGACCTTCACCATGGAGCCGGGCTCGCCCAACGAGAAGCGGCTGACCATGCGCATCCCTGCCGGCGTCGAAGATGGCGAGACCATCCGGCTGAGCGGTCAGGGGCGGCCGAGCCACGGCAGCGGCGCCCCCGGCAACCTGCTTATCAAGGTCAGCGTCGCCCCGCACCCGCAGTTCCGCCGCCGCGGCACCGACATCGAAGTGGATGTGCCGATCGCGATCGATGAGGCGGTGCTCGGCACCGCCGCCGAGGTGCCGACGCTGGAGGGCACCAAGGCCAAGGTCAACATCCCCGCCGGCACCAGCAGCGGCACCAAGCTGCGGCTGCGCGCCAAGGGGGCCGGCGATCGCAAGGGCGGTCGCGGCGACCTGTATGGGGTCGTCCAGATCACCGTGCCCAAGACAATCTCCGACGAAGCCCGCAAGCACATCGAGAGCTTCGGACAGCTCACCCGCGGGCGCTAGGCCGCCCCCCTCAGATCACTGCGCAGGTCAGAAACTTCAGGTAGTTCCCCTCGGGGAAGCCGGCGGGGATGGGAAAGTCGGGCGGCAGACCGAGCTGCTCGACGATTCGCACATGGCGGGCGGCGCGACCGCTGCCCAGGCCAATCTCCGTGATCATCTCTTCCAGGGAGAAGCGCGCCGCGTTCGAGGCGCAGCACAGCAGCGCCCCCGAGTCGCACAGCGCCAGCGCCGCCGTCACCAGCTCGCGGTAGTCGCGCTGCGCCGAGAAGGTCTGGCCGCGGTTCTGGGCGAACGCCGGCGGGTCGATGATGACCATGTCGAATAGGCGGCGGCGCTCGGCCATCCGCACCATCACCGACATCACGTCGCCGGCGATGAACTCGTGGCCGGCCTCTGCCAGGCCGCTGTGCTGCAGGTTGCGGCGGGCCCGCGCGTGCGCCTTGGGGGATAGATCCACCGAGACGACCTCGGGCGCGCCCCCGGCGGCGGCGGCCAGCGACAGGGCGCCGGTGTAGCTGAACAGGTTGAGCACGCGGCGGCCGCGCGCCCGCGCCGCCACCGCCCGCCGGCCCTGGCGGAGGTCGGGGAACAGGCCGGTGCCGAGCGGCGCCGTCACGTCCACCCCGAAGCGCAGGCCGTACTCGTGGACCTCGATCTCGACCGGGGCGACCGGCCCGCGCAGGAGCTCGGCCGGCTCGCGCGGGCCGTCTCCACCAAGCGGGCGATAGCGCTTCTGGACGTAGATCGATCGCGGCGCGTAGACCTCCTCGAGCGCGTCGCACACCGCCGGCAGCAGCGGCTCCAGCGCCGCCGAGAACAGGTGCACGACCATGAAGTCGGCGTAGCGATCGACGGTCACGCCGGGCAAGAAGTCTCCCTCGCCGTGCAGCACCCGATAGGCGTTGAGGGCGCCAGGCGCTGCCGTCAGCGCGCCCGCTCCTTCAAGCAGGCTCGACCGAACCAGCTGCGCCGCGCGCACCCGGCGGAGCACCGCCTGGGCGTCGATCGCCTCGCTCGAATCGCGGGTGACGATGCGCACCGCGATCGGCCCTTCGGGGTCATAGATGCCGCGGGCGATGAAGTTGCCTTCGGCCTCGTAGAGCTCGAGCACGTCGCCCGGGGCCTCGCGCAGCGGGCGGCCGCCCAGCGTGTC
>JBGANQ010000157.1:0-11206 GCA_044222245.1 Polyangia bacterium | reverse complement strand
ACCGGCTTTCCCTACGATCGGCGCACCGCCCGCGAGAACAACTTCGCGCAGTTTGTCGCCCTCAAGAAAAAGGCCCAGGGGATCCGGCGCTTCGGCTCGGCGGCGCTCGATCTGGCGTTCACCGCGGCCGGCTGCTTCGACGGCTACTGGGAGATGCGGCTGCGCCCGTGGGACGTGGCGGCGGGGATCCTGCTCGTGCAGGAGGCCGGCGGCCAGGTGACCGACTGGCGTGGCGAGGCGGTGTCGCTGGACCGCTGCGAGGTGCTGGCCACTAACGGCCAGATCCACGCGCAGGTGAGCGGCGTCCTGGCGAGCACCCCGCACGGCTAGCCAGCCTGATCGGCCTGACCGGGGGACGGTCGCTTGCGGCCGAACTTGCCCGCACCGCCTCGGAGCTGGTATATCGCAGAAATGCTGCTCGTCCGTCTTGCTTCCAAGCCGGAGCGCATCCCGCGCTTTGGCCGCATCCTCTCTGACGCTCCTGGCGTAGTCGAGCTCCTGGATGGCGATCCGCTCGGCGGCCATGCAGCGCCAACCGGCGAGCGCCTGCCCTACACACCCGACGAGTGGCAGGCCGATCCAGACGGCAGCACGATCGAGCTCCTCACCCCGATGGTGCCGCAGAAGATCATCGGCGTCGGCTCGAACTATCGCAACCACGCCAAGGAGATGGGCAAGCCGATCCCCGCCGAGCCGATCATCTTCCTCAAGCCGCCCTCGGCGCTGCTCGCCCCGGGGCGGGCAATCGAGCGCCCCGAGGGCTTTGAGCGCTGCGACTACGAGGGCGAGCTGGCGGTGGTCGTCGGCCGCCGCCTGTACCGCCAGCCGCCCTCGGCGGTCGAGGCGCACATCCTGGGCTACACGGTCCTAAACGATGTCACCGTGCGCGACCTGCAGAAGCGCGACGGCCAGTTCACCCGCGCCAAGGGCTTTGACACCTTCTGCCCGCTCGGGCCGGCGGTGGCGACCGACTTCGAGCTCGGCGGCATGCGGCTGCAGACGCGGCTCAACGGCAAGCTGGTGCAGGACTCGGCGGGCGACGAGCTCATCTTCTCGGTGTACGAGCTGTTGTCGTTCATCTCGCAGGTGATGACGCTGGAGCCGGGCGACGTGGTGACCACCGGGACGCCGATGGGGGTGGGCAACCTGGAGCCGGGCGACGTCGTCGAGGTCCAGATCGCCGGCATCGGCACCCTGCGCAACACCGTAGTCGCCGGCCTGCCGCTGCCCAAGCTTCGCCCCTAGCTCCTCCTGGCGATATTAATCCTTTGGTATTAATATCGGACCATGAACACACCAAAAGTTTTAGCGTGGCTGCAGGGCTCGTTGGCGCTGGGTACGCGGGTCCTTACCGGGCTGCGGGCGTGGGCCGAGGCGCTGCCCGGCTTCGGTTTTCACGAGACGATGAGCGGGACGCTGCAGCGCCCCGGCGAGGCGGAGCGCAAGCTGGTGTTCCGGCTGCACGCGGCGGTGCCGCAGCTGGCCAGCTACCTGCGCGATGGCCGGACCGAGATCAGCGGCGAGATCTCGATCGATGGGCTGGCCCACGCGGTGCCCCTGACCGGCTCTTTGTGGATCTGGCCGCACCGCAGCATCATCCGCTACGAGCTCACCTTCGCCACCGATGCCGGGGAGCGCCTCACCCTCCGCGGCCAGAAGGACGTCCGGCTGCTCGCCTTGCAGCGGACGATGACGACGCTGCCGGCCGAGCTCAAGACCGCCGCCGGCGAGTCGCTGGGTCGCGCCACCGTGTATTTTGCGATGGCGGATTTGCCGGCATTTGTGCGTAGCTTCCACCCCGTACGCGCCGTCCGGCGGCCCGGCGAATCGTCGCCGGCGGCCGGTCCGGCGCCGCCGCCCGAGCCGATAAACCATGCCATCAGCGCCCTCTAAGAACCTGGAAGTCTTCCCTAACCCGCGCCCCGGCCGCGACTACGAGATCCGCTTCGGCTGCCCGGAGTTTACCTGCCTGTGTCCGCTCACCGGCCAGCCCGACTTCGCCTCTATCCGCATCAGCTACGTACCAAACGAGCTGTGCCTGGAGCTCAAGTCGCTGAAGCTGTACCTGTGGTCATTTCGCGACGAGGGAGCGTTCCACGAGAAGGTCACCAACCGCATCGCCGATGACATCATCGCGGCGATTGCGCCGCGCCGGCTGCGGGTAGAGGGTGACTTCGCGGTGCGCGGTGGTATAAGCACGGTCGTAGTCGTTGAGCACACCGCCCCCTGAGCAAGCCGGACGCGAAGCTCGCCCAGCGCCGGGGCTCCGCGCCGCTTCCGAGCCGAGGATGATTGCCAGCCCGTAAGTCCGCCCGCCGCTCACCCTGCGGGCCCCCTGAGTTGACGCCAACCCGCCCCCCACAGCTGACCCCTCTCTCCTCACTGCTGAGTCCGTCCGAGGTCGAGCGCATCCGTGCCGCCTTGCTCGGCTGGTATCGCCGCAGCCACCGCGACATGCCGTGGCGCCAGCTGCGCGACCCCTACGCCATCTGGGTGTCCGAGATCATGCTGCAGCAGACGCGAGTGGACACGGTCAAGGCCTACTTTGAGCGGTTCATGGCGCGCTTTCCGACGGTGGCGGCGCTGGCCGCGGCCCCCGCGGATGCGGTCCTCGAGCTGTGGAGCGGGCTTGGCTACTACGCGCGGGCGCGCAACCTCCACGCCGCGGCCGCCGAGATCGTGGCCCGCTACGGCGGCGAGTTCCCGCAAGCGGAGTCGGCGGTGCGGGCTCTGCCCGGCATCGGGCCGTACACGGCGGGGGCGATCCTGTCGATCGCCTTCGGGCAGCAGGTGGCGCTGCTCGATGGCAACGTGATCCGCGTGCTGTCGCGGCTGCGCGCCGTGGCCGAGGGCCCGGACACCGCGCTCGGCAAGCGCCTTTACTGGTCGCTGTCCGCGGCGCTGGTGCCGCCGCCCAGCCTGCCCGCCGCAGCGGCGCCTGATGCGCTGGGCGACAACGATCCAGGCGACTTCAACCAGGCCCTGATGGAGCTGGGGGCGACGGTCTGCGTGCCGCAGCGGCCGCTGTGCCTGGTCTGCCCGCTGGTCGCCGAGTGCGCCGCGCATAGGCGCGGCCAGGTCGAGCTCTACCCGCCCAAAAAGGCGCCGCGCGCGGTGCCGGTGGTGGAAGTGGTGACGCTGGTGCTGCGCTGCCGCGGCCAGGTGCTGCTCCTGCGCCGGCCGGCCGCCGGCCTGTGGGGCGGCCTGTGGGAGCCGGCGACCCTGCCGCGCGAGCCCGGCGAGAGCGAAGAGGCGGCGCTCGGGCGCCTGGGCCGCGAGCGGCTGGGACTGGACCTGACGGCGCTGCCGGCGCAGCCGCTGGGGCCGTTCGTGCATGTGCTGACCCACCGCGAGATGCGTTTCACGCCGCGGCTTATCGACTGGCCCGATGCCGAGCTGCTGCCGTTTCTGCGGCTTTCGGGATATGAAGAGGCGCGGCTGGTCGAGCCAAGACAGCCGCTGGCGCTCGGGCTGTCGGCGTGGGTGACCACGCTGCTCGGGCGCCTGGCCGCGGTGCCCGCGATCGGCCCGGTGCGGCATCGGAAACAATAAAAGGAAAGCTGAATGTCCAACGAGAGCGCCCACACGCTGCTGCTAAACGCCTATCAAATGATCCTGCAGGCCTATGAGCTTATGGGCTACAACATCAGCGGCGACGCCAACTTCCAAGAGACCGCCGAGCGCGCCGCCAAGGCGGCCCAGGAGCTCGTGCGCCCGGTGGCCGAGGTCAACGCCGAGCTCGATGACCTGGTCGGCAAGACCTTCCCGGCCCGCTATGACCAGATGGTCATCAGCAAGCACAACATCTGCTTCGGGCTGTGCCCGCACCACCTGCTGCCGGTGATCTACCGCGTCTCGCTGGCCTACCTGCCGCAGGAGCGGGTCGTGGGCATCAGCAAGCTGTCGCGGCTCATCCGCCTGATGGCGCGGCGGCCGGTGCTGCAGGAGGAGCTGACCCACGAGCTGGCGCACCTTCTCCACAAGCGCCTGGACTCGCGCGGGGCGGCGGTCTACTGCGAGGGGCTGCACATGTGCATGGCGGCCCGCGGGGTCGAGGCGCACGAGGCGCGCCTGGTGACCAGCGCGGTGCGCGGGGTGTTCGCCGATCAGCCGGCCACCCGGCAGGAGTTCCTTGATCTGGTGACGGCCACCCCGATGCAGCTGCTCTAGAGCTGGTCGGCAGCGGCGGCGCGCGGTGGCTAGAGGGAGCGCAGGCTGCTGAGCACGCTGTCGAGCGCGGTGCGGGCCTTCTGCTCGTCATGGGCGCGCAGCGCCTTGATGACGGTGCTGAACTGCTCGCCGAACTCGGGGTGGCCGCCTTCTTCCAAGAGGACCTGGGCGTGGGCGATCTTGGGGATGACCTGGCCTGCCTCGCTGCCGGCGATGAGCAGCTCCTTGGCGGCGAGCAGCGAGGGCCGGCCTGCTCGAGGGTGACCTCGGGCTGGGCGTTGCGCGGCGGCATCCCGCGGCAGCGCCCGGAGCCGCTGCAGCAGGGGCGGCGGGGGCGGCCACCGCTGGGGCCAGCGGCGGGAGCTGCCGCTGGCTTGCGGCGGTCGCCGGCGCCGCGGTCTCGCTGCTCGGGTTCGCGCTCGGCGGCGGTGGCGCGCCGGCGGCGGCGGCGGCGGCGCGGCTCGGCGGCGGCGGCGGCAGCAGGGCGGTGCCCGCGGTGCCGGTGCTGCCGGGCATGAGCTCGGGCGGCACCAGGCGCGCCGGGGGCTCGATCTTGTCGGCCAGCTGCAGGATCTTCTCCAGCACGTCGGGCTTCTGGGCGACGAGCAGGCTGCTCAGCTCGTCAAACTCCTTCTGCAGCGGCAGCTTGAGCGACTGCGCGGCGGTCTGGGCGCGGATCACCCGCTCGAAGGCCATGCCGTAGTTGCCGTAGCGCGCCGCCAGCGCCGCCTCCATCAGCACCGCCCGCGCCCGGGTGAGCAGCATCGCGTGGCGGGCGTCGTTCTGCGTCTTGCGCAGGTTCTCCTCGGCGAGCTGCAGCTTCTTCCACTCCGGGTAGCGGCCGCCGCCGTAGGCCGCGGCGAGCAGACCTGCCTGCAGTAGGAGCAGGCTCAACCACTTCTGTCCCGTCGTCACTGGGCGCCTCCAAGGATGAATGCCAGGTGCTGGCCGATGCCGGCCCCATCGCGCCGGTAGGAATAAAATCGCTGCGGGTCGCAGTGCGTGCACGGCGGCGCCGCGTCGATGTGCTCGGCAGAAAGGCCCGCCTGCAGCAGCAGCTCGCGGCTGGTCCGCCACAGATCAACAAAGGTACGCCCGCCGCGCTGCTGCACGCTGGGGGCGCAGACCGCGGAGAACGTCGCCGCCACATCGGCCTGGACCTCGAAGCAGCACGGCCCGATCGAGGGACCCAGCACCGCGCGCAGCTGCTCGGGTCGCGCCCCCAGCTCGCGCAGCGCGCGCACCGCCGCGCCGGCGACCCCGGCGACCGTGCCGCGCCAGCCGGCGTGCACCGCCGCCACCCGCCCCTGGCCATCGGCAATCAGGATGCTCACGCAGTCGGCAGAGAGCACCCCGAGGCAGAGGTCGTCGGCGCTCGCCATGCCGTCCGCCTCCTGCTGCCGGCGCTCGGGCGCGTTGAGGCAGACCACGGTGGGGCTGTGGATCTGGATGACCTGGCACAGCCGCTCGACCGCAAAGCCGGCGTCGGCGGCGACCAGGCGCAGGTTCTCGTCGGCGCAGCGCGGGTCATCGCCCCAGGTGCGACCGACGTTGCACGAGGCGAAGCGGCCGCTCGACACCCCGCCCAGGCGCGTGGTGAAGCCGTGGCGAACCCCCAGCTGGTCGAGCAGGCGGCTGTACAAGACCCGCTCGCTGCCGGGGCGGGCGTACAGACCGGTCGCGGGGCTGGCCGCGGCCGGTGCGGCGCGGTCGGGGGCGGCGCTCGTCTGCGGGGAGGCGCTCATCTGCTTGTAGCTTATCATGGCGAGATCTCCCACGGCAGCGGCGGCGCCTGCGGCCTTTGGGCGGTCGGCCCGCGCAGGGCGAGCAGCGCCTGCAGGAAGTCCGCCGGCGGCGGCGCCTGCAGCACCAGCGTCTGGCCGGTGCTCGGGTGCACGAAGCCGAGCAGCCGGGCGTGCAGCGCCTGATGGCCCAGCTCCTCGCTCACCTTGTGCACCGGCCGGTGGCGCGCGGTGCGGCCGTACAGCGGATCGCCGAGCACCGGGTGGCCGGCCTCGCTGAAGTGGACGCGGATCTGGTGGGTGCGGCCGGTCTCCAGCTGGATCTCAACCAGGGTGGCGCCGGGCAGGCGCTCGATGACGGCGTAGTGGGTCACCGCCTTCTTGCTGCCGCCGCGCCCGGTGAAGCGCTTGCGATCGCGCGGGTGGCGACCAAAGCGGGTGCTGAACGTGCCGCGCTCTGGGACCACTCCCTCGACCAGGGCGACATAGCGGCGGGCGATGGTGTGCGCCTGGAACTGCGCCTGCAGCCCGATCAGCGTCGGCTCATCCTTGGCGCAGACCAGCACCCCCGAGGTGCCCTGATCGAGCCGGTGAACGATCCCCGGTCGCCGCTGACCGCCGATGCACAGCTCCCCCCGGGCCGCTGCGTCATCGTCGTCATCGTCCCCCTCGCCGTCGCCGTCGTCTGCGCTGGGGGGGGCCGGGCGCGGCGGCGCGGCAGTGGCGGCGAGGGTCGCCGGGCGCGGCGGCGGTGCCGGCAGCGGACCGCAGTGGTGGAGCAGGGCGTTGACCAGGGTGCCGCTCTCGTGGCCGGGGGCGGGGTGCACGACCATGCCGGCCGGCTTGTTCACCACGATGAGGTGGCGATCCTCGTGCAGGATCGCCAGCGGGATGGCCTGGGGCAGATCGCCCGACGGGGTAGGGGGAGGGGGCGTGAAGCGGATGCGCTGGCCGGGCCGCAGGCGCTGCCCCGACTTGGTGGGGTTGCCGTCGAGCCTGACCTCGCCTTCGTCGATCCGCCGACCCAGCTGCGAGCGCGAGTAGGGCAGGTCGTGCTGCGCCAAAAAGACATCGAGCCGCGTGCCGGCGGCGGATGCGGGAACCAGAAATTCGTAGGACTTGAGCTCTTGGGTCACCAGATCCGCGATTTTACATGCCCTTTGGACTTGAGCATGACATCGACGATGGCTCGATCAAATAAGTTTAGCTCATAGATCTCGGGCGTGACGCGGCTCTTAAACAGGGTCCGGCCCTCTTCGATATGCTCGTGCATGACCGAGAAGAGCGTGTCGTTCTCGATGCCTTCGATGATTTCTTTCTCGTGATAGAGGGTGAGGTCAGAGGAGATCGCCCGCGCCAGCTGGCGGGCACGCTCGGGTTTGTCGATCAGCGCCATGCCATCGATCTTACCGTCCGCGGCGCGGGAACTCAACCACCGCGCCCGGGTTTTAGAACCGGCCGCTCACCAGGATGCCGCTGCCGCCGACAACTGAGAGCGGGCTTAGCTGCAGGCTGCTCTGGGAGTAGACGGCGACCCGGGTGTGGGTGACGGCGCCGGCGATGAGCATGGCCAGGCCGCCGGCCTGCACCAGGCCGTCAAAGGCCAGCAGGGCTCCGCCCAGCGGGGCGCCGCTGCCATGGAGAAATCCCATCTCGATCCACGGACCGAGCACCGGGATGTACAGCGGCCACAGGGCCGTGGTGTCGCCCACGGCGCTGCTTGTCGAAGCGTAGCCGAGTGAGTAGTCCGTCGCATAGTAGGGCCCCACGTTGGCGCTGGCCGCCAGGGCGCTGAACAGCCAGCTCGCGCCGAGCGTGACCGAGCCGGCGATGATGAGGCCCACTCGCGGCCGGTTGACGTAGCGCGCCTGCCCGCGCGGGGCGGGCACCAAGGTCGCGCCGGTCGGGCTACGATAGGGCTGGGGCGGATAGTAGGGCTGCGGCTGATACGGCTGCGGCTGGTACGGCTGCGGCTGGTACGGCTGCGGCTGGTACGGCTGCGGCTGATACGGCTGCGGCTGATACGGCTGCGGCTGATACGGCTGCGGCTGGTACGGCTGCTGATAAGGCTGCGGCTGATATGGCTGCTGGTAAGGCTGCCCGGGAGCCGGCTGGTAGGGCTGCTGGGGACTGGCCCCGGGCTGACTCTGCTCCGGCGCGGGCTGCTGGTAGCCGGGCTGGCTGCCGGCAGCGGGGTCTGCGGCCTGCTGCGCCTGCGCCGCGCCGGCGGCGCCGAGTCCGACCGAGAGCAGGCTGGCGGCGATGATTCTTCGAGCTTGCATGGGTTTCCTCAAACTTTGGCAGGTTGGGGGTCTGGCCATATCAGGGTCCGTCTGCTCAGCGGCCGACGAGCTGCCGCAGCTTCTGGCGATCGGTCTCAAAGGTCAAAATCGAGGTCAGCTGGATGAAGTTCTGCGGGTCGACGATGCGCGGGTACAGGGTGGCCGCGATCTTGACCTGATCGTCGCCGAACGCCGAGGTGCGCATCAGCTGGGCGACCTGCTCGCAGGTAAAGGAGTAGCCGCTGCTCACGGCGTCGCGCGTCAGGCTGAGCTTCTCATCGCTGAAAGACAGGCGCTGCAGCTGCTTGAGCAGCCCGCCAAACGCCGCCTTGCCGAGCGGCGTCGGCGGCCCCGACGGCCCCGCGAGCGGCGCGACCGGCGGCGGCGCCGGCCCCTGGGCCGGATAGGCCCCAAGCGGCGCATAGGCGCCCTGCGGCCCGCCCTTTTGTCCGGGCTGGGCCAGCGGCTGCTCGAGCTGCAGGCGCAGCCGCTCGATGCTGTCGCTGATGCGCGAGCGGGACTCGGCGTCGCGGTCGGTCGCCCGCTGGTGCAGGCTGGCGATCGCCGTCAGGCTGGCCGCAGCGGTGCGCAGCCCGTCTTCCAGGGCCAGCGTCCCGCCGAGCACGCGCAGCAGCGCCAGGCGGCTCGCGGCGGTCTGCTGGGCGATGAGCTGTGCCGCCGTCTGGTCGTCGCGCTCGGCGCTCAGCGACTCCAGCTGCGCCAGCTCGTGCAGCAGCAGGTGGACCAGCGGCTGGCGCAGCGGCCGGGCCGCTGCCGGCGGGCAGGCCAGGCCGCTGGCGACCACGGTGCCCGCCACCAGCCAGCCAGCCACCAGCAGGGTGCGGGAGATGCTGCTGTACGGCCTGGACGCGGGGTGCCTCATGTGATCTGCCCTTGAAGTGAAGTGACGAGCCTGAAGCGACTGAAGTGCCGTGTGCCTGCTGACCGCCTCGGGCTGAGCTGCCAGAGCCCTGGCGCGCCGGCCTGGCGGGGCCGCGGCGCTCGCTTCAGGCTGCCTGAGCCGAGTGTGCCCCGCGCGGTGGGCAGTGTCTACGGGCAGTGGCGATGGTCAGGGTTGCCAGCACTTCGGCGGCGCGGCGCCGCCCCGCGCGGTCGTCTGCCAAGGGGCGGACGCGGGCCGGCGCTGTGCAAAGACTCTTCACAAGCGATACACCCTCGATCAAAGATGAGGCCCATGAGTGATCTTGACGCTGGACATGGTTTTGGCGAGCCCGGGTCGGAGCTGAAGGGCAAGGGCCTGCCCTGGCCGGTTTATCTGGCGATCGGCATCGCGGTGCTGGCCGTCCTCGGCCTGGTCGGCGCCCGCGAGGTGCAGAAGCGCAACCGGCGCAAGCTCCACGTCGCCTTCATGGAGCAGTTCGCCGAGTACGAGAAGGGCCAGGTGAACCTGTTCTGGCGCTGCATGTTCGGCAAGGACGGCGACGGGCGCAAGTTCAGCCAGCCCGAGCAGCTCAACGCCTCGGTCGAGAGCGCGCTGTTCACCGACCCCAAGGAGTTCCCGGCCAAGGTGACGAGCGACTGCGTGCCCAAGGCCCTCAAGGCGGCCAAGAACGTCAACGACTTCAGCCCGCCTGCCCCCGAAGAGTATAAGACCGCGCTCGATGACTACGGCAAGGCGCTGGCGGGCCTGGCCAACACCATCAACACCTGGGCCGAAGGGGCGCCCAAGCGCGTCGAGACCAAGCTACGCGAGCAGAAGATCACCCAGGCCGGTGAGACCTGGAGCACCACCGCCAACGTCAACAAGGCCGACCCCGACGCCTGGCGCTACGACAAGTTCCTCCACTGCGCGGTGCCCGACATCGACAAGCTCAAGGACGGGCAGGCGCTGCTCGAGTTCCTCGCCAGCAAGTGCATCGCCAAGAAGGGCCAGACCGTCGACACGGAGTTCCTCGCCAAGGTCCGCGACACCTGCATCCCCGAGGCCCAGGACGCTCCCGCCAAGGCCCCGCCGACCTTCAAGGGGACCTTCAACAAGTTCGCCGCCGACTTTGACCGCATCGCTCAGGCCTGGGGCAGCTGCTTCCGCAAGATGAACAAAGAGTCGAAAAAGGACGACCTGGAGTCGTTTGACAAGGCGTGGGTGCAGTCGCTCAACGCCAGCACCGAGATCCGCAAGATCGGCAAGGGCCAGCTGAGCGACGAATAGCGCCGATGCCCACCGCGCTGCCGCGCGGGCTCTACGGGATGCTCGACCTTGTGACCGCCAGCGGTCAGGGCAGCCCCGGGGCTCCCGCCCTCCTCCCGCGACACCTGTACGCTCCCCTGTTCGCCGCCGGCGTCGGCGTGCTGCAGCTGCGCCTCAAGGAGGCCAGCGCTGCCCTGCTGTTGGCGGTGCTCGACGAGGTGCGGCTGCACCGGCCGCCGGGTACGCTGCTCATCGTCAACGACCGCCTGGATGTCGCGCTGGCCGGCGGGGCCGATGGGGTCCACCTGGGCCAGGACGACCTGCCGCTGGCCGCCGCGCGGCGCTTTTGCCCGCCCGGCTTTCTCATCGGCGTGTCGACCCACAGCGAGGCCCAGGCCGCCGCGGCGATCGCCGGCGGCGCCGACTACATCGGCTTCGGGCCGATCTTCGCCACCACCACCAAGCACAACCCCGATCCGGTCGTCGGCGTCGAGCGCCTGCGCGCCGTCTGCCAGCGCTCGCCCATCCCGGTGGTCGCGATCGGCGGCGTGACCCCGCAGCAAGTGCCCGCGCTGATCGCCGCCGGCGCCCACGCGGTAGCGATCATCTCCGCCATCAACCGCGCCCCCGATGTTCGCCGCGCCGCCCTGGCTGTGCAGGCGCAGTTTGGCATCCCCGCGCCAACCCCGCCCCCGCCTTAGCCCAGGTCCCGCAGCGCCCCTGGCGACGCCACCGGAGCAGCCGGCGCTGCAGCTCAGAACAGCTTGGGCTGAATCGGGCCGCCTGGGACGTGGCCAGAGCGCATGGGCAGGCCCAGGTGCTCGTAGGCGCGTCGCGTCGCCACCCGCCCGCGCGGGGTGCGG
>JBGANQ010000156.1:0-11153 GCA_044222245.1 Polyangia bacterium | reverse complement strand
CGGTGGCCTCGGACGAAGGTGGCAGAGCAGCAGCGGGCGGCTCTGCCGGCAGATCTGCCGGTGGAGCCGGCTCCGCCGAGGCCGCTGGTGGCTGCGCTGGCTGCCCGAAAGCATTATTGCCTGTGACAGAGAGCGTGAGCGCTGCCGCTGTCCACACACACAGGCCTATCGCCAATCTCCTCATGCTTACCTCGCGTAACGCCGATTGGGCTGGCATCCCAACAATAGAGAGATACCGGGGGGAAACGATATCATGCGCCATTTATCGCAATCAAGCTGTTAAGAGCCGACCGCGTCCCGCCCTTGAGGGTGGGCCTGCACGTTTTTTGTGCAGTTGCGAGCTCTTGCCCTTTTTCCCAGCGCATGCCTTTTTTCTTTTTTACGTTCGGGCTCAGGGCAACTTCAGCGACTTTGCAAGCGACTTTACGGGTCGCCTGGCAGGGCGCGAGCCGGCCGACCATGAGCCATGGCAGCGACGACGCACCCTGATAAGGGTGTAGACTAGGTGACGGCCTGGTCATACAACACATCGACAAAATCTGCTGCGTCAAAAGCACGCAGATCGGAAATTTTTTCACCCACACCGATGTAGCGCACCGGCACCCCGAGCTCGTGGGCGATCCCGAGGATCACCCCGCCCTTGGCCGTCCCGTCGAGCTTGGTGAGGACGATACCGGTTATTTCCATCATCTCTTTGAACGTGCTCGCCTGGGCGAGGGCGTTCTGGCCGTTGGTGGCGTCCAGCACCAGCCAGGTCTCGTGCGGGGCCGTCGGGTCGGCCTTCTTCATGACCCGGCGGACCTTCTGCAGCTCGGCCATCAGCTGCTCTTTGACGTGCAGGCGCCCCGCGGTGTCAGCGATCACCACGTCGGCCTGGTCCTTCTGCGCGAGCTTGATCGCGTCGAAGATGACCGCCGAGGGATCGCCGCCCTCCTTGCCTCTCACGACCGGGACCTTGGCACGCTGCCCCCAGACCTCGAGCTGCTCGACGGCGGCGGCACGGAAGGTGTCGCCTGCGGCGAGCACCACCTTGCGGCCGGCTGCCACCTGCTGGGCCGCCAGCTTGCCGATCGTCGTTGTCTTGCCCGCACCGTTAACACCGATGATCAGGATAACAAAAGGCTTGTGACTAGCCCAGCCTATCGGAGGGGCATCGACGGTCAGGAGCTTCTGCGATTCCTCCTTGATCACCGCCCAGACGGCCTGCGGATCGCTCAGCTCCTTGCGAGACAGCGACGAGCGGACCTGCTCAAACAGGCGCTGCGCGGTCTTTACGCCGATGTCGGCGGTCAGCAGCACCTCCTCGAGCTGGGCGAACAGATCCTGGTCGATCTCCTTGCGCCGCAGCAGCGCCCCGAGACGAGCGATAAAGCCGGCGCGGGTCTTTTGCAGGCCCTCGCGCAGCTCCTGCTGGCGCGCCGAGGGCGGCGGCGCGCCGGCTGGCTCGGGGCGATCGGCGACTCCGGGCGGGCGCTCTTCCCCGCGCCGCGGCGGCCCTGGGGCCGGGCCGGCCTTGGCGATCTCGGCATCGCGCGATGACGCGGCGCCGCGACCGGCGTCCTTGGGCTTGCCCTTATGGGCGTGGTCGGTCGGTCGGCCGGGCGGGACCTTTTTGGCCGTCCCGCGCGGGGCCGCGGTCCGCTTGCCCGCAGGGGCCGCCTCGCCCGTCTGCTCCGCCTCGTCCGCGGCCGGCTTGCCGGGCCCAAGGAGCTTGAAGACAACCAGCCAGATGATCGCCGCGACGACCAGCAGCCCGGCCGCAAGGGCGGCGTACCAGCCGACGCCGTGCGCCGGCGCGGCATCAATGGCCGACGCGGCCAGCAGCAAAGTCGACCCCGCCTGCGCTATCTCGGCCAAAAGCACAGAATGCATAAGTTTTGCGTACTATAGGTGACAGCCGTCGGGCCGGTCAAGCGGGCTCTCTCGCAACGGGGCGCAACGGGGCGCAACGGGGCGCAACGGGGCGCAACGGGGCGCAACGGGACGCAACGGGGCGCAACGGGACGCAACGGGGCGCCGCGGGGCGCCGCAGCTTTGTGGTACCTTGAGGTCTTAGCGATGCGGCTAGAGATTCCCAGCCTGGGCCTAGGCCTGGGCCTTTTCCCCGGGTCGCCGCCAGGCCGCGGTGCTGCGCGCTGGCAGCCGCTTACGCTCCCGCCGGCCGCGGCCAGCGCCGAGGGCGCCGCCGGAGCAAGCGACGCCGACGACGCCCGCTACTTCGAGCGCCTGGAGCCGCCGTCCGCCCAGACTCCGGGACCAGCTCCGCCTGCCCGCGGGGCCGCGCCGTGCATCCTGATCGTCTCGCCGCTCCTGCCGCTGCCGCGCTCGCTGGCGAGCCTTATCGCTGAGGCGCTGGCCAGCGAGCCCGACTTTCGCATCGACTGGAAGTGGCCGGTGCTGACCCCGCGGGTCGGGCCGTGGGAGCTCGTCGTGCAGCTGTGCGTCGGCACGAGCCTTGAGACCGGCCACGCCACCGGCCGCGTCTATGCGGCGCTCGACGCCGGCTTTGGCGCCTACCTGCTTGTGTGCATCGATCGCGATCCGCAGAAGCTCGCCGAGCGCCACAAGGAGCTCCTCGGGCTGCTCGCCGCGGCGCGCCTGCACCGCGACCGCGTCCCCGAAGCCGAGACCGCGCTCGCGCCCGATGAAGCCGCCAGCCTCGCCGGCAAGGGCGCCGCGGCGCCCACCGAGATCATCCCACCCCAGCAGCCGCCGCCCGAGATTTACCTAAAAGAGGCGCTGTTCAGCTACCTGACCGATTAAGCTGCGGTGCTAGAAGTCCCGTCCGCAGCGCCGTTCCCGCCGGCCGCAAACCGTGGTAACCTGGTTGCGAGAAGTTTTACCACGCAGCACCGTCCCCTTGGGACGATCGGCCCGTCAGCCAGCTGGCGGCCGCAGCCCAAGATCCCGGGACGAGATACGGAAGGACCCCATGGCAGAGTTCGACTTTGCCCCGCGACCGCCCAAGCAGAGCGAGCAGGACGACCAGAGGTCGCCGTTCGGCGATCCTGCAGCCAGCCAGGCCGGCAGTCAGGCCGGCAAGCCGGGCCTCAGCGCCGGTCAGCCCGCCGCCCGCAAGCCGGCCCGCCGCAGCCCGGCCGAGACCGAGGGGATGCTCGCCGGCCTCATGTCGATGGCGACGACGATGGGCATGGCGCGCTTTACCAACGCCCACGTCGATCAAATAAACTCGCCCACCGGCCTTCTCGGCATCGTGCGCTCGGCGTTCAGCGCCAAGCACGACCCTTCCGATGCCCATAACTTCAACCTCGATATCTCGCGTCACGGCGCCCCCGGCGGCGGCATCGGCGGCATGGCCACCGGCATCGGCATGGTCGGCGGCCCCCTGCAGTCGATGGCCAAGCGCGAGTCGACGACCGCGGCCATGAAGGCGATCGGCGGCCTGGCGCGCAGCGCCGGCGGCGGCCTGGGCGCGACGCTCGGCGCGGCGGGCCATGACGCTGGGCGCGACGCTCGGCGCGGCGGGCCATGACGCCCGCCATCACATGCACTGGCTCGACAAAGGCGTAAAGGCCCTCTACAAGGTGGAGCGGTAGCCGACCGGCCCCGGACGGCGACACCGCGCAAGGACGGCGATGCTTACAGGACTCACGGTTGCATTTGACTGCCCCGCGGGGTGGATCAGCGCGGCGGGCGACAGCGAAGAAAGCGAGGCAGTGCGGCTGGTGCCGCAGGGCGAGCTCGACGCCTGCCTGGCGGTGGGCGTAAGGCCCCTGTTCGGCACCGCCGGCAAGCCGCTGTCCCCCGAGACCCTGATTGACGAGGTGCTGGCGCAGCAGCCGCAGTTCCGCGTCGTGCGCCGCTCTCCGCCCGAGCAGCTGCAGTCGGTGAGCGGGCGCCTTTACCTGGTGCGCGTGGTCGGCTGGCACGGCGAGCCGAAGATCGCCGCCGGGCAGCTGGTCGCCATCTTCCTGCCCCAGGACGGCGCCCCGCAGACCCGCGCCGCCGTCGCCATCTTCCTGTGGTATACGGAAAAGGCTGGCCGCAAGTACGCCCCGCAGGCGATGGCGATGTTCCGCAGCCTGCGCATCATCGCCGCCTCGCAGCAGAGCTGGCCCTCGTCGGATGTGCTGCAGCAGTACGCCGAATGACCCCCCGGCCGGCCGGCGACGCCGTTTTCCGATCACGCAAGCCCAGCGATAAGCTATTTCAGCTACTACCTTGAGCCACCGCGCAGAGACCGAGTTTGGCATCCTGATTGGCGAGCTGCTCGCTGACCTGGAGCGCTTTCGCCCCGGTCTCCCGGCCGCGGCGTCGCTCGCCGAGCTGCAGGCGGCGCTCGCCGCCCGCGCCCGCCTGCGCCTCGCCGAGCTCTACCGCGAGTATCAGGTGGACGAGCGCGGCGACGATCCAGGGGCGGCGGCGCAGCTCCAGCTCTACCAGCGCGAGGTCGAGCAGATCCTGCTGCCGCGCTACGCCAACCTCTGCCTGCGCCAAAACGCCCTGGAGCGCGACCGCAGCACCGCCTGGCGCGGCGCCGACCTGTACAACCGCCTGACCTACGCGGCGATCTTCTTTGTCATCGGCGTGCTGGTCGTCTGGGCACCGTTCATCCCGCTGTGGGACAAGTGGATCCCGTTTGCCTTCGCGCTGCTCGCGCCGCTGTGCACGCCGTGGCTGCCCGACCTGTACCGGGTGCTCTTGCGCTCCCGCCATCAGGTCGAGCTCGAGCTCTTGCACCAGGATCTCGACCGGGTGGGCCGCTCGCTGCCGCTGCCGCCGGCGAGTCTGGCGGCGCCCGCGGCCAGCAGCCCGCCGCGCCTTGAGGCCGCCGCGACCCGGGCGAGCTCGGAGGTGCCAAAGTCGAGCTGAGCCGGCGCCCTGCTACTCTGGTCCCGCGACGCTCGGCCCGTGGCGAGCGCTGAAAGAAAGGTTCCTGGTCATGGAGACCCTGCTGAAGGTCCTCAAGTTCCTGCTCTGGCGACGGATCGTGCTCGTGCCGGCGCTGATCCTGCTTACCGGCTACTGGCTGGCGTCCTGCTCTTCGGTCTATGTCGGGCCGGCCCAGCTCGGGGTGCGGCAGGTCGGCTTCGGCAGCAACTCGGGCATCCGCCGCGAGCTCCTGACCACCGGCACCCACTTTGTCATCAGCGGCTACGAGCGCGTGCACCTTTTCCCCACCGACCTGCAGACCCTCAACATGAGCGGCTCGTCCGAGGAGGTCCTCGGCGGCCGCAAGACCGACGCGATCAACATCCAGACCTCCGACGGCTACCGGGTGACGATCGACGCGACGATCCTGTACCGCATCCGCGACCCCTACCTGACCATCACCCAGGTTGGACCGGGCAAGCTGTACGAGGACTCGGTGGTGATCCCGCGCGCCGACAAGGCGCTGCGCAAGGCGCTCGGCGAGCTCAACTCCGAGGAGTTCTACCAGGGGCCCAAGCGCATCCAGCAGACCAAGGTCGCCTTCGAGCAGCTGCAGCCCGAGTTTCACGACAAGGGTATCGAGCTCGTCAAGATCCTCGTCCGCAAGATCACCTACGACAACGCCTACCAGCACCAGATCGAGCAGCGCAAGATCCAGGACCAGATGGTCTTCAAGAACCGCGCCGAGGGCGCCGCCGCCCGCGAGGAGGCCCACAAGCGCGAGATCATCTCGGCCGGGCAGGCCCTGGTCAAGGTCGCCCTGGAGAAGGGCCAGAGCGAGCGCGCCCAGATCCTCGCCGACGCCAACCTCTACCAGCGCAGCAAGGCCGCCGAGGGCGATCTGCTAGTCAAGACGGCGCAGGCCCAGGGGACCGAGCTGGAAAACCGCGCCCTGGAGGGCAGCGGCGCCGCGAGCATCGTCGGCCAGCGCATGGCCGACGTGCTAAAAGGGGTCAAGGTGATCATCGTGCCGTCTTCGGGTCCGGGGGCGACCAACCCCCTCAACATCGGCGAGATGCTGCGTCAGTTCGAGGTCGGCAAATGAGCACCTCCCAGGGCTTCTTCTCTCGCCTGGCGGCGCGGCTTGCCGCCCCGGCTCCGGCGGCGGCGGCGGTCGGGCTGCTCGCGGCGAGCCTGCTCAGCGGCGGCTGCACCGCCTACTCCACCGACAGCACCGAGGTCGGCGTGCGCACCCGCAAGCTGTGGAACGCCGGCATCGAGCACGATCACAAGTACCCGCCGGGCGCGACCTACTTCTTCGTGCCGTTTCTGTCGGACTGGGCGACCTTCGACATCAAGCTGCAGAACCTGGAGATGACCGTCTCGTCCAACCGCGGCGATCGCATCGGCGACGACGCCGTCGAGTTCAAGACCACCGACGGCAACGACATCAGCGTCAACGTCACCATCGCCTGGCGCATCGACCCCGACAAGGTCGCCTACCTCCTGCAGCACGTCGGCCACTCGACCAGTGAGGTCAAGGAGAAGCTGGTGCGGCCCTCGTGTCGCTCGTATGTGCGCGACATCTTGAACGAGCTGCACTCCGAGGAGTTCTACATCTCGGACAAGCGCTTCCAGAAGGCCGCCAAGGCGCAGGAGAAGCTGAACGCCGAGCTCGGGTCCGAGGGGATCATCATCGAGCAGGTGCTGCTCGGCGAGCACCGCTTCAACCCCGAGTACGAGAAGGTCATCCACGACCGCAAGATCGCCGAGCAGAACGCCGAGCGCTTAAAGAGCGAGGCGCAGGCCGCCGAGGCCGAGCAGACGCGCAACCTGGAGAAGGCGCGCGGCGACGTGCAGGTCCAGATCGCCGAGGTCAAGGGCCAGCAGGAGCGCATCCGCATCAACGCCGACAAGAGCTTCTACGAGAGCGAGCGCAACGCCAAGGCGCTGCTCGCCGAAGCCACCGCGCGCGCCAAGGGCATCGAGAAGCAGAACAAGGCCATGGCCGGCGTCGGCGGCCGCACCGCGGTCAAGCTGCGCATCGCCGATGCGCTGGCGGGCAAGCCCATCCTCATCGTGCCCGCCGGCAACGGGGCGAGCCTGCAGAAGCTCGACATCAACCAGATCTTCCAGTCGATCCTGGCGAGCGAGGGCGTAAAGTCCTCCCGCTCGAGCTCCGGCGGCAGCTCGCACAGCGATGACAGCGAGTAGGAGCCAGCCCGAGATCCCCGCCAAGCCGGCGGCCAGGCTGGCGGCCAAGCTAGAGCCGACCAGCCGGCTGCCCCTGCCGCCGCGGCTGGCCGCCGCCTGGCTGCAGGTGCGCATCATCCTGCGCCTGTCCTGGGATGGCTTCTGGAACGACCGCTGCACCCTGGCGGCGTCGTCGCTGGCCTACCAGACGGCGCTGGCGCTGGTGCCGCTTATCGCGGTGGGCCTCGCGCTGCTCAAGGCCAGCGGCCAGCTCGACGCCGGCTCCAGCCTGCTGTCGCTGGCGGTCGAGCAGATCTTCCCCTCGTCGGCCGACGTGCGCACCGAGGTGGTAAAGAGCCTGTCGCACTTCTCGGACAAGATCGCCGCCGGGGCCCTGGGCAGCTTCGGCCTGGTGACCTCGATCGGCGTCGGCTTCTTCCTGTTTCTGTCGGTCGAGTCGATCTGGAACCGCATCTGGGAGTCGCACCGCGAGCGCACCTACATCGAGCGCTTCCTGCTGTTTTACACCGGCATCACGCTGCTGCCGTTCGTCGCCGCGGTGTCGCTTTTGCACACCGCCTCGATCTGGGGCCGCTCGACGCTGTTTCTTTCGCTGTCGTCGACCGCGCTGGTGCTGAGCCTGGCCAACCGGCTGGTGCCGACGCTGCGCGTGGCGTGGAAGGCGGCGGTGATCGGCGGCGTGACCTCGGCGGTGCTGCTGGAGGTCGCCAAGTTCGGCATGCGGCTTTATCTGTCGCTGGTCACCGGCAGCTACCGGTCGATCTACGGCGCCCTGGGCGTCTTGCCGCTGTTCCTTTTGTCGATCTACCTGTCGTGGGTGATCATCCTGTGGGGCGTCGAGGTCTGCCGGGCGCTGCAGCGGCTGCCGCTGCTGGCGCGCTCTTTGGATCGCGGGCACGCGGCGCTGGTGCCCGAGGATCCCAACCTCACCATCAGCGGGGCGCTGGCGGCGCGCCTTTTGTGCGATGTCGCGCGCAACTTCAAGAGCGGCAACCGCAGCCTGCCCGTGCTCGAGCTGGAAGAGCGCCACGGCCTGCCCGAGAGCGTGGTGCGGCGCGTGCTGGCGCGGCTGGAGGCCCACAACCTGGTCGTCCAGCACGAGGACGGCTACCTTTTGGCCCGTCCCCCCGATGCCATTCACCTGGACGAGGTGCTGCGCATCTTCGCCCCCCCGGCCCACTTCTACGCCCAGACCGAGCCCGACGCCCTCGATCAGGTCCTCAATAACCTCGATCAGCAGACGCAAGAGCAGACCCGCGTCATCACCTTCGCCAGCCTGATTTAAGCCTCTCGTCAGCCGCCGTCCGAGTCCTGCAGCAGCGCCCGCAGCTATGGTAGGGTGCTGCCGCTGCGGCGGAAGGAACGAGAGAAAAATCATGGCCAAGACCCTGCGTGAACGTGTTGCCGAGCTGGAAGCGGAGCGGGCCCGCATCCAGCAGATGGGCGGTCCCGACAAGGTGCAGAAACAGCACGAGCGCGGCAAGCTCACCGCGCGCGAGCGCCTGGCGCAGTTCTTCGACGACGGACAGTACTTCGAGATCGGCATCCACGGCACCCAGATGGGCCACGGCAGCGCCGCCGACAAGCCCCCCGCCGACGCGGTGATCTGCGGCTACGGCGAGGTAAACGGCCGCATGGTCGCCGTCGCCGCCTACGACTTCACCGTCAAGGGCGGCTCGATCGGCATGGTCGGCGAGGTCAAGGTGACGCGGGTGCGCGAGCTCGCCCTGCGCGCCCGCATGCCGATGGTGTGGTTTATCGACTCGGGCGGGGCGCGCATCGACTCGCAGCTGTCGGCCGGCGATCAGATCTCGCTGTTCGCCGGCTCGGGGCACCTGTTCCGCGAAGAGGTGATCATGTCGGGCGTGGTGCCGCTGGTCGCCGCCATGGTCGGCCCGGGCGCCGCCGGCACCGCCTACATCCCCGGTCTTGCCGACTTTGTGCCGATGGTCAAGGGCCAGGGCTCGATGGCGCTCGGCGGGCCGCCGCTGGTCAAGGCGGTCACCGGCCAGGAGATCGCCGAGCAGGACCTGGGCGGCAGCAAGATCCACTGCGAGACCTCGGGCGTCGGCGATGTCGAGCTCGCCGATGAAGCAACCTGCCTGCGCGTCATCCGCGAGTACCTGTCGTTCATGCCGCAGCACTGCGGCGACAAGCCGCCGATCAAAAACCCCGCGGCCAGCGAGCCGGTCGACCCGGTGACGCGCCGCGACGAGGCGCTGCTCGACGTGTTGCCGGCCAACTCGCGGCAGGCCTACGACATGTACGCGATCGTCCGCAGCATCGTCGATCACGGGGCGCTGCTCGACCTCAAGCCCAAGTGGGCGCGCAACATCATCACCGGCCTTGCCCGCATCGGCGGCTATCCGGTGGGCATCGTCGCCAACAACCCCAAGTTCCTCGGCGGCATCCTCGACGTCAACAGCGCCGACAAGGCCGCGCACTTCATGCAGATCTGCGACGCCTTCAACATTCCGCTCGTGTTCCTCATGGACGTGCCGGGGTTCATGGTCGGCTCCAAGGTCGAGCACGAGGGCATCATCCGCCACGGCGCCAAGATGCTGCACATCATGGCCGCGGCCACCGTGCCCAAGCTGACCGTGGTGGTGCGCAAGGGCTACGGCGCCGGCTACTACGTGATGGCCGGGCGCGCCTACGAGCCGGATCTGCTGGTCGCCTGGCCGGGCGCCGAGATCAGCGTCATGGGCGCCGATGGCATGGTCGGCATCGCCGGCAAGAAGCTGTTCGGCGGGGCCGAGCCGGCACCCGAGGTCAAGGCGCAGGTGGTGGCCATGCTGCAGCAGCAGATCGACATCCAGAAGGTCGCCGGCTGGGGTCTGGTCGACGATATCATCGACCCGCGCGACACCCGCCGGGTGCTCTACCAGGGGCTGAAGATGGCGTGGAACCGGGTGGTCGAGCGACCGGCGCGCAAGCGCGGGATCATTCCCGTCTAAGCGGGCGCTGTCCGGCGGCGGTCAAAACGACGGCGGCGGCGACTCGGGCGAGCTGCCGACGGCGGCCGGCTTGTCCAGGTGCGTCGGCGGCGGCTTGGGCCAGAGCCCGGCGATGTGCCCGATGATGAACGCGAGCAGCAGCGCCAGCACCGCCAGGCCGGCGATGAGATAGCCGAGTCGAACCGGCCGCGGCTCGACGGTGGCGACCGAGCTCGCCGCCGGCTGGCCGCTGAGCACGCTGGTCTCGGAGGCGTCGCTGCTCGAGCCCGTGGCGACCGGGGTCGGGGTCGGCCGCGCGTTGCCCGACTCATCGCTCGGCAGCGGCGGCAGCGGCACCGGCGTCGGCTCTGCGGGACGCCCGGCCGCCAGGGGTGGCACCACCGGAGCTGGCGGCGCCGCATCCGAGGCGTCGAACAGCGCGTGCACAGGCTTGCTCTGCACCGGGATGCCCGGCTGCGAGATCCGGCGCGGCCCCGGCTGCGTCTCGCGCGCCGCGAGCTCGCGCAGGGACGGCACGACGATGCCTGGGGCGCTGACCCGCTTGCCCGCCGGCGGCTGCACCGGACCGGCCGGCGGACGCGGCAGCGGCGAGCTCGGGCGCGCGGCCGGCTTGCTCTCGGGGGCCGCCGGTGCAGGTGCAGCGCCCGGCACGAATACCTTCAGCTCGCCCGACTGCCCGCGCGCCGGTGGGGCCGGCAGCGGGGCCGGCTCGGCATCAAGCGACCCAGGCGGCTTGGGGGCGGGCCCGCGGGCTGTCGCCACCGCGGCTGGCATCACCAGCGCTGGCGAGCTGGCGGGCCGACGGCGCTCGCTGGGAGCTCGCCCCGCCGTGGACAGCGGCGACCGCGGCCGCGGCCCGACCGGCGCCGGCAGGTCACGCAGATCCAGGCCGAGGATCGGCGGTGGAGACGGCGGGCCGCCATCGGGACCGTCCAGGGTCGGCAGCGCCGCGTCCAGGGCGTCGCCCAGCTCGAGGTCGTCGAACAGGGCTGGCAGCTCGGGCTCGACCTTGAGATCGCGGCCAGCCTCTTGCATTCCCCCGCTCGGCCGCGGTGCCGGGAAGGGCCCGAGGTAGCCAGTGGCAGCGCGTTTGGGGGTTGGCAGGTCGATGGTTCCTCCGCGAGCCCCCGACATGCTCGGTGGCAGCGG
>JBGANQ010000055.1:0-65327 GCA_044222245.1 Polyangia bacterium | reverse complement strand
GGCGGCGGCGGGGCGGCGGCCGCGGCCTCGGCATCGCGCTGGGCGTCGGCGACGATGTTGGCGAGCGTGCCTTCACCGCGCAGGACCCGCGCCAGCGTGGGCAGGAAATCCGAGGCGGTCTTCACCGTGACGCGGAACATCGCCTGGATCTCGGCCGGGTGGACGTAGCCGCGCGGGTAGATCGGCAGCACCTGGCGGTAGGTGAGCAGCCGGTACTCGTGGTTGAGGTCAAAGCCGGGCAGCGCCAGCGCGTGGTTCAGGCGCGCGATCGCGCTCTCGACCAGCGCGACCTTGTCGGCCGGGATCTCCAGCGGCATCGACTGGATGAACTGGATGATTCCATCCGAGTCCTGCCAGCGCATAAGGAGCATCCCATCGAGCGACCCCTTCTCGGTCGGGATGGTGACCGACTTCTCTTCGGTGCGCGCCTGGTGAAGGACGCCCTCGCGGGCGAGCAGCTCGAGCAGTTCGGAATAGCTGGCAATGCGGTTCGGATCGGTGGCCATGGCAGACTCCTTGCGGACCAAAAAGACGCAGGCGCTGGATGTGCTCCCCGGTAGGGCCCCTGGCGGCGCCTGGTGCACACGGTATTTAGCCTAAGATATTATCACCAGCGCGCGGCGCGGATTCACGTTTCGTACTAGCATCCGCGCCAGTACCCTGGTTGCCAGGGCGAGGGCCAGGGCCAGGCACCTCGGCGAACAAGAGAGAAGACCCATGCGAGCTGCCTTTATCCGCAAGTACGGCAAAAATGAAGTCGTCGAGCTTGGGGAGCTGCCGCGCCCGCCGATCACCAGCCGGGACGTGCTTATTAAGATCCACGCCGCGAGCGTGAACCCGGTCGACTTCAAGCTGCGCGAGGGTGGACTGCGGCTCCTGCGCTCGCCGCCGATGCCGATCATCCTGGGCAATGATCTGTCGGGGGTGGTGGCCGAGGTCGGCAGCGAGGTCACCACCTTTGTCCCCGGCGACGAGGTGTTCGCGCGCGTCGACAAGGATCGCATCGGCACCTTCTGCGACTACGCGGCGGTGCAGGCGCGTCATGTGGCGCGCAAGCCGAAGAACCTCTCGCATGTCGAGGCGGCGGCGATTCCGCTTGTCGGGCTCACCGCGTGGCAGGCGCTCACCGACTTCGGGTCGCTCGGCGCCGGGCAGAAGGTGCTCATCCATGCCGCCTCGGGCGGCGTCGGCACGCTGGCGATTCAGCTCGCCAAGCACCTGGGGGTGACGGTGGCGGTGACCGCCGGCGGGCGCAACCGGCAGCTGTGCGAGGGGCTTGGGGCCGATCTGTTTGTCGACTACAAGACGCAGCGCTTCGAGGAGCTGCTCACCCGCTACGATCTGGTCCTCGACACCGTGGGCGGTGAGACCCGCCTGCGCTCGCTGCCGGTGCTGCGGCCCGGCGGCGTGCTGGTCACCATCGCCGGCGCCCCGACCGCCAAGGTCGGCAAGGAGCTGGGGGTCAATGCGCTTCTGCGGCTGGCCTTTGATTTCATGAACCGCGAGCCGCTGCGGCGGGCCCGCGAGCTCGGCGTCCGCTACGAGTACCTGTTCATGCGCCCCGACGGCGAGCAGCTGGCGATGCTCGCCGCCCTGTGCGAGCGCGGCGTGCTGCGCCCGATCCTCGACCGCGTCTTCCCGTTTACCGAGGTCAAAGAGGCGCTGGCCTACAGCGAGGCCGGCCACGCCGTGGGCAAGGTCGTCATCGACCTGTCGCAAGCGGCGCGACCCGGGGAAAAATAAAAGAGCCCCGTCTGCCGGGTGGCAGCGGGGCTCCTTGCAGCCCCTGTTTGCCGGGGCTGCAGGTGCTGGCGGCGCGGCCTAGCCGATCGAGAAGCCGCGGTTGCGCTCGGCCTCGAACGGGTGCGGCCGGCCGGCGGGGTACTCGCGACGATCCTGGCCGACGTAGATCTGGCGCGGGCGGGCGATCTTCTGCTCGCTGTCCTCCAGCATCTCACACCACTGCGCCAGCCAGCCGATGGTGCGCGGGATGGCGAACAGCACGGTGAAGAAGTCGCGCGGGAAGCCCATCGCCTCGTAGATGAGGCCGGAGTAGAAGTCGACGTTGGGGTAGAGCTTGCGCTTGATGAAGTACTCGTCCTGCAGGGCGATCCGCTCTAGCTCGATGGCGATGTCGAGCAGCGGGTTTTTGCCCGTGACCTCGAACACCTGGTCGGCGAGCTTCTTTATGACCTTGGCGCGCGGGTCGTAGTTCTTGTAGACCCGGTGGCCAAAGCCCATGAGCTTCTTTTCGCCCTTGCCCTCTTTGACTTCCTTGATGAAGCTCGGGACGTTGTTGACGCTGCCGATGTCGCGCAGCATGAGCAGCACCGCCTCGTTGGCGCCGCCGTGCAGCGGGCCGTACAGCGCCGCCGACGCCGCCGCCACCGCCGAGTAGGGATCGACCAGCGAGCTGCCCGCGGCGCGCATCGTCGAGGTCGAGCAGTTCTGCTCGTGATCGGCGTGCAGGATGAACAGCACGTCCAGGGCCCGCTCGAGCACCGGGTTTGGCTTGTAGCGCGGCTCGGCCATCTTCTTGATCATGGCGAGGAAGTTGCCGGCAAAGCTCAGCGAGTTATCCGGGTAGACAAACGGGAAGCCCAGGCTGTGGCGGTAGGCCAGGGCGGCGATCGTCGGCACCTTGGCAATCAGGCGGATGATGTTGCGCGTCCGCACCGTGTTGTCGTAGACGTTCTTGGCCTCGGGGTAAAACGTCGACAGGGCGCCGATCGTCGACAGGAACATCCCCATCGGGTGGGCGTCGTAGCGGAAGCCCTGGATGAAGCTCTTGATGTTCTCGTGGACGAAGGTGTGCAGGGTGACCTGCTCGATGAACTCGTGCAGCTGCTGCTCGCTCGGCAGCTCGCCGTGCAGGAGCAGGTAGGTGCACTCCAGGTAGCTCGACTGCTCGGCCAGCTGCTCGATGGGGTAGCCGCGGTAGCGGAGGATGCCCTTGTCGCCGTCGATGAAGGTGATAGCCGAGCGGCACGAGGCGGTGTTCAAGTAGGCCGGGTCATAGCCCATAAGCCCAAAGTCGTCGGCCGCGACTTTGATCTGGCGCAGATCCGAGGTGCGGATCGTGCCGTCCGAGATCGGGATCTCATAGCTTTTGCCGTTGCGGTTGTCGGTGATGGTAAGCGTGTTCTTCGACATGGTCCCTCGGTAATCTACTCTGGCGGCCTTATGCCTGGTCGACTTGATCGACGCGTCTACTTATCAAGTTCCTGGGTCAATTTCGTGTCTAGCGCCGCTCGTTGGTCTCCAGGTGTCCAGCAGGTCCGCATGTATCCGCATGTATCTGGCTGGGGTCTCCCAGGTATCGGCACGTCTCCGGCAGGTCTCTGGCAGGGGGCCGAGCGGGCGCAGGCTCCCGAGCGCTCCAAATGCTGGCGGCAGTCTACTTTAGAGCCTCACATTCGTCACCTATCTTGCGACATCTTGACCCTGCCATGCAGGGGTTTTTCCGCGGCCGCTGCCGGCCCAGCCATTACCAGCTATTAGATGTGCTAGCCACAAAGCCTTCATTTTCTATAGAAGGTCGGCTCGCCGTGGTATAGTGAGCAAACCCCACGGTAAGGCCTTCATGTCAGTGGCAGAGCTAAAGCGCTGCTTCGAGTGCGGCGCGACCTATCCACAAGAAGTTCTGGCGTGCGAAAACGACGCCACCCCCTTGTGCTTTGACACCGTCGGGCGACGCTGGAAGATCGAGGACTTCCTCGGCCGCCGGCCCGGGGGGGCGGTGTTCGCCGCCTTTCACCTTGTCACCGGCCAGCGGGCGGTGGTCGACCTGCTCTCGGGTGAGAACGCCCGCGATGCCACCGCGCTCACCCGCTTTCAGCAGGAGCTGCAGGCGCTGCGGCTGCTCGACCAGAACAAGGGCATCCTCAAGCTCATCGAGGATGGCACCGAGCGCGACGGCTCGCGGTTCCTGGTGAGCGAGCTGAATCAGCTGCGTCTTTTGCCCGAGCTGCTCATCGAGCGCCGCCAGCGGTGGCTGCGGCCGAGTGGGTCTTTGTGCGAGCCGAGTGAGGCGGCGCACCTCATCCGGCCGATCCTGTCGCTGCTCAGCACCGGGGCGCGCCTCGGCATGGCCCACGGCAGCCTCGACGCGAGCCAGATCTACGTCGGCAGCGAGAACGACTTCGCCGGCGGCCTGGGCATGCTGGCGCACGTCAAGCTGCACGGCCTGGCGGCGCTCGGCATGGGCCCGCAGCTGCGCGAGGCGCAGGCCGCCGACCTGCTCGGGCTGGCGCGGGTGCTGTACGAGCTGTGCACCGGCAAGCCGCCGCCGGCCGGCGAGCTGGTGGGAAAAGACCCGCTACCCGAGACGCTGTCGGGACCTGTGGGGCAGGTGGCGCTGCGGGCGCTCGGCGCCGCGGGGCCGCCCTACGCCACCGCGGAGGAGATGCAGCGCGCCCTGAGCAGCGCCGCTCCGTCGGGCTTCAACGCCCCAATCTCGGTGCCCCAAGCGGTGATCTCGGTGCCGGTGCCACCGCCGTCGCAGCCGGCCATGCAGTCGTACCGCAGCCTGCCGCCGGCGCCGAGCGCACCGGGCGTCATCGACAGTGTGGTGAGCGCCGGCGGCACCTCGCTGCCGCCGGTGCGGCTGACCACCCAGCACTCGGCCATGCCGACGCCGCTGTCGCCGGTGGCCGGGCTGCCGCAGCGCTCGGGGCTGACCAGCGAGCTGCATCAGGTCTCGATCCTCGATCTGATGCGCGAGATGAAGGAGCAGCAGGAGTCGGCGGCGCGCGAGGAGACCCTGGCGCGGTCGCGCTACCGTCCTTCCAACAGCGAGATCAAGGTGTTTGTCCCCCCGGTCAGCGGCGCCGTCGATGAAAACGGCCTGCCGCTGCCCGAGCCGGCCGGCGCAATCGGCGGGGTCGGTGCGGCCAGTGACGCCGCAGGCGCTGGGGAGCCGCCCGCTGCGCCGGCCCGACCGCCGAGCGGCGAGTCCCTGGATCCCACCCGCGATGCCCGCGAGCTGCCGCTGCGACCCGAGTCGGCCAGCTCGGCGCGCGTCACCGTGCGCGCGGCCGAAGCGGTGGCCCCGAGCGCGGTCTCCGGCGGCTCACCGGCCCCGAGCGCCCTGTCGGGCCGCAGCGCCGCCAGTGCCCGCAGCGCTGTCTCGGGACGCCTGGCAGCCCCGGGGGGCGAGCCGACCCCGGGCGAGCCGGCCGCGCTGCCGGCGAGCGCAGCGTCAAGTCCGCGCCCACCGAGCGCGGTGTCGAGCCCGCGACCGCCGAGCGCGGCGTCGAGCCCGCGGCCGCCGAGCGCGGCGTCGAGCCCGCGACCGCCGAGTCTGTCGATCGAGAGCGCGGTCGCTGCCGCCAGCAGCACGTCATCCGCCGGCGCCGGCCCCGACGCCGGCCCCGAGAAGGGCTCGACCAAGAGCCGGCGCGACAGCCAGTCCTATATCGAGGACGCCCCCACCGAGCCGCAGTTCCCGGCCGCCCGCGCCGCGGCGTCGCCGCCCAAGAGTCCCGTCCCGGCGGTCCCGCCCGCCGCCGTGCCAGCGACCGCCGCCGCGGTGCTGCCCCAGGTGCCGCGCGCCGCCTGGGTCGCGATCCTCGGCACGCTCGCCCTCATCATCCTCGGCCTCCTCATCAAGCTGCTCACCCGCAGCTAGCCGCGCGCCGGACCGCAAGCCGGGCGGCGAGCGCAAGATTGCGCCAGGTAGTGGCCGATTTCGCGTGCCTTCGTGGTATTTACGTTAAGTCGCGATGTCCCTGGGATCCTCCACTGCCGCGTCACCGGTCGAGCCTCGGGCGGGGACTGCGGGGCCTGCCCCCAACTGCGCGGCGCGGCGCGGCGGCCGACCGCGCGGCGCCGCGGCCCCAGGGCTGCTCTTCCTTTTGTTAAGCGTGCTGCTCGGGACGCCGGCGGTCGCCGCGGCCAGCGATGGGCCGGGCAGCTGCTCGCTGGGCCTCTCGCGCACCGGCGGCACCGGCCTTTTCGATCTGCCGCTTGCCGAGGCCGGCTGCCCGTGGCGGCTGCGGGTCGGCATCTCGCTGGCCGGGTTTGCGCAAGGCGGCTACCTTCTCAGCGACGACAACTTCATCCAGCTGGCCGGCGCTGTGCAGGTCGCGGCGTCCATTGGCTCGCACCTTGAGACCTCGCTGCAGGTCGGCGGGCGCGCCAGCCGCGTCGTGCGACCGCTCATGGACACCAAGCCGTCTTCGACCTCGCTGTTGGCGCTGGGCGAGATCGCGCTGACGGTGAAGCTGCATACCCAGTGGGGGCGGCTGGTCCACGCGGCGGTGCAGCCGATCCTGCGGGTGCACAGCGGCCCCGATGACCTTGGCCCTAACTTCCGCAGCGCCGACCTGGGCGTCGACATCCTGGGGACCGTCGACCTGCAGCGGCGCCACAGCGCGCTGCCGCTGCGCCTGCACTGGCTGCTCGGCTACCTGTACGATCGCAGCAGCGAGCTTTTGGCCAGCCAGGACTGCATGGCCGCGGGCAGCGCGCAGTGCCTGGCGACGCGCCTTATCTCGACGGCGGCCTACGATGTCGGGCAGCCGCGGCTGCGCCTTGCGGTGGGCGCCGACGCGCTGTTTCCGGTCCACCGCAAGCTGCGGCTCGGGCCGCTTTTCGCCTACCACCTCGACGTGGTCACCGGAGACGGAGATCCGGTGCTGCGCGAGCTGTTGCGGCTGCAGGGGGTGGTCGAGGGTGTGGACGAGCGGCTGGCGCAGTGGCTGACCCTGGGGGCGCGGCTGCACCTGACGCTGCCGATGACGCTGGAGCTCGGCATGCAGCTCGGCCTGCAGAGCTCCGGCTACGCCACCGGCGCCAAGCTCAATCAGGTGTCGGGCTACGGGGCGCTCAGCTGGGAGCTCGAGCTGCTGAGCGGCGGCGACGGCACCATCCACCGCAGCCTGGAACCCGACGGAGCCCTTGAGCCGCCGGCGCCTCCTGCGGGGGGCTACGCGCAGGGCACGGTGACCGGGGTGGTGCGCGACGCGCTCACCGGCGTCGCCCTGCCCGATGCGCTGGTGCGGCTGGTCGGCGTCCGCCACAATGCCCTGCTCGCCGACGAGCGCGGCGAGTTCCGCAGCGCCCCCCTGGTCGCCGGGGCGGTGGTGCTGGAGGCCAGCCGCAGCGACCACCTGACGGCGCGCCAGATCGTCTGGGTGCGCCCCGGCGAGGTGGCGGCGATCGAGCTGAAGCTGCCGCCGGTCGAGCGGCCGGCGCTCGGTCGGCTGTGGCTGGAGCTGCGCGATGAGGCCGGGCAGCCGCTGCGCGCCACCGCGACCCTCCTGCGCGAAGGGCAGAGCGTGGAGCTCTTGCCGCAGCCCGGTGGGCTGCTGACGCGGGTGCCGGCCGGGCCGTGGACGCTGCGGGTGGACGCCAGCGGCTACCTGTCGCGCGAGCAGACGGTGGTCCTGCCAAGCGGCGGTGAGCAGCGGCTCAGCCTGACGCTGTTGCGGCGGCCGGCGTCGCCGCGGGTGCAGCTTGGAACCGGGGAGATCCTGCTGCGCGAGCCGCTGGAGTTTGTGCCCGGCACGGCGGCGCTCGCGCCCGACAGCGTGCGCATCCTTGATGAGCTCATCGATCTGCTGGTCCACCACCCCGAGCTGCGCCAGCTGCGCATCGAGCTGCAGGGCGCGGCGAGCGACGGCGCCGCCGGCGTGGCGCCGGGACGCCCGTCGCTGCCGTCGCTGCCGTCGCTTTACGACCAGCAGGCGATCGCGGTGCGCGACTACCTGGTCCAGCACGGCGTGGCGCCCGAGCGGGTCGTCGCCCAGGTGGTCGCTGGCGGCCCGGTCCGCGGTCGGGCGCCGCGGGTGCTGCTCAAGGTCGCGGCCGAGCCGCGGCAGCCGTCGCGGTAGTCCGCGGTCAGCGCCCGACGAACTGCGGCGGCTGCTTGGCGAGGAAGGCGGTGTAGCCGATGCGGAAGTCCTCGGTGTCGAAGCAGTCAAAGCCTTCCTGCAGCTCGGACGCGGTGAGCGGCGTCGCCAGCTGCAGGTCGCGCAGCCGGCCGACGAACTTCTTGTGCCAGCGGGCGACCAGCGGCGCTCCCTCGGCGATGCGGCGGGCGGTGCGCAGCGCCTCGGCCTGCACGTCCGAGTCGGCGACCACCCGGCTCACAAGGCCCATGGCCAGCGCCTCGGCGGCGTCGATGATGCGGCCCTCCAGGAGCAGCGCCAGCGCCCGATCGGGGCCGAGAAGGCGCACCAGCGGCGACAGCTCGGGGTAGGCCATGACCAGGCCGAGGTTCTTTACCGGGATGCCAAAGCGGCTGCTCTGGCCGCAGATGCGCAGGTCGGCGAGGCTGGCGATCTCAAGGCCGCCGCCGACACAGATGCCGTGGATCTGAGCGACGAGCGGGTGCGGGCAGGCCGCGATGGTGGCAGCGGTGGCGTGCATGATCGCGCCGTACTCGCTGGCCTGCTGGCGGTTGCTGCGGTCGGCGGCGAACTCGGAGATGTCGTTGCCGGGGGAAAAGGCGCGCTCGCCGGCGCCGCGGAGGATGACGCAGCGCAGCTCGCGGTCGGCCGCGAGCTCGGTGAACACCTCGCCCAGCCGGCGCCACATCGGCTTGGTCAGGGCATTTAGCTTGTGCGGGCGGGACAGGACCACGGTGGCGATGAAGCCGTCGCGGCTGACCTCGATTAGCGCGGTCGGATCCTCTTTTGCGGTGGGCTGCATGGACTGCCTCCTCGGGCTGTGGGCAGGCGCAGCATACTCCCGCCGCGACGCGCGGGAGCGGGCGGCGGGCGGCCCCCCCCCAGCAAGCCTGTAGCGCCTGCGCTCGGGCCGTCCGCTGGCGCTGGCAGGCCAAGAAACGACACCCGGCCGGCGTGCCGCCGCTGCACAGATCGGATAACCTGAACCCATGATGCTGACTCCGCACCGCTCACCGCGGCAGTCCTGGGTCCCGCGGCTGGGCCTGGCGGTGGCGGTGGCGGTCGCGGTGCTGGGCGCGACGGGCGCGGCGGCGCGGGCGAGCAGCGCCTTGCTGCTGGCGCCGCTGCTCGAGGGACCGCTGCAGCCGACCGAGCAGGCCCGGCTGCGCGCGGCGGCGCACCAGGGGCTGGCGGCCCAGGGGTTCACCCTGACCCCGGACAGCGAGCTGGAGATCGCGCTCTCCGGCGAGCCGCAGCTCAAGAGCTGCCACAGCGAGCTGTGTCGCGAGCGGCTCGGTCGCCTGCTCGACGCCCAGATCGTCGCCCGCTACCGCATAAAGACCCAGGTCCTGCCCGGCCACAAGAACCCGAGCTGGCACATCAACGTCGAGATCCTGGATGTCGAGGTCGGGGCCCTGGGCGGGCGCATCACCGAGGACTGCGCCGACTGCGCGCTTGCCCGGGCGGCCGACCAGCTCAGCGACATGCTGCGGCGCGCCGTGCTGCAGAACGCGGCGATGCCGCGCGGCGTCCTGGAGGTCTACACCCAGCCGCCCGGCGCGTCGGTGTTTGTCGACGGCTCAGAGCTCGGCATCACCCCCTACAAGCGCCCCGCCTTCACCGGCAAGCACAAGCTGGTCTTGCGCCACACCGGCTACCGGTCGCAGCAGGTCGAGGTCGAGGTCGACGAGACGCAGCGCCGGCGCACCGAGCTCACGCTGGCTCCCGGCGCCGATCCGGTGCAGGTGGTGGTCGTCGAGAAAGACAAGACTCCGGTCTACAAGAAGTGGTGGTTCTGGGTCGCCATCGGCGGCGCCGCGGTGGCGGCGGGCGCGATCACGGCCGGGGTGGTGCTCGGCACCCAGGCGGCAACCGCCGGCGAGCGCACGCTGCCGGCCAATACCTACATGTTCATGTTCTGACGCGGCGGCCGAGCAAGCCGCCGCCGCGGCGCCGCGAGCAACAAGGAGGGTCAGCGATGACAAGACAGGGCCATGCGGGCAGCGCAGCTGCAGGGCGCTGCAGGTACGCGCGGCTGGCGCTGGCCGGCGCGCTGCTGGGCGGACTCCTCTCGTGCACGAGCAGCGGCAGCGCGACCGCGGAAGGACCGCTGGTGCGCCTGCGCCTCTCGCCGGTGGAGCCGCTGACGGTGCGCGCCGACCTGAGCATCACCGCGGCGGATGCGGCCGGCCAGAGCCGGCAGGCGATGACCATGTTCGCCAGCGGTCCGTTCGATGTGCTGGCGGTGGCCTTTCCGCCCGGCACCCGCGGCCCCACCAGCTACCAGGTCAGCCTCTATAAGGATTCGTCCTGCCTGGCCGCCACCGGCAAGGCCGCCCTGACGCTGGACAGCGACGGCGTCTTTGATGTGGCGGTGACGCTGAGCGCGGTGACCCTGTGCGGCAACGCGGCGACGGTCGCGGTGCAGGTCGCCAACCTCAGCGGCGGCGCCGGCACGGTGACCTCGACTCCGGCGGGCATCAGCTGCCCGAGCCCGGGCACCGGCTGCACCGCCACGTTCATGAAGGGGACGCAGCTCACCCTCAGCGCCAACGCCCAGAGCGGCGCCTTCGCCGGCTGGTCGGGCGGGACCTGCAGCGGCCTTGCCAGCTGCACCTTCACCGTGACCGAGGACGTGCAGCTACAGGCGGTGTTCAGCGCCTGCCACGGCTGGTGCAAGGAGCCGCTGCCAGGTCCGGTGACCGCCAACCTCAATGCCATCGCCGGCACCGCCGCCAACAACCTCATCGTCGTCGGCGACGGCGGGACCGCGCTGCGCTGGGACGGCGTGGCGTGGTCGCCGCTGGCGCCGCCCTCGGGCGGGGCGGTGGCCCTGCGCGCCGCGGTGGGCCGGCCCGGCGGCAGCTCCCTGTTCACCGCGGGGGACGGCGGCACGATCCTGCAGCTGAGCGGGACGACCTGGAAGTCGATCCCCAACCCCGCGAGCACCGCCGCCCTGCGCGGCATCGCCATCGGCCTTGGCAACAACCCCGCCACCTACTTTGTCGGCGATAACGGCACCGCGCTGGTGCTGTCCGGTAACGGCACCAGCGTCAGCAGCCGCAGCAGCGGCACCACGGCGGCGCTGCTCGCGATCTCGGAGAACCCGAGCGGCAAAAATGACGACCTGTACGTGGTCGGTGCGGTCACAGGCGGCAAGGGCTACGCGCAGAGCTGGGACGGCAACAATGGCTTTGGCGGCCAGATGCTCGGCCCCGGCGACAACATCGCCGGCAACATCAACGCCATGCTGTGCGGCAGCGCCTATCACTACGCGGCCGGCGATGGCGGCAAGCTGATTCGCCGCTCGAGCAGCCCGAACAACGCCGACAAGTGGATGCTCGCCACCTCTCCGACTACCCAGAGCCTGCGCGGGCTGTGGGCGAGCGCCGACAACAATGTCTACGCGGTGGGAGACGGCGGAACCATCCTGCAGTTTGACGGCACTACCTGGACGCGAATGAACTCAAACAGTACCACCAACTTACGCGCAGTCTGGGGCAGCAGCGCGACCAACATCTACGCCGTAGGGGACAGCGGCACTGTCCTGCACTTTCTACCGTGAGCGCCGCGCCTGCTGCCCGCTCGGGCAGTCACTCTTGTAGGGGTCGGGTAGGCTCGGGTACCTTAGTCTTATGAGCGATCGAATCAGCCCCGGCTTGCCCTACCCGCTGGGGGCCACGGTGCGCCCCGATGGGGTCAACTTCAGCGTCTTTTCCAAGAACAGCACCGATGTCGAGCTGCTGCTGTTCGACCGCGAAGACGCCGCCGCTCCGTCCGAGGTCATCAAGCTTCATCCCAAGCAGAACCGCACCTTCTATTACTGGCACGTCCACGTAAAGGGCCTTCAGGCGGGACAGGTCTATGCCTACCGCGCCTACGGACCGATGCGGCCCGAGCAAGGCTTACGCTTTGACGGCAACAAGGTCCTTCTTGACCCGTACGCGCGCGCCGTCACCTGCTCTACCTACCACCGCAAGGCGGCCATTTTACCGGGGGACAACTGCGCGCTGGCGATGCGCGGCGTGGTGGTGGATCCGCACAGCTACGACTGGGAAGGCGACATTCCGCTGCAGCGACCGTTTGCCGGCTCGGTCTTTTACGAGATGCACGTCGGCGGCTTCACCCGCCACCCGAGCTCTGGCGTCTCGCCCGAGCGGCGCGGGACCTACCTCGGGCTCATCGAGAAGATTCCCTACCTGAAAGATCTGGGCGTCACCGCGGTGGAGCTTTTGCCGGTGCAGCATTTCGACGTACAGGACGCGGCGCCCAAGCGGCAGAACTACTGGGGCTACAGTCCCATCGCGTTCTTCGCGCCGCACCGCGGCTATACCTGCGCGCCCGATGTGCTGGCCCCGGTGCGCGAGTTCTGCGATCTGGTCAAGGCCCTGCACCGGGCCGGCATCGAGGTCATCCTCGATGTCGTGTTCAACCACAGCACCGAGGGGGACGAGCACGGACCGACGCTGTCGTTCCGCGGGCTGGAGAACCGCGGCTACTACACGCTCTTGCCGCACGATCGCGCCCGCTACGCCAACTACAGCGGCTGCGGCAACACCCTCAACGCCAACCACTCGGTGGTGCGGCGCCTCATCCTCGACTGTCTGCGCTACTGGGTGCGGCTGATGCATGTGGACGGCTTCCGCTTCGATCTGGCGTCCGTGATGTCGCGCGATCCCAGCGGCGAGCTGCTCAAGGAGCCGCCGATCTTGTGGGAGATCGAGTCCGATCCGGTGCTCGCCGGCACCAAGATCATCGCCGAGGCCTGGGACGCCGGTGGACTTTATCAGGTCGGCTCGTTCACCGGCCACCGCTGGGCGGAGTGGAACGGCCAGTACCGTGACGATGTGCGCCGCTTCATCTGCGGAAAAGGCGAGACGGTGGCCAAGCTGACCGAGCGCGTCACCGGCAGCCGCGACATCTACAACCAGCCCGGCCGCGATCCCAGCCGCAGCGTCAACTTCATCACCTGCCACGACGGCTTTACGATGAACGACCTGTGCTCCTACGAGCACAAGCACAACGAGGACAACGGCGAGGAGAACCGCGACGGCTCGGACGACAACCACAGCTGCAACTACGGCGTCGAAGGGCCGACCCAGGACCCGACGATCGAGGCCCTGCGGCTGCGCCAGTGCAAAAACCTGCTGACCATCCTGTTTGTCTCCCAGGGCACGCCGATGCTGCTCATGGGCGACGAGGTGCGGCGCACCCAGCGCGGCAACAACAACGGCTACTGTCAGGACAACGAGCTAAGCTGGTTCAACTGGGACGACGTCCAGAAGCACGCTGGGCTTTTGCGCTTTGTCAAGGGACTGGTCCGCTTGAACCTGAGCCATCACCTGTTTCAGGAAGAGGTATTCTGGACCGAGCCGGCGGGTCCCGATGTGATCTGGCACGGGGTGCAGGTGGGCGCGCCCGACCTCGCGCCCGACTCGCACAGCCTGGCCTTCGAGCTTACCTACCCCGAGCACGGCGAGCACCTGTACGTGATCCTCAACGCCTACTGGGAGTCCCTGGTCTTCAACCTCCCGCCGCTGCCGAGCGGCCAGAGCTTCTATCGCGTCGTTGACACTGCGCTGGAGTCGCCGCAGGACTACTGCGAGCCGGAGAGCGCGCCGCCGGTCGTCTCCACGACCTATGCCGCCCAGGCGCGGTCGGCGGTCATCTTGCGCGCCCGCTGAGCGGCGGCGCCGCCGCGAGGGCGGGCCCGCTCGGGGCAGAGCCAACTAAGGAGAAAAGGTGCCGGCAGAGTTTCGCGATCAGACCCTGTACTTCATCGTCATCGACCGCTTCTATGATGGCGACCCGCAGAACAACATCGGCAAGGACAGCGCCACCTACGACGCCACGCACAAGGAGTGGTACAAGTACTGGGGGGGCGATCTGCTCGGCATCATCAAGAAGCTCGACTACCTGCGCGGGATGGGAATCTCGGCGGTGTGGATCACTCCGGTGTTCGATCAGGTGGACACCCTGGTACAGCTGGCGGTGCCGATGGCACCCTATCACGGGTACTGGGCCAAGGACTTCAAGCGCATCGACGAGCACCTGGTCGAAGATCCCGAGCACGTGCGCGTGTTCGCCAGCAACGATACGATCTTTGATCGCCTGCTCAAGGAGATGCACCAGCGCGGGATGAAGCTCGTCCTTGATGTCGTGTGCAACCACTCCAGCCCGACCACCGTGGGGGCGCGCGGCGAGCTCTATGACGACGGCCGCAAGCTCGCCACCTACGACGAGGATCGCGGTCAGTGGTACCACCACGCCGGCGAGGTCACCGACTGGCGCAACCTCGACGAGATCCAGGGCAAGAGCTTCGCCGGCCTGTCCGACTTCAACGAGGCCAGCTGGGCCTTCCGTTCCTACATCAAGACCGCGATCCAGATGTGGCTCGACAAGGGCTGCGACGCCCTGCGGGTGGACACGGTCAAGCACATGCCGCTGTGGTTCTGGCAGGAGTTTAGCGGCGACATGCGCAAGTACAAGCCAGAGCTGTTCATGTTCGGCGAGTGGTTCCTCGGCGGCGTGTACGATCCCGACGCCGTCCACTTCGCCAATCACAGCGGCATGAGCATGCTCGACTTTGCGATGTGCTTCGCGCTGCAGAACTCCCTGGCCCGGGACCGCTCGCTGCGCGAGATCGAGGACGTGGTCGAGCGCGACGGCACCTATCACACTGCCACCGAGCTGGTGACGTTCATCGACAACCACGACCTGCCGCGCTTTCTGTCTCTGCGCAACGACCTGGTGCGGCTGCGCATGGCGGTCGACATCCTCATGTGCGCGCGCGGCATTCCCTGCATCTACTACGGCACCGAGCAGGGGCTGCACAACGACACGAACCAAGGCAACGATCCGTACAACCGGCCGATGATGGAGTCATTTGACACCGACGCGGAGATCTACCGCGACATCGCCAAGCTGGCGCAGCTGCGGCGCGACAACCTGGCGGTGCAGAAGGGCGGCACCGTCACCCGCGCGATCAGCGATGACCACTACTGCTTCGAGCGCAGCTACATGGGCCACGTCTGTCTGGTGGTGATAAACAAGGGGCCGGCGCGCCGGCTGCCGCTCGCCCACCTCGAGCTGCCCGACGGCGTCTACGAGAACCTGCTGCCCTGCCCGGGCGGCTCGTCCAAGCTCACGGTGAGCGCCGGTCGCGCCGAGCTGGAGCTGCACCGCGACACCGTGCAGGTCTACCACCACACGCTGCCGGCGCTCGGCGGCAAGACGCTGGTCACCGTGCAGGTCAACGGCGGCAAGGCCCAGCACCCAGAGGCCATCTACGTCACCGGCGACTGCCAGGAGCTCGGCAACTGGGACCTCGATCGGGCGCTGCGCCTGGAGCGGATTAACGGCAACACCTGGTCGCTGGACGTCCCGTTCAATGAGAGCGTCGGGCAGCTTGTCCGCTACAAGTACTTCATCAAGGACCCGAGCGGGCGGCTGCGGCGCGAGACCAACCTGGGTCACTACCACCGCGTGCCGGCCAGCGGTCGCACCAACTGGCGCGACATCTGGGACGACATCGCCTGAGCCGACGGCGCCGGCGGGCGCCCGGGCCGGCGAGCGAGGATGGTTGCGGGCTTGTGGGGTGAGCGGTCCGCCGCTTGCGGACCGCGGCGAGCGAGCGGGCTACTTTTCGTCGATCGTCGGCAGATCTTCGATGTTGGGCACCAGCACGATCTCGATGCGGCGGTTCTGGCGACGGCCCTCATCGGTGTCGTTGGTCGCCACCGGGAGCACGTCGGCGTAGCCAGCGGCCGACAGACGCCGGGCGTCCATGCCGCTTTTGACCATCAGGTCCAGGACCTCCAGGGCGCGCGCGGCCGAGAGCTCCCAGTTGGAGCTGTACTTGGAGTTTTTGCCGATCGGCCGGTTGTCGGTGTGGCCGGCGACCTGGAACTTGCGCCCCTCGATGCCGTTGAGGATGCCGGTGACCTGGACGATGGCGTCCTGGCCTTCCTTCTTCAGGGCGGTCTTGCCGGGGTCAAACAGGATGTTGTCCGGCAGCTTCACCAGCATCAGGCCGTTGCGCACCTCGACCTGCAGCTTGCCGGCATCGACCATCGCCTTGAACTTGGCCAAAAGGTCGCGGAAGGCGCGGTTGCGCTTGTCGGCGGCCGCCTTGGCGCGCTCCAGGTCCTCCAGGGTGGCGCGCATCTTGGCCATCCGCTCTAGCAGGTCCGCCTTGTCGCTGCCCAGCTTGCCCGCCTGACCCTTGAGGGCCTCGATGACGCGGCGCAGATCCTCCTGCTCCTTCTTCAGGTCGGCGATCTGCTGCTCCAGCATGGTCTTCTGCCGCTCGAGGTCAGAGACCTTGGTCTGCAGGTCGGCGTTCTCGCGCAGCTTCAGCTCCCACTGCTCTTTGGGAATGCCGCAGCCGATCGCCAGGACCACTCCCAAAATCAACGGTAGTCTCAACGGCAGTGCTCTTCTCATCGTGCAAACTCCAGCGTGCCAGCAAAGGGATGGAGGCACGCCGGTTCCGGGCAGGCACCGGTATGCCACCTTCAGCATAGCCGAGAAGTCCGCAGTGGAAAAGGGGGTCTGGCTGCGGGGTTCCGCAATTGCTCCTTCCGTCGTATACAGGAGGCATGGAGTTACTTAAGCACAGCCTTGGCGGCGGCAGCCGCGACTTGTCCAGCAGCCCTTCACTTGGTGAGGAGCCGACCCCCGAGCCCCAGGCGGCGCGGCGCGAGCTCGGCCAGGCGGCTCAGGGGCGCGGCGGGCGGCGGTGGGCGGTGCTGGGCGCGCTCGGCCTGGCGCTGGGCGCGCTTCTGGGATCGCCGCTGGGAGCGCCGCGCTTGGGGCTTTCGGAGGCCGCGCCGGCAGCTGCGGCGCCGGCCGGCCCGGCGGCGCGCGATCCGCTCACCCTCACCGCCGAGCGCTACACGCTGCCAAGCGGCCTCACGGTGCTCCTGCGGCGCGATCCGGCGGTCCCGCGGGTGGTCGTCTCGCTGTGGTTCAACGTCGGCTCCAAGGACGAAGCGGTCGGCCGCACCGGCTTTGCGCACCTATACGAGCACCTCATGTTCATGGGCACCACCAACGTGCCCGGCGGCCAGTTCGACCAGATCATGGAGGCCGAGGGCGGCAACAACAACGCCAGCACCAGCAACGACCGAACCTTCTACTACGACTTCGGCCCGAGCCACCTGCTGGGGACCCTGCTCTGGCTGGAGGCGGAGCGGCTGACCAACCTGCCGCAGGCGATGACCGACGAGAAAGTCAACCTCCAGCGCGAGGTCGTGCGCAACGAGCGGCGCCAGAGCTACGAGAACCGGCCCTACGGCAGCGCCGAGCTGCGCATGGTCGAGGCGTTGTACCCTAAAGGGCACCCCTACAGCTGGCCGGTTATCGGCTCGCACCAGGACCTTATCAACGCGACGACGCAGGACGTAAAACAGTTCTTCTACACCTATTACGTCCCGAGCAACGCCACCCTGGCGGTGGTCGGTGACATCGACCTCGGCGCGGCGCGGCAGCTCATCCAGACCTACTTTGGCTGGATGCCGCGGCTCCCCCGGCCCAAGAGCGCGCGCTGGGCCGGCGAGCCGCTGCGGGCGCCGGTCGAGAAGCGGGTCACCATCAGCGATCAGGTCGCCCTGCCGCGGGTCTACATGACGTGGCACGCGCCCCCGGTGCAGAGCCCGGAGTTCGCCGCCGTGCAGCTGCTCGCCGGCGTGCTGGGGGTGGGCAAGGCGAGCCGGCTGCACCGCGCCCTGGTGGTCGAGCAGAAGGTGGCGGGCGAGGTGCAGGTCGAGGCCGAGCCGCTGACCCTGGGCTCGCTGCTGGCGCTGTCGGCCACCGCGCAGCAGGGGGTCAGCGAGAGCACCCTGGTCGCCGCCGTCGAGCGCGAGCTCTTACAGCTTGGCCGCCAGCCGATCACCGCCCGCGAGCTGGAGCGCGCCCGCAGCCAGCTGCTCACCCACATCGCCCGCCAGCTCGAGACGCCGATCGGGCAGGCGCAGTTCCTCCAGGAGTTCAACGCCTGGTTCGGCGACCCCAACGCCCTGCCGCGGGTGCTGGCGCGGCTGCGGCAGGTCACGCCGCAGGCGCTCAACCAAGAGCTCCAGCGCCTGGGCATCGGCGAGCCGGGCCGGCGGGTGACCCTGACCGTGGTGCCGGCGCCGCCGGGGACGCCGGTCGCCGCCGAGCCGACCCTGAAGGCTGCCGCGGCGAGCGGGCCGCCGGCCAAGGTGCCGCCCGCCCTGCGCCCGCCGATCGACCTGAGCGTGGCCCCCAAGCTGGGGCCGGTGCAGCCGCTGGTACCACCTGCGGCGGCGCGCTTCAAGCACGCCGGCATCGACGTGCTGCTGGTACGGCGGCCGGGGGCCCCGCTGCTCGAGTCGGTGGTGGTGGTGCCGGTCGGCGAGGCGCAGTCCCCGCCCGAGCGCGCCGGCCTCGCCAACGCCGTGGCGGCGATGCTCACCGAAGGGGCGGGCGGGCGCAGCGCCACCGCGTTCGCCGACGCGCTGGAGGAGCTCGGGGCGACGCTGCAGCCGCATGTCACCGCGGATACGACGCTGCTCTCGCTGAGCGTGCTGCCCGGGCGCTACCCCGCGGCGGCCGAGCTGCTCGCCGACGCCGTCCTGCGGCCGGCCTTTGCCGAGGCGGACTGGCAGCGCACCCGCGGTGAGCTCCTGGCCCAGCTGGCGCAGCTGCGCGATGAGCCGCGCTATAACGCCGAGCGCGCCCTGCTCAGCGGCCTATACGGCGAGCAGCATCCCTACGGGCGACCGGTGCTCGGCGATGAGGTCGCGCTCGGCAAGCTGCAGGCGGCCGACCTCGCGCGCTTTCACCGCGCTTACTACGGCGCGCTCACCCTGGTCGTGGTCGGCGATGTCGAGCTGAGCGCCGCGACGGCCGAGCGCCTGTCGACGCCGCTCGCTCGCCGCTTTGCCACCAGCACCGGCTGGGCGCCGCCGCCGGTCGTGGCGCTGCCGCCGCCGCGCAGCCACCCGGGGCTCATCCTGGTCGACCGCCCGGGGGCCCCGCAGTCCGAGCTGCTGATCGCCAACCTCGCCGGCGATCGGCTCGACCCCGATCGCGCGGTGGCGGCGGTGGCCAACATGCTGCTCGGCGGCCTGTTTACAAGTCGCCTCAACCAGAACCTGCGCGAGGCGCACGGCTACACCTATGGCGCGCAGTCGCTTTTCGTCCGCCAGAAAGATGCCGGCCAGTTCGTCGCCCAGGCCGCGGTGCGCAGCGACGTCACCGCCGAGTCGCTGGCCGAGATGCTCAAGGAGCTCGGGCGGCTGCGCAGCGAGCTTGTCACGCCCGCCGAGCTGACCAAGGGGCAAAAGGGCGAGATCCAGCGCATCGTCGCCCAGGGCGAGCGCGCCGCCGGCCTGGCGCAGATCTACGCCCAGATCGCCCGCTACGGCCTGCCCCTGGACGAGCTGGCGCGCCAGGGCGCCGGCGCGCAGCAGGCCACCCCGGCCGAGCTGCAGCGCGTCGTCCGCGCCCAGATCCGACCCGCCGAGGCGACGGTGGTGGTGGTCGGCGACGCCAAGAAGATCGAGGCCAAGCTGCGCGCGGTGAGCGGCCTGCCTGCCGCCGCGGCGTCGCCGCAGTACCGCGATCTCGATGGCCGCCTCAAGCCCGGCCGCCCGGCATCGCCGTGAAGCGACAGTTCGTGCCCCGGCCGAGCCTAGGAATATCACGAGCTTGGTTGCCGCGAGGGTGCGTCAACTAAAAAATACTACAAATTCACCGGCTTCCCGCATTGACAGCCTGCGTCATGGCTGTTAGCTAAGACGTGTTGGCGGTATGCACCGCTGCGACCATCCATGGCCCACTCAAACCTGACCAACCCCCTCCAACTCACAGATGTAGAACTTGCCGGCCGCTGGGTCGCTGTCCAGGGTGGTGGCGGCGCCGAAGGCGCGCCGCTCCCCTCGGGGGCGGTGGTGGTCGACTATGACACCGAGCTCGATCTGCTCTGCCAGCGCGTCGCCGCAGCCGGTCAGAGCGGACTCACCATCTACCGCTACCCCGGCGAGTTCCCCGAGCACTATGCAGGTCAGGAGAGCTCTCTGGCCCCCGGGCGCTGGCTGGGTCGGCGCGGTCACGCCTGATCGGCGCTCGGCTTACACCCCGCCCCTCGACTCACTAGCATCCCCGCCCCTGTCCGCTTCCCGGCTGCAGCTGCGAATAACGACCCGGCGCCCGCCCGGCCGCGTTGACCGGTGCGGTGCCCGCCCGGCCGCGCTTACCGCCGTGGGGTCGGGCGCGCTGCGTGATAACATGGGACTTGCCGCTCGGCGTCGAGCCGAGTCTTCAAGGAACATGTGCATGCGCTGGTCTCCGCTCCTCGTCCTGCTGTCGGTCCCACTGCTCGGGCTTGGCGCCTGTGCGACCACGGGGCGGCGGCCGGCCGGGGCCGCGGCCAGCGAGGTGCAGAGCGCACCCCCGCCGGCGGCGCCGCGGGTCGCCGACGCCAGCGGGGTCTGGGACTGGGTGGTCCGCTCAACGACTCAGCAGGGAGACCTGCAGGTCGAGCAGGAGGAGTGGCACCTGGAGCAGCAGGGCAGCCGCCTGGCCGGCTACTACCACCGGCAGGTGATGACGCTGTCGACCGATCAGCGGCCGTTTCAGTGCAACGGCATGCTCGGCTTCATCAAGAACGTGCGCGCCCGCCTGAGCGGCGAGATCCGCGACGGCCAGGTCACCCTGCGCGAGGTGGGCGTGGACACCGAGCGCAACCCCTGCGATAACCGCCAGCGCGAGCTATTGAGCTACGTCGGCCGCCTGCAGGGCGAGGAGCTGGTCCTGCAGTTTGACGCCGGCGGCGAGCAGCGGCTGGTGCGGCGCCCGGCGGGCAGTAGCTCGCTGTCGCTGGCCGGCGAGGGCAGGTCGCGCGGCCTGGGCCCGCTGGCCCGCGAGTCCATCGACGGCCTGTGGGAGTGGCAGTTCCGCGCCGTCGATGCCGAGGGCGACCTGCAGGCCGAGCGCGAGGAGTGGCACTTGAGCGAGAAGAACGCCGAGATCACCGGCTACTACGAGCGCACCATCGAGCGCCAGCGCCTCGGCGGGGTCTACCCGTGCAGCGGCACGCCGCAGATCAAGACCACCACCCGCTTTCTCCTCAAGGGCCAGCGCTTTGGCGACAAGCTGTCGCTGAGCGAGATCGACTACCAGCGCCAGCCCGGCCCTTGCGACGCCGGCCAGCACCGCCTGGACAGCTACCAGGGCAGCGTCCTGCCCGAGGGGCAGCTGCTGCTCAACTGGCACGGCGGCAGCCAGATCCTGCGCCGCAAGCGCTGACGACCGGCGCCGCGGGTGGCGTATGCTGGGAGCATGGACTACGTGGCGACTCAGCTCGGCCCGCTGCTCAAGGCACTCCTGCGCGCGCCGCACCTGGCGCTGGCCGTGGTGGTCGGCTTCTTCGCCGGGGTGGCGGCGCGGCAGCTGCTGTTCCTGCTGTGGGTGGACCGCGGGCGGGCCTTCCCGGTGGTGCTGGCGCGGCTGCTGGCCGCGGGGCTATTCGGGGGGGCGGCGGCGCTGTGCGTCGCGGCGCTCGGGCCGCAGTCGCAGTGGACGCTGGGCACGGTGCTCGCGCTCGGCGCGGGGGCGGCGAGCGTGCTCATCGAGGTGCTGATCCTCGGGCTCAGCCGGCTGCGGCCGGGGCGTCCGCCGCTGCTCGGCTGGCTGGTGCGCCTTTTGCTCGTGCTCGCGGCGCTGCTCGTCGCGGCGATGGTCCTCATGCGCGCCGGCTACCTCGCGCTGACCGCCGATCAGCCGGTGCTGCTGGTCGAGGTCACCGGCGAGACCGCGGACAAGACGGTGCGCTGGGCGCCCCCCGACCAGCCGCTGCGCGAGCAGGCGCTGCGCACCAGCCGCGTGCTGCTGCGGACGCCGGCCGGCCAGCCGGTGGCCGAGGCGTGGCTGTACGGCGATCAGGTCGCGATCAATGGCCGGGTGCTGCGGCTCTCGCCGCTGCTCAACCTGGCCGGGCTGAGCAACCTGTTCGCCCTGGACTTTGTCCACAACGGCTACGCCACCGCCGAGCGCCATAGCAGCCTGCCGCACCAGGCGCAGCCGCTTCTGCCCATCGGGCAGCTGGCGGTGAGCCCGCGCTGGCGCGAGCTGCAGGAGCGCCTGCTCGCCCTGTGGGAGCAGCACTCGGCGGCGGACAGCCGCTGGCTCATGCGCGCCCAGACCACCGAGTCCACCTACTTCCCGCTCGTCGAGCCGATGCCCGGCGGCAAGCCGGTGCGGCGGACCTACACGCTGGTGCTGACCCCCGGCGGCCTGACCGCGCAGTGAGCCGGTCGCCGCGCCGTTCGGCGGCCGCCCTCGCGGCCTCAAGGCTCGCGGTGAGCGTGTCCCCGCGAGCCCCCGAGCTCGGGTCGCGTAGTTAGTTTTGCCAGCCTGCTAGCCGTCGGCCGCCATGGCCGGCTCGCCGTCGGGGCCCGGATCGGTAAGCTCGGCGCCGGCCTCGTCAGCGGCCTCGTCAGCCGGCGCCCCGCCCGGCCAGCCGACCCAGAAGCGGCGATGCGGGGACAGGCCGAGCGCCTGGTCCATCGCCAGCAAGAGCGGCCGCACAGTCTCCGGCTCGGTCGCCGACAGCGCCACCGCCTCGCGGTCTTGCGGCAGCTCGGCGAAGCCGCCCGGCGGCAGCCGATCGAGCTTGTTGTAGACCAGGAGCCGCGGCTTGTCAGACAGCCCAAGCTCGCCGAGGATCCGCTCGACCGAGTGCAGGTGCGAGGTCAGGGCGGGATCGCTGGCGTCGACGACGTGCAGCAGCAGGTCGGCCTCGGCGAGCTCCTCCAGGGTGGCGCGGAAGGCGCTGCGCAGGTCCTCGGGCAGGTCGCGGATAAACCCCACGGTGTCGGTCAGGATCAGCTCGCGCTCGTCGGGAAAGCGCATGCGGCGGCTGGTCGGATCGAGCGTCGCGAACAGCTTGTCCTCGGCGACCACGGCGCTGCAGGTCAGGGTGTTGAGCAGCGTCGACTTGCCGGCGTTGGTGTAGCCGACGATCGCCACCACCGGCAGGGCGCGACGGCGGCGCTGCTTGCGGCGCTCGGCGCGCTGGCTGGACAGCTCGGCGATCTCGCGGGTGAGCTGGGTGACCCGCTCGCGCGCCCGGCGGCGGTTGATCTCAAGCTTGGTCTCACCGGGGCCGCGGCCGCCGATGCCGCCGGTGAGGCGCGACATCATGGTGTTCTTCTCGACCAGGCGCGGCAGCATGTACTTGAGCTGCGCCAGCTCGACCTGCAGCTTGCCGTCGCGGCTGTGGGCGTGCTGGGCGAAGATGTCGAGGATCAGCATCGTCCGATCGATGACCTTGATCTCGGTGGCGTCCGAGATCGCCCGCGCCTGCGCCGGGGTCAGCTCGGGATCGAACACGACGATGGTGGCGTCGTTCTGCAGGGCGCGCAGCACCACCTCGTCCAGCTTGCCGCGCCCGAGCAGGAACTTGGGATCGAGCTGGGCGCGGCGCTGGGTGATGACATCCAGGACCTGCAGCCCGGCGGTGCGGCACAGCTCGCGCAGCTCGGCGCCGCGCGCCTCCGGCTCCCAGGTCGGGGCGGCGACGCCGGGGGCCCACCCCGGCCGCGCCGCCCCGTGGCCGCCGTGGCTCTGCACCATCACCTGCACCACCACCGCGCGATCGCGGCCATCGTCGACGATAGAGGCGGCGGCGGCGGCGCGGGCGTACTCGTCTTCCAGGGCGCGGATGAGCTCATCAAAGGGCACCGTCGGCCGGCTGAGCGGCGTCGCCGGCAGCTCGCGCCACAGCTCGCCGGCGGGGTTTTTCGGTAAAAGGTGCGCCAGGTAGAGCTGCGGCGGGTGGCCGCCCGGGCTCATCGCGATCGCCGCCACCAGGTCGAGGCGCAGCTTGGCCAGGTCGATAAGATCGTCGCGCGACAGCGGCTCGGCGCGCAGGTGGGTGTGCAGCAGCCGCAGGCCGCGCAGGCGGCCGCGCCCGGCGCGGTGGCGCCCGAGGTCGGGCAGCACCAGCTTGTGGGGATCGCCGACGATGACGTGGGTGATGTCGCCGCCGCGGTCGACCAGCACCCCGACCTGGCGCTTGATCTCGGCCGAGCACTGGCACATAAAGGTCGCCAGCTCCTCCGAGATGACCTCTTTGGCCGGGATCCGGCGGCGGTAGATGCGCTCTAGGAGGCGCTGTTGGCTAGGCTTTAGACCGGTGAGGTTCCCAGACAGGGGCTGCATTCAGATCTATTGCGCACCCATCCTGGCCGCGGCGCAAGTTCCCCCCGGGTTTTTCCCCGCTGCCCTCGACGGCAGGCTTGCCTGACCGGCCAAGAGGGGCTAGCGTCTGCGCAACCTGCGAGGCACCGCGTGCAAAAGACTCCTGACTCCCCGGCTTCGGCTCCCGCCGCTCAGTCCACCCGCATCGAGAAAGACACCATGGGCCCCGTCGAGGTGCCAGCCGAGGCGTACTACGGCGCGCAGACCCAGCGCTCGCTGCACAACTTCCGTATCGGCGGCGAGCGCTTCCCGCGCGAGTTCATCTACGCGCTCGGCGTGGTCAAGAAGGCGGCGGCGCGGGTCAACGCGCGGCTCGGCAAGCTCGACCCCAAGCTGCTGCTCGCCATCGAGCAGGCCGCCGACGAGGTGATCGCCGGCAAGCTCGACGCCCACTTTCCCCTGGTCGTGTGGCAGACCGGCAGCGGCACCCAGACCAACATGAACGCCAACGAGGTCATCGCCAACCGCGCCAGCGAGCTGCTCGGCGGCGAGCGCGGCATGAAGCGGCTGGTCAACCCCAACGACCACGTCAACATGTCGCAGTCGACCAACGACTCGTTTCCCACCGCGATGCACGTGGCGATCGTCGATCGCGTGCACCACCGCCTGCTGCCGGCGCTGCAGCGGCTGCAGCAGGCGCTTTCGGCCAAGGCCGAAAGCTTCGCCGACATCGTCAAGATCGGCCGCACCCACCTCATGGACGCGACGCCGCTCACCCTCGGACAGGAGTTCTCCGGCTACGCGGCGCAGGTGGGCGGGGCGATGGCCGCGGTGGGCGCGGCGCTGCCGCCGATGTACGAGCTGGCGGCCGGCGGCACCGCCGTTGGGACCGGCCTCAACAGCCACCCGCAGTACGCCGTCGCCGTCGCCGCCGAGATCGCCGTCAGCACCGGGCTGCCCTTTGTCACCGCGCCCAACAAGTTCGCCGCCCTGGCCGCCCACGACGCGGTGGTCAGCCTGTCGGGGGCGTGCAAGACGACGGCGGTGGCGCTCAACAAGATCGCCAATGATCTGCGGCTGCTCGGCAGCGGCCCGCGCTCGGGCATCGGCGAGCTGCTCCTGCCCGAGAACGAGCCGGGCAGCTCGATCATGCCCGGCAAGGTCAACCCGACGCAGTGCGAGGCGCTGACCATGGTCTGCGCCCAGGTCATCGGCAACGACACCGCGGTGGCGTTCGCCGGCGCCCAGGGCCACTTCGAGCTCAACGTCTTCAAGCCGATGCTGGCCTATACGACGCTGCAGTCGCTGCGCCTCTTGGCCGACAGCGTGGACTCGTTCACCGAGCACTGCGTCATCGGCATCGCCGCCAACCGCGAGCGCATCGCCGAGCACCTGCGCAGCTCGCTGATGCTGGTCACCGCGCTGGCGCCCAAGATCGGCTACTACAAGGCGGCGGAGGTGGCGACCAAGGCCCACAAGGAGGGCACGACGCTGCGCGCGGCGGCCCTGAGCCTGGGCGTCCTCGACGGCGAAGAGTTCGACCGCGCGATCCGTCCCGAGCAGATGTGCGAGCCGCGTGAATAAGTGAGCACCGAGACCGAACAGACTCCCGCCCAAGGAGAAGCCCAGAGCTCGTCGGCGCCGCGAGCTCGCCCGCGCCCAGCCGGACGCGGCGGACCGCTCGCGGCGAGCGCGGGCGCAGCTGCCCAGGCAGAGCGAGGGCGCCTGGGAGGACGCGGTGCAGCGAGCGAGCCGGGCGCGGCTGCCCAGGCGGAGCTTGTACGCCCCGCGGGAGGCGGCGGCGCGAGCGCGGCTGCGCAGCCCTCTGCGGAGCGTGAGCGTGGGAGCGGGCGGCCGCCGGTGACCTCGCTGGAGGTCGCGCGGCGGGTGCTGGAGCGCGTCGAGGAAGGGGCGTATGCGACGCTGACCCTGTCGGGCGAGATCGAGCGGGCGCGGCTGCCGGCGGTGGCGCGGGCTCTGTGCACCGAGCTGGTCTATGGCACGCTGCGGCTGCAGCCGCGGCTCGATCGGGCGCTTGCCGCCTACGCGCCGCGCGGCTTGCACCGCCTGGACGCGCCTACGCGGACGCTGCTGCGGCTGGGCGCCTATCAGCTGCTGTTCATGCGCACGCCGGCGCACGCGGCGGTAAACCAGACGGTCGAGCTGCTCACCCGGCTGCGCGGGCGGGGCCTGGGCGGCTTCGCCAACGCGCTGCTGCGCAAGCTCGATCGCGCCGGCGAGCCGCCGCTGCCGCCCCTTTTGCCGCTGTCGGCCGCCGCCAGCGCCAGCGAGCGCGCCGCCTATGCCGAGGCCCTGGCGGTGCGCTGTGCCCTGCCGGGCTTCCTGGTGCGCGACGCGCTGCGACGCTTTGCCCCGCAGGAGGCCGAGGAGTTCCTTCAGTCCCTTGGGACCCCGGCGCCGACGTGGCTGCGGCTCAACAGCCTGCGCGGCGATCGCGACTCGGCGCGCCGCGCCCTGCACGCCGAGCTGGCCTCCGGCGGCGGCGAGCTGATCTTCCATCCCACGCTGCCCGAGGCGGCGCAGCTGACCGCGGGCCACCCGTTCGCCGGCAGCGCCTATGCAAGCGGCTGGTTTACGGCGCAGGACCTGGGCGCGCAGCTGGTGGCGCGGCTGCTGCTCTCCGACCCCCGGCAGGGCGAGCTGGCGCTGCCGGCGGGCGCGCTGCTCGATGCCTGCGCCGGCGTCGGCGGCAAGGCGACCCACCTGGCGGCGCTGACCGCCAACCGGCGCGACATCGACGCGGTCGACCTGTCGCCGCGCAAGCTCGAGCTGTGTGCCGATCACGCGCACCGGCTCGGCTGCGAGCGCGTCCACACCCAGGTCGCCGATCTCACCCGTCCCGAGGCGCCGCTGCGCGCGCAGTACGCCGCGGTGCTGCTCGATGCGCCGTGCAGCGGCCTGGGGGTCCTGCGCCGCCACCCGGAGGCCCGCGGGCGGATCACCGAGCAGGCGGTGCGCGAGCTGGTCGCGCTACAGCGGCAGCTGCTTGGGGCGCTGAGCGCCCGGGTCGCGCCGGGCGGCGTGCTGGTCTACTCGGTGTGCAGCTACCTGGATGAGGAGGGCCCGGCGCAGCTCGCCGAGTTCCGCCGCGCCCACCCCGAGTTCACGCCGCTGCCGCCGGCCGCCACCGGCGCCTTCGCGGCGGCGCCCGGGCCGCCGCTTATAGATGACGCTGCCGACGGGGCCCTGCGCACCTGGCCGCACCGCCACGACGCCGACGGCTTCTACGCCCTGCGTCTGCGCCGCCGCAGCTGACCGCGTCCGTTTTTTCTTGGGCGCCCGAGCGGAGCCGGGCGCTGCCGTTGGCGGCACAGTCTGGTGAGCCGTTTTGTGCCATAAGGTGCACTTACCTGCACATGGCGCACGCTGCCCGGCACCTGCGGTTGATCCCGCCACTTGGTCCTTCAGACCCGCCGCCCGAGTCGCCGGCCTGGTCGGAGCCGCTCGGCGAGCGCGGCGTGGCCGACCACCAGCGGCCCTGCCTGCGCGGTCCCCTGACCCTGGAGGACCTGTTCCAGCAGCACGCCCCCTACGTCGCCACCGTCGTCCTGCGCGTGCTCGGCCGCGACCATGAGGTCGATGACGTGGTCCAGGAGGTCTTCCTGACCGCCATGACCGGGCTTGCCGCGGTGCGCAGCCCCGAGGCGGTGCGCGGCTGGCTCAAGACGATCGCGGTGCGCAAGGCCTGCCGCCACTTGCGGCGGCGGCGGCTGCGCGGGCTGCTCGGCTTTGACCGGGAGTCCCCCTGTTACGAACATCTGGCCGCGCCCGGCTGCAGCCCCGAGGAGAGCGCGCTTCTGGCGCGAGTCTACAAGGAGCTCGACCGCCTGCCGGTCGCCGAGCGGGTGGCGTGGACGCTGCGCTACGTCGAGGGTGAGCAGGTGGAGGTGCTGGCGGGGCTGTGCGGCTGCTCGCTGGCGACCGCCAAGCGGCGCATCGCCGCCGCGCAAGCCAAGCTAGGAAGGACGCTAGGTCATGACCGCTGATATGACAGATCGTATCGGGCGTGCGGCGATGCAGGTCGAGGCCCCGTGGACGCCCGAGCGGGCGGCGCTGGTGCTGCGCGGGGTGCACAGCCGGCGGCGGCGCCAGCAGCGGCTGCGCGGGCTGGGCGCTGCGGTTGGGGTGCTGGCCCTGCTGGCGCTCGGCCCGCGCCTTATCGCCTCGCTGCGAGGGCGCGGCGGCGCGCCGGCGACCGGGGTGGCGAGCGTACAGCGGGCGGTCGAGCCGCTGGCCGGCGGCGCGCTCGGGTCGGGAGAGCCGCCGTTCATGCGGCTGCGCGATGGCTCGCTGGTGCGACCGCAGGGCGGAGCCAGCCAGGTGCGGGTGCGCGAGGAGCGCCCCGGACGCACCGTGCTGGCGCTGACCGGAGCGGCGCAGTTTGAGGTCGTCCACGATCCGCGGCGGCTGTTCCGCGTCGAGACGCGCGGCCTCGCGGTCGAGGTGCTGGGGACGCGGTTTGTCGTCGCGGAGCAGGGCGCGGGAGTGCGGGTGACGGTGGAGCAGGGCCGGGTGCGGGTGCTGTGGGACTCGCACTATGACGAGGTAGCGGCGGGCCACAGCGCCGTCTTCCTGCCCGAGCCGCCGGTCGCCCAACCTGGGGACGGTAGCGTCGCGCCAGCTCTGGCCGACGCTGCCCTGCCCCTACCGCCGCTGCGTGAGCCGGCGCCGGCGAGCGCACTGGGGGGCGCGCCGCCGCCGCGGAACGAGCCGGCGCCGGCGGGCGCGCCGCCGTTTGCGAGCGCTGGGCCCGCGCACCTCGCCCCGGCCGCCCACCCGGGGCTCCGCCGCGGCGTGGTGCGGTCCGTGCACGCCGCCGCCCAGCCCGAGCGTGCCGCCGGCGGTCGCCGAGAGCGCGCCGGCGGCGCCGCCGCCCACCGAGCCGGACAGCTGGCAGGCGCTGGCGCACGAGGGCCAGTTCGAGCAGGCCTACAGCCTGGCCTACGGGCCGCCCGCCGCGGCGGCGCATCGGGCGCCACCGCTGCTCCGCGAGCGCGAGGCGGGGCCGGGCGAGCTCTTGCTGCTCGCCGATGTGGCGCGGCTCAGCCACCACCCCGCCGATGCGGTGGCGCCGCTGAGCCGGCTTCTGCGCGAGCACCCGGCGGACCCGCGGGCGCCGCTGGCCGCCTTCACGCTCGGGCGGGTGCTGCTCGACGAGCTGGGCCGCCCGCGCGAGGCGGCGCAGAGCTTCCTGCGCGCGCAGGAGCTCGATCCGGCGGGGCCGCTGTCGCAGGACGCGCTCGCCCGCGAGGTCGAGGCGTGGTCGCGCGCCGGGGAAGGGGCGAGCGCCCGCGCCCGCGCCCTGCAGTACCTGCAGAAGTATCCGGCCGGCCGGCGCCTGCGCTCGGTGCGCCATTTCGGAGAGCTCTTGTGAGAGCGGCGCGGCCCGGTCGCCGCGCGGTCGGCGGGGCGGCCGGGCTCTTGCTGCTGCTGGCGGGACCGCAGCTGGCCGGCGGTCGCGAGCACCCGCAGGTGGCGCTCACCATCGAAGACTGCGCCGCGGTCGAGCGCGAGCAGGTCCGCCACCTCTTGTCGCTGGAGCTAGGCGGTCCGCTCGCCGATGCGGCCACCCCGGCGGCGACGACCCGCGCCGCGGTCAGCTGCCCACCTGCAGCTCCACCAGCAGCCCTGCCAGCAGCCCCGACAGACACCGCCGCGCCGCCGCGCCCGGCGCTGCCGCCCGAGCCGGCCGAGCTGCTGACCCTGCGTGTCGATGACGCGGTCACCGGCAAGTCGCTGTGGCGCAGCATCGAGCTACAGCCCGCCGATCCCGGCGTGCGGGCGCGGCTCTTGTCGCTGGCCCTGTCGGAGCTGATCTTCGCCAGCTGGGCCGAGCTGCTGGTGACCCCCGAGCCGGCGGTGCCAGCGGCGACCCCGGCGGCCTCGGCGGCGACCCGCCAGGCGACGAGCGTGGAGGTCGCGCGCAAGCTGCCGCGGGCGCGGCCGCCGCTCGGCGTGCAGCTGTCGGGGCTGGGGGCGGCCTTCGTGCTGTGGGGCGAGCCCGCGGTCTGCTTCGGCGGCGGCGCGCGCGCCACCGGCGATCACCGCTATCACCTGGGCTGGGACTTCGATGTCCTGCTCCAGCACGGCGCGACCGCAACCGTGCTCGGCACGGTGAACCGCGATCTGGTGAGCGCGCGGGCGGCTCTGCTGTTTCATCAGCGCCTGCCCTACCTCATCCTGCGCGGCGGAGTCGGCGGGCGGCTCGGCGCCGCCAAGCTAGCGGGCGAGCCCGCCGATGCCAAGACCACCCTGAGCGCCGCGGTGTGGGGCCCGTGGGGCGGGCCGCTGCTCACGCTCGGTCTGTCGGCCGCCGCGGCGCGGGTGCGGCTGGATCTGAGCATCGAGGCCGGCTACGTCGTAAGCCCGGTGGCGGCGCGGGTGGGCGGGGTGCGCGCGGTGGCCATCGATGGAACCTGGTTCGGCGTCCAGCTGGGGCTGGGCAGCTTCCTGCGCTGAGCGGCGCGGCTCCCCCGCGATCGCGTCCAGAGCCCGCCTGCGGTCGGCGTCGTGACGTCGGCGTTTTTTACTGAGTCGCGAGCAACGTCCGTAGCAGGTCGTCGACCTGGGCCTGCGAGCGCAGGTAATAGCCGGCGCGGCTCCGCCGACTGTAGCCGATGTGGACCCCAAGGACGCGCGCCGGATCGCAGAAAGAGAACACGTCCTCATCCGTCTTGTCATCGCCGAGGTAGATCGCGCGCTCGAAGCTGAAGCGCTGCATCGCCTCTGTCAGCGCCATGCCCTTGTGCGGAGCCCCGCGCGGGATCGCGTTGTAGACCTTCTTGCCGCCGAGGATGCGCACCTCGGGCAGCTCGGCCAGCGCCTGCAGGATGGCCAGCCGCGCCCCCCGCGGGTCGGCGGCCTGGCGGTAGTGGACGGCGACCGAGAACTGCTTGTCCTCGATCCTCACCCCCGGCCAGGCGCCGAGGCGCTGGGTGAGCTGCTGGCACCAGCTCTGCACGCACGAGAGCAGGCTCGCAGAGACGTACCAGGGCTCAAGGCCGTGGTTGCCAAAGACCTCCAGCACCGGGATCTCGAACAGGCGCGAGAGCACATCGGCGCGCCCCCGCCCCGACAGAATGACGCACGGGAAGCGCGCGGCGACCCGACTGAGCAGAGCGTGGGTGGACGGGCGCAGCTGCGACTGCCCCGGCTCGCGGGTGATCGGCGCCAGCGTGCCATCGAAGTCAAAGCCGAGCAGGGCGGACCGCAGGTGGTCACGCAGCGCGAGGCGGCCGCGGCCGGCGAGCAAGTACTTCATGCGCCACTCCGCTTGGCCCCCGAGCGCGGACCCGGGCGCTGCATGAGCGAGCCTAGCAGCTTGGATCGCCGGCGGACCATGGCGGCGTCGCGCAGCATGTGACCGGCCCAGCGGTAGACATTGAACTCGGCGATGAGCGAGCGCATCGCCCGCATGCGCGCCATCTGCTCGGCCGGTGGCATCTGCAGGGCGGTGCGCAGCGCGGCGCTGGCTTCATCCAGATCGTAGGGGTTGACGATCAGCGCCTCGGTCAGCTCGCTGGCGGCGCCGGTGAAGTGGCTGAGCACCAGCACCCCGCGCTCGTCGTCGCGGGCGGCGATGAACTCCTTGGCGACCAGGTTCATGCCGTCGTGCAGGCTGCTCACGTAGCACAGATCGGCGGCCCGCAGGTAGCGGAACACCGCCGGCGGCTCGTGGTGCGCGTGCCCGAACACGATCGGCTGATACCCATCGGCAGTGCCGAAGCGCTCGTTGATGCGCGTCACCAGGCTGGCCACGCTCTGGTTGAGCGCCTGGTAGCGCTCGATGACGGTGCGGCTGGGAGCGCCGAGCTGAATGAACACAAAGCGCCCGCGCAGCTCGGGAGCGATCTCCAGCAGCCGCTCGACCGCCAGCAGCCGCTCTTCGATGCCCTTGGTGTAGTCGATCCGATCGACGCCGATGCCGATGAGCACATCGGGCCGCAGGGAGTGCTTCTCGATGACCTCGGCGCGGCAGTCGGCCACCGACGGCAGATCCTTGAGCCAGCGCACCGGCCACTCGACCGAGATCGGATAGGCGCGGACCAGCGTAGTGACGCCCCCCTGGACCACCGCGTGGGTGGCGCGATCGATGCGCGCCTCCAGGAAGCGGTCCACGCTATCGATGAAGTTGTTGCAGTGCAGCTGGGTGTGAAAGCCGATGATGCTGCTGCCGAGCAGTCCTTCGAGCAGCTCGGCGTAAAACGGACAGATTCCGAAGCGCTCGGCGTTGGGCCAGGGGATGTGCCAGAAGGTGAGGATGGTGGCGCGCGGCAGCCGCTTGCGGATCATCTTGGGCGCCAGCGCGAAGTGATAGTCCTGCACCAGGATGACCGGGTCCTGGGTATCGACCTCGCTGCACACCGCATCGGCGAACTTCTGGTTGACCCGCCGATAGTACTCAAAGTCCTCGCTGCCGAAGCTAGGCCTTGTGTGGGCGATGTGACACAGCGGCCACAGTCCCTCATTGGAGAAGTGATAGTAGTAGCCGGTCTCTTCTTCCGGGGTCAGCCACACGCGGCGCAGGGAATAGGATTTCTCATTGGGAGGGACCTGCACCCGATCCTCGGCGTCGACAGTCTGGCGGTCGGCGTTGCCGCTGCCGTGCGCGACCCAGGTGCCCGAGCAGGCGCGCATCACCGGCTCCAGCGCCGTTACCAGGCCGCTAGCCGGGTGCTGCACCGAGATCGTCCCATCGGCGGCCTGCGAGTGGATGTAGGGCTCGCGGTTGGCCAGGATCACGATCTTCTCACCGCGCAGCTGGCGGGTGAGGGTGTTGCGCAGCCGCGCCGGGTTCCACTGCCCATCGTGGCCGTCCTCCTGGTGTTCGGCGACGTGCTCGGCCATCTCGCGCACCTCGCGTAGCAGCGGCTGGGAGTCGCGCAGCTGCTTGTTGCCGTACAGGGCCTGGCGCAGCTCATCGCACCACTGCCGCTGCAGAACAACGCTCGCCAGCAGCATCAGCAGCGCCGCGCCAACCGTCAGCCCGCCCAGCAGCAGCCCGAGGAAGCGCTGCGCGGCAAAGATCCGGTCTTCTTCATAGCGCAGATCGTGAATTAGCGTGAGCGCGCCGAGCTCCTTGACTCCGCTCGACAGCGGAAAGGCGCTGATGCGCAGCTTGACCCCGCGCATGCGGACGACCTGCGGCGTTGTGGCCCCGCAGCCCAGGCCCTGCGGAAAGGAATCGGTCTGCGCGACCACCCGGCCCGCCGAGTCGCAGGCGGCGGCAGCCAGCACCCGGCCGCTGCGCGCCAGGTCCTGCAAGAGGACGCCCAGGTCCGCCGGCTGCGACCAGCGCTCGGTCAGCGCCTGGCGGGCGCTGCTGGCCGTCAGGTACGCGCTGAGGCTCAGGTCCTGCTCGAACCAGGCCCGCAGCCGACCCTGCATGCCAAGCAGGGCGACGGCCGAGAGCACTGACAATCCGAGCAGGAGCGCGAGCACAAAGCGCAGCGACCGCAGCATGGAACCCTCCTTGCATAACCAAAGTGAATCAGAGCAGAGACCGACTTCGCGAGCCGGCCTTTGCAAGAAAGACGCCACCAAGAACTCCCTTACGAGCGCCAGCCAGCGCCCTGCGCGGACACGAGGATTCAGATGCGATTGGAGGATCTCGGCCTTGTCGGAAACTGCCAGTACTCAGCGCTCATCGATCGCCGGGGTGCCGTGGTGTGGTGCTGCCTGCCGCGCTTTGACGCCGAGCCGATCTTTTCGTCGCTCCTCGATGAGGTCGAGGGCGGCAGCTTCACCATCAGCCCGGCCGATGGCCGCGCCGGCTCGCAGCGCTACCAGGACAACAGCAACGTCCTTGAGACCTGGTTTGAGACCCCCGAGGGCACCTTCCGGGTGATCGACTTCGCGCCGCGATTTCAGCTGCACGGTCGCATGTTTCGCCCGACGCAGCTGTACCGGCTGATCGATCCGATAAGCGGCGCCCCGCGGGTCTCGGTGCGCTGCGCGCCGCGGCTTGGCTGGTCCAAGCGCGAGCCGCTGAAGGAGTGGGGCTCGCACCACCTGCGTTTCGAGGGATTTCCGGCGCAGGTGCGCCTGACCACCGACCTGCCGCTGTCCTATCTGGACGGCCGGCCGTTCACCCTGACCGAGCGGCGCCAGCTGGCGCTCACCTGGGGCGCGCCGATCGAGGAGCCGCTGGGGCCTCTGTGCGAGCGCTTCCTCAGCGAGACCTCGCGCTACTGGCAGACCTGGGTCAAGCACTGCGACGTGCCGCCGCTTTATCAAAAGGAGGTGATCCGCTCGGCGCTGGCGCTCAAGCTGCACTGCTTCGAGGACACCGGCGCGATCATCGCCGCCATGACCACCTCGCTGCCCGAGTCGGCGGGCAGCGGCCGCACCTGGGACTATCGCTACTGCTGGCTGCGCGATGCCTACTACTCGCTCGGCGCCTTCCGCCTGCTCGGGCAGTTCGAAGAGCGCGAGCAGTTCACCCGCTTCCTGCTCGACGTCGCCGGCGGGGCGCCGGATCTGCAGCTGGCGCCCCTTTACCGCATCGACGGCGGCAGCGATCTGGCCGAGAGCACGCTCGCGCACTGGCCGGGCTACGAGGGCCACGGCCCGGTGCGCATCGGCAACGCCGCCGCCCAGCACATCCAGCACGACATCTTCGGGGAGATGGTGCTGGCCCTGACCCCGGCCTTTCTCGACGAGCGCTTCGCGGTCGAGTCGTCTAGGCCAGCGCTCGATCTGATCGAGCGGCTGGCGCGCAAGGCCCTGTCGGTCGCCGGCACCCCCGACGCCGGCATCTGGGAGTATCGCACGGCGTCGGAGCCGCAGACCTTCTCCAGCCTGATGTGCTGGGCCGCCGCCGATCGCATGGCGGCGGTGGCAGCGCGGCACCGGCCCTCTGTGGTGGCCGAGTTTCAGCAGGCAGCCCAGCACCTGCACAGCGAGATCGTCGCCAAGGCCTTCAGCGCCACCCAGAACAGCTTCGTCAGCCGCCCCGGCAGCAGCGAGCTCGATGCGGCGCTCCTGCAGATGGTGAGCCTGCGCTTCCTGCCGGCGAGCGATCCGCGGCTGCACGCCACGGTGGACGCGATCGCCGGCGTCCTTGGCCAGGACGGCTGGCTGCTCCGCTACCGCAACGACGACGGGTTTGGTAAGCCCACGGTGGCCTTCATCATCTGCATGTTCTGGCTGATCGAGGCGCTGGTCCGGCTCGGCCGGCGCAGCGAGGCCGACGCCGCGATGGCGCGGGCGCGCGAGGCGCTGTCGCCGCTCGGCCTGCTCTCCGAGGACTACGAGACCAGCGCGCGGCGGCTGTGGGGGAACTTCCCGCAGGCCTACTCGCATGTAGGGCTCATCCACGCCGCCTTCGCCGCCTCGCCGAGCTGGGCCGAGATCTTGTAAGGGCCGGCGCCGCCGACCGTGCGCCTTTGCCTCACTGTGACAAAAATGTACGCCCACAGCTGGGCTGTGCCGCCCAGCTCGGCGGCGCCCTGGAGGTCCGATGGCGAAGTCCTACGCCCCGCCGCTCCCGCCTGGTAGTCAGCTGCAGACCGACATCCCGGCCCGGCTGGATCGCCTGCCGTGGTCGGGCTGGCACTGGCGGGTGGTGATCGCGCTCGGAGTGACCTGGATCCTCGATGGACTTGAGGTCACCGTAGTCGGCGCGGTGGCCGGGGTGCTGGGCGAGCTGTCGACGCTGCACCTGTCGGAGACCGAGGTCGGGCTGGCGGCCAGCGCTTATCTTCTGGGCGCGATTGCCGGCGCGCTGCTGTTCGGGCGCCTGACCGATAAGCTTGGGCGCAAGCGCCTGTTCCTGATCACGCTGGCGGTCTATCTGCTGGGGACGCTGGCCACCGCCGGCTCGATCGGCTTTTACAGCTTCGCGCTGTTCCGCGCCGTCACCGGAGCGGGCATCGGCGGTGAGTATGCGGCGATCAACTCGGCGATCGATGAGCTGTTGCCGGCGCGGGTGCGCGGCCGCGCCGATCTGGCGATCAACAGCACGTACTGGCTGGGCACCGCGCTCGGGGCCGGCGCGTCGATCTTCCTGCTCGATGCGCGCTACCTGCCGCACGCCCTCGGCTGGCGGCTGGTGTTCGGGCTGGGGGCGCTGCTCGGCGCGGCGGTGGTGCTGGTGCGGCGGCATGTGCCCGAGAGCCCGCGCTGGTTCCTCCTGCACGGCCACCTCGCCGAGGCCGAGGCGGTGGTCGCCGGCATCGAGGCCGAGGTCGCGCGCAGCCTGGGCCGCCCGCTGCCGCCGCCCGGACCGCCGGTGCAGGTCGAGGTCAAGGGCACCGTGGGCTTTGCCGCGATCGGCCGCACCCTGCTCGTGCGGCACCTGCGGCGCTCGGTGCTGGGGCTGGTCCTTATGATCGCGCAGGCGTTTGCCTATAACGCGATCTTTTTCACCTACGCGCTGGTGCTGGCGCGCTTTTACGGTGTGCCTTCCGAGGCGGTGGGTCTTTACCTTTTGCCGTTTGCCGCGGGCAACCTGCTCGGACCGCTCGTGCTCGGCGGGTTGTTTGACTCGGTCGGACGGCGGCCGATGATCACCCTGACCTATGGGGTGGCGGGGCTGCTCCTCATCCTGACCGGCTGGCTGTTCGCGCACGGGCTGCTCACTGCGACCACCCAGACCGCGCTGTGGTCGGCGGTCTTCTTCATCGCCTCGGCGGCCGCGAGCTCGGCCTACCTGACGGTGAGCGAGCTGTTCCCGGTCGAGCTGCGCGGCATGGCCATCGCTCTTTTTTATGCAGTGGGCACGGCGGCCGGAGGTCTGGCGGCGCCCGGACTGTTCGGCGCGCTCATCCAGACTGGCAGCAAGGAGCGAGTCTTTGCCGGCTACCTGCTCGGCGGCGTGCTGATGCTGGTGGCGGCGGTGGTGGCCGCGCTGCTCGGGGTGGCGGCGGAGGGGCGCTCGCTGGAGGCGCTGGCCGAGTCGGATCGCGCCGGCTCGTGAGCGGCGGGCGCGCCGCGCTCAGCCCGGTGGGGCAGGGGCCGGCAGGACGCGCAGCGCCTTGCCGAGCGGTGCGTACTCGCGCTGCAGCAGCGGATTGATCGCCAGCGCCTGCGTCAGCGCCGCCCGCGCCTGCTCGCGCCGCGCCGCCGGCTCGGGAGCCGGGGCCGACCCGGTCGCCCCCAGCAGCAGCAGCGCCGCGCGAGTCGCCAGCGCCTCGGCCTGCCGCGGGTTTATCTGCAAGGCCGCCGCCGCCATCGCCAGCCCCTGGTCCACCGCGCCGCGCCCGCCCAGCAGCTGCGCCAGCACGATCCGCCCCTCGGCGCTCTCGCCATCCAGCTCCAAGGCGCGCCGCGCCGCGGTCTCGCCTGCGCCGAGCGCTGCCTGCTGCGCCGCGCCCTGCACGGTCCGGCTGCGGTAGAGCAGCAGCCGCGCCCGCAAGAGGTGGGTCGCGGCGTCGAGCGGGTTCAGCTCACTGGCGCGCTGCGCCGCCGCCAGCCCCGCCTCCAAGCTCGCCGTCGCGTCGCGCTGCCCAAGGAGCGCATCCAGGCTCTGCAGGGCGAAGACCTCGGCGCGGCCGCGCTCGGTCTCGGGGAACTGCGGATTTTCGGCCAGGGACTTGCCGAAGTAGCCCAGCGCCTCTGCCACGTCCGCCTCCAGCGGCTGCCCTTGCGCGACATCGTGCGCGATCTTGGGAATCATCGCCTGCCCGATATAGCTGTACAGCGAATAGTCGCGCCGGTTCTGGCGCGCGAACCAGCGCTCCAGCTCGCGCGCCTCGGCGAGCAGGGCGAAGTCGCCGCGGCCGACCATCAGCTGCAGCCGCATGTAGCGGGCGCCGATGTCGCACAGGTTGTACTTGGGGTAGACGTCTTCGGCGTCTTCGGCGATCGCCCGCCGCAGGTAGCGCAGGCTGTCGGCGAAGTGCGGCGCGAACGGCTCGCCGTGCAGGCCAAGCCACTGCGCGCGCAGCCCGTAAGCGCAGCCGAGGTCGTTGTAGGCGCGCGAGTAGTCGGGCTTGAGCTCCAGGGTCCGCTTGTAGTAGCGGATGCTCTCATCAAAGAACTCGGCGCCGCTGTGGCCGTGCTCCATGGCGAAGGTGAACTTGATGATCTGGGTGACCGCGACGAAATAGGATGCCATCGCGTTGTCCGGATCAAAGCGCAGGATGCGCCGCGCCAGCTCAAGGATCTCCTCGGGGAGGTGGCCGGGGTCCTGACCGTAGGCCTGCTTGTGGTGCAGGATGCGCATGAGCGAGTTGGCCTTGGCCTGGTAGCCCCACAGCCCCGCGGTCTGGGTGGCGATGGCGCGCTCGCTGGCGGCGATCGCCTGCTCGCCGGCGGCGGTCGGCTCGTGGCCGGCGTCGGCCTCGACCTCGATGCGCTGGATCCACAGCTGCGCCTCGCGGGTGTGCACCTGGGGGTCGCTGCGCCCGACCTCGCGGGCGGCGCGATAGTGGGCGGCGGCTTTTTCGTACAGCTCGATGCTCTCCTTGTGCTTGCCGGCCAGGTGCGCCGCCTCGCCGAGCGCGCGCAGGCAGTCGGCGATGAGCAGGTCCGCCTCGTACAGCCACGGCGCCTGCTCCAGGGTCTGCCGGGCGTGGTCCATCGCCTCCTTGTAGCGGCCGCTCTGGTAGGCGAGGACTCCCTGCGCGAAGCTCGTCGGCTCCAGGCGCTGACCCTGGCCCTGCGCGAGCTCGTGCAGCGCTGGGGTGAGCAGCTCCCGCCGCAGCTTCTCGCGCTGCTGCGCCTGCCAGCCGGGCGTTCCGGCAAAGCGCGTCTGGTCCAGGCCGCGCTGATACAGCTCGCCGAGCGCCCGCCCGAGCGCGTAGTGGGCGTCCGGCGATCGATGACCAAGCTGCAGCCCGGCGATCAGCCGCTCGCGGGCGCGCTCCGGCTCGCCGAGAGCCAGAAACCCGCGGCCAAGGGCGTACTCGACCAGCGCCGCCGCCTGGCCGCGCCGCCCGCCAAACTGCGCCGCCATCTCGTCCATGCGCTTGCGGATGACCGCCTGCTCGCGCCCCACATCGTGCAGCGGCAGCGAGCTGGCAAAGCGCAGGAACAGCTCAAGCTCCTTGATGTCCTGCCCGAGCTCCTCGGCGCGCTCGAAGTCGCGCGCCGCCCGCAGCTGCGCCCGCACCATCACCGTGCTCAGCGCCAGCACCACCGTCATCGCCAGCGCGATGCTCGCTGTGGCCACCTTGTGGCGGCGCGCCTGCCGGTAGCCGCGCTCGAGCAGCGAGACCCGCCGCGCCAGCACCGGCTCGCCGTTGAGGTAGCGCCCCAGATCCTCGGCCAGCGCCTTGGCCGAATCGTAGCGCGCCGCCGGCTCCTTCTCCAGGCACTTGTGGGTGATCGCTTCCAGATCGGCCGGCAGATCCTTGTCGCAGACCCGCAGCGGCGTCGGCTCCTCCAGCAGCACCGCGAGCAGGATGTCGACCTCGGAGTCTCCCTTGAACGGCGGCTGGCCGGCGAGCAGCTCGTACAGGGTGACGCCAAGCGAGTAGACATCGGTGCGGCGGTCCAGGTGCCGGGTGTCGCCGCGCGCCTGCTCGGGCGCCATGTAGCGCGGCGTCCCTTCCAGGGCGCTGGCGCGGCTGGGACCTGTGGCGTTTACCTCGCGGGCGAGACCGAAGTCCATGACATAGGGGTGCAGCACTCCGCTCGGCGCGCGCTCCACCATGATGTTGCTGGGTTTGAGGTCGCCCGCTGGCGATGCGGCAGGAAGCTGTCCGCAGCCCGTCGCACCGGGGCGGCGGACGGCATGCCCTTCACCGGGGTCGCGGGCGCCGCGGCGGGCGGGCGCCGCGCGGCTCGGGGCGCCTCGCGAAGGCTCTGCATCGTGCTTCTGGGGCCGGGTCAGCCGAGCTTCTTGGGCAGGTGGAACAGGCCGACGTAGGCCCGCGCCGCTGCCTCGTCTCCCTCCACCCGCAGGTGAGCGAGCTCGGCGAAGGGCTGCTTGCCGTAGACCGCCGCGGCGAGCGTCATCGCCGAAGGCGCGCTGAGGGTGAACTGCGCCGCGTCCGCGCGGCCCCGTCGGATCGCCAGCCTGCCTGCGGACACGGCGACGGCGAAGCGCTCGGCGCCGATGACGATGGCGCCGACCAGCGACAGCCCGGCGGCCAGCTGCGGATCGAACATCGTGCGAAAGCTCAGCATCAGCGATACCGGCGACAGCGGCAGGGTCGGGTTGTGGTGCGGCGACATCGCCGCCCAGCGCCCAAGCTCCATGATCGCGACGTCGGCCCGCTTGCCCCACTCGGTCAGCTCGTAGACGCTGACCCCCGGCAGCTGATCGAGCTCGCTGCGGCGGACCACCCCCGCCTCCTCCAGCCCCGAGAGGCGCTCGGTCAGGCTCTTGGCGCTGAGGCCGGGCAGGCTGGCGCGCAGATCGGAGAAGCGGCGGCCACCAAACAGCAGCTCGCGCACGATGAGCAAGCTCCAGCGCTCGCCGAGCAGCTCGAGCGCGAACGCGGTGCCGCAGGCGTCGTTGTACCAGCGCCCATGCGGCTGCAGCGACGTCTTGGTTTCTTTTTGTGACTTCATAGTTGCTTTTGGTAACTTCGAGTCTATGCTACGGCAAAATTGCCGCCGAGCGCTGGCAATCAGCGGTCTCGACAAGAAGGAGAAATACCATGTACGTCAGCGGATTCCTGATTCCTGTTCCCAAGAACAAAAAGGAGGAGTATCGCGCGCTGGCCGAAAAGACCGCCGCCTTTTTCCAGGAATACGGGGCGACCGAGATCTTCGAGAACTGGGAAGTCAATGTTCCCGACGGCAAGGTGACCGACTTCCGCAAGGCGGTGCAGGCAAGAGGCGACGAGGCGATCGTGTTCTCGTGGATTCTCTGGCCCGATCGGGCGACCGCCGATGCCGCGGAGAAGAAGATGATGGACGACCCGCGGATGAGGGACCTGGGGCCGATGCCGTTTGACGGGCAGCGGATGATCTGGGGCGGCTTTTCGCCCGTGTTTACCCTGGGCCGCTAACGCCCGAGCGACTTGGACAAGAGAGGCAGACAATGGCCAATCCGGCAGGCAGCTTTATCTGGTACGAGCTTATGACCGACGACGTCGCAGGCGCCGCGCGGTTCTATCAAGAGGTGCTGGGGTGGAAGGTGGCGAGCAGCGGCGCCAAGTCCGCCAGCGGTCAGGACTACCGCATGATCGGCCGCGACGACGGCGGCCATGCTGGCGGCATCCTGCCAATCAGCGCTGACATGGCGGCGCACGGCGCCCGGCCGACCTGGCTCGGCTACCTATACACCCCCGACGTCGACGCAGCAACGGCGGCGATCCGCGCCGATGGCGGAGCCGTGCACCTGGGTCCGGTGGACATCGCAGTCGGACGGATCGCGATGGTCGCCGACCCCACGGGCGCGCCGTTTTACCTCATGAGCCCGCGCCCGCCGGCCGGGCAAAAGGACGCCACCAGCGACGTCTTTGACCGCAAGGCGGTGCAGCGGGTCAGCTGGAACGAGCTGGCGACCTCTGACCTGGAGCGCGCCAAGGCGTTTTACGCCAAGCACTTCGACTTCCGGTTCGAGCGCGAACTGGACATGGGCAAGCAGGGCCCCTACTGCTTCATCGAGCACGCCGGGCAACAGATCGGCGCCATGATGCGGGCGCCCGCGCCCGGCGTCAGCCGCTGGAGCTTCGCCTTCCGCACCAAGGGCACGATCGGCGCCGCCCGGCGCACGGTCGAGGCGAGCGGCGGCAAGGTCATCGTCCCGCCGCACCAGGTGCCGGGCGGCGATTTCATCGTGATCTGCGATGACCCCCAGGGAGTGCGGGTCATCTTCCTTGGCACCGCGGGCGACTGAGTCAGAAGCCCACCTCACCATCTAGATCGAGGAGACAGAGAAAATGACCCACGCCACTTTATGCCTTTGGTTTAATAAGACCGCTGAGGAAGCGGCAAAGTTCTACGCTGCCACCTTCCCAAACAGCAGTGTCGGCAAGGTCCACCGCGCCCCAAGCGACTACCCGAGCGGCAAGCAGGGCGACGCGCTGGTCGTCGAGTTTACCGTGCTGGGGATCAAGTGCGTCGGCTTGAACGGCGGCCCGGAGTTTAAGCCCAACGAGAGCTTTTCTTTCCAGGTCGCCACCTCCACCCAGCAGGAGACCGACCGCTACTGGGATGCGATCGTCAGCGGCGGCGGCCAGGAGAGTCAGTGCGGCTGGTGCAAGGACAAGTGGGGCTTCTCGTGGCAGATCACGCCGGTCCAGCTGACCGAGGCGATCGCCGATTCCGATCAAGCGGCGGCCAAGCGCGCGTTTACGGCGATGATGGGAATGAAGAAGATCGACATCGCCCAGATCGAAGCCGCGCGCCGCGGCTAGAGCGCGCCTCGCATCCCCGCCGACAGAGTCCGCTCCCGGGGGCCCTGCCGCAGGAAGGCATCCACCTTGTCGGCCTGCAGCGCTTCCAGGACCAGCTAGGCCCGCTGTTCATCAATTGCTGGCGTCAAGATAGCTCCTTCGCTGCTAAGTCTAAGAGGGGGGCCGGCCACCCTCCTTGGTTAACAGCACCCCGGCGCCCCAGCAAGCCGCAGCGCCCTCGCTGTCCGCAACCTGTCCGCCGCCGGTTCCCATCCTCGCTTCACCGCCCGGCGAGACTTGCATAGATGTTGCTGGGTTTGATGTCACGATGGATGAGACCCTGGCGGTGCGCCGCGTGCAGAGCTTCGGCGACCTGCTGCATGATGCGCACCTTTTCGAGCAGCGACATCTCGCGCTGGGCGCGCTGCAGCGGCTGACCGGAGATGAGCTGCATGGCGATGTAGGGATGCCCGGGTCCCTGCTCGTCGGCCGCGCCGGGCAGCTCGCCGATCTCGTAGACCTTACAGACGTGCGGGTGGTCGAGCGCTGCCTGCAGCCGGGCCTCGCGATGGAAGCGGCGCACGATGACCTCTCCCGAGGCGCTGGCGCCGTGGCCGAGACCGGGGTGGATGAGCTTGAGCGCGACCAGGCGACCCAGGCGCGGATCGCGGGCCTTGTACACCGCTCCCATCCCGCCGGCCCCGAGCAGCTCCTGCAGCTCATAGCGCTCCCACCGCAGAAGCGACTTGGGAATCCCAAGCGCCGGCGCCGAAGGCGAAGAGCGCGCCGCCGCCGGCCGGGACGGCGAGACCGTGTCCTGCGGGGCCGCCGTGAGCGTATCCTGGCCTGCCGGCGCGGCGCCGCCGCCGGTCAGGGTGGCCGCCGCCGCAGGCTCGGGCAGCGTCGCCGCGTCTTGGGCGCTGCGGTGGTCAGGCGACGGACGGCGAGCCTGCTCGGACATTCCCTCCATCTTAAGCGATCGAATAAAAAGGATGCGGCGGCAACACGGCTGTGCGGCAGGTCACGGCGGACTGGGTAGGAGCATGAAGGGACGCCCACCACCGGGTTGCGACAGCGCAGCGCCCGCCCTGGCGGCAGGCTGAGCCGACGGCGCCCGCCGCTGCCTTGGGGCGCTGTACGAGATGAAGCTGGTGCTCGCCACCGTCCGGCAGAGCCACCGCTTGCAGCTGCTGCAGGCGGGCCCGGTGAAGCTCGTCCATCGCGCTGGCACCGTCGGGCCAAAGGGCGGCATCCGGATGGCGCTCCTGTCCTGACAAGGGGCGGCTGCGGCGCCGGAGCGGTTCTGCCGGAGCGGTTCTAAAGTGGAGCCGGGCGGCGTCGCCGAGCGCAGCCGAGGTCTTCCCGCGCCTGCCGAGGCGACGCTGCGGCTCGGGAACGCCGGACCCTCAGCGGCGCGCCGGTCAGTCGGCGGCGGGGGCGGCGGTCCAGCGCAGGACCGCTTGCTGGGTGTCATCGGGGCTTGTGTTAAAGCAGATCTTCGACCTGGGGGCGTGCTCGTGAACCAGGTTGATGAGCTTCTCGAACAGCTCAAACCGGGCGGGGATGGTGCGCACGCCAGCGCCGATGAGCACCACCTCGTAGTGCTGGCCGTCCAGGGCCGCCCGCACCACCGCCTCGGCCGTCTCGCCCAGATCGACCAGGCACCAGCAGGCATCAAAGCCCAGGTCGCGCAGGCTCTGCGCTTGCAGCTGCAGGCTGTGGGTCAGCTTCTGGTGCGTCAGGTGGGGAAACGCCGTGAAGTCGACCACGTCGGGATGCAGGCCAACTAGCAGGATCTTCTTTTTCATCACTAGACCACTATTACATGGGGTCACGCTGGCCCAAAGCGCGCCCAAATGTTCGTCGCTGCGTGTGCTTGCTGCGCGCGGGGCGGCGCTCTGCTAATCTCGCAGGCCGCTCCCAACCTCCCGAGGCGCTCGACAAGCCGATGTCCCAGTCCGCACGCAGCCAGCTCGCCAAGATTCGCCGCCCGGTCATCAAGATCGGCTCTGCCGTCCTCGCCGGGTCCACACCTGCGGCGGGCAAGTCCGCGCCGCGCCTGGATCGGGCGCGCTTTGCCGCGCTCTGTGATGACGTGGCGGCGCTGCGCCTGCCGGCGGGCAAGGGGCCGCACCGGGCGCCGACGGTGGTGTCCTCGGGTGCCGTGGCCCTTGGGGTGGAGCGCCTGGGGCTTGCCGGCAAGCCCAAGGAGATGGCGCTCAAGCAGGCGGCGGCGGCGGTCGGGCAGAGCCGTCTCATGCGCCTGTGGGACGATCAGTTCGAGGCGCGGGGGCTGGTGTGCGCGCAGGTGCTGCTCACCCACGCCGACATCGCCCACCGCGGCCGCTACCTCAACGCCCGGCGGGCGCTCGGCGAGCTGCTCGGGCGCGGCGTCATCCCGGTGATCAACGAGAACGACACGGTATCAGTCGAGGAGATCAAGTTCGGCGATAACGACGCGCTCGCCGCCATGGTGGTGGATCTGGTGGAGGCCGATCTGCTGGTGATCCTCACTGATGCCGGGGGCGTGTACACCGCCGACCCGCGCCGCGATGCGCAGGCGCGCCGCATCCCGGTCATCGACAAGGTCACCGCCGCGGTCGAGGCGCTGGCGGGCGAGGGCGGCAGCGGCCTGGGCAGCGGCGGCATGCTCTCCAAGCTCAAGGCGGCGCGGCGGGCCACCGAGGCGGGGGTGCCGTGCGCGGTGGTGCCCGGTGAGCCGGGCATCCTGGCGCGGCTTCTTGCAGGCGAGGACGTGGGCACGCTGGTGCTGGCGCAGGGCGAGCGCCGCGGGCTGCGCAAGCGCTGGATGCTGGATCTCAAGGCGCGCGGCGAGCTGCGGGTGGACGATGGGGCGCGGGCGGCGGTGCTGGAGCGCAAAAAGAGCCTGCTGCCAAGCGGCGTGCACGAGGTGGTGGGCGAGTTCGCCGCCGGAGATCCGGTAGAGCTGACCGCCCTGGACGGCGAGCGCTTCGCCCGCGGCCTGGCGGTCTACAGCGCCGAGGAGATGCGGCGCATCCGCGGCAAGGCGAGCGCCGCGATCGAGAGCACCCTGGGCTACCGCCTGCTCGACTGCGTGGTACACCGAGATGATCTGGTGGTGATCTCGTGAGCGCGGCCTGGCAGACCGCGGCGCGCGAGCTCGGCGAGCAGGCGCGCGCGGCCGCCCGCCGGCTTGCTGCAGCGACGGCGGAGGAGCGCACGCAGGCGCTGGCGGCGCTGGCCCGCGAGCTTGGCGCGGCGGCGCTGCGCCAGGAGCTGGCGGTGGCAAACGCCGCCGATGTGGCGGCGGCGCAAGCGGCGGGACAGCCGCCGGCGCTGCTCGACCGGCTGCGCCTGGACGGCCGCCGCCTCGACGCGCTGGCGCAGGCGATAGCTGAGATCGCGGCGCAGCCCGACCCGGTGGGCGAAGTGGTAGAGCGCCGCGCTCGGCCCAACGGGCTCTTCATCGAGCGGGTGCGGGCGCCGCTCGGCACGGTGCTGATGATCTACGAGGCCCGGCCCAATGTCACCGCGGACGCGGCGGCGCTGTGCCTGCGCGCGGGCAGCGCGGCGCTGCTGCGCGGCGGCTCGGAGGCGTGGCGCTCCAATCAAGTGCTGGTGGCGGCGGTGCGGCGCGCCCTGCGCAGCGCCGGACTGCCCGAGGCGGCGGTGCAGCTGGTGCCGCCCGAGCGGGCGCTCCTGGAGTCGCTGCTGGCGCTCGAGGACTTGATCGATCTGTGCATCCCGCGCGGCGGCCCCTCGCTCATCCGCTTCATCGCCCAGACGAGCCGCATCCCGGTGATCAAGCACTACCAGGGCGTGTGTCACCTGTACGTTGCCGCCGAAGCCGACCCCGAGCTGGCGGTCAAGCTGGCGCTCAACGGCAAGGCGCAGCGCCCCGGGGTGTGCAATGCGCTGGAGTGCGTGCTGGTGGACGCGGCGGCGGCGCCGGCGCTGGTGCCCAAGCTGGCGCGCGCCCTGGCCGCGGCGGGGGTGGAGCTGCGCTGTGATGCGCAGGCGCTGCCGCTGGCGCGCGCGGCGCTGCTGCCCGCTGGGCCCGACCTGCCGGCCGGGCAGGCCGCGGTCGGTGCGGCGCCGCTCGACCAGCTGCTCGCTGAGTGCGGGGTGCCGCGCGCCGCGGCGGCGGGAGAGGCGGTGGCGGCGCAGCCCGAGGACTTCGGCGCCGAGTTCCTCGACTACAAGCTGCTCTTGTGCGTGGTCGCCGATCCGGCAGCGGCGCTGGCCCACATCGCGCGCTGGGGCAGCCGCCACACCGAGTCGATCTGCACCCGCGACGCCGCGCTGGCCGAGCGCTTCCTGCGCGAGGTCGACGCGAGCTGCGTGCTGTGGAACGCCTCCTCGCGCTTCAACGACGGCGGCGAGCTCGGGCTGGGGGCCGAGATTGGCATCAGCACGAGCAAGCTGCACGCCTACGGCCCGATGGGAGCGCGCGAGCTTACCTGCACGCGCTTCGTGGTGCGCGGCAGCGGGCAGCTGCGCGGCTAGAAGGATGACTCAGCACCTGGCTCCGCGCGAGGGTCCTCAGTCATGCTGCTAGGAGTCACCTCTTGCGCCAGCCCGCGGCGCTGTGCTCGCCCAGCGCGGGGGCCGGGCTGCGGATCGCTCCGGGAGTGTCGCTGAGCTTGGGAATGACCCCCGGCACCGTGAGCTCGCGGCCGTCGGCGGTGGTGATACTCTGGAGCATGCCGCGGGCCTTGTAGTGGGGGTCGGCGGCGATGTCGCGCGCGGTGTAGATGCGGCTCACCGGAACCTGCGCCGCCTGCAGCTGCGCGACCACTTCCTGGACGCTGCGCTGCGCGGTGAAGGCGCTGATCGCGGAGTCGAGCTCGCCGACGCGGGCGGCGCGGCCGGGGTTTGTGCGCAGGTCCGGGTCGCCGGCCAGCTCGGGCCGGCCGATGGCGACCATGAGGCGCTGGAAGATCGAGTCGCCGTTGCCGCCGATGACCACCTGCCCGTCGCTGCAGGGGTAGACATTGCTCGGCGCGATGCCGGGCAGGGCGGCACCGGAAGGCTGGCGGACCACGCCCAGGGCACTGTACTCGGGCAGCAGCGACTCCATGCAGTTGAACACCGACTCGTAAAGCGCTACGTCGACCACCTGGCCGCGGCCGGTCGTGGCGCGGGCCTGCAGGGCCAACAGGACGCCGATGACTCCGTGCAAGGCAGCCAGGGTGTCGCCCAGGCTGACGCCGGCGCGCACCGGAGGGCGGCCGGGCTCGCCCATCAGGTGGAGCAGACCGCCCATCGCCTCGGCGATGGCGGCAAAGCCTGGCCGATCCCGGTAGGGTCCGGTCTGCCCGAAGCCGCTGATGCGCAGCATGATAAGGCGCGGGTTTTCCGCCGCCAGGGCCGGGTAGCCCAGGCCCCACTGCTCCAGCGTGCCCGGCCGGAAGTTTTCGATGAGGACATCGGCCTGGGCGGCCAGCTCGCGCACAAGCGCGCGGTCGGCGTCCTGCCGCAGGTCGAGGACGATGCTCTGCTTGTTGCGGCTCTGCACCTGCCACCAGAGGCTTGTGCCATCGCGCAGGTGCCGCCACTGGCGCAGCGGATCGCCGGCGCCGGGCGGCTCCACCTTGAGCACCGTGGCACCAAAATCACCCAGGGTCTTGCCGACAAAGGGACCGGCGATCAGCTGACCGAGCTCCAGCACCTTGAGCCCGGTGAGCGGTCCGTGTTTGAGTTCTTCGCGCATGCGCGGCGCATGGTAGCAAAGCCGCGGTCAGAGCCGCTTTCGCACACGGGCTCACCGCAGAGCACACAGAGTCAGCGGGCAAGGAAAAGGAAGCTTCAGTCCCTCCGCGCAAGCGGTGCGCCCCCCAAACTACGCTTGGTAGCGGCACCCTCCTGTAGGATAATCGACGCCGTGAACTGTGAACCCTGGCTCACCCGGTCTACCCCAGGGGCGCGGCTTGACTCGCAGCGGACGGCCTTGCAGGGGAGCTAGTGGACGGATGGACGGCAAGCTGCACTTTGGCAAGCACTGGATGTACCTGGATGGCGACATCCTGTTTTGTAAGTACGTCGGGATGATCACCATGTCGGATGTCCAGACGACGATGCCGTTTCTCGAGCAGAAGTTTACTCCTGGCGTGACCTACTACGTAGTCTGTGATGTCAGTGAAGTGACTGGCATGGAGGCGACGGCGCGCAAGATCTCGACCGAGTGGTTCGCGAAGCACGACATCGGCGGCACGGTCAACTTCGGCGCCGGCGCCGTGACGCGCGCCATCGCCGCTCTGATCCTCAGCCTGCTGCGCATGCTGCACAAGAACGACATGCAGACCCAGTTTGTGAAGACAGAAGAAGAAGCGCTCACCTGGATCCAGGAGCAGCGCCGGCGCCGCGCCGCCATCAAGCCCCCGAGATAAGAGAGAGGAGCGTGCGAGCCGCGCTCGCGACGCCGTCTTTGTCTGATCCCGCTCCAGACGCCCAGGAATCATTTGAATCATTGGCGTCATTGGCATCGGCACTCCGGGCAGCTACCGGCTAGCGCGCTAGCCGGGTTTTGTAGATTATGGCGTGTGACATAAATCACAAAGTATATAAACATTGGTTCGCGATTAATGGCTCTCCGAGAGGAGCTAGATTTATTTTCATTTAGCTCGCTTTTTTGGGTTGCGCTGGCCCGACCACCCCTTAAGCTACGAGAATATTGCGGCATCGGGCGCGCCTCTTGAATCGGGAGAGCGTGACGATGCGCACAAGTGGCAGCTTCTGGGCGCGGTGCACTCGGCCTTAAGCCGTAGTGAGCACTGCGCACTAGAGGTCATGCCTTCATATCACTCTCGTGAGAAAGGTGTTGCCAGTGAGCGTATTAGAAAACCCCTATTTGTTTAAGTCTGAGTCCCCGGATCAGCTGGGACTGGCGATGTCGGCGGTGCGCCGCATGATGCCGGTCTACTGGGACGAGGTCCGGCAGTCCTGGGTGGTGATGCGCTATGCCGATATAGCGTTTGCCCTGCGCAACCCGGAGCTGTTCAGCAACACCATCTATAATCGGGGCTCCCTGGTCGGCACCTTCTCGGCCATGGACGGCGAGGCGCACGCCCGTCACCGCCGGCTGTTTGCCACCGCCTTCACGCCGCGGGCGGTGCAGCGCTACGAGAGCACCATCATCGAGCCGGCGGTCGACCGCCTGATCGATCGGATGCTCGCCAAGGGCAGCTGCGATCTGGTGGCCGACTTCTGCATGCCGCTGCCGGTCGAGGTCGTGAGCCCGCTGCTCGGCATGACGCCGGAGTACCTGCAGCCGTGCCGCGACTGGGTAAACCAGATGGTGGCGTGGAACATGTATCGCAACGATCCCGCCATCGCCGCGATCGGCCGCGCCGCCTACGACAGCGTCCGCGAGCATGTGCGGCCGATCGTCGCCGAGCAGATCCGCGCCCCGGGCGACCACCTGCTCGGCGAGATCATCCGCAACTATAAGGAAGCGGGCGTGCTGGACTTCGATCAGATGCTGATCTTCACCGTGGGCCTGGTGACCGGCGGCTTTGAGACCACGGCGTGGATGATGGCGTGCGCGCTGGGCGCCCTGCTGCTGCACCCCGAGACGCTGGCCGAGGTGCGCCGCGACCGCTCGCTGCTCGGGGGGGCGATGGAGGAGTCGATGCGGTGGACGCCGTCGTTTGTCGGGGTGCTGCGCCAGGCGATGCAGGACGTCACGCTCAGCGGGGTGACGATTCCCGCCGGCGCGACCGTGATCCTGTGCCTGGCCTCGGCGCACTACGATGAGGAGCACTTCGCGCATCCAGAGGTGTTCGACATCCACCGCAAGGCCGACCACCTGCTGTTCGCCGCTGGACCGCACTACTGCCTGGGGGCGCCGCTGGCGCGGCTGGAGGCGCGCACCGCCATCTCGCGGCTGCTCGATGCGATGCCGGGGCTGCGGCTGGAGCCGGGCAAGGAGCACCCTTTTGTCCTGGGAGTGCTCGGCTCGGCCATGCACGGGCCGGAGGCGCTGCATGTGCTGTATGACGATCCGCTCAGCCACCAGGCGGGGACGCTGCTGTCCATGGAGGCGCCGGCAGACTACGCCTACGGGGGCGCTGTCCTGACTCGCTAGCTGCCGCGCGCCCTGGGTTCGGGGCGGCGGCGGACCAGCTGGTTGTGGGGGGGAGCTTAAGATGCGCCCTGGATGAGTAGGGACCGGAGCGGGGCCTGTCACCTGCGGCACCCCGCCGCTGGCGCGTCGGGGGCCCCGCCTCCGGTGCCACCCACTCCTAACATTGAACTACGGGATTCAGCGGTGGCGTGGTTTAGATGAGGGTTACGTCAGCTGTCCCCGTAACTCCGCTAAGAGTGGCGGTGATCACCGCAGTGTCGCCGGCCGCCCCTGGAGCTGTGGCCAGTCCGGTCATGGGATCGATGGCCACCAATAGCGGCATGTCCGATGCCCACATCACAGAGTTCGTGATATTCAGCATCGAGCCATCGCTGAACGTTCCTGTCGCGGTGAACTGCTGGGAGCCAGTCACGGCGGTGATCGTGACCATCTTTGGAGTGACCGCTATCGTCATCAGGGTCGCATTGGTGACTACCAGCGTCGTGCTGATGGTGATGGTTCCCACGGTCGCCGTGATGATGGTATTGCCCATGTCGACACCCGTTGCAAGGCCCTCGGTGCCGGCGGCATTGGAGATCGTGGCAGCGGCCATGTTGCTGCTCTCCCAGGTCAGCATCGGACTGCTGGTCAGGTCCTGCGTGGTGCCATCCGAGTAGACGCCGGTGGCCTTGTACTGCAGCGAGTATCCCTTGGGCAGCGAGGCGACCACCGGACTCAGGGTGAGCGAGGCCAGGGTCGCCGCGGTGACGGTCAGGGTGGTCGTTCCCATCATGCCCGACAGCTGCGCCGTGATCGTCGCCGTGCTCACGTCCAGGCCGGTGGCCAGGCCCTCGCTGCCAGCGGTGTTGGAGACGCTCACGTTGGTGGTCGAGGTGCTCCAGGTGACCAGCGTGGTGAGGTCCTGCTTGCGGCCGTCGTTGTAGGTGCCGATCGCGGCGAGCTGCACGGTGGTGCCCTTGGCAATCGAGGGGTTAGGGGGCGTAATGGCGATCGACATCAGGGTCGCGTTGGTCACCGTGACCTTGGTAGTGCCGAACTTGCCGCTCATCGAGTCGGTCGCGGTGATGTTGGCGCTGCCTGCGGTCACCGCGGTGACCAGGCCTTGCGAGCCAGCGCTGTTGTCGACGGTGGCGACGGTGGGATTGTCCGAGCTCCAGCTGACGCTGGCGGTCAGATCCTGCAGGGTGCCGTTGGAGTAGACGCCGGTGGCGGTGAAGAACTGCTGCGTCCCCTTGGCGAGGTACGAGCCCGCGGGAGTGACGACGATCGAGGTCAGGGTCGCATTGGTGACCATCAGGCTGCGGCTGCCGTTTACGCCGCCCAGGGTCGCGATGATCGAGGTTGTCCCCGGCGCGACCGCAGTGGCCAGGCCGCGCGAGCCGGCGGAGTTGGAGATGGTCGCGAAGGTCGGCATGCTCGAGCTCCAGGTCACAAGGCTGGTGATGTCCTGGTTGGTGGAGTCGGAGTAGATGCCGGTGGCGGTGAACTGCTCGGTCGTGCCCTGGGCGATCGCCAGGTTGGCCGAGGTCACCTGGATGGAGTTCAAGGTGGCGTCGGTAATCCCCAGCGTGGTGGCGCCGCTGACCGCGCCCTGGGCAGCGCCGATGGTGACGGTGCCTTTGGCGGCGCCGGTGGCCAGGCCGATCGAGCCCATGACGTTCGAGATGGTCGCTGCGGGGCCCGACGAGGTCCAGGTCACGGCGGAGGTGATGTCGATGTTCGCGCCATCGGAGTAGATGCCGGTGGCGGTGAACTGCAGGGTCGTGCCCTTGGCGATGATGGTCGCCGCGGGGGTCACCGCGATCGAGACCAGGTTGGCCGGCGTCACGGTCAGCATGGTGGTGCCGCTGACCCCGCTCAGGGTGGCGGTGATGGTCGTGGTGCCGACCAGGGAAGTGGTGGCGATGCCGCGGCTGCCGGCGGTGTTGGAGATGCTGGCGACGGTGGGGGCGGACGAGCTCCAGGTCACAAGGCTCGTGATGTCCTGGGTGCTGTTGTCCGAGTAGCGACCCGTGGCGACGAACTGCTGCGCCGCGCCGTGCGGGACGCTGGGGTTGGTCGGGGTGACGCTGATCGAGGTGAGGGTGGCATCGCTGACGCCCAGGGTGGTGGTGCCGCTGACGGCGAGCAGCGAGGCGGTGATGGTGACCGTGCCCTTGGCGACGGCGCTGGCCAGGCCGACCGAGCCCATGGCGTTGGAGATCATCACCACGCTGCCGCTCGAAGAGGACCAGGTCACCTGGTTGGTGAGGTTCGCGGTGGTGCTGTCCGAGTAGGTGCCGGTGGCGATGAACTGCTGGGTCGTGCCCTTGGCGATCACCTGCGTCGCCGGCGTCACCGCGATCGAGCTGAGGGTGGCGCTTGTCACCGTCAAGCTCGCGGTGCCGCTGATGCCGCCCTGGGTGGCGGTGATGGTCACCCCGCCGGCCTTGACGCCGCGCGCAAGGCCGTTGGAGCCGACGGCGCTGGAGATCGTCGCCACGGTGGGATCAGAAGAGGTCCAGTTCACCAGGCTGGTGAGGTTCTGGGTGCTGTTGTCCGAGTAGTGGCCGATGGCGGTGAACTGCAGGTTGTTGCCGTTGGCGACCATCGCGCTGGCCGGCTGCATCTCGATCGAGCTGAGCGTGGCGTTGCTGACGACCAGGGTGGTGGCGCCGCTCACCGTGCCCAGGGTGGCGGTGATGGTGGTGCTGCCCCGGTTCACCGCGCTCGCCAGACCGATGCTGCCGGCGGCGTTGGAGATGGTGGCGAAGGTGGTGGCGGACGAGCTCCAGGTCACCTGGGTCGTGAGGTTGGCGGTGCTGCCGTTGGAGTAGGTGCCCGTGGCGGTGAACTGCTGGGTGGTGCCGGCGGCGATCACCGGCGTCACCGGGTTTACCGCGATCGAGCTGAGGGTCGCGTTGTTGACGGTCAGGGTCGTGACGCCGGCGACGGTGCCGAGCACCGCGGTGATGGTGACGGTGCCGGGGGCGACGCCGCGCGCCAGCCCGCGCGTGCCGGCGCCGCTGGAGATCGTGGCGAAGGTGACGTTCGAGGAGGTCCAGCTCACCAGGCTGGTGATGTCCTGGGTGCTGTTGTCCGAGTAGGTGCCGGTGGCGAGGAACTGCAGGTTGGTGCCGGCGGCCAGCGACTGCGTCGCCGGGGTGACGGCGATCGAGGAGAGCACGGCGTCGGTGACGGTGAGCGGGGTGCTGCCGGTCTTGCCGCTCAGGGTGGCGCTGATGCTCGTCTGCCCCTTGCTGAGGCCACTGACCAGGCCCTGCATGCCGGCGGTGTTGGACACCGAGGCGACGGTCGGCACGCTGGAGGCCCAGGTGACCGAGGTCGTCAGGTTCTGCGCGGTGCCGTCCGAGAAGTTGCCGGTGGCGACCAGCTGCATGGCGGTGCCGTTGGCGATCACCGGCGCGGTCGGGGTCACGGTGAGCGAGGACAGGGTGGCATCAGTCACCGTGAGGTTGGCGCTGCCGGTCTGGCCGTTGAGGGTGGCCTGGATCGCCACCAGGCCCTTGCTGACCCCCGAGGCCAGGCCCTTGCTGCCGCTCTGGTTGGAGACGGTGGCGACGGCGGGGGTGGGGCTGGTCCAGCTGGCCAGGCTGGTCACATCCTGGGTCGTGTTGTCCGAGAAGGTGCCGGTGGCGACCAGCTGCACCGCGGTGCCCTTGGCCAGGGTGGGCGCGGCCGGGGTCACCGCCAGCTGCTTGAGCGTGGCGCTGGTCACAAGGACGGTCACCTTGCCATCGACGCCGGCCAGGCTGGCGGTGACCTCGACGGGGCCGGGCGAGACGCCGGTGAGCAGGCCCGCGGTGCTGCCGCTGGAGCTGATGGTGGCGATGGCAGAGCTGGCGGTCTTCCAGGTGACCATCTGGGTGACGTCGAGGTTGGTCAGATCCGAGTACACCGCGGTGGCCGACAGCTGGAGCGTGGTGCCGTTGGCCAGGACTGCGCTCTGCGGCGCGACCAGGATCGACTTCAGGGTGGCGGCAGAGACCGAGATGTTGGCGGTGCCGGTCACGTCCTGGTAGGTGGCCGAAAGGACGGTCTGACCAAAGGCGGCGGCAGTGACCAGGCCGCGCGAGCCGGTCTCGTTGGAGACGGTGATGACGCTGCCCTCGGCCTTCCACACCACCAGGCTGCTTATATCGGCGGTGGTGTTGTCGGTATAGTGGCCGATGGCGGCATACTGGCGGGTGGTGCCCTTGGGCAGCGCGTCCATCGCCGGGGCAGTCACGGCGATCGAGTCGATCTTGGGGCCGCTCGGCTGCCCGCAGCCCGCAGCCAGCGCAGCCGCCGCCACGCTCAGGAAGATCGCCGCTCTGAGAAATCCTGGACCAGGCGTTTTTGCACGGCTTACTAGCTCACTCGGTTTCATCTGGGTCCCCTTCTTCGGTGCTTAATGGCACAGTTGAGTCGCTCGCTTCAGACAGCCGGCGGCGCGCGCAGAGCTGCCTGCGCCGTCCCGCGGCTCCTGTAAGTCCGCTCGACCAGAGGTCCCCCCAAAGGACGCGGGTCGATTATCTCAAGGGGTGAAACTGAGCGTTTTCGATTGGTTCCGGGTCCCGCGCTGGCAAGCGTCCGGCGAGGTGCCCCTGCTGAACCTGTCAGAAAGGTCAAAGCTGACCCCTGACAAATTTCTTAACTCCCACAATCTAAAAGATTCAGCATTCACTTTGAAATACGGACTAGTGAATTTATGATGCCGTTTTTTGGTTCGGCAATCTAGATCACAGCGAACTTTTCGTCGGTGTGCGCAGCTCACCGAGCCCTCTATGTAGGGCGTCCGCCGCGGCGCTGATGTAGGTCCAAAAGACGCGCTGGTCGCCCGCGGCGGCGCCTTCCCGGGCTCTTCCCGGTCTGGCGCAGCGGCGCAGCGCGGCGACGCCGAGCTGGATGACGCAAGTTAAAGTGAAAGCGGGCGCGCCACCGCGCCGGCGGGCAGCGCAGGTGGGCAGGGCGGCGGAGCTATGACTTGTCGTGCAGGGATTACAGGTCCCGCGCCGGCGGGCGTAGATGTGAAAGTAAACAGGCCGCGGCATGGCCGCGACCTGGCAGATCCGACCAGGCTACGGCAGCGGGGCTGCGGTGTAGGGCCGGAACGCCTCGCTCAGCACGACCGGCATCCGGCTCACGTCGTGGGTGCTGACGTAGGCGGTGCCGCTCTGCAGCTCGGAGAGCAGCTTCTCCTGAGCGGCCGGGGTCAGGCCGAGGCGGCCTAGATCGACGCCGCTCCACTGCTCGGGCTGCAGCTTGTTCAGCAGACTGGCGCTCAGGCCCTGGCAGGGCGGCTGCTGACAGGTCGGCGCGCTGGCGTGCACCGAGTAGTAGCGATCGGAGTCCGGAGTGTCGATGCTCTGCTGGCTCACCGGCAGGTTGGCGCGCGTCACCTGGAAGACCTGGACCTTCTCGCCGAACGCCTTGGCGGTCGTGTAGCGGCCATACAAGAGAGCCCGGCCCGCCTGATCGGAGAGCGCAGTCTGCTTGTCAGTGGGAAGCCGCAGGGCGCGCCAGTCGATGGCGTAGGTCAGGTCCTGGCGCGCCAGGTTGACATCGGTCGTTACGTAGGCGGGGCAGGGAGCGCGCAGGCAGTAGATCTCCGCAGCGCTTGGCCGCACCCACTGGAACACCAGCTCGCCCGGAGTCGTCGCCGCCATCGCATCTTCGGAGGCGATGGGCAGCTGGGACAGATCCAGGTCGTCATTGGTGCCGCACCCAGCGGCGATCATCAGCCCGGAGGCTAGCACACAAGCCCCGAGAGTACCCGCCCAGGAATTCGTCTTAGTCAGCATCTTGCATCTCCTCAGTCTGGTTCTTGAACTCATCTGGTCCCGTGGGACCGACCTTGCCTAGGAGCATAGCCAGTTGTGTGCCAAAGCTCTCAACTCGGGCCGGTGCGCGCACTACAGAGGCTGAGGTAGCAGCGGATGGGAACTTGGGAGGAGGGCGACTGCGCAAGGATTGCGTGATGGCTGAAACTCCCTGCAGAAAATGCGAGCCTCGCCAGCTGAACCAGAGCGCACCTGGGCTCGCGGTGCGCCCTGCGGAGTCAGCGCGGCGCCGGCTCCGCAGCGGTGGGCGCCGCGCTCGCCTCAGGCGGCGGCAGCGCGACCAACAGCGGCGCCGAGCGCGGCCCGCGTACCCCCCGGCGATCGTAGGCCTGCACTGCATAGCAGTAGGTCTGTCCGCCCAGGACATCGGTATCAAGGAATGAGGGAGTGGCGGCACGCACCGAAGCGTAATGGGAGAGCGCCGCCGCATCGGTCGGGGAGCGCAGCAGATCGTAGCCGTAGATCTCCTCTGCCTCCGCAGTCGGGTCCGAGTCTGGCTGCGGTGGGCGGTCGGCACTGGGCGCCGCCAGCGCGCGCTGCCAGGTCAGCCGCACCCGTCCCCGCCCGAGCTCGGCCGACAGGCCGGCGCCGCCCGCTGGCCAGCGCGGCGGCGGCGCCGTGCGCGGCAAGAGCGACTCGGGCGCGTGCAGGGAGTCCTTGGGCCACAGGGTGCAGCGGACGCGCTGGAAGTTTTCATCCAGCGCCTTGCAGACGTTGCCGTACTCGCAGAACACAATGGTGTCGCGACGCCCGGCGCGGACCTTTTGCGGCCAGTCCGGATCCGCCAGCAGCTGACGCGCCATGCCGACCAGATCGACCTGGCCGTGGACCAGCTGCTCGGCATGCTCGGGGTCCCAGATCTTTCCCGTGCCGATGACCCGCACCTGCGGCAGCCCGTGGGCGTGCAGCGCCTGGCGGACGCCCACCGCCAGGTACAGGTTGAGCCCGTCCGGGTAGGCCTTGCCGGGCATGCAGCGGTCTCCGGAGTAGCCAGTATATGGATACAGCGGCTCGCCGGGCTTTTTCACCGCGTCCTCAAACTTGCCGCCGGCGCTTAGCGACACGTAGTCGGCGCCGCTGCGACCAAGCTGCACCGCGATCTGCTGCGCATCGTGCAGCGAGTAGCCATCGGTGATGCACTCCTCGCCATCAAAGCGCACGCCCACCAGGAAATCGCGCCCGACCGCCTGCCGCACCGCCAGCAGCGCCTGGGTCGGGGCGCGCAGGCGGTTGTGCAGCGAGCCGCCGTACTCATCGCGCCGGCGGTTGCGTCGCGACAGGAAGGACGACAGCGTGTAGGCGTGCGCCATGTGCAGCTCGACCCCGTCAAAGCCGGCGGTGCGGGCGCGCACGGCGGCCGCAGCGAACTGGCCGATGATGTCCTTGATCTCGGCGACCGAAAGATCGGCGACGGTCTGCCGCCAGCCGCTGCGCGCGATCTTCAAAAAATGAATGATCTGCGGCACCACCCGCGTCGCCGAGGTCGCGTGCACGCGCGCCGCCAGCTGCTTGAGCCCGGGCAGGAAGGCATCCTCGCCGATGCGCAGCAGCGGCCCGCTCTTGGCCTGGCTTATGCCCATCGCCTCGACGACAATCAGGCCCGGCTCGCCCTTGGCGAAGCGCACGTAGCGATCGATGATCGCGGCGTTTACGTGGCCATCCTCGCCCGACAGCCGCGTCACCATGGCGGGCAGGACGATGCGATTTGCCAGCGTGATCGGACCCACCGCGAGCGGCGCAAAGAGCTGGCCCGCCGCCGTCGCCGCAACCGGCGTTCTAGCAGTCGCCTCGGCAGTCGAAGTACATGTCATGGAGCCGACGGTCGCCACTCTGCCGGCGGCTGTCAATGCCAGATTGTCGCCCCTGGCTTCGTGCTACCATGACAGGGCTTGCCCGGGGACAAGGGGGTCACGGCCAGCCGCTCCGCAGGGGCCGCATCAGCCACGGTGAATATGCCCAAATAAACTCTTTGCATCGAGGGTGCTTATGAAATCTAGCTTTGCTGACAAAGTCTGCAATTTTGCCTTTTTCCGCTCGCTCGCGGCGCCGTGCCTGTTGACCGGCGCGCTCGCTCTGACCGCTGGCACTGCCGGCTGCAGCAATGACGCCACGGCCCAGCCGCCGACGATGATGATGCCGCCGGTCAGCCCGGGCACTCCGACCACTTCCCCGACCCCGTACACGCCTGCCTATCCGCCCGCGGCGCCGCAGGTGCTGGCCGGGACCGGCGGTGTCCTGTCCGCCCCGCGCGTCATCCCGATGTTCTTTGGCGGCGACAAGTTCCAGACCCAGCTCAGCGCCTTCATCCAGGCCTATGTCACCGGCTCGGCCAGCTGGCAGCTGCTCAAAGAGTATGGAGTAGGGACCGGGACCGCGGCGCCGGCCGTGGTGCTGAACCAGACGCCGGCGGCGATGATGACCGACGCGGAAGTCCAGAGCTTCCTCTCGGCGCGGGTGCAGGACGGCACGATCACGGTCGACGCCCAGAGCATCGCCGTCCTTTTTTACCCGGCGACCGTGACCATCACCAACAACGGCTCGGTGAGCTGCAAGGACTTCGCCGGCTATCACGGCACCACGGTCCTTGGCAGCGGCGGCCGCCTCGCCTACGCGGTCATCCCGCGCTGCGGGCTGGAGCCGGTGGGGGCCCTCACCTTCGCCATCTCGCATGAGCTGGCCGAGGCGGCCACCGATCCGGTGCTGACCGCCTACAACGACCTGGCCGATCCCTACTCGCTGTGGACGCTGAACTACGGCGGCGTCGAGGTCGGCGACCTGTGTCAGAACCTGGCCGATCCGGCCTTCAATGAAAAAAATGTCGGCGTGGTGGCGCGCGTGTGGTCTAATAGCGCGGCGGCGGCCTTCAACAACCCCTGCGTGCCGGCGGCGCCCGGCCCGGCGTTCTTCAGCATCCCGCAGCACACCCAGCTGCAGACCGTCCAGCTGAACAACAAGCTGCGCAGCATCGAGCAGATCCCGGTCACGGCCGGCCAGAGCGTGACCATCGACGTGCGCATGTTGTCCAACTCCCAGCCGAGCCCGAGCTGGAACGTCACGCCGACCGAAGGCCCGCTGCCCAACTCCGGCGGCACCCTGAACGCGCCCGCGCTGAGCTTTGCCTGGGTCGAGGCGCCGGGCAAGGCCACCGCTTCCGGGCAGAACGGCCAGACCCTGCACCTGAAGATCACCGCCAACGCCGCCGGACCGCTGGGCTATACCTCGTTCCGCCTGAGCTCGATCGGGCCGACCACCGCCGGCGGCCAGACCGAGACCGACTGGGTCGGCTTCGTCATCGTCAACAAGTAGCGCGCTCAGGCCGGCGGGAGATACCCCACAAGCTCGCGCAGCGGCGGCTGCTCAACCAATGGCAGCAGGCGGCGCCAGGTCTTGACCTGAAAGCTCTTGACCACGTGGCGGAACGGCCGGCCGTCGAGCTCTCCCTCATAAAGTCCCTGGCCGGCATCGAAGGCGGCCTCGTTGCACAGGCTGCCGCCGGCGGCCCGGTAGCGCTCGTAGGCGCGCAGCTGCTGCTGCATGAGCGGGACGTACGTGCGGCCGATCTCGGCCAGCAGCGGCTGCAGGTCGGCGTGCAGCGACAGCGGGGCGCCCGGCTCGTAGCCGGGAAACTCTCCTTTGTAGATCGCGCGCAGCCAGGCGTGGGTCTGCGGGGCGCGGGCGGCGATGAGCGCGCAGGCCTCTGGATCTTCCAGGTTCATCGCCAGCTGACCATATAAGGAGGCGTCGGCCAGGGTGAAGCGGCTGCCGAGCAGGAAGGGCCGCCGGCGCAGCACCGGCTCCAGCGCCGCCAGCAGGCGCAGCATGGCTTCTTCGAGCAGCTGGTGGGTCGGCGGGAAGCCCGGGCGCGACGGCGGCTGCCGGTAGGCGGGCAGCCCGGCGATGGCGAAGCCGGCGGGCGCGCAGCTAAACAGGTAGGGCAGGCGGCGCACCTGGCGGGCGGTGAAGAAGCGCTCGATGCGGGCGCGCCCGAGCCGGACGATCGGCGGCAGCTCATCGACCAGGCGCGAGGCCGCGTTGCACGTCCGGGCCGAGACCACCCAGCGGTGGTGGTGGACAAGGTAAAGGCCCCACTCATCGGCGTACTCATCGATCAACTCGATCGCCGCCCGCACCGGCTCGGGGGCGCGCGCCACCAGGCCATCTGCGCGGTCGCGGACCGGCGACTGCTCGTCCAGCCAGTGGCCGATCGCGGTGGAGTCATACAGGTTTTCCCCGTTCGGCCCGAACAGGAACGGCACCAGCGGGAACTCATCCTCGGCGGTCATCTTGGGCCAGGTGAGCGGCAGGCGGCCGCGCACCAGGAGCTCCTTGCGCAGCTGGACCCGCGCCGCTTCCCAGGTCGAGGCCTCGCGGGTAAAAAACTGATGCGGCAGACCCATCCACCTGCACATCGCCCGCACCTTGAGGGCAAACGGCGACAGCTCGGAGCCGTAGACAATCCACTTGGCCATGGCGGTCAAGATACCCCAAGCCCGCGCGCAGGTCCGCGGCGGCCACGAAAATTTGCGGTCGCCGGCGGCCGAGCGGCAATATCCTGCGAACTTTTTCTCGGCTTGCCTGTTTAGCTGTCTGGCTAGCTGCGGCTGGCCGCTGACCTGACTTTTGGATTGGAGTCTGCATGAACCTCAAGCGCGCGACCGCTACCATGACCCTGCTCCTTACGACTATGGCCGGTACGGTGGCCGGTGCTGCGGCCGGTGCTGCGGGGGCTGCGGGGGCGGTGGAGACCGTTCCCTCCTATCGCCTGGCCAACGACGTGGTGCCGCAGAGCGAGGCGATCTCGCTGCGGCTCGACCCCGGGCAGGACACCTACAGCGGCACGGTGCGCATCGAGCTGCGGGTCAAGCAGCCCGCTGCGAGCTTCCGCTTCCACGCCTCGCGCATGAAGCTCGGCAAGCTCGAGCTGCGGGCCGGCACCACCTTGGTCCCGACCCGCCTCACCCAGGAGGGAGTGCTCGCCACGGTCACCACCGATAAGCCCCTCGCCGTCGGCAGCTACACCCTGACGATGAGCTTTGACAACGAGTTTGGCCGCCGCGCCGTGGGTCTTTACAAGATGACCCAGCAGGGCCAAAGCTACGCCTTCAGCCAGTTCGAGTCGGCCGACGCCCGTCAGGCCTTCCCGTGCTGGGATGAGCCGCTGTTCAAGATTCCCTTCCAGCTGACCCTGGAGATCCCGGCGGCGCTGGAGGCGGTGACCGGGACGCCGCTGCGCAGCCAGAAGACCGCCGGCGCCTGGAAGACGCTGGTCTTCGAGCCGACCAAGCCGCTGCCGAGCTACCTGCTGGCGATCGCGGTGGGGCCGCTGGAGTTTGTCCCCATCCCCGGGCTCGGCATGCCGGGGCGGGTGGTGACGCCGCGCGGCCAGCAGAAGTTGAGCGGGCTGGCCACCGAGCTGACCGCCCCCATCCTGCACGCGCTGGAGGCCTACTTCGGCAGCCGCTACCCCTACGAGAAGCTCGACCTCATCGCCGTGCCTGAGTACTGGCCGGGGGCGATGGAGAACCCGGGGGCGATCACCTACTCGGATGGCCTGCTGCTCGTCGACCCGCAGAGCTCAGGTCCGCGCGAGCGGCGCGCCCTGGCCAACGTCACCGCGCACGAGCTGGCGCACATGTGGTTTGGCGATCTGGTGACCATGGCGTGGTGGGACGACCTGTGGCTCAACGAGTCGTTCGCCGACTGGATGGGCGACAAGATCACGGGGCAGCTGTACCCGCAGTATCACCTGGAGCTGAGCGAGATGCAGAGCATCCAGGGCATCATGAACGCTGACGCCCGCCCCACCACCGAGTCGATCCGCCAGGAGGTCAAGGTCGCCGAGCAGGCGCTAAACCATGTCGGCCTTGACTACGCCAAGGGCAAGGCGGTGCTGCGCATGTTCGAGCAGTTCGTCGGCCCGGACAAGTTCCGCGCCGGCATCAACGACTACCTGAAGGCGCACGCGTTTGGCAACGCCACCGCCGCCGATCTGTGGGCGGCGCTGAGCAAGGCGACCGGGCAGGACATCGCGCCGGCGATGGCGACGTTCCTTGACCAGCCGGGGCTGCCGCTCATCACGGCGCAGCTGTTGCCGGGCGGCAAGGTCAAGCTGAGCCAGCGGCGCTTCGCCAACGCCGGGGTGAGCGCGCCGGCGCAGCTGTGGCGGGTGCCGGTGGGGCTCAAGTTCTCCGACGGCAAGAAGGTCCAGACCAAGACGGTGCTGCTCGACTCGGCCGAGAAGATCTTCGACCTCGGCGGCGCGGTGAGCTGGATCCTCCCCAACGCCGAGGGCAGCGGCTACTACCGCTTTACGCTGGAGCGGCCGCAGCTTTTGCGGCTCGCCGAGGTCGCCGGCAAGGAGCTCGCCCCGCGCGAGCGCATCAGCTTCATCGGCGATCTGGCGGCGCTGCTCGATGCCGGCTTGCTGCACGGCGATGACTACCTGGCGGCGCTGGCGCACTTTGCCGACGATCCGGTGCCGCAGGTGATCTCCTCGCTGCTAAATGGCCTGGGCAAGGTGCGCACGGTGTTTGTGACCGATGCACTCAAGCCGCGCTACGCCGCCTACATCCGCCGCACCCTGGCCCCGGCCAAGCGGCGCTTTGGCCTTGCCCGCAAGCCCGGCGAGGAGGACAGCGTGACCCTGTTCCGCCCGCGCCTTATCGAGGTGCTCGGCCAGGACGGCGAGGATCCGGAGGTTGTCGCCTTCGCCACCGCGGCGGCGCGCAAGTACCTCACCGACATGCACAGCGGCGACGCCTCGCTCATCGAGCCGGTGCTGCAGGTGGCCGCCGAGCACGGCGACCGGGCGCTGTTCGACGAGCTGCGCGGGCGCTTTGAGACCGCCAAGATCCCCCAGGAGCGGCGCTACTTCCTGGGGGCGCTCGGCGGCTTCCGCACCCCGGAGCTGATGGACGAGGCGCTGCGCTACTCGCTGAGCGACAAGGTGCGGCCGACCGAGATGTTCACCGTGGCGTTCAACATGACCGACACCGCCGGCGGGCGCGACCGCGTGTTCGCGTGGGCGACCAAGAACTACGCCACCATCACCGCGCGCATGCCGACCCCGTTTGTCTCCCAGCTGCCGCACATGGCGAGCGGCTGTGAGGAGCCGCGCCTGGTCGCCGCCCAGGCCTTTTTCACCGAGCGCAGCCACCAGGTCGAGGGCACCCTGCACGAGCTGGCCAAGGTCGTCGAGCAGGTGCGCGACTGCTCGGCCCTGCGCAGCCGCGAGAGCAAGGCGGTCAACTCCTTCCTGGCGGCGCCGGCAAAGTAGCGGCGCGCCGCGCACCCCTTCCCTTCCTCCTGTTTCCGCCCCGGTCTTCCGGAATCCCCGTATTACGGTCAACCTGCGGACTGCAATCCGCAGTAGACTGGAGGTTCAACTCTTAGGACTTGGTGTCCAGCGATCGGGGTTGCCCAGGGGGCCATGATGCGGGTGCGATTCTATGGCGTAAGAGGGTCGACACCGACCTCTGGGAGCTCGACGGTGCGCTACGGCGGGCACACCTCGTGCGTCGAGGTCCGCCTGGCCGATGACTCGGTCCTGGTGTTTGACTGCGGAACCGGCCTGCGCCACCTGGGCAAGGATCTGATCCGGGATCAGCACCGCGGGCCGTATCACTTCCTGCTCACCCATGTGCACTGGGATCATGTAATCGGGCTGCCGTTCTTCGGACCCCTGTGGAGCAAGGACACCCACATCAAGCTCTACCCGCTGGCCAACGAGATCCAGCAGGACTGCGGCACCCGGCGCACCCTGTTTGACGGGATTCACTTCCCGGTGCGCGCGGCTGACATCCCGGCCCGCATCGAGATGGTCGGCAACGGCGAGAGCCCCTGGCGCATCGGCTCGGCGCAGGTGCGGCGCATCCTGCTCAACCACCCGGGCGGGTCGCAGGGCTTCCGCATAGACGACGCCGACGGCAGCTCGTTTGCCTACCTCACCGACAACGAGCTGTCTCCCCCCTGCGCGCCGACCACCCCGCTTGGCGCGCTGGCGCGCTTTGCCCACCGGGTGGACGTGATGGTGCACGACGCGCAGTACCTGCCAGGCGACATGCCGGCCAAGCACGGCTGGGGCCACTCGACGGTGGACGACGTGCTGCGGCTGGGCGCCCAGGCCGAGACGCCGCACCTTATCTTGTTTCACCACGAGCCGGATCGCGACGACGACGCGCTCGATACCCTGGGCCGTGAGGCGAGCGAGCGGCAGGCCCTGCAGGCGCCGGACACCCGGGTGAGCATCGCCCACGAGGGGTGGACCCTGGATATCGGGCGGTCCTCGAGTCGCACCCCCGGCTAAGCGGCGCCAAGATATCGGCGCTAAAATGTCGGCGCCAGCTATCGGCGCCAGCTATTTCCGCTAAATATCAGAGCTAAATATAAGGGCTGAACATCGGCGCAGCACGCAGGCGCGGCCTGGCCCTGCGACCGGGCAGGCTTGCTTATTGGCCCCGGAGCATGTTAAGCACTCAGTGCTTTTGGCTACTAACCACACACGCTCTGTAGCAGCGCAGCCGTGTCTGCTCTCCGGGTCGCAAGGTCCGGCCGCAGATGATGCGTGGGCCTCTTAGTCACCTAGCAGGGTCAGCTCCAGGCTGACCGGTGGACGGCAAGTGCCGGCAGAGGCGGGAAAAGGACAGGGCGGAGGCAAAACGAGGAAAGAACAGATGGATCCGACCACTACTCAGGTAACTGCTCCGGCAGCGGGCGCCCCCCAGGATGCGGCCGAGGCGCCGATCACGATGCGCCAGCTGCTCGAGGCCGGCGTGCACTTCGGCCACCAGACCAAGCGCTGGAACCCGAAGATGAAGCCCTACATCTTCGGCGCCCGCAACGGCATCCACATCATCGACCTGCAGCACACGGTGCGGCTGTTTAACCGCGCCTACAACTTCATCGTCAACACGGTGGCCGCCGGCGGCTCACTGCTGTTTGTCGGCACCAAGAAGCAGGCCCAGGAAGTCATCCAGCAGGAGTGCGCGCGCGGCGGTCAGTTCTTCGTCACCAACCGCTGGCTCGGCGGCACCCTGACCAACTTCCGCACCGTCAAGGGCTCGATCGACCGCCTGCGCGCCCTGGAGAAGATGGCCGAGGACGGCACCTTCGAGCGCCTCGGCAAGAAGGAAGTGCTCATGCGCATGCGTGAGCGCGA
>JBGANQ010000054.1:0-65731 GCA_044222245.1 Polyangia bacterium | reverse complement strand
CCCGATTCCGATCCAGCTCGCAGATCAGACTCCCGAGCGGTGTGGACCGGGCACCGGCGCGGCAGTTGCTGTTGACCGGGCGCGGCGGGACAACTAGGCTCCGCGGAACGGCGACCGCGCCGACTGCGACGATCGCGACGAACTTTCCGACCCGGACCTCAAAAGCGGAGATGAACATGGACCTGATTCGCAACTACATCGGCGGGCAGTGGCAAGCGGCGGCCAGCGGACGCACCCAGGACAACCTGAACCCGGCCAGCGGCGCCGTGCTCGGCCAGGTGGTGGCATCGGGGGCGGGCGAGGTCGCGGCGGCGGTGCAGGCGGCCAAGGCGGCGCTGCCCGAGTGGCGGTCGCTGCCAGCGCCGCGCCGGGGCGAGATCCTGTTCCGCGCCGCCGGCATCCTGCGCCGCCGCAAGGACGAGGTGGCGCGCGCCCTCACCCAGGAAGAGGGCAAGTCGCTCAGCGACGCCGGCGGCGAGGTCCAGCGCGCCATCAACTGCATGGAGTTCTCGGCCGGCGAGGGCCGCCGCAGCTTCGGTCAGGTCATCCCGTCCGAGCTGCCGAGCAACCTCATTTATACAAGGCGCATCCCGCTCGGCGTGGTGGCGCTGGTGACGCCGTGGAACTTCCCGGTCGCCATCCCGGTGTGGAAGGCGGCGGCGGCGCTGGTCTGCGGCAACACGATCGTCCTCAAGCCGGCCTCGAGCACGCCGTGGTGCGCGCAGCTCATCACCGAGATCTTTTGCGAGGCGGGCATGCCGGCCGGGGTGTGGAACGTGATCTTCGGCCCGGGCGGCGTCGTCGGCGACACCCTGGTCAACCACCCCGACGTGGCGGCGATCAGCTTCACCGGCAGCAACGACATCGGCCAGCGGCTGTACGGACTTGGGGCGCAGAAGGGCAAGAAGGTCCAGTGCGAGATGGGCGGCAAGAACGCGCTCATCGTGCTCGACGACGCCGACCTGGATCTGGCGGCGGCAGCGGCGGTGCAGGGGGCGTTTTACTCCAGCGGCCAGCGCTGCACCGCGACCTCGCGCGTGGTGGTGATGAAAGAGGTTGCGGCGCGCTTCACGGCGCAGGTGCTGGAGCGGACGGCGGCGCTCAAGGTCGGCGACGGCCTGACCCCGGGCGTCCAGGTCGGGCCGCTGGTCGACGAAAAGCAGCTGGGCACGGTGCTCAAGTACATCGAGATCGGCAAGGGCGAGGCGCGCCTTCTGTGCGGCGGCGAGCGCCTGGGCGGTGAGCTCGCCGGCGGCAACTTCGTCGCCCCCACGGTGTTTGGCGAGGTGCGCCGCGACCACCGGCTGGCCCAGGAGGAGATCTTCGGCCCCGTCCTGTCGGTGCTCGCGGTCGAGGACGAGGCGGCAGCCTTCGCGGTCGCCAACGACTCGCGCTACGGCCTGTCGTCCTCGGTCTACACGCGCGATGTCGGGCGGGTGTTCCGCTACATAGATCAGATCGAGACCGGCATCCTGCACGTAAACTCGCCCACGGTCGGCGGCGAGGCCCAGGTTCCCTTTGGGGGCCTGAAGGAAACCGGCGTCGGCGGCCGCGAGCAGGGAACGACCGCGCTCGACTTTTTCACCGAGTGGCAGAGCATCTACATCGACTACACGGGAAGCCGCCGCACAGTGTCGTTCTACTAGCGACTAGGGCGCGAGCTTGCACCCTTTGGCCGCGCGGCAGGTAAGTGCGCGAAATGATGGGGGTGTAAAAGTAGCGGCCGGTTATGGCATAATCAGCTTCGTGTCCGATCGCCACGCGGTTCACGTTCATGGGGGGACTGAGCGCTCGCCAGGAGCCGCGGCGCGGACGCGCAGCGCGGCCCAGCCCGGGCTTGTCACCCGGCTCGCGACCGGGCTGTCCACCCGGCTTGCGACCGGGCTTGTCACCGGACTTCTGGGCAGCCTGCTGAGCGGCTGCCTCGGGCCGGGCCTTCTCACCGATGGCACCTCGGTGGCGCTTGGGACCTTCAACCACGGCTCGCTGCGCCGCGGCAAGCGGCTCCTGGCGCAGGGGGACGGCTATGTCGTCCCGCAGCTGTGGCAGGACCGCGGCGCCAACTTCGGCACCGACGAGATGGTAAACGCCATCCGCCGCGCCGCGCGGCGGGTCGCCAAGGAGTACCCGGGCAGCATCCTCGGGGTCGCCGACATCTCCCGCAAGGGCGGCGGCGACAGCGAGCTGCACCGCTCGCACGAAAACGGCCACGACGCGGATCTGATCTGGTACGCCCTGGCCGAGGACGGCAAGCCCGTGGCCCCGGCCGACAGCATGCCGTGCTACGGCCCGGGGCTGTGGGCGACCCCGCCGCACGAGACCCCGGGCGTGACGTTCGGGGCGTTCTCGCCGCGGCGCTTTGACGTGCGGCGCAACTGGGCGCTCGTGCGGGCGCTGCTGCTCGACTCGGAGATCGAGGTCCAGTACCTGTTTGTGCACAACCGGCTGCGCCGCCTGCTCCTTGACTATGCGCGCGACCACAAGGAAGACGAGGAGCTGCTCGACCGCGCCGAGGCGCTGCTCAAGCAGCCGGGCGACTCGCTGCCGCACGACGATCACCTGCACCTGCGCATCTACTGCTCGCCGACCGATCGGGGCCTTGGCTGCCGCGACAACGGCCCGCTGCGCTGGTGGCGCAAGAGCTACAAGTACATGCCGCCGCTGCAGCCGAGCCGGCCGGCCCCACTGCTGTCGCGCCTGACCGCCAGCCGCTACTTCGTCCCGGCGGTACGGCTGCGCGACCACTAGCCGGCGCGGCGACCGCAGCGCCGGCGGGCCGCTGGGCTGGGGCGCCGGGCCGAGCGGCCGTCCGCGGCGACTCGCCCGCAAGCCGGATGCCGTCGAAGCAAGCTTTGCGCTGACGCTTCTTTGTGACCGCGCGCCAAGGGTCTCCTATCATCGGGAGCCAATGCGGGTGTGGTCTACATGGATGGCGCAGCGGTCAGGCCAGCTGGCGCTCGGCGCGCTGCTGGGGGCGGTCGCGCTCACCGCCGGCTGCAGCCAGGGGCACGACACGTTCCTGCTGCTGCCGCTGCCGGTACAGCTCAAGGATCGGCTGGTGACCGTGATCGGCGACATGAAGCCGACGCGCGGCCCGCGCTGCGGCCTGCCGACCGATGACAGCGCGCCGGCGGGGTCGAGCTCGCCGGTGCTGCTCGTCGACACGGCGACCCCGCTGTCGGCTTTCGTGCCGGCCGCGCAGGTGCCGCCGCTGCCGTTTCGCCACGGCGAGGTCGCCCTGTACACCCGCAGCGCGAGCGGCACCGAAGGGGCGCTGCGGGTGCTGGTGTGCGATACCAACCTCATCCGCACCGACCTTGTTCCCAGCGAGTTCCGCCTCGACCGCGGCACCGCCAGCACCGGACCGCTCGGCGGCGTCATCGGCGGTGACCTGCTCGGGCGCTTCGCGCTGGGGGTGCGCTTCGCCGGCACCGGGGCGGCGACCCAGGTGAGCCTGTCTTTTACCCGCAGCGATATCGGGACCTCGTGCCAGCTCGATGACGCGGTGCTGCCGTTCCGGCCGCTCGGCGGGCAGTTGGCGGTGGCGGTCGGCGACGCCGTGCTCACCTACCCGGCGACCCGCATCACGGTGGCGGCCTGCGTCGAGCCGCTGGCCGATCCGCTGCGGCCGGGCGGCGAGCTCACCTGCCTGGAGCCGGGGGCAGTGACCGCGGCGCAGGCCCGCCTCATGGAGGCGCTGGCCAACACCAGCCAGAGCTCGCAGGATCTGGCGACGCTCCAGAAGCAGCTGGACGCCTTGAACCAGCTGGGAAGCGGCGCGCCGAGCTGCACCGCCGACCTGGTGGAGCTCGGCAACGTAGTCGAGAACCAGAAGCTGCTGCGCGAGCCCTTTTTGCCCTCCGGGGTCGACATGCAGTTCCTGGTCAGCACGGCGCTGCCGGATCTCATCCTGTCGCAGACCGCCTGCGAGCGGCTGGCCGATCCGGCGCGCTGCCAGTGCAGCGGGCCCAAGATCAAGCTGCGCCTGCCCGGCCTGCACCAGCGCGATGAGGAGGCGGAGCAGGCCTGTCCGATCAAGCTCGGCAGCGCTACCCGCACCGCCTTGGCCCTGGTGGCGCGGCAGCGTTACCTGTCGGCGTGCGGCGAGCTGGCGCGCTCGCGCCGCCAGCGCTCGGCGCTGCCCAGCCTGGTGCTGGGTCCCCACGCCGACTGCCGCAGCGAGGCGTGCCTTGTCAACCTGCAGCGCGAGTCGAACATGACCTCGCGCCGCTGCGGCTACAGCGGCCCCGATCCGCAGTACGCCTGCGACGATCACAAGTCGCCGGTGGCGGCGGTCGTCGAGCTCGGCGGCCCGCAGTACGAGGCGGTGGCGCCGCCGCCTGCCGCCCCCGACCTGCTCGACGCCCTGGTCGTCCCCGACACGGCGCGGGTGCTGCAGTCGGCCAACGCCGACATCCGCAGCGATGGTCCGCAGGTCGACGGCGTGATCGGCCTCTCGGTGCTGTCGCGGCTTTTCACCACCATCGACTACCCGCAGAGCCGGGTGGTCTGGTCGTGCCGCTGCGGCGACGAGCCAGGCCAGGTCTGCCGCGCCTACCGCGGCGTGACGTACAATCCAGCCGACAGCTGCAGTCAGGACAGCGCCCTGCAGATTCCGGCCGACTACGGCCGCGCGTTCTGCCGCTAGCCCGGACGCTGGTGCCGCGCGAAAACCACCTGCCCAACCCGAGGTCTGCATTGTCGCCAGTTACAAGCCCTCACCCACGGATGCCAGCTCCCGCCCCGTCCGCCGCGGTCGCCCGCCGCGCGAGGCGCCGCCGATGAGCCGCGCGCAGCAGCGCCTGTGGGCCTTCACCACCGCCCGGCTGCGGCGCCTGGGCACCGAGCTGCGGCGCGTCTTTAACCCCCAGCTCGACGATGCGGCCGACCTGCGGGCGGCGCAGGTGGCCGAGGCCGAGGAGCTGTCGCGCTCGGCCGCGGGGCTGCGCGGCGGGGTCGCCAAGATCGCCCAGCTGCGCGCCTACCTGCAGGGCGCGGCGGCCCTTGGACCCGAGGCGCAGCTGCTGCTCTCGCAGCTGTGGGATCACGCCCCGGGAGACGAGCCGCAGGCGATAACCAAGGTCCTGCGCGAGGAGCTGGGGGCACCGCCCGAGGAGCTGTTCGCCAGCTTCGCGCCGACGCCGCTCGCCGCGGCCTCGCTGGGTCAGGTGCACGCCGCGGTGGACCGCAGCGGCCGCGAGCTGGCGGTCAAGGTCCAGTATCCCGGGGTTGCCGCGGCGCTCAAGGATGACCTGGACTCGCGCGGGGTGCTGCGCCAGCTCGTCGGCGGCGATCTGGGCGGAGCGCTGCCGGCAGAGTCGATCGCCGCCCTGCGCACCCACCTTCTAGCCGAGGTCGACTACGAGGCCGAGGCCAGCCACCTGCGCCGCTTCGGCAGCGCCTTTAGCGACGATGACACCATCGTCATTCCCAAGGTCATAAAAGAGCTCAGCACCGCGCGCGTGCTGACCATGGAGCGCCTGCGCGGCCGCTCGCTCCCCGAGCTCATCCGCCAGGGCGACCTGACGGCGCGCTCGGCGGTCGCGCGCACGATCTTCCGCTTCGCCTTCGCCAGTCCGCTGGTACATGGCCTGGTCAACGCCGACCCCAACCCCGGCAACTACCTGATCCTGGACGCGACGCCCGGTCCGCGCGGCGAGGCGCGGGTGGGCTTTGTCGACTTCGGCTGCACCGCCGAGCTGCCCGCCGCGCTGCGCGCCGCCGACCGCGACCTGTGGCTGGCGATGATCCACCGCGACGGCGAGGCGATGCGCTACGCCGCCTATCAGCAGGGCCTCATCCCGTCGATGACCTCGTTTAACAGCAGCACCTACCGGACCTGGGAGAACCTGCTCGGCTCGCCCTTTCTGCACCGCGGCGAGGTCGAGCTGACCGCCGACTTCGTCAAGCTCCTGGGCGAGACCACCTGGCGCCTGGTGCACAGCCACCAGCTGGAGCTGCCCCCGGCGGCGCTGCTGCTGTGGCGGCAGCGGCTGAGCGTGCTGGCAGTGCTGTCGAGCCTGCGGCCGCGCCTGGACTTCCGGCGCGCCCTCGCCCAGGTGCTGGACGACCACAGCCACCCGACGCCGCTGCTCGAGCGCTACCCGTAGCCGGCCCCGCAAAAAGTCTGTGCTAACGTAGGAGGCAGTCTCGGTGATGATCTTATCCGGTGGCTGGCCCGCAGGCGACCGCTGCGCCAACGCTGCCACCAGGAAGGCCACCAGGAAGGAATGATATGGGGGATCGCAAGCACAGCTCGGTGAAGCCCGCCGCAGTGCCCGCCACTTCTGCTGGGACGGACGACCACACGCTGGATACCGTAGACTTCCAGCCCGGCGGCGCAGACCAGCGGGACGCGCAAAAGCCCCCTGTCACGGCCGATGGGGACACCGTGGACGCCGACGCCGCGCCGCCGCTGCGCCTGGGCACCGGAGCGGCAGCGGCGGTGCGCTCGACCATCCTCCCTAAGCTGGAGCTTGTCGAAAACGAGCCGACTCTCGTAGTAAAAGGCAAGCGCCGCTACCAGGAGCTGCGCCGCCTGGGGGCCGGCGGTATCGGTGAGGTCGTGAGCGCGGCGGACAACGACATCGGGCGCACTGTGGCGATAAAGCGGCTGCGGACTCCCGCCAAGTCGACCAGTAACCTCGTCCGCTTTGTCGAAGAGATTCGCACGATCGGCCGTCTCGAGCACCCCAACATCATTCCCATCCATGACGTCGGCGTCGACGACAAGGGCGAATACTACTTCGTCATGAAGTACATCGACGGTGAGACCCTGGAATCGATCATCCAGAAGCTCGCTGCCGGTGACCGCGACTACCACCAGCGCTACGGCTTCGAGCAGCGCGCCCAGCTCTTTGTCGGCATCCTCAAGGCGGTCGCCTTCGCCCATGCCAATGGGATCGTCCACCGCGATATCAAGCCTGCCAATGTCATGGTCGGGGCCTTCGGTGAGGTCGTGCTCATGGACTGGGGCATCGCCAAGATGGTCCGCGGCCCCGAGACGGCCCAGCCGAGCCCCGCGGTCCCGGAGACGCCGGCGCCGGACAGCCCGCAGGCTCCGCTGTTTGCGACCCAGGAAGGAGCGATCATCGGCACCCCCGCTTACATGTCGCCAGAGCAAGCGAGCGGTCAGCCGGTCGACGAGCGCAGTGATATCTATGCGCTCTGCGTGCTGTTTCACGAGCTACTCTGCCTCAAGCACTACCTGGCGGAGCGGAAGACGCTCAAAGAGATGCTCGCCGGGGTTGCGAGCCAAGAGGCCCCACTCGCTTCCATGGTCAAGAGTCCCTACCAGGCGGCGCCGCCGATGGACCTTACCTGGTTTGTGCGCGCCGGCCTGGCCAAAGATCCGGCAAAGCGCTACCCGTCGGTCCAGGCGATGATCGAGCGTCTGGAGCGCCGCGCCGACGGCCGCATTCCGATCGAGTGTCCGGTCACGCTCCTGAAGCAGGCGACCAACACCTGGCTGAAGATCCTCGATAAGTATCCAGTCTTGATGGTCTGCATGATCTCGGTGCTGTTCCTCCTGCTCATCGGCAGCTTCGTCGCCGGGCGCTGGCGAGTGGTCTAGGTCGCGGTCGCGTTCCCACTGGGCAGTCCCTGCGGCTTTCCTCGCGTTCCCGGCCCCCTGAGGTGCATGAGGCGGCGATTGCGCCAAGGGGAACCTTCCCGCAAGAGCTCGTCCTCAAGCAGCGGCAGCCGCGGCTTCCCGGCTGGCCGCCAGCCCTCATAGCGCCGCGGTCGGGCTGCAGGTGCTCGGCAGAGCGACTGATCCTGATCGGGTCGCCGCGCGCCCGGTGTAATGCCCGGCGCGGGCCTGCGTCTGCAGGGTCAGAGCGACTACTACCGCGCTTTTGCAGGAGGCTTCCCATGAACCAGTCCCTATCTTCCGTGCCAGCGCCGCCGTCGGGCACAAGCGGCGCGCTGCATGTCTATGGCATGACCTGCGCTGGCTGCGTGCGCCGCGTCGAGACGACGCTCACCGGCGCGCCGGGCGTCGCGACCGCGAACGTGAACCTCGCGACGCGCACCGCCACGATCGAGTTTGATGCGTCGCAGACCTCGCTGGACGCGCTCGCCCGCACGCTCGATTCGGCCGGCTATCGCGCAGCGCCCACCGAGAGCTCGAGCGAATCTTCCCTTGCAGAAGGAGACCAAGAGGCGGCGGAGCAACGCGACCTGCGCCGCCGGCTGCTGGTGGCCGCGGGGGCGGGTGTGCCGGTCGTGGTCCTCGGCATGTCCCACGGCGCGCTGCGGTTTCCGGGCTCCGATTGGGTCCAGCTCGCGCTCTCGCTGCCGGTGATCGCCTATAGCGGGGCACCGATCTTTCGGGCCGCCTGGGCGGCGCTGCGCCACCGCGCCGCGGACATGAACACGCTGGTTGCGCTTGGCAGCGGCGCCGCCTTTTTGTACCCGGCGGCGATGCTGCTCCGCGCGCCGGGCGACGGCGGTCATGCGGCGCACGGACCTACGATCTACTTTGAGGCAGCGGTCGCGGTGCTGGGCTTTGTGCTGCTCGGCCGGCTCCTGGAGTCACGCGCTCGTGCCCGCGCTGGCGAGGCGCTGCGACGGCTGCGGACGCTGCTGCCGCAGACGGCGGTGGTGCTCCTTGCGGGACGCGAGCGGGAGGTGCCGCTGTCGACCCTCCGCAGCGGCGATCTGATCGTCGTCCGGCCGGGCAGCGCGATCCCGGTCGATGGCGAAGTCACCGCAGGCGAGTCGGCGGTGGACGAGTCGATGCTGACCGGGGAGAGCGTGCCGGTCGCCAAGGCCAAGGGCGCGCAGCTCTATGCCGGGACGATGAACAGCTCGGGACGCCTTATTTACCGGGCGACGCAGGTCGGCCGCGATACGGCGCTGGCGCAGCTCGCGGCGGCCGTCGAGCGAGCGCAGGGAACGCGGGCCCCGATTGCGCGGCTGGCGGATCAAGTGAGCGCGGTGTTCACGCCGCTGGTGCTGCTGGTGGCCGTGGCGACCTTTGTCGGCTGGTTCTTGTACGCGCCGGTCCCGACGCGGCTCGCGGCGGCGCTCGTGCATGCGGTAGCGGTGCTGGTCATCGCCTGCCCGTGCGCGCTCGGGCTGGCCACGCCCGCGGCGCTGCTCGTCGGAACCGGGGGCGGCGCAGAGCTTGGGGTGCTGTTCCGCGATGCGGCAGCGCTGGAGCGCGCGAGCCGGATCCGCACCGTGGTCCTCGATAAGACCGGCACGTTGACCCAGGGGCGGCTGCGCGTCGAGTCCGTCGCCGCGGCCGCTGGGATGGACGAAGACTCGCTGTTGGCCCTAGCCGCTGCCGTCGAAGCCGGCAGTGAGCATCCCCTGGGCCGCGCCCTGGTGGCGGAGGCAAACAGGCGAAATCTCGCGGTGCCGCAGGCGACCGGATTCAGAGCGACGCCCGGCCGCGGCATCGCTGCGCAGGTCCAGGGGCGCACGATCCTGGTGGGGAGTGCCGCCTTCCTCGCGGCCGAGCTGGGGCTTGATGCGGGAAAGCTTGGGCGGACGCAGGCAGTCGCGGGGCTGACGCCGGTGCTGATCGCGGCGGACGGTGCGCTCATCGGCAGCGTGGGTCTTGGCGACACGCTGCGCGAGGAGGCGCGGGCGGCCATCGCGGAGCTGCGGCAGCTCGGCTTAGAGCCGGTGATCCTGAGCGGGGATCTGGCCGCGCCGACGCAGCGGGTCGCCGCCCAGCTCGGGATCGAGCGCGTGCTCGCCGAAGCGACGCCCGCGGCCAAAGCGCAGATCGTGCGCTCGCTGCGCCGCGAGGGACGCGCGGTGGCCATGGTGGGCGACGGCGTCAACGATGCGCCCGCGCTGGCGGCGGCCGACCTGGCCCTCTTGCGCGCCGACCTGCGCTCGCTGCCGGCGGCGCTGCGTCTGGCGCGGGCGACGATGCGCGTGATCCGGCAGAACCTGGCGTGGGCCTTCGCGTACAACGCGCTCGGCATCCCGCTCGCCGCGGGGGTGCTCGGCTGGTCGCTGTCGCCGATGATCGCCGGCCTGGCGATGTCGCTGTCCAGCGTGTCGGTGCTGCTGAGCAGCCTGCGCCCGCGCCGCATCGCGCGATGAAACCGCGATGAAACCGGGGCTGTAATGCAGGCCGCGGGTCTGCGTCAGCCCAAGTGAGAGCCGGTCGCCAGTCGGCCGGCTCGCCTAGAAAAGTTAGCTCCGCTAGCAAGGAGGCAGCTATGGACCCCACCCAAATTGCCGTGGTCAGCGTCGCGGCGCTGGTCGCTGTGTTCATCAGCTTGTTTTTCTTTGGACCGCGGGGCCGCACGCGCGCCGCGGCTGCCGACGGGCTCCAGACCGTCGAGCTGACCGTGGACAACGGGTATCGACCCAACCGCATCGTCGTCAAGGCAGCAGTGCCAGTGCGGCTCCAGGCGCTGCGTGCCGACCGCTCGCCGTGCAGCGAGCAGCTCGTCTTGCCGGACCTCGGGATCACGCGCCACCTGCCCACCGGGAAGGTAGTCACCATCGATCTGCCGGCGCTGCGACCGGGGCAGTACGAGTTCACCTGCGGCATGAACATGCTGCGCGGCCGGCTGATGGTCGAGGCGTAGCCATGGCAACTCGACGGATCAAGCTGGTTCAGCGCGTAGGAATCTGGGCGTTGCTGGCGCTTGTTACGGCCCCGCGGCTCGCCGCCGCCGGTGAGGGTCGCGAGATCGCGGCGCTGCTGCGCCAGCGGGACCAAGGCGCGGCCGCCGCGGCAGTCGCGCCGGGGGGGCAGGCGCGGACCCTCGCGGAGCTGCTCCAGCGTCCGCTTACGGCGGAGGCCGCGGTGCGTATCGCGCTCTTGCAGCACGGCAGCGTGCGGGCGGCGGTGGCCGAGTCTGACGCCGCCCGCGCGCTCTGGCTCCAGGCCAGCCTGCCCGCCAACCCCGAGGTCGAGGTCAGCCTGCGCTCGTCTTCCGACCCGGGGCAGCCGCTGCAAGCGGACCTCGGCGTGGACTTCGAGATTTCGTCGCTGCTCCTCTTGCCGCTGCGGCGGAGCGCGGCACAGGCCGAGCTGGGCGTCGCCCGCTTCCAGGCCGCCGCGGAGGTGCTGGCGGTCGCGTACCAGGCGCGGCTCGCCTTTTTTGAGGCGGCGGCCCGGACGCTGGCGCTTGCGGTCCGGCGGCAGGCGAGCGCGGTGGCCGAGGCCTCTTACGCGGCGCGCGCCGAGCTGTTTCGCGTCGGGAACGTGCCGGCCGTCGAGCTGCACCTGGAGCGCGCGGCCTGGGAGTCGGCCCGCCTCGCCAGCAATGACGCCGAGCGAGCGGCCGCCCAGGCGCGCGAGCGTCTGAACGCGGCGCTCGGCATGACGGAACAGGCCCCCTCCTGGGAGCTGGCTCTCGACGGGCTTGCCCCGCCGGCGCCGTATGCGGCCGCGGACGCCGAGACGCGCGCGCTCGCCGCGAGCCTGGAGCTGTCGGCGCTGCGCAGCGGCGCGACCGCGGCGATGGGCCGGGCGCAGCTGGCGCGCGCGGGGGGCTGCTCCCTGACCTCAAGGCCGGCTTTCACGGTGAGCGCGACGGCTTGAGCTGGGAGCTGGGCGGCCACTTCTCGCTGTCGCTGCCGCTTTTCAACCAAGGCCAGGGCACGGTCATGGCCCAGCGCCACCGAGCGACCGCGCTGCGGGCGCGGCAGAGCGCAGCGGAAGCCCGCCTGCGCGCAGCCGTGCGTACGACCCAAGCAGCATGGACGGGGTCGCGGGCCTCAGCCAGGCGCCGATCCAGCCTGGCGAGACGTTCGTGTACGAGTTCACGCTGAGCCGACCGGGCACGTTCATGTACCACCCGCACTAAGACGAGATGACGCAGATGGCGCTTGGGATGATGGGCATGTTCATCGTCCATCCCAGGCGACCGCTCGGCCCGCGTGTGGATCGTGACTTCGTGTTCATGACGCACGAGTGGAAGCTCCGTCCCGGCACGCGCCGTCCGGATCCGAACGAGATGACCGACTTCAACGTCCTGACGTTCAACTCACGCGTATTCCCAGGCACCGAGCCGCTGGTGATCAAAAAGGGCGAGCGCGTCCGCATCCGGTTTGGCAACCTCTCCGCAATAAGCCGCCGGTCGGCAAGCAGGCGGCGCTGGCCAAGCTGGAGAGCATGCGCAAAGACGGGATCGACCCAGCGCAGAGCTTCCCGCCGAGCAAGGGATGAGCCGCATGGGGCACCCGCAGGCAACACCACCCGCGACGAGCGAAGCCGACCGGCGTAAGGGCGCCGAGGGTCGGGCGCTCGAGCGCGCCGCGCACGAGCTTTCGCAGAGCGAGGAGCCAGGGCCGGAGCTCCAGGATGCAGTGTGCCGCTGCGTCGCGCGGCTGGCCGATACGCTCAAGCCCGAGTACGCGGTCGCGCTGCGCCGCATCGAGGTGGACGGGCTGAGCGTCAAGGACTACGCCGCCGAGGCCGGGGTCTCGCCTGGCAACGCCGCGGTGCGCGTGTTCCGGGCGCGCGAGGCGCTGCGCCAGCAGGTCGCCGCCGCGTGCGGGAGCCGCGCGGAGCACGGCTGCCTGGAGTGCCACTGCAAAGAGTCGTGCGGGCCGGCAAGTGCCCGCTAAGGAGGTGGTCTGTCCTCTCAGCGCTGTAAAACAATAGAACCTCTCTCTCCCACGCTGCGGCAACGCTCACGCTTATAGTCACCTCGTGCTTGGCTGCGGAGTCATGCGCGCGCTGCTGGCAGCGGTCGGGACTGGCGGGGATATGCAACCGAGCGGCGCCCTTGGCTTGGGAAATCGCGGGAGCGCGGCCGAGCAGCGGGCGGAGCTTGACGGCGTGAGGCTCCGGCTCTACCGTCGAGAATTGAGGGAGACCCAAGTGATAGACACTCACATTCGCGACGCTCGCATCGAAGACGCAGCCATGCTGGCGGAAGCGCAGCGCGTCATCGCTCGCACTCCGGGTCGCCTGGCCTCCGTGCCGAGTGAGCTGAAAGATGAGCTCTTCCGCGAGCGGATCCTCCGGCTCAGCGGCAGTGAGTGCGGCAAGTTCATCGTCATCGAGACAGGCGGAGAAGTCGCCGGCCACGCGCTGCTCGATCCGCTCAAGCTCGCGGTGACGGCTCATGTGGTCGACTTGACCATTGCCGTACACCCGGGCTTCCAGGGACGGGGCCTGGGCAAGCAGCTCCTGTCCCACCTCATCGAGTGGGCGCGCGCCAACCCAAAGGTCGAGCGGATGGAGCTGCGCGTGCGCTCGGTCAACACCATCGCCATCGCGCTTTACAAGAAGCTGGGCTTTGTCGAGGAAGGCAGGATGCGCCGCCGGCTCAAGCTCGGTCCAGACTCCTACGTGGATGATCTTGTCATGGGGCTGTGGGTCGGGCCCTGACCGGCGCCAAGAGCCGGCGCGCCGGGGTCGGGCGACCGCTGACGCCGGGAGCGCGCGGCTAGCCGCTCAGGTGTTCGGCGAGCAGCTGGTGGAAGTGGTGCACGCCGTTCTCGCGCGCCGGGCAGAAGCGGCCGCGGTCGTAGGCGTGGGAGGCAAGGCCGCGCTGCACCTGCTCGCAGATGGCGATGTCCTCGCGCTGCACCTCGTCCGCGAAGGCGAGGGAGCCGGCGGCGTCGTCCGCCAGGGGCGGCTCCGCAGGGTCGGCGCCGTCGAGCTGGTACCACTCAAAGACCGTCGTGGTGCGATCCACGGCGGTGGGCACGATAAGGTTCAGCTGCACGCTGCCCGGGTAGATGTTGAGCATCAGGTTGGGGAATACCCAGTAGTAGAACGCCTGGCTGTCCGGCACGCCGCGCAGCGGCGCGTACTGCCGCGAGTGGTAGCGCCGCGTCTCAACTTTGTAGGCGCCGTAGTCCAGGGCGCGGAACAAGCGCGGGTGCACCAGCGGCAGGTGGTAGCCCTCCAGGTAGTTATCGACGTAGACCTTCCAGTTGCAGCGCACCTCGTAGTCCACCCGCCGCACCGGCCGCATGCGTGCCACCGGCAGGTCGGCGATCTCGCCGAGGAGCTCGCCCAGCACCTCGGTTAGAGGCGGACCCGCCGGCCCCGCCTGGCCCAGCTCGCCGCGCCCTCCCAGGTTGGTGAACAGAAGGCCCGCCGCCTCGACGACCGGCACCGGCACGAGCCCGTTGGCGGAGCGCTCGAAGCAGCGCGCTCCGCCAAACTCCGGGGTCCCGCGCAGGCTGCCGTCCAGGCCGTAGGTCCAGCCGTGGTAGCGACACTGCAGGGTGCGGCGGTTGCCCTCGCCCACCGCCACCGCGCCGCCGCGATGGCGACACACGTTGTAAAAGCCGCGCAGCTCGGCCCCATCGCGCAGCAGCAAAAGCGGCTGCTCCAGCACCGCGGTGGTGGCGTAGTCACCGTCCTGGGTGAGCCGGCTGGGGTGCCCGACCCACTGCCAGCTGCGATAAAAGATGCGCTCGCGCTCGGCGACCAGGACCTCGGGGTCAAGATACAGGCGCGCCGGCAGCGTACTGGCGAGGCTGAGCTCCGGCTCGATGCGCAGGTCCGAGAACATGGGCGCATCTTAACCACGCGCCTAACCGGAGAGAGATTTTCTTGTCGGCCGCCCCCGCCGCTACCGTCCGCTCCGGATGGAGTCTGCGACCTTGCCGGTCCCGCCGCGCGGCGGGCACCCGGGCGGCAGCGGAGCGGTGCTCCCCGGCGCGTCGGGGCAGGAGGCAGCGGGGTCGTCGATGCGATCGCGGTCGCGGCGGCTCGGCTTGGCGGTGGGCCACGGCGCGTAGGCCAGCCGCAAGAGCAGCCGGGCATCGGGGGTCCCCGGCTCGTGCAGCACGCCGACGCCGGCGCCGAGCCCGAGCTGGACCAGCTGGCGCACGTTGTAGTGCGCGGCGAGCAGCAGCTCGAGACTGGTGGAGCTGGAGCCAGAGCCTTGGCGGCCGCTGACGATGGTGGACAGCACGGCCTCGGGGCCGATGGCGAGCCGCAGCTCGGGGCGAAAGTAGGCGATGGCGGCGCCGAGCTGCAGCTCGGAGCCCATGGCGTTGCCCGAGCCGGCCGGCAGGGTGCCGATGAGCTGCTCGGGACGATAGTAGAAGCCCAGGCTGAACGACCACAGGACGCCGCCGCCCAGGCCGCCGAGCAGCAGCTTGGGCTGCACGCGCACGCCGCTCTCACCGACCTGGGCGGCGAACGGCGGCGCGTCCCCAAGCGAGTTGACCGGGAGCCACACGTCGGCGCCCGCGCTCAGCGACAGCGCGCTGCGGTAGGGCTGACCGAGCACGCGCACGCGCAACCCCAGGCGCGGGTCGCCCACCGCCGCGCCCTGCAGCGGCGCGATGCCGTACTGCTCGCTGCCGCGCTCTAGCAGCGTGATCGGCAGCGACAGGGTCAGCAGCACCCGGTCGTGCACCGCAGCGGCCACGTCAAGGTGCGCGAGCAGCTGGTCGGCGATCACCCCGCCCGCCTGCGAGAAGGTCCCATCCAGCGACTGATAGCCAAAGACCAGCGGGTTGTGGCCGTAGTTCAGGGTGAGCCCGGCGGCCACCACCCGGCTCGCCCGGTACCACGGGTGCTCCACCGCCAGCGACCACTCGCCGGCGGCGGTCGGCTCGTAGCGGTTCACCTGGAAGCCGCGGCTCTGGGCTCGCGCCGGCAAGACGCAGCCGAGCCCCAGCAGGCTGCCAACGAGCGCGCACAGGACCGGGCGCCGCACGCGAGGCTCCAGGCTAGCGACCCCGGCCGCCGGCGAGCGACCGCCGCCGCCGCGCCGCCAGCGGCCAGCCGATGAGCAGCCCGAGCAGGCTCGCCGCTCCCGGGGTCGGCGCCGCCGTACCACTGCTGAAGCGACAGCCGAAACCGCCGCCGCCGATGGCCGGGGAGCGATACGAAGCGCCGTTGAACGCAATCGGCACGGTCACCGCCGCCGCGTTGTTGGTTGGGTCGGGGTCTTCGTTGCTGGCGGTGGCCGCGGCGCTGGCGGCCAGGGTCTGGGCGGTGAAGTCGGGCAAGAGCGCCAGGAAGACCTCCGACACCGTGCCGCTGTCGAGCAAGGGGTTGCTGCAGGTGAGGCTCCCGTCGGCGGCGACGGCCGTGCAGGTCCAGCCGGGGCCGCTCGGCGCGCGGTGCAGCTGCGCCCCGGCCGGCAGCTTGAGCGCCAGCTGCAGCCCGCGCGCCGGCGCCGGACCGACGTTGCGGACGGTGGCGGTGAGCGTGATCGCCTCGCCCGACAGCGAGGGGTTGGGGGCGGCGAGCAGCTGCACCTGGATGTCCGCCGGCTCGGTGATCAGCGTCGTGGCGCTCGCGGTGTTGTTGGTCGGCAGGAGGTCCTGCAGGGACGGCGGCGCGGTCACGGTCGCCTGGTAGGTCAGCGTCCCGGCAGCGCTCTGGTCAAGGAAGATGAACACGGTAAAGGTCACCGTGGCGAGCGCCGGCAGGACCAGCGTCTTGTTGATGTCGCCCCGGCGCGCCATCGCCGGATCGGCGCAGTTCTGCGGGTCCAGGCTCGGGTCGCTGCTGACGCAGCTCCAGGCGACGCTGGTCATGGCGGGGGACAAGGCCGCCTGCAGGTGCGCCGCGGTGACGTCATAGGGACCGCGGTTGGCAACGATCACCGTGAAGGTGAGGTTGCTGCCGGCGGTCGTCTTGGGGGTTCCGGCGAGCACTACGACGCTCAGCTCGGCGGGCAGGCACAGCGGCGCGGCGGCGGCGGCGCTCAGCGGCTGCTCGACGCCGACGCCGCCGCTGGTGGCGCCGTTGCTGGGAAAGCCAATCATCGCCGCCGAGCTGGTCGCGCCGCCGCTGCCGCCGCGCACCACCCGCATCACCGAGCTGGCCGTCGCCGCCGGCACGGCGATGAAGCCGCCGCCGCCGCCGCCGCCCGGGCCGTTGGCCTCGCTGATCCCGGCGCCGGCCGACTGGTGGCGACCGCCATCGCCGCCGAGCGCCTCGACTCGCAGGGTCCCCTGCACCGAGTCGCTGTTGAGGATGACCGCGCCGCCGCCGCCGCCGCCGCCCGCGCCCTGGGCGGCGCCGCTGCCGGCCTGCGTGTCGCCGCCGGGCGCGCCGCTGGCGGCGATGCGGCCATCGCCCTGCAGGGTACCCGCGAGGTGAGCTGGGCGCCGGGGCCGTTCTGGTCGCCGGCGCCGCCGCCGCCGCCAAAGAACAGCCGCGCCCCCGGATCAAAGGTCAGCGGGTGGCCGCCGCGGCCGCCGCGCTCGCGCCGCAGGTTGCCCTGCCAGCGCGGATCGCCGGGCGGGATCGTGAGCGGGCTGAGGTTCGTGGTGGAGGAGCTATAGCCGCCGCGCCCACCGCCGCTGGAGCTGGTGAGCTGGTTGTTATTCGCCTTGTACCCCGGGTCCAGGGCCCACGCGGTGGCGCCGGTCACCGCCGATGACATGGCGCCCTGCCCGCTCCAGTTGGCCAGCAGGCCGGCGCCGGCGCCGCCGCCGCCGCCGGCCTTGAAGGCGTTGCCGCCGCCGCCGCCGTTGGCCGGGGCACCGCGGCCATAGCCGCCGGGGAGCATATAGTCGGCGGTGAAGCCGGCGATGCTCTCGCCCTTGGCGCCGCCGCCGTCGGGCATGGCGGCGACGTAGCCGGCGACATCGGGCGCCGGGTCGGCCACCAGCTGCCCGGGCTGCTGCGCGCCGCCGCCGCGGAAGCCCTGGCCCGAGGCATCCACTTCGCCGCGCACGGTGAGCGCCTGCTGCGCCCGCACCGCCACCACCCCTCCGACCTGGCCATCCCACGGCTGCGCGACCACCGAGGCGCCGGCGCTGATGGTCAGGTTCCGGTACTGCGGCACCCGGATCACCTGCGCGCGCGAGCCGTAGTCGTTGCGCAGCCCGCCGCACGCCGCATCCAGCAAGATCCGGTTGGTCGTCCCGTCCACCGCCGCGACCGTGACCAGCTCGAAGAGGCCGGCGCCGTTGAGGGCGGCCACCGCTCCATACTGATCGGTGTCGGCGGTCTGCAGCTGAGCGCCCTGCGGCTGCAGCAGCATTACGAGGTCGCCCGGCTGCAGCCCAAGGCTGGCGAAGTCCGAAGCCGAGCCGAGGGTGAGCTGCTTGTCGCCGCGGCCGGCCGCCAGCCCGAGCCGGCCGTAGCGGTTGAGCACCGTCTGCGGCATCGTGACCGTCAGATCCCCATCGGGGACCTGCTGCAGCGCGCCGGCGGCTTGCTCGGTCGCCGCCGGCCCCGCGGGCGCGCAGGACGCAAGGTGCAGTAGCAAGCCCGCCGACGCGAGCACCGTCCCAAGCAACCGCCCAGTCCGCGAGATCTGTTTCACACCACCCACCCTGTTGCTGCGCAGGAGTAGCCCCCTTGGCGACCGGTCGGGGAGGCGGGACAGGCCTTGTGGGGGGGTCAGCCCGCCCGGGACCCGCCGCTGACTCGCCAGATTACGCCAAGATCTATCGTAGCGACGCCCAGGCGATGAAGCAACCGCCCTTTGTCGGGCGCGACCCGCTGCCGCTCGGCGCCCGGCCGGCGCGGCGCTTACTCGGGATAGGTGTAGCGGATGATGACCGAGTCGGGCTCGCTGAACAGCGGCGGCAGCTTGATCGGCGCCCGCGCCGGCCGCTTCCAGAACAGCTCGCGGCGCTGACGCTCGTTGCGGCTCGCCAGCACCCCGCGGCGCTGCAGCAGAGCCAGATCATTAATCACCCGCAGCGACGGTAGCGGCCGCGTAAACCCGCTGATCAGGGGCTCGGTCTTGAGCAGCTCGGCGAGCCGCAGCACCTGCGGTCGCGGCGTCGCCGCAGGCTTGGGCGGGCCGGGCGCGGGCCCTTGGCTGGGGAGCAGCAGCGCCTCGCCGGGCAGGATCATCTGATCGCGGCTCGGCGGCAGGATCGGGCGCGCGGCGGCCGCGGTGGCAGTCGCGGCGGCGGGACCCGGCGGTCGGGGGGAGGGCTCGGGCGCGGCCACGGCGCAGGCGCATACCGCGCCTTCCAGCACAGTCAGCTCATCGCCGGCAGCAGTGACCGCGGCCAGGTAGGTCGTCCCCTCGGGGAGCAGCGCGGTCCGGCGGGTGAGGACCGCCAGGCCGCCGAGCATCCGGTCGGCAGCCACCAGCACCCGGCCGCGGTGCAGCGCCACCCGGCGCAGCTGCGGCAAGAGGGTCAGCGCCGCGTCCGGTCCGACACGCAAGAGGGTGCCGTCAGCAAACCGCAGCTCCAGGCGGGCGGCGGCGGCGGTCTGCACTTGCTGGCCATCGCCGACCCGGTCGCCGACGTGCAAGGGGGTGCGCGCCGTGGGGCCGAGCGCCGTGGCGTCGCCGACGAGCTCACTTATCTGCGCGGCACCGAGCGGCAGCAGGGTCTCGGCGGGGCGCGGCTCGGCCGCCGCGATCGCCGCCGCGCTCAGCATCATCCACAGGCAGACTGCCAGCCGGACCGGCTTGAGAGGTTTCGCCGCTTGCATGCTCACAACCATATTCGATCGCTCCCGGCTGTGCGCAACCGCAGCGCCCGCGCCGGCGGCTCGCACCGGCGGCTCAGGCTTCCCAGCCGACGCGCCGGCGGGCCTCCAGGCAGCTCACGCTGCCGGCGGCGAAATCTCTGCAGGTCGCAGGACGGCTGTCGTAGATCGAGCAGCTGTAGGGACCAAGGGGCGGGCCGGCCAGGGCGGCGCAGCGCCGCTGCTCGACATCGCGGCGGATCGACAGCTGCTTGCCGCGGCGGTCGATGAGCGCCGGGTAGCGCAGCACCACCGGCTCGGTGCGGACCAGGGGCACAAGGTCGTAGGCATGGCGGCAGCAGGCGCCGCAGTCCTGGCAGTCCAGGCTCGGCTGGTGCAGCGCGCAGGCGGCCGCTCGCGGATCGATGACCAGCCCCGCTACATCGTCTGAAGCCGTGCGCTGACAGCGCCAGGTACCGGCCCGGCGGCCACCGCGCGGCGGCGCGGCGTAGGCGCAGCTCTGGCAGGTCGCGCCGGGGGGAGCGGCAAAGATGCCATCGGACATGGGCAGGCCGCTCTTGTGACGGCCGGGAGCCGGGGCCTGCTGCCACAGCGCGGGCAGCGGTGGCAGCGGCGGGGATGCGGCGTCGGGCGGCGCCAGGGCGGCGGTAGCGTCGTAGCTCGGCGCCGGCTCCCGGGGCAGGGCCCGGTGCACCTCGGCGGTGGCGCGCAGGGCCTGGTGCAGCGGCTTGCAAAACGGCGGCCGGGCGGCGCGGCCAAGCCCCTCAGCGGCCAGGGCGAGCGCCGGGTCGGGAGCGGCCGCCGCTCGGGTCGCTGCCGCCGCGCTGGCCGGGTCGGCCGGGACGCCGCTGCGCGGCGCCGCCCCGGTCAGCTCGGCGAGCGTCGCCGCGGGCAGCGCGGCCAGCGGATCGCGCGGCAGCGCGTCGTAGAACCGGCGAAAATCGGTCGTCGGCCCGAGCAGCCGGCGCAGCCCGTAGCGCCGCAGCAGCGCCGCCTGCACGCGCAGGCAGGCCTGCTCGCGCACCGTATCGCCCTGGTACTGCACGCTCTGCGCATCGTTGGCCAGCCCCCAGTCGGGCCGGCCGAAGCTGTCCTCGCCCTGGACGAGCGCGTGGCAGATCTCGTGCAGGATGATCTGGGCCAGGCAGTCGTCGGCATCCAGGTCGGGCGCGGGGGCGATCGACAGCCCGCCGCGGCCATCGGTGGTCGCGTAGCCGAGCGGCGAGCGCCGCACCTGCAGCCCGAGCTCGGCGGCCGCGGTCAGCCAGATGTGGTCCAGCGGATCTATGTAGCGGGCGTCCACCGAGCGGGTCATGATCAGCTTGCTCGCCGAGGGGTCCACGGCACGCCTATACCGCACGGCCGGGTAAACAGGCCAATTAATCTGTATATGTAACTAAAGATACAGAATTTATTCAAACTAACGAGCAGCCTATTGCGAAGATGGGTCTCCCCACACAGCCTGCGCCGGGGACAGCGGGAAGCCGCTCGCCGGCGGGTGTACCCGGGGCCCGCTGGGAAGCCGCGCCGCGCTGCGCGGGCCGGGGGGCGCCGCGGGTCCCTGCCTGCCCTGGGCTCGGCAGGCACCGCGGCAAGGGGCGGCTGGCGGCGCTCGGGGTGCTGCTCGCCTTGCTGCTGCTCGCCGACCGCCGCGCCGAAGCGCAGGCGTCGCTCCCTCCGCTCGGCCAGGAGGTGGTGCAGGGCTTCGAGTCGCTGCCCGAGGAGAAGCCCTACAACGTACGCATCCACTTCCTGCGCTCGAACGAGCGCCGGCACGATGTCCTGTTCTCGGCGCTGCGCCACCTCGGCGGCGGCTACGTCGGGGTCGGCGCCGACCAGAACTACACCCTGGCCGCGGTGGCCGGCGCCGAGCTCCTGTGGCTCATCGACATCGACGGCGATGTCGTGCAGTGGCACCGGATCTACGCGGCGCTGATCCCGCAGGCCGAGACGCCGGCCGACCTCATCGCGCTGCTCGCCGCGGGCAAGGACGCCCAGATCAAGGCGGCGCTGGCGGCGCGCTGGCCGGAGGCCGAGGCCAAGCGCCTGTGGCCGACGTTCCTGCGCTACCGCGGTCTGCTCGCCAGCCACCTGCGCGGCGAGCGCGAGGTGCGCCAGCACGGCCGCCCGGTCACCTGGGTCGCCGACCCCGAGCTGTACAAGCATGTGCGCGCCCTCATGCAGGCCCGCCGGGTCTTTGCCCGGGTGGGCGACCTGCACGGCGAGACCACGCTCATCGCCATTGGCGCCGCCGCCCGCCGCACCGGCCACCAGGTGCGCACGCTGTATCTGTCCAATGTCGAGCAGTGGTGCGGCCGGGCAGATCCGTGCAGATGGATCCCCACCGATCTCCCCTCCCCGGCTGGCCCGGGCGGGCCTTATCTACACCGAACCAGCGAGGTCACCCAGGTCCGCATGGACCACGGACGGACCCCGCGCGAAGGGACAGCGCAGACCCATGGGTGACCTTGTCCGCAAGGAGAAAAACGGCAAGTTTGTCGGCTGGTACGTCCGCTACATCGACAGCGATGGCCGGCGCAAGCAGCGCGCCAGCCACCAGCCGACCAAGGCGCTGGCGCGGCGCTTGCTGGTCGACATCGAGGCGCGGGTGGCGCGCGGCCAGTGCGGCCTGCCCGCCGCCGCGCCGCCGCCGCGCGAGCTGTCGGTCGCCCAGCTGTGCGAGCTCTATGTGAGCGGCTACTCGCGGCCGCGCATCAAGGATCTCGGCCGGTATCGCAGCGAGCAGCGGTCGGCGCTGCGCCGCATCCTGCCGCAGCTCGGCGAGCGGCTGTGCAGCGCCGTGGCGGCCAGCGACGTTCGCCGGCTGCGCGACCGGCTGGCCGAGACCTATAAGCCCAACACGGTGATGTCGACGCTGCGCCCGCTGTCCACCGCGTACTCGTGGGCGCGCCGGGAGGGCCTGATCAGCTGCCCCAACCCCTGCCTGGGCGTCGAGCGCCCGGCGCGCGAGAGCCTGCTGGAGTTTCTTGGCCGCGACGACCTGCGCTGCCTGCTCGCCGCCGCCGAGGAGCGCGCCCGCACCCGGCAGCGGCACGCCGACTGGCTGCTCTTCGGCGCGATCGCGACCACCGTGCGCACCGGACTGCGCAAGGGCGAGCTGCTCGGCCTGCGCTGGCAGGATCTGGATCTGCAGACCCGGCGCCTCGATGTAGCGCGCTCCTACCGGACCACTCCCAAGTCCGGACACTGCCGCCACCTGCGGATTCCTTCCCAGCTGTGTCCCTTGCTGCAGACCTGGCGCGAGCTGTGCCCAAAGACCCCGGAGGGGCTGGTATTCCCGGTGGCCGGTCGCGGCGGCCCGCGCCTTGGCCGCAAGGTGGACATGCTCGGCCTTCCCGAGCTGCTGGCGGAGCTCGGAATCTCCACGCTGCGCCGCCCGTGGCACGCGCTGCGTCACACCTTCGCTTCCCACTTCGTCATGGCGGGAGGGAACATCCTGACCTTGCAGAAGATCCTCGGCCACGCCGACATCAAGATGACGCTGCTGTATGCCCACCTGGCACCGGATTTTCTCGGTGAAGAGATGGACCGGCTGTCGCTCTGAGCGCGGGCAGCCTCGGGGCCCGCGGCGAGCTGGCGGCAGGGCGTCCCGGCCCGGGGTCAGCAGAAGCGGCGGCGGGCCGGGGTGGCGATCGCGCGGTCGAGGTAGGCAGCGATGTCCTGCCGCCGGAAGTAGCGGCGCCGCTCGCCCTTCATACGGATCGCCAGCTGCGCGACCTGGGGATGCCGCTCCATCCAGCTCTGTAGCCGGCGGGCCACCTCGTTGCGCAGCGCCTGCTCCTGCTGCCGCCACTGTCGATGCTCGGCCGTGCCCGCGGGTGGCTCGGGCCCAAGCTCGCGGCGCGGGTGAATGCCGAGCATGCGCGCGGTCTGCCAGGTGTCGAGCAGCGCCTCGGGACAGTCGGCCGGCGCGGCGCCCGGGGGAGGCTCGGCAGGCAGCCGCGCCGCAAGCAGCGCCACGAGCTCGCCGACAGTCAGATCGATCACTCTGGTGTCGTCCGAGATGACTTTTTTTAGAGCCATGCGCGACGATTATACAAGTGGTTTCCACTATCTAGAAAGACAAATCTTCCCGCGCAGCTTTGTGTGGCCGCCGGCGGGCAGTCGAGAAAAAAACGAGTCGCCTGGCCGCTCCCAAAGACCCCAGAGCTTGAAGCTCTGAACATCCCAAGCACTCAAGCCCTCAAGATGCTTGGGAGTCCGCCCGCAGGGAATGCCGGGCGCCGCGGGAGCCTCTTTTAGGGAGCAGCTTTGCGAGTTGAGCTAGTATTTACCCTAGGGCCACTACGAGCCGAGGAACCAAGTTGAGCCAGACCGGCCAGACCGGCCAGACCGGCCAGACCGGCCAGACCGGCCAGACCAGCCAGACCGGCCAGACCAGCCAGACCGGCCAGACCGGCCAGACCGGAACAGAAAGCCCTGCGAGGCTGCTTTTTACGTCTCACGGAGGTTGTTTATGCCGTAGATGTTGCTATTATGGTTCGATAGGTGTGTTCGACTGACGTTGCCCTACACTCCAGCGTCGCTGGATGGCCTGACGACCTTGAGGAGAATTTGTGAGAAAAACCGCTATTTCGGCGCGGCCTAAAGGACCGCATTCGCTCCCTCCTCTCCCCAAGGCGGCAACGGGTGTAACTGGCCTCGATGAGATCACGGGCGGCGGACTGCCGGCCGGCCGTCCGACGCTGGTGTGCGGCTCCGCCGGCTGCGGCAAGACTCTGTTTTCAATGGAGTTTCTGGTGCGCGGAGCGATGGAATACGGCGAGCCTGGCGTGTTCATCGCCTTTGAAGAGACCGCCGATGATCTCAAGGCCAACGCCGCCTCGCTCGGCTTTGACCTTGATACGCTGATTGCGCAGAAGCGCCTCGTTGTCGAATACATCCACCTGGATCCGAACGAGTTTGAGGAGGCCGGCGACTACGATCTGGAGGGACTGTTCATCCGCCTGGACGCGGCGGTGTCGAGCATCGGCGCCAAGCGCGTCGTCCTGGATACCCTGGAGGTCCTGTTTGCCAGCCTGACCGCAGAGGCGACCATCCGCGCCGAGCTGCGCCGGCTGTTCGGCTGGCTCAAGAGCCGCCACCTCACGGCGCTCATCACCGCCGAGCGCGGCGCCGGCAGCCTGACCCGGCACGGCCTGGAAGAGTATGTCTCGGACTGCGTGATTCTGCTCGATCACCGGATCGTCGATCAGATCTCGACGCGGCGCCTGCGAGTCGTCAAGTACCGCGGCACCCGCCACGGCACCAATGAGTATCCGTTCCTCATCAGCGACACCGGCTTCTCGGTGCTTCCCATTACCTCGATGTCGCTGAACCACCGGGCCTCGAGCGAGCGGATCGCGACCGGCGTGGCGCGGCTCGACTCGATGCTCGGACAGGGCGGCTTCTACCGCGGCAGCAGCGTGCTGATCTCGGGCACCGCCGGCAGCGGCAAGAGCAGCCTGGCGGCGCTGTTCGCCGACGCCTGCTGCCAGCGCGGCGAGCGCTGCATCTACTTTGCGTTTGAGGAGTCGCCGGCGCAGATCGTGCGCAACATGCGCTCGATCGGGCTCGATCTGCAGAAGTGGATTGATAAGGATCTGCTGCGCATCGTCGCCAGCCGCCCGACGATGTACGGGCTGGAGATGCACCTGGCGCTCATCCACAAGCAGATCACCGACTACAAGCCCACCGCCGTCATCGTCGATCCGATCACCAACCTCTCGGAAGTGGGGAGCATGGTCGAGACCAAGGCGGCCCTCACCCGGCTGCTCGATTTCCTCAAAGGGGAGCTTATCACCAGTCTGTTTCTCAGCCTCACCTCCGGCGATCAGGCCGAGGCCTCGACTGACGTCGGCACCTCATCGCTCATGGACACCTGGATCTTGCTGCGCAACCTGGAGTCCAACGGCGAGCGCAATCGCGGCCTGTACATCTTGAAATCCCGCGGCATGGACCACAGTCACCAGATCCGCGAGTTCCGCATCACCAAGCGCGGGGTCGAGCTGATCGACGCCTACCTGGGCAGCGAGGGAGTGCTCATGGGCTCGGCCCGCATCGCCCAGGAGGCCAAGGAGCGGGCGCAGGCGCTTGCCCAGCAGTACGAGATCGAGCGGCAGCAGGCGGCGCTCGGCCAGCGGCGCAAGGCGCTGGAAAATCAGATCGACCTGCTGCGCGCCGAGTATGAGGCCGAGGCGGCCCGCGCCGCCCAGCTCCTCGCCCAGGCGGAGCAGACGCAGAAGACCCAGGAGACCATGCGCCAGCAAATGGCCCGGCTGCGGGAGAGCATCGGGGATGAGCCCAAGGCCCCGCCTGTAGGCCCGAACAAGAAGAATAGGCGGGCATCATGAAATCTTTGACTACCGACAAGAAGAACGACAAGGCTGCAGATAAGACTGCAGCCAAGAAGTCGGATAAGATGGCGGCCGTCAAGGGGCCGAGCAGCGCCCGCACCGCGGCGACCAAGTCCAGCCCTCCCCGGCCGCCGGTGGACGACGGGCCCGCGGCGCCGTCCGCGGGGGCCGCGGCGGCGCCCAAGGAGGCGGTCACCCTGCGCCTGTACATCGCCGGCCAGACTCCGCGCAGCCTGGCCGCGCTGGCCAACCTGAAGAAGCTCTGCGATGAGCACCTGGCGACCAAGTACACCATCGAGCTTGAGATCATCGATCTGATTCAAAAGCCGCAGCTGGCGGCGACCGACCAGATCGTGGCGATTCCCACCCTGGTGCGCAAGCTGCCCTCGCCCATCAAGAAGATCATCGGCGATCTGTCCAATACCGAGCGGGTGCTGGTCGGGCTCGATGTCTGCGGGGTTCATCTGGTGAAATAACGCTGCCTAGCTCCTAAGGGCCCAGAGAAGTCCGAGACAGGGAAAACCCATGACTCCCGCCAGTAAATCAGAAGCCGAGCTAGCGGCGCTCTCGGCTGGGCACGAGCCTGCCGAGAGCGCTGAGTCCATCGACCTGTCGGCGCAGGAAGTGCTCTCCATGCGGGCGCGGCTCCAGGACGCCGAAGATCTGTTGCGGGCGATCCGCGAGGGCGAGATCGATGCTCTGGCGGTGAGCAGCCGCCACGGTCCGCGCATCCACATGCTGAGTGGCGCCGAGCACCCCTACGCGGTCCTGGTCGAGGCGATGAGCGAAGGGGCGGTGACGCTGAGCGCGGAGGGACGAATCCTGTACGCCAACCCGGCGTTCACCCGCCTTGTGGGTCTGCCGGCGGCGCAGGTGATCGGGCTGGAGATGCGAGCCTTTGTCCAGCCCGCCGATCGCGCCCTGTGCGCGGCGCTGCTCGAGCACGGGATGCGCGTGGGCAGCAAGGGCGAGGTGCAGCTGGTCGTCGAAGGCATGGTGCTGCCGGTCTTTCTGTCTTTCAGCCCGCTCAACGTCGATGGCCTGGACTGCGCGTGCTTGATCGTCACCGATCTGCGCGAGCAGAAGCACAGTCAGGCGGTCCTTGAGTCGCAGCGCCTGGCGATCTCGATCCTCGATCAGGCAGCCGAGGCGATCTTTGTCTGCAATGAGGCGGGACTTATCACCCGCGCCAGCCAGTGCGCGCAGTCGCTGTGCGAGGGCAACCTGCTGCTCTCGGCGTTTGACGAGCGGTTCCAGCTGTATCTGGCGCCGGCCGAGTCGACGCTGGCCGACCGCGAGCCGGCCACCGGCAGCCGCCTGACGGTAGAGGATTTCCTGCAGGGCAAAAGGTACACCGGGCGCGAGGTGATCTTCCAGCTGCACGGCGGCCGCAGCCCCCTGCACATGCTGCTCAGCGCCGGGCCGATTCGCGCCGCCGACAACCGCATCATCGGCTGCGTGGTCAGCCTGACCGACATCATGGACCGCAAGCGCGCCGAGCGCGCCCAGGCCGAGCTGCTAGTGCGCGAGCGCCAGGCCCGCGACGCGGCGCAGGCGGCCAACCAGGCCAAGGACATCTTCCTGGCCACCCTATCGCACGAGCTGCGCACCCCGCTGAGCGCCGTGCTCGGCTGGGCGCGGCTCCTACGCGACTCGCCCAAGCCCGAGATCATCCCGCGCGCAGTGGAGGTCATCGAGCGCAACTCGCTCGTGCAGGCCAAGCTGATCGACGAGATCCTCGACATCTCGCGCATCGTCTCGGGCAAGATCACGCTCGAGCTGCGGCCGCTCAACCTGGTCCCGGTGGTAAACGTCGCCATCGACTCGGTGCGCCCGGCCGCCGAGGCCAAGGGGCTGCAGCTGAGCGCCACCTTCCTCGGCGGCACCGAGATGGTCCTGGGCGACGCCGGGCGCCTGCAGCAGGTCATCTGGAACCTGCTTACCAACGCCACCAAGTTCACCCCCCGCGGCGGCGCCATCGAGGTCTGGGTGGGCGGCGATCAGCACCATGTAGTCCTCACCATCTCCGACACCGGCCAGGGCATCGCGCCGGACTTTCTGCCCTATGTCTTTGACCGCTTCCGGCAGGCCGACGGCACCACCTCGCGGCGGCACGGCGGCCTGGGCCTCGGGCTGGCGATCGTGCACCACCTGGTGCAGATGCACGGCGGCTCGGTGTCGGCCCAGAGCCCCGGCGAGGGGCTCGGCAGCACCTTCGTCGTGCACCTGCCGCGCGACCAGCGGGCCAGCGCGCCACCCAGCAGCTCCGCGCCGCCCAAAGAGCGACCGCCGGTCCCCTCGGAGCTCAAGGCGACGCTGCGCGGGGTGCAGATCCTGCTTGTCGATGATCAGCCGGACATGCTGGCCTTCCTCGGGCCCACCCTGACCCAGCACGGGGCCGAGGTCATCACGGCGAGCTCGGGGGCGTCGGCGCTGGAGATCCTGCGCCAGCTTACGCCCGATGTGCTCATCAGCGACATCGCGATGCCCGAGGGCGACGGCTACCAGCTTGTGCGGGCGCTGCGCGCTCGCGAGGCCAAGAGCCCGGGGCAGAAGCTCATCCCGGCGATCGCCCTCACCGCCTTCGCGCGCACCGCCGATACCGAGGAGGCGCTGCAGGCGGGCTTCCAGGCGCACATCGCCAAGCCGGTGGACGTGAGCGAGCTGGTCAAGACGGTGTCCATGCTCACCCGGCCCAAGCCCAGGCCGTAGCGGCCAGCCCGGCCGCGCCGCTCGCGCGCAAGGGCCTTCGCTGCCAGCTGGAGGATCCCGGACCTCAGCTGGACCACCATCCCCACCCTGCCCGGCGCGCTGCCGTCGCTGCGCGCGCCCGCGCGCTCCAACGTCGAGCAGTGGTTCCGCTACAGCCCGCAGTTTCGTCGCAACCTGGCGGGGCTGCCGCATGACGACAAGACCGTGGTCCTGCGCACCCTGGCGCGCGGCGAGCTGCCGGCCCCCGAGCAGGATCGCTGGCACTTCTCCGTGCAGACGCTGGATGATTTCCTGTTTCGCATGGAGTCGGCGCAGCCGCCGGCGCAGGGGGTGCTCGACCTGCTGCCGGAGATGGCCCGCTCGCGCCAGCCCGGGCTGCGCGGGCTGTCCTGGCTCGGCACGGTGCGGGCGCAGCCCCGCTCGCACCCGGAGTGGGCGCTGCTGCCGCCGCTGCGTGACGAGCTGAGCCCGCCGCCGCCGCCGCGCGCCCTGGTCGCGTGGACGGCGCTGCCGCCGCTGCGCCCGGGGCCACCGCTGCCGCCGCCGCGGGTCCCGGTCAAGTGGGAGTCGCTGCCGCCGCTGCGCCTGGTCGCGCCGCCGGCGCCGCCGCTGGCCGCGACGCCCGCCCCCGCCAGCGGTCCAGCGCTGCCGCCGCTGCTACCGCCCAGCGCGCTTACGCCGTGGCAGAAGCTGCCGCCGCTGCGCCCGGTGTCGGAGGCGGCGCTGACCGCGGTGTCGTGGCAGGTCCTGCCGCCGCTGCGCGCCGCCGCGGCCGAGCTGCCCCAGGGGCCTGCGCGCGGCGTGGGACCGCTGCCGCCGCTGCGCCCGGGTGAGCCGCCGCAGAGCCCGTCGGTCGCCCGCCCCGGCGGCTGGGACGCCCTGCCGCCGCTGCGCGACGCCGCTGTCGTCCCGCAGCGCCGCGTCCCCTGGCGCCGCCTGCCGCCGCTGCGCGACGGCCTGCCGCCGCCCCGGCCGCCCACCGGCTGAGCGCCGGCCAGCCCTCGGGCACCGCCGCTGGCAGCTCCCGGTGCCGCGCCCGCCCGACGCCTACTGGCTGGTCACCGAGCGCAGCGCGACCATGCAGTCGTGCCGCTGGCCGTGCAGGACAAAGTCCTGAATGACGCGCGCCAGGGTCGCGGCGAGCAGCCCGATAAACGGCAGGTGCGCCCCTCCCTCGCAGGTGGCCTGACCGGCGTGGTCCTCGGCATCGGCGACAAAGCGCTCGTCCCACCGCACCAGGCCAAACTGCCCATCGGCCGCCATCGCCGCGTGCACTAGCGGCTTGCCGGTGCGGCGGGCGTAGTCGGCCAGCAGCTGGCGGCTCGCCTGGTTGTCAAAGCAGTCGATGAGCAGGTCCGCCCCCTGGGCCAGCGCGTCCACATTGGTCGCGGTCAGCCGCACGCCGAACGCCTCGCACTTCAGGCCATAGAAGTTCCCGAGCTGCAGCTTCAGCGCCTCGGCCTTGTTCTTGCCCAGCGACTGCTTGACGAACGCCTGGGCGTGCAGGTTCTTGGTCTCCACGCGGTCGCAGTCGCAAAGCGCCAGCTCGACGCCCAGGCTGCGGCACAACACGACCGCGGTCGAGCCGAGCGCCCCCACCCCGCAGAACAGGAGCCGCATCGCCTAGCGCCCCTGGGGCCGCGGCGCTCGCCACGACCCTCGCGCGGGTCCGTTCCCGAACGGGACCTTGGGCCGCAGGTAGATCCGCAGGCCGCCCTTGGGCGAGTGGATGCGATCGACCACGAACTGCTCAAAGACCCGGTGCGGCAGATCCTTGAGCCACAGGCCGGGCAGGTCGCCGGAGCGCACAAGCTCCTCCCCGATGCGACGCAGCTCGCGATCCGAGAGCTCGCCATCTATAGGCTGCGGGTAGTCGGCCGAGGTGCCGTTGTAGGTGATGGACAAGCGCTGGCCGGCGCAGCGCGTCGCTGCGCCGCGAGTCTCGGCCGCGCCGTATCCATCTTGTATCCCTCTTAGTATCGTTCTTAGTATCGTTCTTAATATCGTTCCTAGTATCGCTAGACCAAGCTGCTGGATGCAGCCTCACGGTCATCGGACTACGGGCTGGTCGGCGCCGTCAGCGTCTGCTCCAGCAGCTGCACGAGCGACTGGACCCCCTGCGCGTCGGTGTCATCAAACCGCCCCAGCAGCGGGCTGTCCAGATCGAACACCCCGACGACCTCGCCGCGGGCGAATATGGGCACCACCAGCTCCGAGCGCGAGCTGGAGTCGCAGGCGATGTGACCGGGGAAGGCGTGCACGTCGGGCACGACGATCGGCGCTCGCTTTACCACGGTCGAGCCGCAGACGCCGCGGCCCTTCTGGATGCGGATGCAGGCCGGCTTGCCCTGGAAGGGGCCGAGCACCAGCTCGTCCGCGGTCTTCAAGAAATAAAAGCCAGCCCAGTTCAGCCCGGGGACGCTGTGAAAGACCAAGGAGCTGAAGTTGGCGGTGTTGGCGATCCAGTCGCTCTCGCCGTGCAGCAGGCCCTGCAGCTGCGTGCGCAGGTCGGCATACATGGCCTCCTTGGCTTCCCGGGTATCGGTGCGGTAGGCGGTATCATGGAGGGTAAAGGTCATGGTGCAGTGCTCATAACTTGATTGAGTTGTCAGCGGTTATAAGTTTTTGCTCGCGCCGCCACCGGAGCAATCTGCACTTTGCGGACAAAAGGCAAGCACTGGATCGCGCGCCGGCCGATAAATAAACTGAAACTGCGCAGCGCGCCGCCTTAAACTTCCACCAAGGACCCCCCATGCAAGCGCGAAAAGCCATCGTAGTCAGCCTGACGCTGGTCGGATTGGGAGTGAGCCTCTGCAGCTCCGCCGAGGCGCAGCAGGACTCCGGCACGTACGTAACCCAGTCCGCGCCGTCGCCGCCGACCGAGCCGGCGCAGCCGCCAGCAGGGCCGGCATACCCACCGCCGCCCGAGTCGGCCCAGCCCTACTACCCGACCCCGAGCTACCCGGCCCCGAGCTACCCGGGTCAGCCCTACTATCCGGCGCAGCCCTACTATCCGGCGCAGCCCTACTATCCGGCGCAGCCCTACCTCGGGACGCAGCCGACGCTCATCCCGGCCCGGCCCGCCGCGGTGCGCTACGTCACCCGGCCGCGCACTCGGCTTATCATCGCCGGCGCCGCCGTGCTTGGCCTGTCGTGGTCGCTCACGGCGCTGCTCACCGCCAGCTATGCCGACTCGCTGTACTACAAAAACGGCATGCCGGTCCGCAACTCGATCACCGCTTCGGGGCCGTCGTTTGGCACCGCCTCGGCGCTGTGGCCGCTGTACATCCCGCTCATCGGGCCCTGGCTCGAGCTCGGCTACCTGTCGGGCAGCGGCAGCCAGCTCGGCGGCACCATGCTCGCGATCGACGGCCTGGTCCAGGCCAGCGGGCTGGCGCTCATGATCGTCGGCGCCGCCACCCACACCCGGGTGGCGATCTACGCCAAGAACAGCCTGACGATAAGCCCCCTCACCCTGAGCGGCGGCAGCGGCGTCCTGGTCGGCGGGCGGTTCTAGCGGCGGGCGCGCCGGCGGCTAGATCGGCAGCTTGTCCGGCGGCGGAAACCTGAGGCGATCCATCTCCGCCCCGAGAAAGTCCGGGGCGAGGTGGGCGTAGATGGTGGTCATGCGGAGATCGCTGTGCCCGAGGATCTTCTGCAGCGCCAGGATGTTCCCGCCCTGCATGATGTAGTGCGACGCGAAGGTGTGGCGCAGCGCGTGCCAGCAGCGGCCCACGGGCCGGCAGCCGGCGGCGGCGAGCAGCGCCGGCAGCCCGAGCATCGCGCCGGTCGTCGCGCACATCCCCCACTGGCCGCGGTGGCGGCGGGGAAACACCAGCCCCTGCGGCGTCTGCGGACACTTTCCGCAGAGCTCTAGCAGCACCGGGACGACGACGGCGGGGATGCGCAGGTGACGGGCCCGGCCGCCCTTGGGGGTGGTGGCGAAGCTGCTACGCACCGTCAGGCGCCGCGACTCCAGGTCGAGGTCGCGCCAGCGCAGCCCGAACAGCTCGCCCTTGCGCAGGCCGGCGTGCAGCGCCAGGTACACCGCCCCGCGCAGCAGGCGCTCGGCCACCCCACCGGCTGCTGCCCGCCGATCGGCGGCGGCGAGCAGCGCCGTCACCTCGTCGGCGCTCAGGTACTCGATGTCGGGCTCGCGCGGCGGCGGCAGCGGCACCCGGTAAAGCGGGTTGCGGGCGATCAGGCCGCCGCGCGCCGCCCACGCGAAGGCGGTCTTGAGGAACGTGAAGGTCAGCCCGGCCGAGCCGGGGGCGCAGCGGCGCGCCAGCTGGTCGCGCAGGCGATCGAGGTCGGCGGCGGTTACGGCGTCGGCTCGCAGCGCGCCCAACAGCGGCAGCGCCCGTCGCAGGTTGCTGGTGGCAAACCGGCGATACTTCTGCAGATCCTTGATCCGCGGCTGGCGATACTCGGCCAGGAAGCGGCCGACCAGCTCGGCCACCGTAGGCGCGGGCGCCGCCGGCTCGGGGATGCCGATCTTGCCGCGGGCGATCCGCGCCTCGATCTCGACCAGGAAGCGCCGCGCCAGCTCGCGAGTCGGCTGGTGCGAGGCGCGCATGCGCCGCACGCCATCGACGTCGCGATAGCGAACATAAAAGCTCGTCCCCCGTCGTACCAGGTCGCCCATGACCCGAGCCCCCCGCCGCTATCGTAACACGCCCGTCGTATCCTCCCTATATCCACCGCCGCGCGGCCCGGGCCCGTCGGCGGCGCCGCGGCGCGGGCGGGAGCGCGGGCAGCACCGCGGCGCAAGGGCGTGATCTTCCTTCAGTCTGGGCCGGCCAGCACTTGTAGGTGATGTTCAACGTCGCCATCTAGTCCTCCGTCTTTGGGGGCGAAGCAGGCAGCTCTGAGGCAGCTTCAAGGTCCGCGTCTGGCGGCTCGGGCTCCGGGCGCATGCCCGAGGCCAGGCGCAAAAGGGCCGCCCACCACGGCTCGGCCGCCGGCAAAAGCTGGGTGTCAAGCGCCGGCGCCGCGAGCCCATCGCCAGCGCGCGGCGGGTAGCGGCGCCGGATCATGCCGCCGGGGGCGACCACCGCAAACCCCAGGCCGGCGCCGAGCGCCGCGCCTAGCGCCGCCATCGTCGTCTCATCCTCGGCCGAGAAGGCGAGCGGGCCCACCGGGTGACTGTGGACGATCTCGGTCAGCTCGGCGCGGTGGTGCCAGATTGCCTCCCAGCGGGCGCGCGAGTCGGGCAGCCACACCGGACTTGCCGACGCATCCGACCACAGGATGACGTCGCCGCGGCCGATAAGCAGGCACACCTCGCGCAGCGCACCGCCGCCGGGTCGCTCGGCTCTCTCAGTCATCGAAATCCTCATAGTAGTCAGCGTCGCCGGGTGCGCGGCGGGTGATGACCAGGCGCCGGGTCTCGATCGCCTCCTTGAGCACCGAGGGCAGGCTCTCCAGCGTGACCAGGCTGTCGGCGCCGGCCAGGCAGACCCCGGCGTCGATCACCTGCAGCGTCGAGGCCTGGACGATCGAGATGAAGCGCTGGCCGTGGAACCGATAGATCACCTCCAGCTGATCGCGGCCGAGCGACCGCGTATCAAGGAGCGTGGCCCCGGCGGCGTGCAGGGCGTGCTCGGCGCGCTCTTCGGCGGCCAGCGGGGCGGGGCGACCGCGGTCGGGCGGCACGCGGCCGGGGCGCGCGGCGCGGCCGTGCTCGGGGAGGCGCGCCGCCGCCGCCTGCGCGCGCTGCTGCTCGCGCGCCGCCGCCTGCGCCGCGGCGGTGGCGGCCAGCAGCTCTTGCTCGCGGCTGCGCGCGTAGGCGCGGCGCTCCTCCTGAAGGGCCAGCAGCGCCTCGGTAGCGGCGGGGACGCCGCGCTCGGCGATGGCGGCAATGGCGGGCAATAGCTCCAGCGGACTCACCGGCACCGCCAGGCGCTGCGCCGCGCGCTCGCCCACGGTATAGGCAAACGCGGCGCGCAGCGAGGCCGGCACCGCCTTGAGCGCGGCGAGCGGCTGCTCATCCTGCAAGGCCCGCCGCACCGCCTCTTCGGCGTCCCCTTCGAACTCGAGCTGGTCGTAGAGCAGCTCGCCGGTCGGCCACCGCCGGGCGAGGATCGGGGCGAAGCGCGGCGGGACCTCCTCGGGCAGGCAGAACAGCGGCTCGACGGCGCCGCTTGGCAGGACCAGCCGCGCCCCGAGCAGGTGGCCGCGCACCGCCTTGAGGTCCTCTAGCGGCGGAGCCTCGGCCGGCCCGCGCAGGGTCGCGCTGCGGCCGCCCACCGCGAAGCGGTAAAAGCCCGGCCGCGGCCTTTCGCCGCCGTCCAGGCGCAGCCGCAGCCGCCGCTCGCGCGAGTCGACATAGGGCCCGCCGAAGTACGGCAGCACCTGCTCATCGCTCCCCGCGCCGCCGTCGGCAGTGGTGGGCGAGCCGGCCCCGGGGCTGTTGAGGAAGCGGCGGAAGTCCATGCGCGCTACGGACGGGCGGCGGCCGGCTTGCGCAATAGCGGCGTCGCCATCACCTTCTCGACCCAGCTCGTGCGCGGCTTGGCCGCCGGGGCGCCCGCGGGCGTGGCGGCATCGAGCATCGCCCGCAGCACCCGCGGGACCTGATAGGGGTCGTCAAACTGGTCGACCTGCACCTCGGAGAACGGCACCTGCAGCACGCCGGCCGCGGTCTTGACGGTGCTGCCCCGCCGCGAGCGCACGCTGACGATGAGGCCCAGCGCCGCCGGCTTGTACCCGAGCTCGGCGAACGTGCTGGCAAACTTGGTGGGGTCCTCGCCGTCCTCATCGCCGACGACGATCACCACCAGCAGGGCGTCGTCGGGGATGCGTACGCCGCTGCGGTGCAGGGCGCGCAGCGCCGCGCCGTGGATCGTCCCGCCCGAGGCCTGGACGCTTTGCAGCATGTGCTGCACCGCCGCCCGGCTCGCCGCCTTGGGGACAAGCACGGTGCCCATCGTGTCGAAGGTGGCGATGTGCAGCTTGGCGGCGGGGAAGCCGGCCAGGATGCGCGACAGCGCCTCTTTAGACTGCTCGATCGCCCCTTGCATCGAGCCCGACTTGTCGATGAGGAACATCACCCGCAGGTCGGCGTCCGCGGTCGCCGCCGCCACCGCCTTGCGGGCGGCGTTGTCGGCCGCCTCGCCCAGCTTGTCGCGCAGCACCTGGCTGCGCACGTTCTTGGCGATGTTGAGGCTGCGCTGGTCAGTGGCGCTGGCGATGGCGCGCTCCCAGCGGCGGCGGATCTCGGCGTCGGCGAGCAGCCCGAGCCCCTCCAGGGTCGGGGTGAGCAGCCGCAGGTCGGTGTCGGACAGCGAAGGCAAAAGCGCGACCATGATCGCCGGCGTCAGGCCCAGCTCGCGCGGCAGCCGGCCGACGACCTCCTTGTAGGTCAGCTTCTCCGAGACGATGTACTCGCAGACCTCCTGCTCGCTGAAGCCGTCGAAGCGCTCGCTCTTGCGCAGCAAAAGGCCGCTCAGGCCGACCTCGCGGTGGCCGGCCGCCGTCTGCTTCTGCTTCCAGCCGAGCACCTCGAAGAAGACCTGGCTGTCGGGCTTGTAGCCGCACTTGCGCGCCAGCTTCTTGATCGTCTCCTTGTAGCCCGCCTTGACCAGCCCCTGCAGCATCGGCAGGTTACGCTCGCGCAGGCGCAGCCAGGCGCGCGCCGCCTGCGGCCAGCGGCCAAGCGGCGCCTTGCGCGAGGCCGCCCCGGCAAAGCCGGCCTGGCGGTTGAGCTGCGCGATCTCCGCCGTCTCCAGGAGCTCAGCGACCCGCAGCACCGCCTTGGGCGACATCGCGCGGGTCGACTTCTGCTGGTGGAACAGCAGCATCGCCTCGCCCAGGGCGCGGTAGTCGTCATCGTGGAACTCGACCGCCCCGCCTTCGCCGCGCACCGGCAGCCCGGCCCGCGGCTGCACCAGGAGCAGCGCCGCGCAGGCGACCTTCAGATCGCGCCAGTCGGTCTCCAGGATCGCGTAGCTGGCAAAGTGGGCGAACAGCTCGCTGTTGAGCTTGTAGATCTCGATGAGCCGCCGGTACAGCGCCACCGCCGCCTTGACGAACAGCCCCGGCGGCAGCGCCCCGCGCGGGATCGACCGCAGGCGGCCGGGGCGCGCCCGCGGCAGGATCAGCGGCTGCCACTTGTCGGCGACCTCCTGGCCCAGGCGGTTGTGCCACAGGTGGGCCCCGGAGCTGAGGACCAGATCAAGCAGCTTCTCGGCCGGCCCGAGCTGGGCCTCTGGCAGCGGGCGGGTGGTGGTGCTGGTCATTTCGTCTAACCACCTGAAATAAATTGCTAATTAGCTGGACGACTTGTGCTCAAAAAAAATTGCGCCCGAGTGAAGAAGCCATTGTCGATTTACCAAAAATCGGTGTACCCGTTAGGGCACGCTTGTAGGGCCTCTTCGGCCGGGCGCAAAACGAATCTACGCTCGTCACCGAGTCCGGCGAAGGGCGCCTCCCGGAGGGTGGCTGCGAGCGGCGGTGAGCACCGCGCCTTCGTCGGTTATTTCAAAATCTGTGTCCGAGTGCGCAAGCCATTTGATCGAGTGAATCGATTTTGCCACCACGGCGATATTCGCAAGTGCGAACATTCTGGAGTTGAACCAGATAGCTTGTAGGGCCTGCGCGGCCGGACACGAAAAATATAATCATAGCAAAGACCAGCGGCGTCAAGCGGAGAACCCGGAGGGGGCCAGGCTGGCGTAATGTCTATATAATATTAATGGGAAGGCAGGGCCGCCGCGGGCTGGTAAGCTGCGGCCATGATATCTGCGCCGCTGCACGAGCTGGACGCGACCGCGCTGCTTGCCGCGCTCGCTCGCCGCGAGGTCTCGTCGGTCGAGATTGTCGAGGCGCTGATCGCCCGCCGCCAGCGTGTCGACGGGCAGCTCGGTGCCTTCACCGTGCGCCTGGACGCTCAGGCGCGCGCCGAGGCGCAGGCCGCCGATGCGGCGCGGCGGCGGTCGGCCGCAGGTGAGCTCGGGCCGCTGCACGGGCTGCCGCTGACCATCAAGGACAACATCGACGTCCGCGGCACCGACACCACCCTCGGGCTGCGCAGTCGGCTCTACCGTCCCGCCGCGGCCGATGCACTGGTGGTCGCCGAGCTGCGCGCCGCCGGCGCCATCGTCCTTGGCAAGACCAACGTGCCGCAGCTGCTACTCGTGCAGGAGTCGGATAACGCCGTCTATGGCGTCACCCGCAACCCCTTTGACGGCGGGCGCAGCCCGGGCGGCTCCAGCGGCGGCGAGGGCGCGGCGCTGGCGTCGGGGCAGACGCCGCTTGGGATCGGCACTGACATCGGCGGCTCGATCCGCATCCCGGCCCACTTCTGCGGCGTGTGCGGGCTCAAGCCGACGCTGAATCGCTGGTCGGCGCGCGGCATGCGCGGCGGCATCCCCGGGCAGGAGGTGGTCAAGCCGCAGATGGGACCGCTCGCGCGCAGCGTGCGCGACCTCGGGCTGGTGATGGCCGCCCTGGATCCTCGCCGGCAGAGCCGCCGCGATCCAGTGGTGGTGCCGCTGCCCGTGGGCGACCCGGCGGCGGTGCCGCTGTCCGGGCTGCGCATCGGCGTCTGCGAAGACGACGGGTTTTTGACCCCGGCGCCGACCATCCAGCGCGCGGTGCGCACCGCAGCGCAGGCGCTGCGCGACGCCGGGGCGACGGTGCTCCCCTATCAGCCGCCCGCGGCCGCCGAGCTTATCTACCTGTGGCTGTCGGCGATCTCCAGCGATGGCGGCGCCACCCTGCGCGCCCAGCTGGCGCAGGACCCGGTGTGCGCGCAGCTGCGCCCGGCCCTGTATGGGGCGCTGCTCCCGGCGCCGGCGCGCACCGCGCTCGGGCGCCTGCTCACCTATCGCGGCGAGCACCGCCTGGCCGAGCTCTTGGCCACCCTGGGGAGCAAGCCGGTGGCCGAGCTGTGGCGGCTCACCGCCCGCCGCACCGAGCTCTGTCACCTCGAGCTGGACGCCTGGAACACCCAGGAGCTCGACGCGGTGGTGCTGCCGCCGCACGTCCTGCCGGCGATGCAGCTTGGGACCTCGGGCGATCTGACGCTGACGCTGAGCTACATGTTCCGCTACGTCATGCTCAACTTCCCCGCCGGCATCGTGCCGGTCACCCGGGTGCAGGCGGCCGAGACGAGCTGGGACGGTCCGCGCCCCCTGGACTCGCTGTCTCGCCGCTGCGCCCAGGTGATGCGCGGCGCCGCCGGCCTGCCGGTGGGCGTCCAGGTCGCCGCCCGCCCCTACCGCGAGGACGTGGCGCTGGCAGTGATGGCGGCCATCGAAGCGCGCGTCCAGGGCGCCGCCGACTTCCCGCGCACGCCGATCGATCCGGTGCCGGCCCGCTGACCGCGCAGCCGCATACCCCGACCGCGAAGTCTGCGCTAGACTGCCGCCACCATGATCACACAAAACTCGGCCGCGCAGCCCGAGCTGTGCCGCTACCACGTCGAGGGCGGCGTGGCAATCCTGACCCTGCACAACCCGCCCGCCAACACCTACTCCTACGAGATGATGCAGGCGCTCGACGCGGCGATCCTGCGCGCCCGCATGGACGAAGAGGTGCACGTCATCGTCCTCACCGGGGCCGGCGAAAAGTTCTTCTGCGCCGGGGCGGACATCGCCATGCTCGACCGCGTGACGCCGGCCTTCAAGTACTCGTTCTGCCTGCACGCCAACGAGACGCTGCTGCGCCTGGAGCAGACGCCCAAGCTGGTGGTCGCCGCCATCAACGGCCACTGCGTCGGCGGCGGTCTGGAGGTGGCGCTGGCCGCCGATCTGCGCGTCGCTCCCGCCGGCGCCACGTTCAAGCTCGGGCTGCCCGAGGTCGGGCTCGGGGTGCTGCCGGGCACCGGCGGGACGCAGCGGCTGCCGCGGCTACTCGGCAGCGCCCGGGCGCTCGCCCTGATGGTCAAGGGCCAGAACATGAGCGTCGAGGGCGCCCACGGCCTGGGCCTTTTGACCGACCTTTTGACCCCGCCGGCGGGCACAAGCTTCCTCGCCGCCGCCGTCGAGTATGCCCGCGGCTTCTGCCCGCCCGAGCGCGCCGCCATGGCGGTCGGCCGCATCAAGCGCGCAGTGCAGACCGGCGCCGAGCTGCCGCTTTCCGCCGGCCTCGCCCTGGAGCGCGAGCTGCAGCAGCAGCTGTTCCAGTCCGCCGACGCCAAGGAGGGCATCAGCGCCTACGTGCAGAAGCGGCCGGCGCGCTTCCAGGGCAAGTAGCGTCCGCCGCTCAGAACAGCTTGAGCTGGCGGTCGCGGCCGTCAAGCTGCGCGAAGTCCAGGCCGTAAAGGGCCAGCACTGGCTCGGTCGCCGGGCGCAGCTGCTTGTCGAGGTAGTGGTCGTAGTCCAGGGGATGGGTGCGGGCGGCGGCGGGCTCGGGCCCGGCGGTGGTCATCACGTAGCGCACCAGGCGGCCGACCGGCAGGCCGAGGCGCCGGGCCACCGCGACGTGGGGCGGCAGGCCGTGGTGGTAGCTGTCCGGGTCGCGGCGCAGGGTCTTGCGGTAGACGAGCTGGCCGTCGTAGTGGCCGCGCCGCAGGTCGCTGATCAGGCGGTGCAGGTAGTTGATGAGCTCGGCCGCTGGGCGGTCGGCGAACAAGAGCTCGTGCACCGCCCGCTGGGCCTCTTTGCACAGGTCGGTGGCGTCGCGGCGCACGGCCTCCATGCCGACGAACACGACGCGCCGCCGCTCGCCGCGCAGGCCCTCGGGGCACAGGCCGGCGTAGCGCTTGGCGGCGCCGAGCGCGCTGGCCACCCCGTCGCGCTGCAGGTCGCCGCCGGCCGCCCGCCGGCCGGCGCGCCGCAGCCGGGTCAGCAGGAGCCGCAGGTAGACCGTCTGCAGCTGCAGGGTCAGCCGACTCTCCACCCCCCAGGTGCGGCGGATGTGGTCGCCCAGGTCGCGGGTCAGCCGCGCTGCCAGCTCCTCACCCATCGCGCGCAGCTCGGCGACCGCGGCTGGGGAGTCGCCGCTGCACCCGGACTCGATGAACAGGCTGTCGGTGTCGCCGTAGACCACGCGGTGGCCGTACGACTCGACGCGGGCGCGCGACCACTTGAGCAGCTCGCGGCCGAAGCTGGTCACTGCGTTGGCGAGCTCGGGGCGGTGGAAGCGGCAGCCGGGGCTGCCGAGCACCCCGTAGAGCGAGTTCATAAGCAGCTTGATGGCCTGGCTGGCGGCGGCGTCCCCCTCGGCCTTGGCGGCGGCGCGCAGCGGAAAGATCTGATCGAGGATGACGGTGAGCACGCCGAGCTGGCGCCGGAAGCGGACGCCGGTCGGGGCGACGATCGTCTGCTCGGCGGGGACGGCGGCCTCGGCGGGCAGCAGGCCCAGCGGATCGATCTGAAAGGTGCGGATGAGGCTCGGGTACAGGCTGCGAAAGTCGAGCACCACCACCCCGCGGTACACCCCGGGCAAGGGCGCGATGATGTGGCCGCCGACCACCGCCTCGCCCGGCTCGCGCGGCCTTTGGAAGGTCGGGGCGACAAAGCCCCGGCGGCCGAGCTCGAGCAGGTACAGGTAGTCGAAGGCGGCGACGCTGGCATGGATGCGATCGAGCGGCAGCCCGCACAGCCGGCTGCGCTGCGCGGTCAGCTCGATGAGCTGCAGCTTGGCGGTGAGCTCGTAGACCGCGCGCGCCTCGGCGAGCAGCGACGCCGCGCCGCCGCTGGCCGGGGGCGCCGCGGCGGCCAGCGCTCTCTCAGAAAGGATGCGCCGGGCCACGACCTCCAGGGCCTCATCGCTCGCCTGCGGGGCGACCGTCTGCACCAGCGCCGCGGCGTCTATCACCATGCGGCCGCTGACCACCGCGCGCGGCGGCCCACCGCGGCCGCGGGCGGCGCCGGGCGAGAGCTGGATGGTCCCCGGCCGGCGGCCCAGCGAAAGCGGCACCCGCGCCCGCTGCGCCGCCAGGAGCAGCGGCGCCAGCTCCCCCGCCACCACCTCCCAGCCGACGAGCACATCGGGATCGCAGGCGCGCACCCGCCGCACCAGCGCCAGGAGCAGCGCCCGCTCGTCGGCAAAGCTCGCCGGGTCGGCTGCCGGGTCCGCGGGCGCGCGCCGCTGCAGAAGCTCGCCGCCGGCCGCCCCGTGCAGGGCGACCGCCTGCAGCGCGCCATCGGCGCCGGTGGCGACGCGCAGCGCCAGCACGACCAGCCGCGGGATGCCCGAGCCCGGGGAGACCTCGGGGTTGTGGAAGACCAGCTCTGCCCCCTCCTCGGGGCGACCGGGCCGCGCCGGACCATGGATCTCCAGGCTGCCGCGCACGCCGCGATCGATCAGGTAGCGCGCCACCGGGTTGAGATCCGCCTCGTAGGTCGCCACGCCGGCCTCGCCGAGGTGGCGGCTCAGGGCCTGCAGGGCGGCCGGCACCGCCAGCTCGACCCGGGTCACCGCCTCGCCCTGCAGCGTCTGCCGGGTCGTCGGCGCCAGCGCGGCCCCGGCCTGCCGCAACAGCGCCCCGGCCCGCTCGGCGTCCGCGGTGCGAATGAAGAAGTACGGCGACTCGCGATCCTCGCAGACGAGGAAAGTCTGGCCCTCGGCGAGGCGGCCATAGAGCTGCAGCACCGGCGGGCCGGCGGCCCGGGAGCGCGGTCGAACGCTGGCCTGAATCAGGAATCCCTGGCGGCTCATGGGCGCGGCGGCGCCTGGGCTCTGGCGCCGCCCAGGCCCCTTGGCCCAGGACGCGCGCAGCGACGACAGTACGCCTGCGGTTATCGTACCTTCTTCGCCGGGGGCGCCGAAAGGGCAAAGTGAGCCGCCGCCGGCCGACGGCTCGCCAATACGGCCTGCGCCCGGCCGCCGACCGCCGATACAATGGCGCAGCAGCTCGGTCTTGACCGGCCGGCCGAGCCGCGGCCGCAACTTCGCTCTTTGTGAGGTCCGATGAACGCTCCTGGCAGCGCCCGGCAGAAAGACTCCCCGACCCTGACCCTGAAGGCTCTGTGCCTGACGCTGGGCTCCCTTGTTCTGGGGGCGGCAGAGGCCACGGCGGCGCCGCCGCGCAGCACCTGCATCGACGCCAGCGTCTGCAGCTCGGCGACGACCGCCGACTCGCCGCGGCAGCTCCTGCTGCTGCCCGCGCCGGCGCGCCGCGGCGTGGACGCGACGGGGCGGGGCACCTGGACGATCCCGGTGCTCGGCTGGGTCTACGCGCCGATCTCGCCCACGCGCAGCGAGTGCTCGGGGACGCTCGCCACCCTCTCCCGCGAAGCGCTGAGCGTGCTGCTCCGGCAGCCGAGTGCTCCCGCGCCGGCCACCGGCGCCGCTGGCCCGCTCGCGCTGCCGCCGGGCCGGCTCGGGCGCTTTTTCGTCGACAACCTGTGCAACCAGCGCATCGCGCTGCGGGTCGGCGACCTCGCCGGGGTGATCAGCGAGCCGCAGCCCCTGCAGCCCGCCGCCGATGATCCGTTCTGCCAGACGCTCCTGCTGTTTCCCGACGAGACGCCGCTGCCGCGGCTGTCCCCGGTGACCAACCCGGGCGGCCTGTTCTGCGGCAAGGTGACGCTCAGCGACGAGCAGGTGCAGCTGCTCAGCCCGCAGGGGCAGCCGCTGCGGCTAGAGGCCGAGCTGCTCGGCGCCGCCCCCGCCGGCAGTCCCCCGGTGCGCGACAGCGCCGAGGCGTTCCTCCTGCGCGATGTCGCCACCGAGGTGTCGATCATCAGCGACATCGACGACACGGTCCGCATCTCGCACGTCGGCTTCAAGCCGGCGCTCCTGCAGGGGACCTTCTTCGAGCCGTTCCGCGCCACCCCGGGCCTGGCCCAGCTGTACTCCCGCTGGCAGCAGCACAGCCCCGGCCTGGCGCTGCACTTCATCTCCTCCAGCCCCCTGCCGCTGTACAAGCCGCTGCGCGAAGAGCTGATGACCCGCCACCCCTTCCCGCTGGCCACCTATCACCTGAAGTGGTTCCGCCTGCGCGAGGGGGCCACCATCGAGCTTTTGTCCACAAGCCCGCTCATCACCAAGCGGCGCCAGATCGCGCCGCTGCTGGCCAGCTACCCGCACCGCCGCTTCGTCCTGGTCGGCGACTCTGGCGAGCGCGATCCCGAGGTCTACACCAACCTCCTTGCCGACAGGCTGGTGACCCCCGAGCGGGTGACCGGGATCTTCATCCGCGACGTGACCTGCGACGCCCAGGGCGTGCACACCCGCCCGCTCGCGACCGGCCTTGTCGGCGCCGTCGAGGGCACCGGCCGCCAGGTCGGTCGCACGGTCAAGGAGCACCTGCCCACCGGCCAGTCGCACAGCTGCCGCCAGCGCCGCTTCCGCGAGGTCTTCCGCGCCTTCGCCGCCGCGACCAAGCCGCCGGCGGATCCACCGGCGATGCCGCCGTGGCGCAAGTGGTGCGTCTTCTACGGCGGCGAGGACGACGCCGCCCAGGCCGCCGTGCCGCCCCTGGCGACCCCGCTCCTAGAAGATCTGAGCGATGCCGACCGCCCGGCGCAGTGCTGGCCGCACAGCGCCGCCGAGTTCACCGCCGCCCTCAGCGACTGACCGTTTGTTTCTGGGCCGCAGGGACGCGCCCGTGCTAAATAGCCTGCCTGCTGGCTGCGCCGAGTCCAGCCTGAAGGAAGGAGTCCCTGTGTCGAGCCTCGCTTCGTCCGCTGCTGCCCCCGCGACCGGAACTGGTCTGACCACAACCGGAGAGGGCCTGGCGGCGTCTGGACCGTCGGTGCCGGCCGGGCGCCAGCGCCCGCGTGAGATCCGCAAGCTGCCCGCCCTGTGGACCCACCGCACCGCCCACCGCGTCTTCAAGGGCCCGCTGGAGGCCGCCACTGCGACGGCCGCGCTGGCCGCGCCGCCGGCCGCCGAGCCGCGCCTCAGCGAGCGCGAGACCGCGGCGCCGCTGGCCAGCCACCGCCAGCACCCGCTGCAGGTGCTGTGGGTCCTTACCCGCACCGAGTTCCGCGCCCGCTACCGCGCCCAGGCGCTGGGCATCATCTGGTCGATCCTCAACCCGCTGGTGATGATGGCGATCATCAGCGTCATCTTTACCCAGGTGTTCCGCTCGGCCGAGAAGCACTTTCCGATCTTCCTGCTCATCGGGCTTTTGGTCTGGCAGTGGTTCACCTCGGCGGTCACCACCGCCACCGGGGTGTTCGTCGCCAACGCCGACATCATCAAGCGCACCGTGTTTGCCCGGGCGCTATTGCCGGTGTCCACCGTGCTCTCCTACGGCATCAACTTCTGCCTCGAGTCGCTGGTGCTGCTCGCCTTCATCCCGATCTTCCCGGGCGCCTTTTGCCTGAGCTGGGCGCTCTTGCTCATCCCGGTGTACCTCGGGCTGGCGCTTTTGCTGATGGCGAGCATTGGCCTTGCGACCTCGGTGCTCAACGTCATCTATCGCGACGTGTCGTACCTGGTAAATACCGCGCTGCTCATCTTGTACTGGCTGACGCCGCTGGTCTACCCGCTGGACGTCATCCCCGAGCCCTACCGCATGCTGCTGCAGGCAAACCCGGTGGCGGGGATCCTCAACGCGCTGCGGCGGGCGATCATGCACGGCGAGGTGCCGAGCGCGCTCGGCTGGGCGGGGATGGTGCTGCCCACCGCGCTGGCGATGGTGATCGGCTGGCGCATCTACCGCCACTACGAGCACATGGTCCTCGACTACGTCTGAGGCGACCTGCATGCACAGCGAAGCTCCGCTGCCCACGCTCCCTGGCTTCCGCGACGGCGACCGTCCCGCGGCGAGCGGGCGCGACCTCCAGGCGCAGCGCCGGCCCGCCGCGACCGAGCTCGACCCGGTCGCCGAGGTCGCCGAGGTCGCGGTGATGACGCCGGCGCCCGGTCCCTATCACTACGCCGTGCCCCGGGCGCTGGTGGCCCAGGTCGGCGTCGGCACGCGGGTGATGGTGCCCTTTGGCGGGCAGCGCCACATCGAGGGCGTGGTGCTGCGCCTGCTGTCGGCGGCGGCGGCGCAGGGTGAGCTCGGGGCGACGGGAACCCCGAGGGCCCTCAAAGAGGTCGGCGAGGTCGTGCAGGGGCCGCCGGTGCCGGCGGATCTGCTCGGGCTCATCCGCTTCATCGCCGACTACTACCTGGCACCGATCGGCGAGGCGCTGCGGCTGCTGCTGCCGGCCAGCGAGCAGGCCGAGGTCGCCGAGCATGCCCGGCTCACCGCCGCCGGCCAGGCTCTCGCCGCCGAGCTCGATGGGGCGCTGCTGCCGGCGGCGGCGGCAGAGCTCTCCACCAAAGAGCTGGCGACGCTGCGGGCCCTTCGCCAGGTAGCCAGTGCCGGCCGCGGCGGGGCCGCCAAGGTCGAGCAGGTGGTCAAGGTCCTGGCCGCGGGGGCCGCGACCGTCCCGCCCGGGCGGGCGCGCAGCGAGGCGGCGACCGCGCTGCACCGGCTGGCCGCCGCCGGCCTGGTCGAGCTGCGCAGCGAGGTCCGCTCGGGCAGCGCGCCGCGCACCGCCACCTGGATCACCCCGACGGCCGGGCCGGCGACGGCGGAGCAGAAAAAGAAGCTGCAGCGGGCGCCGGCCGCGGCGGCGCTGTGGCAGCACCTGGTCGAGCACGGCCCGACCCCCCTTTCAGAGCTGCGCGAGCGCTGGCCGAGCGCGACCCTGCTCACCCGCAAGCTGGCCGCCGCCGGCCTGTGCCACAGCACGGAGCAGGCGGTGCTGCGCGAGCCGCCGCCGCTGCCTGTCGGCTCGCCGTCGGGCTCGGACGGCGCCGTGCCACCGGTGCTCACCGCCGAGCAGCAGAGCGCCCTCACCGCGCTCCTGGGCGGCCTGCGCAAGAGCCTGGACGCCGCGCCGGCGGCGCCGAGCACCGGCTACTCGGGGTTTCTTTTGCACGGGGTCACCGGCTCGGGCAAGACCGAGCTGTACCTGCAGCTCATCGATGCTGCGCTGCAGGCCGGCCGCACCGCGCTGGTGCTGGTGCCCGAGATCGCGCTCACCCCGCAGCTGTCGGCGCGCTTCATGGCGCGCTTTGGCCGCGACGTGGCGGTGCTGCACTCGGCGCTGACCCCCGGCCAGCGGGCGGACGCCTGGCGGCGGCTCTTGCACGGCGAGGTGCGCATTGCCCTCGGCCCGCGCTCGGCGCTGTTCGCGCCGCTGTCGCGCCTGGGGGTGGTCATCGTCGATGAGGAGCACGACAGCTCGTTCAAGCAGCAGGACGGCGTGCGCTACCACGGCCGCGACACGGCGCTTTTGCGGGCGCAGCAGGCCGGCGCGGTGGCGGTGCTCGGCTCGGCCACCCCGTCGCTGGAGTCGATGGAGCTGGTGCGCCGCGGCAAGCTGCAGCGGCTGTCGCTGTTGCAGCGCGCCACCGGCGTGCCCATGCCGAGCGTCACCGTCATCGATCTGAAGCAGCATGTGTTCGCCGAGGATCGGCTGCTGCTGTCGATGCCGCTGCAGACCGCCCTCAAGGAGACGCTGGCCGCCGGCGAGCAGGCGATCCTGTTTCTCAACCGCCGCGGCTACGCCACGTTCCTTTTGTGCCAGCGCTGCGGCCACCGCCTGGAGTGCCCGCACTGCTCGGTCACCCTGACCTGGCACAAGGAGACCGGCGAGCTGTGCTGCCACTACTGCGGCCAGCACGAGCCGGTGCCCGAGACCTGCCCGCTGTGCCAGCAGAAGTCCATCCAGCGCCTGGGCCTTGGCACCGAGAAGCTGCAAGAGCAGATCGCCGCCACCTTCCCCACCGCGCGGGTGGCGCGCCTGGACCGCGACACCGCCAGCCACAGCGGCCTGCACAAGGTGCTGGCGGCGATGCACCGGCGCGAGATCGACCTGCTCATCGGCACCCAGATGCTCGCCAAGGGGCACGACTTCCCCGGCGTCACCCTGGTCGGGGTGGTGCTGGCCGACACCGGCATGGGCCTGCCCGACTTCCGCGCCAGCGAGAAGACGTTCCAGCTCTTGGCCCAGGTCGCCGGGCGCGCCGGCCGCCAGGGGCGCGCCGGCCGCGTGCTCATCCAGACCTACAACCCCGACCACCCGGCGGTCACCGCCGCGGCGACGCACGACTACCTGACCTTCGCCCAGGCCGAGCTGTACGCCCGCGAGCAGCTCGGCTACCCGCCCCACTGCCGCCTGGGCCTGCTGCGCGTCGATGGCGTCGACCCATATGCAGTGCGCGACGCCGCCCAGGAGGTGGCGGCGGCGGTGCGCGGCCTCATCGAGCGCCTTACCCGCGACGGGAGCGCCGGCGCGCTGTCGCTGCTCGGGCCAGCCGAGGCGCCGCTGTCGCGGCTCAAGGGGCGCACACGCTGGCAGATGATCGTCCGCGCCCCGCAGAGCCGCACCCTGCGCGCCGTGCTGCGGGCGGCGCTCCAGATTAAGCTCCCCCGGGCGCTGCGGCTGACCGCGGATGTCGATCCTGTCTCCACGCTATAGCCGCTGGGTCCGGGTGCCTGCAGCTCGCGGGCGCCGCTCCGGTTCGAGGTGACGTCATTTTGCCCCCTGCCCAGGCCCTGCCTCCTGCCCCCGCCCGCGCCGGCGCGCCGTGCGCCGCGGCGCGCGCCGCTGCCGCCGCGGTGGGCGGCTACGCGTGGTGGTACCTCGAGGTGCATGACGAAAAGGGCCGCTTCGGCCTGACGCTGATCGTGTTCGCCGGCTCGGTGTTCTCGCCGCGCTATGCGGCGCGGCTGCGGGCGGGCGAGGCGCTGTGCGGGCTCGATGTGCCGGCGGTCAACTTCTCGCTCTACGAGCGCCCCGGCGGTGCCGGCGCGAGCCGCCGCCGCGCCTGGGTGATGAACGAGTACCCGCGCGCCGCCCTGGCGCTCGCTGCCGACGGCGTGCGCGTCGCCAACACCGCCATCGCCCTGCCCGCCGAGGGCGCGATCGTCATCGAGCTGGACGAAGACACCACGCGCTTTTTCGGCCGCCGCGGCCCCCGCGTGCGCGGGCGGATCACGGTGGCGCCGCCACCGCCGCCACCGCCGCCGCTGGGCCTTGGCGAGAGCGCGGACGGCGCCGCCCACTACTGGCAGCCGCTCGCCCCGCGCGCCGCCGCCACCGTCGAGCTGCGGCTGGGCCAGCGGCCGATCGAGTTCACCGGCCTGGCCTACCTCGACCGCAACTACGGCTCCGGGCGCCTGGAGGACACCTTCTCCCACTGGGGCTGGGCCCACGGCTTCCCGGCGCCGCATCCCGCCGCCGGGGACGCCGGCGCCGCGGGCGAGGCGCTCATCGTCTACAACGCCGTCCGCCGCAGCGGGCACAGCCGCCAGCTGGGGGTCCGCTACCACGACAGCGCCCACCCGCCCGAGGTGCTGAGCGCCGAGCTCGCGCCGACCCAAGGCGCGCTCACCGAGCTCGCCCGCGACCTGTTCTGGCTGCCAGTGCCCCGCGCCTTCACCGCCGGTCCTTATACCTGCAGCCGCCTGCTCGGCGGGACGCTGGAGGACACTCCTTTTTATGCGCGCTTTGCCGTGCGCATCGCCCCGAACGCCGACCCCGCCACCGCCTTCCACGGCGTCGGCGAGTACCTGGATCTGGAGCGGTTCCGTCGGCGCTCGCTGCAGTACCTGCTGCGCTACAAGACCCGCTGCCTCGATTCGGTCCCGGCGCCCGGAGCTGCAAGATGACGCCGCGCCTTGGCGAGGTGCTGGTGACCGCGGCCCACGTCTGGGTCTGCGCCGCCCTGTTCTTTACGCTGCTGCTGCTCGGCGGCGTGTGGCGCCTGCGCCGTCGGCCGCCGCCGCCACCGCCGCCCGTGTGGCCGCCCATTGCTCTTTTGCGCCCCTGCGAAGGCGCCGAGCCGGACCTCAGCTTCAACCTGTGGTCTTCGCTGCGCGCCCAGTATGACGGGCCGCGGCGGGTGCTGTTCCTGGTCCCCGACCGCGCCGACCCGGCGTATGCGGTCGCCGCCGCGGTCGCCCAGGCCGCAGCGGCCCAGGGTCTGGCCGCTGCGGTGGTGCTGACCGCCCCGGCGGCGCGGCAGAACCGCAAGGTCGCCCAGCTGGTCGCGGGGCTAAAGGGCTGCAGCGAGGAAGTCGTGGTCATCATCGACAGCGATGTGCGGCTTGGCGACGCCGACCTGCCGGCGCTGGTGGCGGCGCTGGCCGCCGACCCGCAGCGCGCCGCCGCCTTCGCCTCGCCGGTAGAGACGGCGCCGCAGACGCTGTGGGATCGGGTCTCGGCCGCGCTGGTCGGCGGCTCGCCGCAGAACTTCCTCGCCCTGTACGGTCTCTACGGTCTGCTCGGCGGGGTCCCGAGCATGGCCGGGGCGCTGTGCGCGCTGCGCCGGCAGGCCCTGCTGCGCGCCGGCGGCTTTGGCGAGCTGCTCAACTTCCTCGGCGAAGACTACGAGCTGGCGCGCCGCTTCACCGCGCTCCACTACCAGATCGCGATAAGCCGCGAGCCCGCCCGCTGCCGCGATGGCGGCCGCTCGCTGGGTGAGGTGGTGGCGCGGGTGGCGCGCTGGCTGACCGTGGTGCGCAGCCAGCGGCCGCTGCTGCTGCTGACCTATCCGGTGTTCGTGGCCCCCACTCCCGCCCTGCTGCTCGCGGCGGCGCTGTGCTGGCGGTCGACCTTGTGGCTCTATGCCGCGGCGCTGCTGGGCCTGCGGATGCTGCTCACCGTCGTGCTGCGGCGCACTCAGGGGCTCGGCCGCGGACCCCTGGCGGCGGCCGCCGAGGCCCTGAGCGCCGAGGTCCTTTTGTGGCTCGGGCTCGGCCGCGCGCTCACCACCCGCCGCATCAGCTGGCGCGGCCACCGCTTCCGCATCGGCCGCGGCGGCTGCATGCTCGCCGATGAGCCGCCGCTCGTCGCCCCGGCCGCACGCGGCGCGGCACCGCCCGTCGCCCCCACCGCGCGCCCGCACCACCCATCGCCCGGCTGATCTGCCCGGCTGCTCTGCCCGGCTGCTCTGCCCGGCTGCTCATCCCCTGGCTGCTCATCCCCGCCGGGCGCGCCCGCCAGACTCGCCCTGCTTTGGCGCTGGCTGATTTGCTCCAGGTCCGGTGGGCGTGGCCGAAATCGTCCAGTCGCTGCGGCGGTGCTCGGGAGCCCTGGCCTTGAGGTTTCTGCGGCTTACCGGCTGAGCACGGTCGTTGCTTGGTCCCTCCTGCAACTTCCAACTTATGTAGGTAGGCCCATGAGCTCACTTAAGTCCCACCGCGTCCCTGGCCCAAGTGGCCTGTTCCTGAAGCTGGCCGGGCTGCTGGTCGGCCTGCTGCCGCTGGCCGCCCGCGCCGACGAGCCCGCCCCGACCCCGCCGCCCGCCGCCCCGCTGACCAGCGGCAGCGCCCTGGACCCCGAGAGCGTGGTTCCGGGGCTACTTGCCGCCGGCCAGTGCGGCGCCGCGCTGCAGACCCTGGCTGGCATGGAGCCAAGCCAGCGCCACGCCCACGAGGTGCTCTGGTTCTGCCGCGCCTACCACCAGTGCGGCGAGCCCCGCGACGCGCTGGCTGCCTGCTCGCTCGTCGCGACCCAGGGCGAGGTGTTCTCGCAGGCCGAGCGGGTCGAAGCCCAGGGCTACGCCGAGCTGGCCATGCGAAAGTACCAGCAGTCGCTCGCCGCCTCCAGCGCTGCAGCCGTGGGCCCGGCCCCCGCCCCGGAGCTGCCCGTCCCGCCGCCCGCGCCGCGGCCCGTGCTCCGCGTCGCCGCCGATGCGCCGCCGGTCTGGCAGGGGCAGAGCAGCTTCTACTTCCACGCCCGGCCGGTCTGGAGCCTGTTCACCATCACCGGCGGCGCGGTCATCGATGTCGGCTATGAGCACATCTTCAAGTCTGGGTTCCTGCTGGGCGCCGAGCTCGCACCGGTGGCGCTGGTGTTCCCGCTAGTCGGCGTGCAGGGCCAGGTCCGCCTCGGTTACGGCAGCCGCCGGTTCACCATCGGCGTCTCGGGCGGGGCGGGCGTGCTGACCAGCATCGGCTCTCGCAATGAGTCCCCGATCTACGTGCCGCAGACCGGCATCTTCTTCCGCGCCGGGCGCCTGGATCGCACCTATGTCGAGTTCGCCCTGAACCTGGGCTTCATCAAGCCGAGCTCGACCAGCGCGACGTTCCCGATTCCCTATGGCGGACTGATTCACATAAGCTCCAGGACCGCGGAGAAGTGGCGCTTCAACATGGACATCGGCGGCTCCTACTATCTCTTTGGCCCCTATCTGCTGTTTGGCGGCGAGCGTCAGCTCGGCAGCAGCGAGCACGGGTACAAGGCGCTAAACTTCGGCTTCGGACTGCTGTTCCCGGTCATCGCCTACGGCATCCCGGGACCGATGCTGTCCATTGGCTACCAGAGGCGCTTCTAGGAAGCGACTCGCGCGAGCTTGCGCCGGGGATGATTCAGGTCGATGCTGGCACCGAGCCAGCGCTCAGGGTCTGTCGATTCTGCACCAAGCCCACCTTGGCTAAAGAGGGTCAGGATGAAAAAAGCCGTGCTACTGGGTCTTCTCGTGGGCCTCTTTTCGTGCGCCACCAAGCCGTACCCGGGCGACGCGGGCAGCGACGGAGGCGCCCAGCCGGCCAGCTGTCCGGCGGCGATCCCCGACAGCCGCAGCAGCTGCGCTGGGGCAAAGGACGGCACTGTATGCCGCTACCCCTCGCCGGATGGGACCAGCCGGTGCAGCTGCAACAGCGGGCAGTGGCTCTGTGACAGCTGCAACTTCGTTCCCTACGGATACCCCGAGCCGCTGTTCAGCTGCGCTACCGAGCGGGTCAACGGCTGCACCCTCGACACCTGGGAGTGGCAGATACGCTGCTACTGCCTGCAGCCCGAGCAGAGCGGCGTCTGCTGCGGCAGCGACTCGCTCGACGGCTACGAAAACTGTCGGCCCGAGCGGCAGCGCGACGGCGCCCCGTGCTGCGCCAGCTGCGATGGCACCGCTGTGGACGGCGGCACTCAGCGCTGCACCTGCGGCCCGGATCACCGCTTTCGCTGCACCACCACTTGAGCCCGCACCTGCAGTCGTCCGATCCGCGCTCCTGAGGCAGGCGCCGCCCCGCCGCGATCACCGCGCTGCGGGCCGAATAGCTGGGGCGCGCGGACCACGGCCGGCTTGGCGGTCTGCGGCCCGCGCGGGCGGCGCAGCCCGGGCAAGGGGCCGCGGCTCAGCGGGCGGCGAGCAAGGCGGCGCCGATGGCGATGGCCTGCTCGGGGCTCGGGCCGCGCAGCGGTCGCAGGACCAGGAGCTCGCTGACCAGGCGACCGAGCAGCGGCAGCAGCGCCCCACCGCCCGACAGGAGCACCCCGTGCAGCTGCGAGACCGACAGGCGCGCATCGCGCAGCGCGATCTCGATCGCGTCCAGGCCCTTTTTGACGTCGTCTTCGATGAGCAGCTCGAGCTGCTCGCGCGACAGCTCGGTGTGCAGGTCGACGGGGCCGTGCACCGAGGTCATAAGGCCGGGCAGCCGCACCGTGATCGACTCGCTGCGCGACAGCTCGCACTTGGCCCACTCGGCGAGCAGGCGCAGCCGGGCCTGCGCCTTGCGGCTGGTGAGCGGCGACATGCCGCTCTCGCGCTCGAACTGGTGGCAGAGGTGGGCGGCGATGCGCTGGTCGCAGACCTCGCCGCCGATCGAGCTGCCGGCGGTGGCGCGCATGACCCAGGCCGCCGACTCGCCGGCGCCGTCGGACTGCAGGATCGCCACCTCGCTGCCGCGGCCGCCGACGTCGTAGATGAGGATCGGCTGCTCGGGGGTCAGCTCCTGCGGGGTCAGCCCGTAGGCGGCGGCGATCGCCAGCGGCTCGAGCACCAGCTTGACGGTGCGAAAGCCGGCCAGCGCCGCCGCGTCGGCCGCAGCGTGGCGCTGCAGCTGGGTAAACGGCGTCGGCAGCGCCAGCGAGATGCCGCTTATGGGGTGGCCGAGCCGCTGCTCGGCGTTCTCCTTGAGCTGGGCCAGGACCACCGCGCACAGCTCGTGGCAGGAGAAGCTCTTGTCATCAAGCAGCACCCGCTGCGAGGTGCCGAGCAGGCGTCGCAGCCGGCCCGCGGTGCGCTCCGGCCACAAGAGGTGCTGGTTGCGCGCGCTCTCGCCGACGTGCAGCGCCCCGTTGCGATCGATGCCGACCACCGCCGGCAGGGCGCGCTGCCCCGACAGCGTCTCGAGGATCACCGGCTTTCCGTCCTGCACCCACGCCGCGCGGGCATAGGTCAGGCCCAGATCCACGCCGATCGTCGAGACCGCCATCACCGGCTCAGCCCCGCATCGCTAGCCGCCCGCGCCGCCACCGGCGACCGGTCGGCTTGCCCGGCGACAGGCGCGCGCGGCCGGGCGGCTCACAGGAGCTCCACTCCGGTCGCCATGAGCGAGAGGGTCGCCTGCGGCGCGGTGATCTTTTTGGGCGCGGCGCCGGCCTTGGCGGCGTCATCGGCGTAGTGCTGCGCCTCGGCGACCGAGAGAGTGGTCAGCTTGAAGTGGCCCTCGACGGTCGCGGTCTTGCCCAGGCAGTCCCGGGGGACGAAGAAGGCGTAGTCCTTGAAGCGGACGCGGATCGAGGCGGCGCCGGGCTCGCCGGTGCCGATGGTCATCCAGCAGCCCTTGTTCTGGCAGACGCCGCTCACCTGGCCGGTGAGCTTGATGTCCTTGTCGTCATACTGCTTGGGGTTGGCGAGCACCGCCTGCGCGGTGAGGGCCGGGGCCGCCGACAGCGGGGCGCCGAACTTGGTCGGGGCGGCAGCAGGCTTGTTCGCTGCCGGCGCTGCCGCCAGCGGGGCGGCGGTGGCGGCGCGCGGGACGCCGGCCGCAGTCGGGTTGGCAGCTGCGGCCGCCGCCGGGGCGGGCGCCGCCGGGCTGGCCGCCGCAGCGGGCACCACCGACTCGCCGAGGTTGCAGCCCCCAGCGAGGCCAAGGACGGTCAGGGACGCGGTGAGCACCAGAGTCGTTCTCATAGACGCAAGCAAGCCCGGTCCGCGCCGCACTGTCAAGGGGCTGTCACCGGGCCGGCTCGCAGAACTTCTTCTCCCCGCCATCGCAGAAGGCTTTCTTGATGAGCTCGTACATGCGCGTGCTGGCGGCCAGCCAGTCCGCCCACGCCTGGCCAAGCGGCGCGAAGTCGCTGCCCAGCTGCTCCTGGTTCAGCCGGCGGAAGCACCCGTCCCAGCCGGCCTTGAGGCGATCCCGCTGGGCGACAAACCGGGTCAGCGTGTGCTTGTACGCCGCGGTCGCCTTGGCCGGCGGCGCCGGCGTCGCGGGCAGGCAGGTGTCGCGCAGCCGGCCAACAAAGCCCGGCTCGGGCCCGGCGCCGGCACCGGCAGGGCAGCGGCTGGTCAAAAGGTCCGCCAGCGCCTGACCGTCGGCCAGCTTGTCGAGGTCGGGCACCGCGCAGTGCAGGAACTGATGGTAGTGGAAGGCCTGGGGATCGAGCGGGCCGGTGCCGCTGGCGGCGCTCCACTTGTCCCCGGCGGCCAGCACCCGCTGCTGCTGCTCGCGCAGCGCGAGCCCCCGGGTCGCGCCGGCGGTCCACTGGGTCAGGCCGGCGGCGAGCGCGGTGCAGCTCTTCTCGTAGCGCTGCAGCGTCTCCTGGTACTCCGCGGGCGCCGTCAGCTGCTTCACGGCGGCCGCCGCCTTCTGCGCGGCGGCGACGCACTCGCTGCCGGCGCGGGCGAGGAAGGCCTTGGGCTCGGTTTCCAGCTGGGCCCCGAGCGCCGCCTTGAGGGCCTCCTGGCTGTCGAACCGGAAGCCGCTGCCCTCTTCGCCAAACAGGCAGTGCCAGAAGTCGTTTACCTGCTCTTTCTCCAGGGTCAGGATCTTCTCGGTAAAGGCGTGGTGGCGCTGGCGGTTGGCGAGGACGGCGGGGTCCTCCGCAGCGGCGGGGGCAGCGGCCGCGGAATCAGCCGGGGCAGCGGTGGCGGGCGGAGGCGCCACGGCGACGGGCGGGACGGGGGCGGGGGTGCTCTGGCAGGCGGCAGCGGGCAGCGCCAGGGCCACCAGCACCAGGCCGAGCCGGCTGGCGGCGCCGCTTCCCCTTGGCGCGCGGGTCTCGCTCGTCATCGGTCTCAAGCCATCCTCCACAGTGCCGGGTCCCCTCCGCCCGCGGTCCCCCGGGTCTTCAGGGTTACCGCGAGCACAGCAGCTGATTTTGCCGCCAGCCCAGGGATTTGTCTGCGAAAAAAGCCGCCCCGCCCGCGCCCGGGGACCTTCAACCGGGGGACCTGCAATAAGAGGCGCCAGGAGGGGATAAGACCTGCGGGAGCGCGAAAATGGACAGCCGAAAGGGGGCTGCCTAGACTCGCGCTCATGACGCCTGTCGGACGCCGCACCCGCCCTCTTTCAAGAGGTCGGGGCGGGGGCAGACGGCCGCCGCTGCTCGCCCAGCTCCTGTTCTGGCGGCGCGGCAACCGTCGCCTCGCTGCCCACTACTCCCGCCCCGCGCCCGCTGCCCAGAGCAAGCGAGCGGGCGGGGCCGCCAAGCACGCCGCGGCCTCGGCGCTCGGCCTGGCGATCTTGCGGGTGCTCGGGGCGCTGGTCGCCGCGGCGCTGCTCGCTGCCGCCGGCTACGGCGTCTTTTACTTCGTCCTGCACAGCCCGCACTTCGCCTTGCGCACCGTCTACATCTCGCCCACCCACCACGTCACCACCGAGTCGCTGCGCAAGCGCGCCGCCCTGCCCGCCGAGATCAACCTGTTCCAGATCGACCTCGGGGCGGTGAAAAAGAACCTCGCCGGCGAGCCGTGGCTGCGCAGCATCACCCTGCGCCGCGAGCTGCCGGCGACCCTGCGCATCGAGCTTGGCGAGCACGAGCCGGTGGCGCTCATCTGCCTGGACTCTTTGTACCTGGTCGGAAAGGACGGCGAGGTCTTCAAGCGCGCCGCCCCCGGGGAGTACTCCCACCTGCCGGTGATCACCGGCTTTGGCCGCGCCGCCTACCTCATCGAGCCCGAGCTGACGCGTGACCAGATCCGCACCGCGCTCACGGCCCTGTCGCGCTACCAGCAGGGCGGGCGGCGACCGCCGATCGGCGAGGCGCACGTCGACCACTTCATCGGCGTGACGCTTTACACGGACAGCGGCACCGCGCTGCGGCTGGGCCTTGGCAGCGCCGCCGAGCTCGACGCGCGGCTGCTGCGTTTTGATGCGGTGTGGAAGGCGCTCGGCAGCGCCGGGCAGAAGCCGGCGGTGCTGTTCCTGGACAACCGCGCCCACCCGGATCAGGTGACGGTGCGGCTCGCGACGCCGGCGAGCTCGTAGGCGGGCGCGGCGCGGCTCAGGCGGCGGCGGCGGCGGCGGCGGGGGCGAGGTACTCGACCAGGGTGGCGACCCCGAAGCCGGTCGGGCCCTTTGCGATGTGGCCCCACTCCTTGGACGCCGACACCGGGCCGGCCATGTCGACGTGGACCCACGGGGTCTCGCCGACGAACTCCTTGAGGAAGAGGCCGGCGATCATGGCGCCGCCGTAGCGCTCGCCGCTGTTCTTCATGTCGGCGATCTCGCTCTTGAGGCTGTCAAACAGGCGCTCGGGCAGCGGCAGCTGCCACAGGCCCTCGCCGACCTGGTTGGCGGCGGCGAGCAGCTTCTGGGCGAGCCACGGATTGTTGCTCATAAGCGGCGCGATGTGCGGCCCCAGGGCGACCACGGCGCCGCCGGTGAGGGTGGCGAAATCCAGCAGCTCATCGGGCTTGATGCGGGTCAGGGTGAAGGTAATCGCGTCGGCCAGGGTGAGGCGGCCCTCGGCGTCGGTGTTGTTGATCTCGACCGTCTTGCCGGCCATCGAGCGCAGCACGTCGCCGAGCTTGTAGGCGCGGCCCGAGGGCATGTTCTCGGTGGCGGCGCAGATGACGTGCACCTCGTCCGGGCAGCCGAGCTCGGCCAGCACGCCCAGGGCGCCGATCACGGTGGCGGCACCGCCCATGTCGTACTTCATCTCGAGCATGCCCTCGGTGGTCTTGAGCGACAGCCCGCCCGAGTCGAAGGTCACGGTCTTGCCGATGAGCGCGACGCGCTTGCGCGGGGCCTCCTTGGGCTTGTAGGTGAGGTGGATAAGGCGCGGCTCTTCGTCGGAGCCGCGGGCGACGCCGAGGAAGCAGCCCATGCCGAGCTCGCTGCACTCTTTGGGGCCGAGGATCTCGCACTCAAGGCCGCGGGTCTTGGCCAGCTCGGCGGCGAACTCGGCCAGCCGGGTCGGGGTCAGCTCGCTCGCCTGCTCGTGGGCCAGGTCGCGCGCCTGCATCACCCCGTGGGCGATCTTCTCGCCGCGGGCGATGCCCTTGTCGAGCGCCGCAGCGGTCGCGGTGGGGGTCACAAGGCGCACCTCAGTGAGGCTGGTGGGCCGCTTGCGGTCGCCGCTCAGGTACTTGTCGAACTGGTAGCCGGCCAGCAGCACCCCTTCGGCGACAAACTCACCGACCCGCTCGCCGTCGACGCGCTCGGTGTCGGGCAACAGCAGCGCCAGGCTCTGGCACTTGGACGCCGTCGCCGCCCGCACCGCGCGGGCGCTGGCGTGACGGAGCTCGCTGAGCGTGAAGTCCTTGGGCTTGCCGACCCCGAGAAGGAGGATCCGCTTGGGGCCGACCTTGCCGTGGGTGTGCACCTGCAGGGCCTGGCCCTTCTTGCCGGAGAAGTGCTCCTCGGTGGCGAGCATCAGCAAAAGTCCCCCAAGGGCCGCATCGAGCGCGCGCAGCCCGCTGCACCCCTTGCCGTCGGCCTGCTGGCCGGCGAAGCCCTCCTGGCAGATGATGGCGCACAGATCTACTTGGTCGGTCACGATCGCGGGGATGTCGTCGGTCCGATGGGAAAATCGCATACCCAGGTCTCCTTGCTGAATCGGGCCACTTCGCCTCTCGGCTCCCGGCTCTGGGCTGGGGAAATGGTGCCCAACGTGAGCTGCACGTTAACAAGCCAGGCAGTGAGCGTGGGCGACGATCTTACCACCTACTACCCAGCTTACCTAGCCCGCAAGCGGTAAAATCGCAGGCCAGCGGCCAAGATAGGCGGCGGCAGGAGGCGCGCGGCCTGGCGACCCGGGCCCGCGCACGCTTGGTTGCCGTCGCTGCTCTTTTTCGCGGGGGGCGGCCTGGTGGCCGCTTCGTTGACAGCGAGACAGGGCATACGTACCTTGCTTCCGTGAGCCTGCGGACAACCTTGGAGCTTTGGTGAGCCAGCCTGGGCAGAGCGGGCTCTGGGTCCGCGGCGAGCCCCGGGGCCTCCTTGACCGGCGGCTGCTTGTCATCTCTGGCAAGGGCGGCGTCGGGCGGACCACGGTCGCCGCGGCCCTGGCGGTGCTGGCGGCGCGGCGCGGCAAGCGGGTGCTGCTGGCGCAGACCAAGAGCAAGGATCGGCTGGCCGGGGTGCTCGGGGCGCGCAAGAGCTTCGCCGAGATTCAGCCGGTCAGCGACAACCTGTGGGCGGTCAACATGACCCCCGAGGCCGCCCTGCGCGAGTACGGCATCATGGTGCTGCGCTCGGCCTTTCTTTATAAGCAGGTCTTTGAGCGCGACGTGGTGCGGGCGTTCCTGCGCGCGGTGCCGGGGCTGCTTGACTACTCGATGCTCGGCAAGGCTTGGTACCACACGACCGAGCAGCACGGCGGGCGGCCGCGCTTCGATCTGGTCATCCTGGACGGCCCGGCGACCGGCCACGCGCTGACGCTCTTGCGCGTGCCCAAGGTCATCCTCGACACGGTGCCCGAGGGGCCGCTCACCGGGCCGGCGCGCGACTGCCGGCAGCTGCTCACCGATCCGCTGCGCTGCCGCGCGGTGCTGGTCACCCTGGCCGAGGACCTGCCGGTGACCGAGACGCTGCAGCTCGCCCACGGGCTGCGCGAGCTTGGCATCGCGGTCGGTCCGGTGGCGGTCAACCGGCTCTACCCGCCGCGCTTTGGCACCGGCATGTCGGCGATCGCCCTGGATGAGCTGTCGGCCTCGCCGGCGGCCAGCGGCGACGCGGTGCTCGGTCCGGTGCTGGCGGCGGCGCGGCTGCAGCGGCAGCGCGCCCAGCTCAACGACTCGCACGTCGCCCGCCTGCGCGCCGAGCTGCCCGAGCCGCAGCTGCACCTGCCCTACCTGTTCCGCCCGGTGTTCGAGCGCGCGGCGCTGGAAGAGCTGGCCGATCGCCTGGACGGTCAGCTGGACGGCCTGGGCGCTTTCTGACCGCGCTGCGGTGGCCCTTGGCGGGCGGCCGGCTACGCGTCTAGCATCCAAGGCATGGAGAACAAGGACTCTGCGCGCTGGCCGGACTCGCTGCTCGACCAGCTGCGGCTGGTCGGCGACCCGCTGGCCGACGCCGCGCTGCTCGAGCTGGCGCAGACGGCGGGCCCCGATAGTTCAGCTCGCCCAGATATGGGAGGCGATCTGGTGGCCGCGGTGAGCCGGCGGGCGGCGGCGACGGCCGGGGCCTGTCGCGAGCTCATCGGCCAGGCGTATGCGGTGCCGGCCTGGGTGTCGTTTCCGCGCATGCTCGCCGGCTATCGCATCGGGCTCAGCCACCCGGTGGCCGGCGGCCTGGCCCTTCTGTGCGGCAGCCTCGCCGAGTCGTACTCAGCGGCGCTGGCGGCCAAGGTGCTGGTGCGCAGCGGCGATCTGCAGCGCTCGACCCGCCGCCGCATCTACGAGACGGCGGACTTTCTTTATGTGCTGGCGAGCTCCGGCGGCCCGCGGCCGGGCACCCACGCCCACCGGGTGCTGCTGAACCTGCGGCTCATGCACGCCCGCGTCCGCCGGATGGTGCAGCGGCGCAGCGACTGGGACCCGCGCTGGGGGGTGCCGGTGAACCAGGAGGACAACGGCAGCACGCTGGTCATGTTCAGCCTGGTGTATGCGCGCAGCCTGCAGCGGCTCGGGGTGGCGCTGACGCCGGCGGAGCGGGACTCGATCCACCACGCCTGGCGCTACGGCGGCTACGTGCTGGGCATCGACGAGCGCCTGCTTACCGAGTCGTGCGCCGCGGAGGAGGCGCTGTACGCGGTGCTCAGCCGCCGCCAGCACCGGCCGGACGCCGACAGCCATGCCCTGCTCACCGCGCTGTTTGCCGAGATGGCGTGGCAGCCGCCGCTGTTTCTGCCGATGGGGGTGCTGTACGCGGTCTGCCGGGTGCTGCTCGGGGAGAGGCTGGCCGATGCGATGGGGGTGCCGCGGGCGCCGCTGTGGCGGGCGGCGCCGGCGCTGTGGCGGGCGCTCGGGCAGGCGCAGCAGGCGGTGCGCGAGCGGCTGCCGGGCGCCGACGAGATCGGCCAGCGGCTGGGAACGCGGATCATCCAGTCGACGCTGCAGTATGGTCTGGCAAAGAGTCGGGGGCAGAGCCGCGCCCCGGTCAAGCCGGCGCCGGCAGCTGGTCGCGGCGCGGTCTAGTAGCGATAGTCCCAGCCCGGCGGGGGGGTGGCGTAGCGCCGCTCGGGGACCGGGAACGGCTGGGCGGTGCGCCGGGCGTACGAGTCGTCGACCGACGAGCCGTCGCCATCGACGTTGACGCCCATGGCGAGCAGGCCGTCGCGGTCGTTGTAGCGCACCCCGAGCACCGCGGCGGGCGAGGTGGCACTGGCGCGCACGAACGAGACCTCCTGGATCGGCGAGTTGACGCGCTCGCCGAAAGCCGTGCCGAGGCCGGGGCGGCGGCTGGACCGCTGGGAGTAGTCGGGCTCGGCCAGGGCGCTGTCGCCGCGGGCGGCCTTCTTGGACTGCGCCACGCTCTCGCCGGCGGGCGGGGAAGGCGCTGCCGAGCGAGGGGCCGAATCAGCCGGCGGCGGCGGCCCCGCGGCCCCGCCGCTGTACTCCGCCTCGTCCTTGGCCTTGTCGGCCGCCCCGCCGAGCGGGCCATAGTAGTCGTCCCCGCGGCGGTAGTCGTAGCGCGGCACGTACAGCGGCCGCGGCGGCGGGTTATAGCGCTCGGGGAAGACCGCGACCCCGATCACCCCGACCTCGCGGGCCGAGCCGGTGCGCGCCGCGTAGGACTCGCCCACCGAAGAGAAGCGGAACGCCGCCGCCTGCCCGCGCGACAGCCGCCAGCCATCGACCTCGACCGAGCCGTACGCCGGCACCAGGTAGCCGCGCTTTGTGCGATAGTCGGCCGCCTTGCCATCGACCACGTCGCGCCCGTCGACCGAGACCACCGCCTCGATGCGCTGGCCGCTGTTGTTGACGATGCGCAGGGTGTAGCGCTCACCACTATAGCCGAGCACGTAGCTCTCGCCGCTGTGCCAGTAGGTCTGGGCCGGGGCGCCGTTTGTAAGGACCTGCAGCTCGTAGGTGCCGTTCTGGCTGCGCAGCGGGGCGGCGTCCGCCTGCCCCTCACCAAGGATTGGCAGGACCGGCAGAGCAGGAAGCGCCAAGGTCAGCAAGGCCGTCGCCAGTAGGGTCTTCATTGTCTCTCTCCTTGCCCCTGCTAAACGCGACAGCGGCGCCGGAGATCTATGGAAAGAGAAAGTCGGGGGCGGGACGCTCAGCGATCGGGCGCGGGGGTGGGAGCAGGTGGGGAATCCCCGGTGCCGGTGGTCACCGGGTAGCCGCGCTCCATCCAGACAAAGATCCCCTCGTCCAATACTGCGGTGTTCTTGAAGCCGCGGCTGCGCAGCTCGCTGACCACTTGGCCCGAGGCGGCGTGCGGGCAGCTGCAGTAGGCGACGATGAAGGTGTCATCGCGCGGCAGCGATGAGACCATCTTGTCTACATCATAGTAGGGCACCGGCAGCGCCCCCGGGATGTGGGCGAGCATCCAGTCCGAGGTCGGCCGCGCATCGAGCAGCACCAGCCGGGCGCCGCGCCGGAGCTCGGCCTGGACCTTGTCCACCCCGACATAGAGGCCCTCGCGCAGCGGCGGGAAGCTCGGCGGCGGGCCCTTGGGGTTGATGATGATCTGGGTGATCGGCGGCGGCGTCTCGGGGACCGTCTTCCACTCCAGCTTGCGGTAGAGGCTGCGCAGGTAGGCGGTGACGTCATCGAGCTTGTCGGCGCTGAGCTTGCCCTTGAAGGCCGGCATCGGCGTGCCCGCCCGGCCCTCGGCGATGGCGTAGCGGAGGTAGCTGTCCGAGGCGGTGGCGAGCATCACGGGGTTATTGAGGCTGGGCGCGGTCTTGCCCTTGCCACGCGGCCCGTGGCAGACGGCGCACTGCGCGGCAAAGATCTTCTCGCCGCGCGCCGGCTGGCCGGGGATGAGCCCCTCTTTGAGGGCGATCGGCGGCGACTGCTGCCACGAGCGGATAAAGTGGATGATCTTGCTCACCTGGCCGTGATCGAGCGGCCCGCCGCGATCCTTGCCAAAAGCCGCCATCGGCGTCCCCGGTCGCCCGTAGGCGATCGCCCAGCCGAGAAACGGATCGCTGGCGGCGATAAGGAACTGCTGGTTGGCGAGGGCGTTGGCGTGATCGGCGGCGTAGCCCTGCCCGCGCGCCCCGTGACACAGAGCGCAGTACTTGGCGTACAGCGCCGCCCCCTCCAGCTGTGCGGGGGGCCCGGGTGCCGGCGCCGCCGCAGCTGCCGACCGCCCGAGCGCGACCAGCGCGACCAGCGCGACCAGCGCGGCCGCGCGGCCAGGCTGTGGTAGGGGTCGAGTCGGCCGCGTCTCCCCCGCGCAGGACGGACTGGCTCCGCCCGCGCGCCGCAGGCGGGCCTGACGCAGGCGCGATCCCCGGTCCGGTCGGCGACTTGCCATCCGCATCTAAGCTCCCGCCCGCGGCCCAAGGCGACTCAGCAGCGCGTCGCACACCCGATCGACGTCGGCGAGCGACAGCTCGCTGTGCAGCGGCAAGGCCAGCCCTTTTTGGTGCAGGCGCTCGGTCACCGGCAGCGCGCTGGCGCCGGTCGACTGCGCGGACGCAGCGCCACCTGGGGCAAAGACCGGCGCGTCTTTATACGCCGCCAGGCGGTGCAGACCGTAGGAAGCAATCTGGGTCTCGATGCCGGCGGCGAGCAGCTCGGCGCGCAGCTGCTGGCGGTCCACCCGGTCGGGGAGGATCACCGAAAGGGTCTGCCACACCCGCTCGGGCGTGTCGGCCTGCAGCGGCAGCCCGGCGGCTCCAAGGCGCGCCCGGTAGCGCTCGGCGCGCTCGCGGTGCAGCGCCAGCAGCGTCGGCAGGCGCCGCAGCTGGACGCGGCCGATGGCGGCCCCGAGCTCGGGCAGGCGATAGTTCAGGCCGGGCGCCGGCAGGGTCTGCACCTCCTCGCCGGTCACCGCGACCAGGCCATGGGCGCGCAGCTGCCGCAGCTCGGCCGCCAGCGCGTCATCGTCGGTGAGGATCGCCCCGCCCTCGCCGGTGGTGAGCAGCTTGCGGGGATGGAACGACAGGCAGGCGGCGCGGCCGCGCAGCGCCGCCGCTGCCCCGATGGCGCAGGCGGCGTCCGAGATGACCAGCCGCTCCGCCTCCGCCGACAGCGGCGGCAGCGGCGAGGGGTAGCCGAACTGGTGCACCACCATGGTCAGCGCCGGCCCGCTGGCCTGCCAGGCCTGCAGCGTCGCCGCCGGCAGGCAGAAGGTCTGCGGATCGACGTCGGCCAGGTGGACGGTGACCGGCGGCCCGGGCAGGAAGCGGAGGACGTTGACGCTCGCCGGGAAGGTAAACGCCGGCGCCAGCAGCCGCGACCCCGCCGCCGGTCCGGTCGGCCCGTAGACGGCCAGCATCAGGAGGTGCAGCGCCGCGGTGCCCGAGCTGACGGCGATGGCGTGACGGCGACCGCAAGCGGCGCCGAGCTCGTCCTCGAAGGCGCGGTTCTGCGGCCCGTAGACCAGCCAGCGCGAGCGCAGCGTGCTCTCGGCGGCGGCGACCTCTTCGTCGGTGATGCTCGGACGGGACAGCGAGATGCGTTCCATGGTTCCTCGTTGGGGTCCTTTGGCTCGGAGCGCTTATATCTGAGCGCTTATAGATGTTCGCGGATGCGCAGGGGCCGGCACTATACCCCGGCCCGGTCCTTCTATTTCACCGGGGCGGCGAATCGGCTACTCTGCACCTATGGCTACTCCGGATCCGGCACCACCCTACTGGCTGCTCATTGCGGTGCTGTCGAGCAACTTCCCGCTGCGCCCGGAGGTCTCGCTGCGACTTTATCAGGCGGCCTACCGCCTCTACCACACCCGCGACAACATCGAGCGCATCCAGGGCGACCTCATCACCGGCAAGGTGGTCCGCCTGCACAAGGATCTGGCCCTGGGCAGCGTCACCGGCCCGGCGTTCGAGGCCGAGCTGAGCACCGAGCTTGGCGAGGGCCGGGTGAGCTTCCTTCTGACCCGCCAGGGTCTTGAGGAGGGCGATCAGGCCCTGGAGGCCAGCCTGGGCCAGCCGGAGGCAGCGGCCGCGTCCGCCAAATATCTCAACTGAGCCGCCAGCTCAAGGTCAGCCGACCGGTGCCCAAACGGCGCGGGTCGCGCAGGAGGAAAGAGCTCCCATGAAGATGAAGTCTGTATCTGCCGCCGTCACCGGCTCCCTGCTCTGTCTGGCGGCGCTCACCGCCGGCTGCCGCAGCAAGCCGCCCGCTGCGACGCTGCCGACCGCGGAGGCGAGCCGGCTGCTGCTCGATCGCAACTGGCTGGATCGGGTGCCCGAGTCGGCGCACGACCGCCTGCATGTGTTCCGCTTCGTGCCGTCGATGGGCGGCGGGGTCTACCAGGACCGCACCCTGTTCGCCGGTCAGTTCGAGCTATTCACCTTCGACCACGACGGCCAGACCATCCGCTTCCACCTCCACCACACCGGGGAGGAGCGCAGCGCCGCCTACACCATCGACCGCCTGCCGGACGACGGCTCGCTGGAGCTGCACCTGCACATCGAGGACAGCCCGCGCGGCCCCACCGACTACTACAGCCTGCGCGGCATGCACAGCGCCAGCAGCGAAAAAGAGCTCGAGCAGGCGCTGCAGAAGCTGTGGCCGCAGACTGCGGCGCACTGAGCCCCGGGTCCCGCAGGCTCGCGACCCCGCTGCGGCGGGCAAAGACCTGTGGGGACCCGGCCTTGAGTCCCGCCCCCCAGCCGGTCGGCGCGGCTCGGGGTTGAGCCAGGGCGGTCAGCCCCCCGACGCCAGCAGCGCCGCGCCATCGGCGAGCTGGTAAAGCGGTCCGTCGCTGCAGCGACCAGGCCAGTCCACAAGGTTCCAGTCGCGGCCGGGCAGAAGCGCCAGCAGCAGCTCGTTGCAGGCCAGGTCGTGCGAGAAGATCGAAAGCGGTCCGGGCGGCTCTGCCGGCAGCTGCAGGAGCACGTGGTGCGGCGGCAGCATTGCCTGCAAGCGGCCGAGCAGCGCCTGCTCGACCGGGCAGCCGCCGCGGGTGAGCGCACACAGAAAGAGCGGCCGCGCGAAGGTCTGCTGGAACGGCCCGTGCGCCACCTGCAGGACGTCCCAGGACCGCGGCTCGCTGAGCCCCGCCCCTTCCAGGAACTTCCAGCGCAGCCCGAGTCCAAGCTCGCCGTAGCCGCCGCTGGTGACAAACGCCAGGGTCGGCTCGGGCTGCGTCCGCCACAGCGCCCCCAGCCCGTGGCACGAGAGCGCCGCCGCCGTCAGCTGCCCGCGGGCGACCAGGCCGCTGCCGAGCGCCGCGAGCGCCGCCCTTGCCCGCGCCGGC
>JBGANQ010000053.1:0-66098 GCA_044222245.1 Polyangia bacterium | reverse complement strand
GCCATCATATAGACAACTTGCCGCCCGGCCCGATGCGTGAAAGCCCGCTGCTGTTCCCCAAAGCCGACGGGGGCGTGCTGTCGAAAGAAACGCTCTGGGGGATATTTGGCCGCCTCCAGCGCCGCCTGAACCTGCCCAAGAAGATCACGCCGCGAGGCATGCGCCGCACCAGCAAGGACCTGTTTCGGCTGTCGGGGACCAGTCAAGTCGTGACGATGGCGATCAATGGGCACGAGACCGACAAGATGCACCACCACTATTCGACGGTGAATGAAGAGGAGATCCGCACGGCTCTGAGCCGAGCCACGGAGCTGGCGGGCCTGCGCAGGGCGGTGCAGATCGGTGGGAAAATTGGTGTGAACGCGGTGCCGAGGCCTGGCAAGAACCCGCGCCAGCGACGGGACCGATCGGTGCGCACTTCGCTGAGCGAGGACTCGGGCAGGTTCTCTTCGTCGCATGGGGAAGGCTCCATAGCGCGAAGGCTTGCGGGATGGTTTGGGGCTCGCCGTAGGCGAGCCAGCGCGAGCAACCGGCGAGGCGACTGAGGCCAAGAACCGCTCATAGTCCCCCCCGGCCGAGCGCATGGCCTGCTCGCCGGTGCCGGCTTGCTCGCAGAGCAAGCCGCAGCAAACCGGCGAGTGCCGCCTGGGGTCAGGCCGAGGAGACGAATCGGCCTCGGCTGCCAAGCGTTCCTGAGTCAGCTTCAATGCCGAGGTAGCGTCCGGCTCGGGCTCATGGCCTGCCCTCCGACGGGAGGCCGACATTGAGAACAGCACGGACGGCGCCGTCGAAGGAGAGAGACACTCGTTCCCCCTACCGACTGGGACAAGGGGGAACAGTTGACGACCATGGCCAGATCTCCGTCAGTATGACAACCTAGCTGGTCATCAAGGTTGGCTGCCGCGTACTGGGAGACAACGGTCCTCTGCGGCTGACTCCGCTCAAAGATGAGATCGTTGAATCTGCTCAGGACGATGTACGCGAGCACTGGGCCACGCCAACTTGGCGATCATGATCAAGCGGTCCACGACCTACGAGGCTAACTCCCCTTCGGGATGCGGGTCCTCTCGGGGTGAAATCTGACGCCCGGGCTGTCGCCATTGAAAAACTCGATCCCGCGCTGCTCCAGAGCAGCCTGAATCCGCATGAGGCTATCCTCTTTGAGCGTTGTTTCCCCTCGCTCAAAGCGCTCCACGCTGCGCTGGCTCAAGCCGGCAGCATTGGCCAGGGTAGCCTGAGACAGCCCGAGCATTCCGCGGGCGCCGATAACGTGTTCTGGACGGAGTTTCATTTTTTTATTGACTTAGCGAGCCCTTGCATCTCTATTTGTCGAAAATCTCGACAAACGCTGACGATCTTCAAAATTGATCGTCTGAAACCCGCGCACCATCGCATGAACTGCACGCCTGCTCCAAGGGTGAAGTGAATCGGTGCGTGCAATCGGAAGGCCCTCTTATGTCGATCGATCTGACCTTACTGTTCTCAATGCAACACCGAAAAATCTCCGTCGAAAACCGCACATCAAAGTGTTTTGGGGAATGAGTTGAGAACGCGGGCAAGTCGTCAGCATACAGTTGGCGTGGCATCCGCCGAGTAAGTACCAGTAGCATCTGAACAGCTAGACTGGACGAGTGGCATCAAGAAGACTTTTTGAGCTTAGCTCGTTGTTCGGTAAGCACGCGCTCCGCTTCCTCTAGGGAAACCGCATTGACAGTAACGCTATCATTAGGGTCGATCTCGCGCGCTAGCCTCCTGGCCTGAAGCCGCGCGACACTTGAATCCGACAAATGCACGCAGCATATCACCCCGTGTCCTCGGCCATAACGGATAGCCTCTGCAAGCAGTAAGGCCGCTTCGGGCGACATTGCAGCCATCCCACGCAGGTCGGCCAGCACCAAATGCCGGGCGCCGCGATGTTCATCCGTGCATCGCTGATAAAGTGCGACGAAGCTCCGAGCTTCGTCCTCCCGTAAGAGACCAGACACTCGTACAGTTAAAGTACGCAAATGCAGGTCATTGTGTAGCTCGAACATACCTGATTCTTCTTTTCACGGCTTGCTCTCTAACCATTATCGCTCATTCTTCAGCCAACCAACAGCTCGAAGGTAAGAGCTTCTCAGGCGGATACTGCCATCTCGAGGCAACGCGCCTCGGTGCCCGCGACCTCACTCGGGGTTCCTGTCTGGGCCCGCCAAGCTAGGGATGTCACAGTGAAGTAAGGGGCCGCGGAGCCATGCTCCCACCGGCGGCGCACCAGGCCATATGTCTCTGTGCGCCGCTTCGCCCGAGATAGGCGAGAGCCATCCTGCGACATGCCAAGCCCCCCCATGGCCACCGGCCGGTCACCGCATAGCGCCAGGCTGGGTGACCATGCTGCCGTCTGGCGCATGTTGATGTCGGCAAGGCGCTGCGCGCCGGCGCTCTGCAACAGCATGCCACCAGTTCTTGGGTCGACGGCAGCGGCTTGGCTGGGTCACCATCAAGCACGGCGGCATCCAGCGCGACCGCCAGAGGCGGCGTCTTGGCCTGGGTCATCGCGCCAGTGCGAAGGCAGCTGCGTCTCCCTTGGCGCGCGGCGCCATGCCCCGGCGACGTCGCCCTGAGCGCGCAGCGGGCGGCCGGCGACAGTTTACTGGCCAGGGTCATCATCGAACGCAGCGGCATTGGGGCGGCAGCCGGCGAAGGCCGGGGCATGGACGGCGGCGCGCTCGGGCCGTTGCGGTTGCGGTTGAGCACAATTGGCTGTGGTGGGCAAAATGTCCACGGACCGGCAACCAGTAGCTCAATAGCTGCTGGTCGGGCTGCATGCTGGTATCGGCCGTTGTAGGCGGCGGAGTACATGGCGGAGGTCACCCTGCTCTTGGGGTTCGACTCGTTGTCGACGATAAATATGGTCGCGAGTCTCTACGCAGTGAAGCGGCCGACAACGGCGAAGCACTCGCGCGCTCAGGCGTCGTATTCACCCCACCAGTGCCCCGTGGACCAGGACTTGCGCCGGCTACCAACGGAACGCCAAGATAGGCCAGTGAGCCCAGGCTCGGGTCGCCGGCGGTATGGTCGCGACCGCGGGCAACCTGTATACTGACGAAGAATTGCAGCCGCAGCGGAGCCGTCCATGTGCATATTCTCAATGGGGATTGGTCAGGTCACAGGCACGCAAATCTTCGCGAGCGCAGCCTGGAAGAGCCAGATTCTCGTCTACAGCATGCAGATCATGACCCAGCATGACGTGGCGATGATCCTGCCCCTCCCAATCCCGCCCGGTAGCCCTGGCGAAGAGGTTCGCTTCATCAATCTGCAGGACTACCCCGAGTTTTTCCAACACCTGGCCCTGGCTTTCTGGGAACCCTCTCATGACGGTGGCAATTCCATCTTGATGAGTCTGCAAGGTCGAGGTCCCCTGCCAGTCCATCACGTGGGGCTGTTCGAAGCCTCTTTTGTCCCTTCGCTCGATGAGTTTCGGTGGCTCGATCCGCGCTTCCGCCTGCCCAGCCAGGTCTGGGATCAGCTGCCGCAGTACGCGGATTGGGGGTTTGCCGTGTTCAAGCTGAAGCCGGGTGCCAGGCCCCAGAATATTCATCCCATGGCTCTAGAGTTTCCCCGCCGCGACCCCCATCAGCTCTTCTTTCCGACCGTCCATGTCCACGATGGACAGATCCATACCAGGGCGGAGTTCGACCACACCTTGTACGCCCAGGTCGACCGGCCGCCAGTCCGCCACCGGGCGGAGCCCGTATGGTCGCAGTCCCAATCGTCGCTCCGCGAGTACATCGACTTTGCACGCGCCGCCGGGATCGTCACCCCGGATTGTCCCCTCTACCGTCGGCAAATTATGGGGATGCAGCCAAACCAGGACACCATTCTCCAACTGCTATAGACTTGAACAGCGCGGCCAGGTTGATAGGTCGGTGTCACCCTGGCTCGACGGCTCGCGCCAAAAAAGCAGAGTCGCTGGCGGTGGTAAGGCCGCATTGTCCTAAACACGCCAGTCCTTCTTCGTCTTGATCAGGATCAACTGATCGTACACCTTGTTCATTTTCCCCGTCACCTCAGCAAGGACCGACTGGCGCTCGGCAGCCAGCGTCTTTTGCTTGCTCAGCTCCCCTTCCAGGGAGGTGAGTTTCTGATTCTGTTTCTCATGTAGACTGAGGAGTCCCTTGGCCAACTCCTGCGCGAGATCTCGTTCCTCCGTGCGAGTCGCAAGCTCCTTCTGGGCCGCTCGTAGTTCCTCTTTCATTTTCTCGAGCTGGGCCTGGTTTACCCGCAGATCGATGGCGGCGCGGGCCGCGGTCAGGGACAGGGCGGTGCGGTCGAGCTGATCGCGCTGCTGCCGCAGGGTGGCTTTGGCCTCGCGCAGGCTGAGGCGGAGCGTGTCGGCTTGCTCCCGCTCCGTGGCCGTCTGCTCGTGCGCCTCGCGCAGGGCGCGCTCGTGCTGGGCACGCTCGGCTTGGGTCGAGTTCGAGAGCTGCTCCAGCTTGTCGTGCAGCGTGGTGCTCCGGTCCTTCTCTTCGACCAGCTCTTTGAGGACGGTGTCGAGAAGCTGAACGCGCTCCTCGGCATCCCTGCGGGCGCCCTCTGCGGTCTGCAGCTGCCGCTGCGCCGCCTGCAGCTCGTCCTGAAGCTGCTGCACGGCCTTCTGATGCGCGGCGGCGGCGGTGCTCGCCTCGCCTTCCAGCTCGCTGATCCGCTCGGCCGCTCGGCGTTTCTCGGCGGTGAGCCGCTCGGCTGCGAGGCGCGCCAGCAGACGGCCACGGAGCGGGAGCAGGCCGCCACGCTCCACCTCAGCCTGCGCGAGGCCAAAGCTACCATGCGGCAGCAGCGTGAGCAGCTCGACCGCACCGCCCTGGCCCTGACCGCGGCCCGCGCCGCCATCGATCTGCGGGTGAACCAGGCCCAGCTCGAGAAGATGAAAGAGGAACTGCGAGCGGCCCAGAAGGGGCTGGCGACCCGCACGGAGGAACGAGATCTCGCGCAGGAGCTGGCCAAGGGACTCCTCAATCTACATGAGAAACAGAATCAGAAAAACACCTCCCTGGAGGAGGAGCTGAGCAAGCAAAAGGTTCTGGCTGCCGAGCACCAGGCGGTTCTCGCTGAGGTGACGGGGAAGATGAATAAGGTGTACGACCAGCTGATCCTGATCAAGACGCAGAAGGACTGGCGTCTGTAGGACAGTGCGACATTCTGACGGCGAGCGACTGCTGCCGTTCCGTATGACTGATGAACATATCTCAAACCTTGGATGGGTTGTCGCTCTCGGCTCGGGCGTCCACCGTCGGAGGCGAATGCAGCGACCGCGGCATTGGGTCCTCAAGAAACACTTGACTTGCCGGGAACCGTAGTCTTACCGTCTCGACCGCCCGTACAGGTGTGACACTGGACGTAACGCCTCGCCAAGGAAAAATAGCCATGGCCGCCAGCCCTCTCAGCACCGTCTGGACCATCACGCTACTTTTTACAGGCTGCGCAACGCTCAGCACCAACAACGAACCCGGCCAAGTCCCGTCGACGGCGTCGGTCGCAGAAGCATCCGAGGCTGCGCCCGTCTCACCCGGTGGAGACTTTGCGCAGGTCAGCTCAGACTTCAGCGGTGAGGTGCAAGTCACTCCTATATCAGCCGGTGGGGACCCGGCGCAGCTCCTGCGCTGTCAGACGGCGTGCAAGCAGGGCGGCGAGTCTCTCAAGAGCTTTTGCGCGACGGTGCCGCATCCGGCCATGCGCTCGACCTGCTATGGGTTCCTCATCATCGGCGAGGTCGCTTGTCTCGGGTGGTGCTACAACTACTGGGGGTATTGAGAGATGGCCGAGCAGTGGATTGCCTCACGAACGCTCACCGACACCGATGGGAAACCTGTTTTGGAGGTGCGGATCGGTCTGCCCCGTCCCGCCGACCCAATCGATTGGGAATGTCCATTCGTGCTCGCACCGCCTGGGGAGCCCGGCGAAATCCAGACAGTGCCGGGCATTGACGCTGTCCAGGCGCTATCGCTCGCGCTAGAAGCCATCCGCGTGACGCTCGCGAAGCGGCCAGAGCGTCTATGTTGGCTTGGCCAGGAGCCGGGTATTACCGGCTTTCACCGGGTCACGCATGCGTTCGGTTACGGCCTGGTCGAGCGGCTTGAGCACCAAATCGACGAAGCGGTCGACCAGCACGCCCGGGAGGTGATGAGCGGCCACCATCGCCCACCGGCGCAGCCGGCTTGAGGCTGCGCGCCGATCCGGCCCTGCTACAGCGGCCGGGGCGGTGCCGTGACCCCCTGGCACGGTCAAGCCGGCGTGCTAATCGGAGCTAGTGCGTGTGCGCACCACCATGCAGTCCGAATGGTCTCTCGCTTGATGCGCAGCGATCGGGCCGATGAACCGTAGGGCTGGCCGTGACGACCGCTACGGCTTGGGCGCGCGCGCGGCCTGAGCGCGCAGCCTGAGCCGCTGCGCCGCCAGCCAGGCGAGCGCCTCGGCTTCGCTCTTGAACATCTCCATGAGCTGCGGCGCCTCATCGACCAGCGCCAGACCGCGGTACACTAGCGTAGCCAGCGCACGGATCACCACGTTCAGCCCAATGATCGCGTTGGCGGTGGGCACCGGATGCTCACGCCGGAAAGCGGCAGCGAGGCGGCGCGTCTCTGCCGTAACGTGCGTCGCTGCGTGTGCGTCCACCAAGATCAAGGAGTAGCCGTGCTTCTGGATCAGGTCCAGGCTGAACTGGTTGATGGCCCGCGCGTGGTCGGCCTCGAGCGTTCCCTGGATGACGATCCCCAGCACGTCGTCTTCGGTCCACAGGCGGTGGGGGCCAATGGGCACGGCATCCGATCTGATCATCATGCCAATATGATATCAAGTTCATGGGGCAAGCGGCCATGTCGTGTCGCGGCTGACCCGACAGACCGAAGCGACCAGGTCGCCCGCAACCTCCCGGAGGGCTACGAGTTTGGTGACGTACCAGGGCGTACGATGTGGGGGGCTCTATGGTGCGAAAGACGGCTGGCGTGAGCAATGGGGCGGATTATCGGCCCGTTGCCAAGCTCTGGGAAACCCTGATCGAGGTCGTGGACGCCGATCGGGGGGCGGAACGGTGAATCGATCTGCGACGGGCGGGCGGGACCGCAAGTGTGGACTTTCTATGATCTCTGGCGCTGGCCCATCAGGGTCGGAGGGAGCTTCCGCCAGATTGACTTTGATCTGCAGCTCGGCATGGCCATCTTGTCTTTACTACGTGGTCGGAGAGAGCGAACTCGTAGCTCGTGAACTACATTGTCTATACCTTTTGCAACGTCGAGCCATGCAGCGTCCTTATCAGCCCAACATTTGATTTCGCGGCCGTTCTCGGGGAGGGCCTGCAACTGACACAGGGGCGTTTTCAGCCAAAGACACGGACGCAGTAAGATAGGAATCACCATGGCACTACCCTCTTCGTGACGCTCAAGCGCACGACGAACTGCACTTTCATAGACATAATCAGAAGCTATCAGGTCAGGGCTTACGAGCACGAGAATGATATCAGCATTTTCAATCATCTTATCAATAGTCGCTGTACGATCTTGCCCGGGGAGAATAAGGCAATCATGCCAAAAGACAATTTTCCCTTGACGTTCGATAGGGATCAAGTGGAGAGCTAATTGTGCCCGAAAGTGGCTGTCTGGCTTAGCATAAGCAACATATAGCTGCTGTGGTCGATGTTGCGCTTTAGTAATGGACCGTTCCATATGTGAATACCCTGTCCGAGTGACGAGAATGAACCTACCGATCCGCCTGCTTTACGGGACGTGCGGCAGCAGTTGTTGATGCACTCTATAATTACTTGCCATTTTTCAATCGCAACAGATAATTGTGTCAAGCCACTTGGGCTCCCTGTATAGGTCGCAACCAGCCTGCAAAGGATAGGCACCACTCATCGACAACTATGGGTGATCTGACCGATCCGGCACCGAGCAGCCTGTACTGGTCATCGGCGGACGGGCCGTCGCCCTTTTACATGCCGAGGTCGCGGCGCACGGCATCGTCGGCATAGCGGCCAGCGCGGCGGCGGCAGGGTCCTATGCAGGGCGGTCTCGGGCCGTCCCTTCACTGGTCTGATGGCCGTTGAGACCGCAGGATCGATGAACAGCAGCCGTCGACTGTGGCTCGCAGCGTCGGCAAATTCGACGAGGCTGAGCAGGTGCCAGGGCAATGCCCGGCACGCTGTGCTGGTCAACGGTCAGGGTCTATGCTTGACTTGTCAGAAACTGTGGATATATCGTCGCCGTTGAGATCGGCCATCGTTGCGATGGAGAAACAAGTTGATTACTGAACTCAAGTTGGAAAACTGGAAAAGCTTTCAAGAAGCAACGATCCACATAGACCCATTATCTGTGTTGATCGGCACTAATGCTAGCGGAAAATCCAACGCACTTGATGCTTTGCAACTTTTGGTGAGATTGGCATCGGGGGCCATGCTCACCGCAGCATTACAGGGCGATGGTGCTCTAGCAACCCTACGTGGTGGAGTAGAGTGGGCCGCTAGAAAGCCTGGAAATTCGTTTTCGCTCGGCGTTTTAGTTCGGCACGATGAAGCGACGGATTATAACTATCGCCTCGAGGTAGGCGTCTCCGAAAGCCGTTGTGAAATAAAAGCAGAGCATTTGAGTCGCATAAAGTACCGTTTAGGAAAGGATGGAATTAGAACAAAACATCCGTCGGGAAAAATTCAATTATTTCGAACAGATCCATGCGAAAAAGATGCGCCCACCATCATTGCGCGTTTGTATAATGAAAAGCAAGGAACACCTAGACAGCTAAGTCGAGCACATACGGTACTGTTTCAGTTGGTCGGACAGAAGCTTCGTCAAGAAATTGAAGAAGGCATAAATGCAAGCATGACTCCATTGCGGGAGATTTTTATCCTCGATCCAATTCCATCACATATGCGTGGCTATTCACCGCTTGCCGATAAATTGGAATCCGACGCACGTAATATCGCTGGAGTATTGGCGGCACTACCTGAGCAAAAAAGGAAAGAGACCCAGGCAAAGCTTACTCAATATGCCAGCCGGCTACCAGAACGGGACATTCGGAGAGTCTATGCGGAGACTGTGGGTAAATTCAAGGTTGATGCAATGCTCTATTGCGAAGAGCATTGGTTAGACGAGGGTGAGCCGCCTACGGTAGATGCGCGTGGGATGTCGGATGGGACACTGCGATTTTTGGCTATTTTGACAGCATTGCTGACCCGTCCAAGAGGCAGCTTGCTTGTTATTGAGGAAGTTGACAATGGTTTGCATCCATCTCGTGCTCGGCTATTATTAGAAGTACTGCAAAAAATTGGCAAGGACCAGGGAGTGGATGTCTTAGTGACTACCCACAACCCGGCACTATTGGATGCTATGGGGACCGAGATGGTTCCATTTATTGCAATTGTTCATCGTGATCCCAGTACGGGACATAGTGTAGTAACCGAGTTAGAAGATATAGCTCCCCTGGCAAAATTGTTGGCACATGGCCAGGTTGGGCGCCTGGCTAGCGAAGGTTTACTAGAGAAATCCTTGGATGAGACTCGCTCCTCTGTAGTTGAGGCGACAGGCAGCGAATGAGCAAGAAGGTTCTGATTCTAGACACGAGTGTGCTGTGTTGCTGGCTCCAAGTGCCGGGAAAAGAACATGCTGGACCAGATCATGACAAATGGGATTATCAGCGCATCAGTTCCCTGCTGGATCGTGAAGAAAAGGATGGAAGCACCTTTGTACTTCCAATGGCTAGTCTGATTGAGACTGGTAACCATATCGCGCAATGCGCACAACATCGTTACGAAACTGCGAGGAAGTTGGCACAGTATCTGATTCACAGTACCGATGGCACTTCGCCTTGGGCAGCTTTTACTGAGCAAGCAGTACTCTGGGGAATGGAAAATTTGCGCCGCATTGCCCAGACATGGCCGTCTTTGGCTGCTCAGCGTTTGACGATTGGAGATGCAACAATCAAGGACGTTGCCGAATATTATGCCCGAGCTGGATACTTAGTAGAAATCCTCACTGGAGACAATGGCTTAAAAGCTTATCAACCAGCTACACCATTGGTCCCTCCCCGTCGCAGAGGCAGCCGTCGTTAGTAGCCGAAGCTAGATTAATTCATTATCCTCGCGTTCGGTGTGCGCCATTCAGAGAAAATGATCTCCCAATGGTATATGCGACCAAGCTGCGTCAGTCAGCGGCCTCTGTCTGATCCCGTCGTTGTTGTGTCGGAGGCGGACTGATAGCATGTTCCGCGTGCCCGCTCAGACAGACCAGACATATCAATTCCCCGAAGTATTCCTTATCGGCACTTGTTAGCCGACTTCTCGACGGAGGTCGCCTACTGCGGCAGTCGGAACAGTGAGGGCCGCCCCGTCAAGCCAGGCCGACAATCGTTGAATGCCCCTCGCCGTCGCTACGACGATTCCTCGGCAGCGACAGTAATACGAGGCCAAGTGTGCGATAACCCTTGACTTGACGCGAACTGTAGTATGCTTGCCCGCGCAAGCACTTCGCCCCGTCGCGGTCAGAAAGGACTGCGACGATGCGACGACGGAGTTCGGCCCGCGTACTCGGGCCGTATGAGGAGAGAGGTAGATGGCGACTTATCATCGTGGAGGAAGGCGGGCGACGATCCGTGTTCCTGCCTACGCGCGAGGAAGCCCTGCGATTCAAGGCCGGCACCCAGCGGGAGATCGCCCCGCCGCCGTCGAGGAGGATTGCTGACGTGCTCGCGCAATGGCACACCCACAAGCTGCGCGAGGCACAGTGCAAGCCGGAGAGCATCAAGCAGCAGTATCGCCGCCTGCAAGCCTTCCTCGCGCCAGTAGCGGAGCTGGACATTGCAGCACTGACCCCCAAGCGTGCTGCCGCCCTCTATGCAGAAGCTACCCTGAGGCCCTCCGCGAAGACGGGGTGCATCCCTGCCGTGGCCTCACACCGCTTCGACTTATGGGTCGCCCAGAGCTTCTTCCGCTGGTCGGTGCGCCAGGGCTATGTCGGCGCGTCCCCGTTTCGGGATGTGAAGCCAGTCGGCAAGATGAATGCGGGCAAGCCGCAGCTGCGCATTGAGGAAGCTCGGCGTTTCACTGAGGCTGCGATCGGCTATTTCGCAGAGACCCAGAGCCCGCTGGCCATCGGTGCCCTGGTCGCGCTCACTATGGGGCTGCGCACCAGCGAAGTTCTCGACCGGGTGGTCCGCGACCTCGACGACGGAGCTCGCTACCTGTGGATCGACGCCGGCAAGACGGCTAATGCCCGACGCCACTTGGAGGTACCCGAGCTGGTGCAGCCGTATCTGCTGCAGCTTGCTGCTGGGAAGCACCCGGAGCAGCGTTTGTTCGGCGATAGCCAAGGCGGAGGTCGGCGTTACCGGCAGAAGATGTGGGAGATGGTGCGTCGGCTATGCCAACGCGCGGAAGTGCCCAGGGTCTGCACGCACTCTCTGCGCGGACTATGGGCGACGCTGGCCGTTCAGTCGGGCGCTGCCTCGCATGTGGTCGCGGCCAACCTGGGCCATCACTCGTTCCAGGTTACCGAGCGGCACTATGCCCAAGGCGCGGCGGTGAAGAATGCCGCGACTGCCCGGGTCCTCGGGGTGCTGAGAAGCAGCAGCGAGACGAAGCAGCCAAGTGCCCGGGCACAGCTGGAGAACCTCGACGAGGATACGCTGGCGCAGCTGCTGGCCATGCTGGTCGAAACCAAGAAGGGCGGCGCACCGACAAACTAGCGCGCGAATCGTTCCGCAATCGTTCCCACGGGATATTTGTGGAGGTTGTCAGCGACGGAAGAACGCTAGCGGGACATTCAACCAAGCAATGTCATGCTGGTGCCCGATCCGGCCATGCCCACCGGCGAGCGGGTCAAGATCCTCGACTTCGGGCTGGCCAAGCTGTCCGAGGTGCACGAGGCCGCCAACGTCAAGACCAACTCGCAGGCGGTCCTCGGCACGCCGCTGTACATGTCGCCCGAGCAGTGCGAGGGGGCGGGCCGCATCGACAGCAAGACCGACGTCTACTCGCTCGGCTGCATGCTGTACGAGCTGCTGTCGGGGAAGCCGCCGTTTGTCGGCACCGGTCCGGGGCAGGTCATCGGCATGCACCTCTTCATGGAGCCCGAGCCGCTTGGCCAGCGCGCTCCGGCGGTGCCGGCACCCGTCGCGGAGCTCATCGGCAAGCTCCTTATCAAGAACAAAGAGCAGCGGCCATCGATGCGCGAGGTGCAGCGGGCGCTGGAGCTCTTGGCGGCCGACCTGCCCCCGCCGCCGCGGCGCGAGGAGGGCGCCGAGCACGCCGAGTCCGACGGCGAGCTCGATCCGGCCAAGCAGGCGGCGCTCGCCCTGGCACCGACCATGGGCTCGGGTCCCGGTGAGGCTAAGGGCACGGCAACCACCGACCGGGCGCAGCAAGCCGCGGCGGCGCTGGTCGCGACCCTGAGTGCGGACCTCAGCGCGCCCCCGGCCCCGCAGCCGGTCGAGCCGAAAAACCCAATCGCGCCCGTGGTCAGCTCGACCCTGGGACGCAGCGCCGCCGAGAAGGTAGTCGAGCCGCCCCGGCGGCGTCTGGGCCTGTGGGCCGCCGGCGGACTCGCCGTGCTGGGCGTGGGCGGCGGGCTGCTGCTCTTACCGCACAAGCAGCCGCCGCCGGCGTCAGCGGTGGAGGTCAAGGTGGCGCCAGCGGCGCCGCAGCCACCGCCGCGCAAGACCGTCCGGCTGCAGGTGCGCAGCAAGCCGGCCGGCGCGGCGGTCGTTCGCGCCGCCGACAAGACGGTGCTCGGCGTCACCCCCTGGCTGCACGAGCAGGACGCCCAGGAGGGAACGCTCACCGTCATCCTGCAGGCGCCCGGCTACCTGAACCAGCAGACGTCCCTGAGCCTGTCGACCGGCGGTGTCGCCGACCTGACGATGCTCGCAGCGGAGCCGCCAGCAAGCAGCGAGCCGCCGGCCACAGGTCCACGCTCCAAGCGCCGCACCAAGGCGCACGCCGTGGCCCAGCCCAAGCAGGACGGGCCCGTCTCGGCCGCGGGCAGCCCTGCCGCAACCGCCGCGGCGCCGCCTGCGGCCAAGTCCCCCGACCCGGTGGCGCCAGCGCCGCCGGCCAAAGTACCGGAGAAGAGCCGTGCCCGTCCGCTGCCGATTGAAGACTAGCTGGCTGGGAGTCCTGCTGTTGGTGGTGCTGCTCGGCGACCGGCGACCGGCGAGCGCCGCCGCCGAGCCGCCGACCCCGAGCCAGGCCCCGCCGGCAGCCGCGGAGCCGGCAGCGACCGACCCGCGCGGTCAGGCAGAGCCCGCCCCCAACCAGCCCGATGCCCAGGCGCAGCCAGCGCCGGTGGACCCGTGCATGGCGGACGAGGCCTGCGGCAAGCTCGTCGATCAGGCGCGCAACCTGTCCAAGGCCAACCTGTACGAGGCGGCGCTGGTCGAGTATCAGAACGCCTACAGCCGCACCCGCTCACCCGGGCTGCTGCTCAACATCGGCCGCATCCAGCAGCGCCTCAACCAGTATGAGTCGGCCATCAAGACCTATCACAAGTACCTGCAGAGCGATGACACCAGCGCTGAGAATCGCGCCAAGGCGCAGAACTATCTGCAGGAGTCCGAGAAGGCGCTGGCGGAGCTGCGGCGGCTAAACTCGCCGCAGCTGCCCACGACCAAGGAGAAGCCGCCGGTCTACAAGCGCTGGTGGTTCTGGCCCCTGATCGGCGGCGCCGCGGTGGGGGTGGCGCTGGGCATCGGCTTTGGCGTCGCCACGCGCGAGCCCGATACGACAGGATTAGTCCCTTATCGTCCTTTTGCGCCTAACTGAAGTAGCGGAGGTTCTTATGCGGGCTGTATCGCCCTGTTTGCTGGCTCTGCTGCTGTGCACTGCAGCGTGCAGCAGTGCCGACCCAGGCGTCGTCGTGACCATCGAGCTGTGGCCTGGCGGCGCGCGCGAGCTGCGAGTGCAGACGTATCTGAACAAGATCCCAGGCCAGCTGCTGGTCGTTCCGCCGGATAAGACCCGCTTCCTGGTGCGCCTTGAGTCTTCGCAGACCGGCGAGCTGGAGCTGAATGCGACGGTGGTGGACGGCGATGAGTGCAAGCTGGCGACCGGCACGGTGACGGCGACGCTCGGCAGCGGCCTGCATCCGACCGAGGAGCGGCTCCTGCGCCTCACGCTCCTGCCGATGCCCCTGTGTACGGTGACGGTGCAGGTCGATGAAGGGACGGGCTCGATTGGCAGCATGCCCGCGGGCCTTACCGGCAGCGGCCCGGGAACCTTCGCCGCCGACTTCATCCGCGGCACCACCGTGGCGGTGCTCCCTACCTTCAACTCCCAGACCGACTACGTGCTGTGGAGCGGCGACTGCCGCGGCACCACGGACTGCGTCATCGTCGCCGATCGCGCGCGCCGGGTGCAGGCGGTGTTTGCCGCGCAGATCTGCAACCGGGACCACTTCTGCTGGCAAAATCCGCTGCCGCAGGGAAACCTGCTGCGCTCCGTCTGGCAGGATCCCGCCGGTCCGGCGTGGGCAGTGGGCGAGCAGGGTACGGTCCTGCGGTGCAGCGGCTATTCCTGCGCCGCCATCCCGACCAACACCGATGAGACCCTGTGGGGTGTCCTGGCCCGCGCAAACGATGCCATCTGGGTCGTGGGGGATAACGGCACGCTGCTCCAGTGCAGCGAGAGCAGCAAGTCCTGCAGCAGCATCGGCGCCGGCACCTCCGCGGCGCTTTACGATCTGTGGATAAGCAGCAGCAACACCGTCTACGCGGTCGGTACCGGCGGCACGGTGACCACCTGCAAGACCGGGCAGAGCGCCTGCACCAGCACGCAGCTTGCGACCACTCGCGACCTGAACATCATCCAGGGTCGCGACTCCGCCAGCGGCAGCAGCATCTGGATCGCCGGCGACGGCGGCACCGTCTTTCAGGGGGATGGCGTGGCGCCGTGGAAGCCGGTCGGCACGACCTCGCAGGCCAACCTCTATGGCATCTCGGGCGATGGCAACGGACGGACTATCATCGTCGGCAACTCGGGCACCATCTTGTCCTGCAGCGACACCACGGCGCCCGGCTGCGCGGTCCTGCCACCGCTGCCCGGCGTCGATGATCTGAGCAGCGTCTGGCAGCGCCCGAGCGGCGAGTTCTGGGCTGTCGGCGCCCTGGGAACGGTCGTTAAGTGCCCAAGTCCCACCGCTGGCTCTACCTGCAGCCTGATCCCGATGACCGGCGTGGAGTACCTGTGGGATGTCACCCAGAACCAGGCCGGCGACATCATCATCGTCGGCGATAGCGGGACCGTCTTCAAGTGCGGCGACACCAGCTGCACGGCCATGGCCTCGGGGCAGAGCGGCTCCCTGCGCGGGCTGTCGGTGCCCGCCCAGAACGAGCTGTGGGCGGTGGGGGACGGCGGCGCGCTGGTAAGGTGCAGCAGCACCAGCTGCCGGGCGCTCTCGTCTTCGGCGGGGGCGGCGGAGCTGTCAGGGATGCGGGTGACCGGACCCATTGAAGCCTGGGCGGTGGGAGCCAGCGGCAGCGTGATCCGCTGCAGCGGCTCGGGCTGCGACGCGGTCTCATCGGGGACCCTGCACAGCCTCACCGCCTTGTGGGGGAACTCCAAGGTGATCTGGGCGGTGGGACAGCTCGGCACCCTGCTGCGCTGCTTCGGCCGGAGCTGCACCGAGTTTGACTCGACCGTGGCGACCAGCTTCAGCGGCATCTGGGGTGATACCGACCAGATCTTCGCTGTCGGCGGTCCGGTGGGCGTCCGGTGCGACAAGAACGGCAGCTGCAGCGGCGCCCTGCCGACTGACCCAGCTATCGATCAGCTGGCCGTGTGGGGCACCCGCGATCACCTGTGGGTGGTCGCTGACAAGGGCGCGATGCAGCACTACAAGCTGCGCGCCCGCGACCTGCCCGAGCTGGCCCAGCCGAGCCTCGCCCCCCAGAAGGCACTGAGCAGCGTGTGGGTCAATAGCCAGGGGGTGGCCTGGGCCGCGGGCGACGCCGGCGCGGTGGTCCGGTGCACCCCGGGGACTCCGGACGCCTGCACCTCGATCATGTCCGGGACCAGCGAGGATTTCAGCAAAGTCCGCGGCGATGGACAGGACAACGCCTGGGTCCTGGGCTCGCAGGGAGCGGTGCTCAAGTGCGGTGGCAGCAGCTGCAGTCCGCTCGCCACCCAGGCCGGCGGCGCCAACTACGATGTCTGGTTTGGGCCTAACGGCACCGCGTGGATCGTCGCCGCGGCCGGGGTACTTGAGTGCAAGGCCGGGGCCGCGACCTGCAGCCTGCTCGGCACCGGGGCAAGGCTCACCAGCATCTCGGGCAGCATCTCGCCGACCGGGCAGACGGATCTGTGGGTCGCCGGCGCGGGCGGCGCCATCCTCCGCCGCTACGCGACCGAGTGACGGCGCGGCGCGATCTAGACCGCGTCGGAGACTGAGGCCAGGAGAAAGTCGTGCGTGCGCAGCGCCGGCACCCGCAGGCCGAAGCCGGGGGCGCGGACGGTGTGGGCGGTCAGCGCGTCGGCGTGCTTGAGCATGGTCACCGGCGACTCGTTGAAGCGGAAGTTGTTCACCGGCGCGGTCACCTGGCCGTCCTCGATCAGGAACACCCCGTCGCGGGTAAGGCCGGTGATGAGGATCGACTGCGGATCGAGCCACCGCGTGTACCAAAAGCGCGTGATCAGCACCCCGCGCTTGACTCCGCGCAGCAGGTCGGCGTCGCTCGCCTGGCCGCCGACTAGCTGCGCCACGGTCGGTCGTCCCGTCGCCTCCTTGCCCTGCCGCTGCGCCCAGTAGCGCGAGTACCACAGGCTGGAGATAACCCCCTTGTCGATGAACACGCGCCGGCGCAGCGGCAGCCCGTCTTCGCCAAACGGCGTCCCCGGGGTGGCCGGGTCGGCGGGATCGGATACCAGGGTGATGCCATCGCCGGCCAGGCGATCGCCGATGCGGTTGCCGCCGCCCGGCCGCGAGAAGAACGAGCGCCCCTCGTCCGCGGTGCGCGCCTCCAGCGCCCGCAGCAGGAAGCTGAGGAGCTCGGCCACCGCCGCCGGCTCCAGGATCACCGTATAGCGCCCGGGCTCCAGCCGCTGCGGTCGCCGCGAGCGCACCGCCTTGTCTATCGCCACCCGGGCGAGCCCCGCCGGATCGAGCTCCGCGCTCTGGCTGGACACCGCCCCGGCCCAGCCCGAGCCGCTGCCGTCCGGGGTACGCGCGGTGGTGGTAAACTGCGCCTCGGTGCTCGGGTGAAATGCGCGCAGCCCGCTGGACGAGCCCAAGGCCGACAGCCGACTGTGGTGCTGGTAGAAGCCGGCCACCTGCAGCTTCTGCGCGTCGCCCTGGGCGATGGTGGTGGCGATCGCCGCGGCGCGCTCTTTGGCAGAAAGCCGCGCCGTCGCCTCATCGTAGGCGCCGGTCACCGCTGTGTAGCGCTGCGGCGGCAGCAGCGGTACGTGCTCTGGATCTTCGGGGGCGATGCGCCCAAGCTGGCCGACCCGCTGGATAAGCGCCCGCAGCCCCGCCTCATCGGTCTGGTTGCCCTCGGTCGCGGCGTGGCGGCGCCCGAAGTAGGCGTGCAGGCGCAGCTGCACCTCGTCGACATCACCGGTGGAAGTGATCTCGCTGCAGGCAAAGCGCGTGTTGGCGCTGCGACCGCTGCTCACCGCCGCCAGGAGCTCGGCGCCGGGCAGCATCTTCTGTCCGAGCTCGAGCACCTTGCCGAGCAGGCTCTCGGCCTTCTGCTTCTGCCGTTCGCGTTCCATATCAGGCGCGCCTCCGCGCGTTGGTGTTAAGGATGTTGATCTTGCGAAAGCGGGCCGGCGGGCAGCCATGGCTGACCGCGTTGCTCTGACTCGGCTCCCCCTTGCCGTCGTTGAGCGAGCCGTGCAGCTGCCACGACCGCGGCCCGCCGATCAGGTCGCAGGCGTTCCAGAACTGCACCGAGTTTGCCTGATAGGCGACGTCGCGCAGCACTCGCTGCACCCGGCCCTTTTTGATCTCGTAGAACATCTGGCCGCCAAACTGAAAGTTGTAGCGCTGGTGATCGATAGACCACGAGCCAGCGCCGCTGATGTAGATCCCATCGTCGGTGGCGGCGATGAGGTCGTCCACGCTGAGCTCCTTTTTCCCCGCCTGCAGCGACACGTTGGGCATGCGCTGAAAGGGGAAGGACTTGTAGTCCTCGGCGTAGCTGGTGCCGCGGGAGGCGGTCTCCCCGATCCACCCCGCCTGCTCGCGCGTGGTCTGGTAGCCGACCAAGACCCCGTCGCGCACCAGATCCCAGCGCTGGGTCTTGACGCCGTCATCGTCGTAGCCGCACGAGGCGAGCCCGCCCGGCGTCGTCTTGTCGGCGTATACCGAGAGCTCAGGCGCGGTCAGCCGCAGCTTGCCCAGCTTGTCCGGAGTCGCGTAGGAGGTGCCGGCAAAGTTTGCCTCGTAGCCGAGCGCGCGATCGAGCTCGGTCGGGTGACCGATCGACTCGTGGATGGTCAGATAGAGGTTGCTCGGGCTCAGGATGAGATCCCGCGGGCCAGCCTCCACCGACGGCGCGCTTAGCTTCTGCACCGCCTCCTCGGCGATCCGCCGGGCGTCCTTGAGCAGCGGCGCCTGCTCGACGTACTCCCAGCCGGCCTGCATCGGCGGCAGCTCGTGACTGCGCGACTCGAACTCGCCGCTCTTTTCGTTCACGGCGGTGACGCTGTAGCCGGGGCCGAGCCGGGTGATCGCCTGCTCCAGGTAGGCCCCGTCCGAGGAGGCGAACAGCTTCCACTCGCCGATGGCGGCAATCTGCGAGGTGCAGAACTTCACCCCCGCAACCTTGGTCGCTTCCCGGTTGATCGAAAGCAGCAGCTCGGCCTTGTCCTCCAGCGGAATCTTGAACGGGTCCTTCTGCAGCGGCGTCTGCCAGACATCGACCTGCGGCGGGTCGGGGGTCAGCGCCACCGGGCGGCGCTTGAGCTGGGCGTTCACCTGGGCGTTGGCCTGCGCGATCTCGACCGCCCGGCCGGCGATGCGCTCGGCCTCGGCGGCCTGCACCTGGCTGCTGGCGGCAAAGCCCCAGGCACCGCCGGCGATGACGCGGATTCCCAGGCCGTAGCTCTCGTTAAGCTCGACGGCGCGGATGCGATCCTCGCGCGTCGCGATCGACTCGGTGCGGCGGCGGACGATGCGGATGTCGGCGTAGCTCGCCCCGGCCTTCTTGGCGGCGGCAAGGGCCCGCCCGATGAGCTCATCGAGCAGCGGGTCGGTGAGCAGGCCCCGCGCCTGGCCCAGCCGCTCGCGCCCGATCTGATCGAGGGCGGTGAGCGCCAGCGCTCCGGTATAGAGAAACTGTCTGCGGGTCAGGTTCATGGCGGCCGGTATAGCACGGAGTCTGCTCCTCCGTACCCGGCCGCAGCGACTTGAGCGGCTTGGGCGAACGAATCCCTAGTCCAGCAGCTGCAGCGCGCCGAGCTGCTGCCCGGCCTGCAGCCAGCTCAGGGTCCGCTCGGTGTCCGAGCGCTGATCGACCAGCTCGCGCGGAATCAGCCCGCGCTGGATGAGCGCCATGATCTGCGGCTGGCTGTGCACTCCCGAGAAGCGCAGCGCCTCGCGCAGCCGCAGCGTGACCTTGGGCAGATCGGTGGGCGGCGGCGCCGGGTTGCCGATGCGCCGCGGATCGATGCACGCCGAGACGTCGGCGGCGGCGTCCATGCGCGGGCTGAGGCTGGCGATGCCAAAGCGGGTGCGCAGCGTCGCCGCCACCGAGGTGTGATCGTACTGCGTGGACTCGACATGGCCGGCGCGCACCGTGGGACCAATGACCAGCCCCGGCACGCGGAAGCCAAGCTGGTAAAAGCCCGCCTGATCGTCGATGGCGTGCGGCGGCGGCACGTGGTCAAAAAAGCCACCGTGCTCGTCGTAGGTGATCATGAGCAGCGTCCGCGACCACTGCGGGCTCTGGGCGAGCGCGGCGATTACCGTCGCCATGAACGCCTGCCCGAGCTGGATGTTGTGGCTTGGGTGATCGTCGTTGGTCAAAAAGTCCGGATCGATCATCGAGAACGCCGGCAGCGTCCCGGCCTTGGCATCGCTCAGGAACTGCTCGAACTTCGCCGCCGGGTTGAGCTGCAGCAGCTTGCCGACGTAGCCGCCGGCATAAAAAGGAACCAGGCCTGGCGTGTAGTTCTTGGCCGCCAGCTTCTTGTCCTTCATGCGCTCCCAGATCGTCGCCGGGCCGCCGATGAGAAACGGCGAGTTGTCGCGCTTGCCGAGCGAGGTGCCCGAGTGCAGGTAGAAGCGGTTTGGCCAGGTCGGCCCGAGCACCGAGGCGAACCAGCGGTCGCAGATGGTGAACCGATCGGCCAGCGCGTAGAGGAACGGGATCTGGGCGCGCTCGTGGTAGCCCATCACATCGGCCTGGTTGGCGCCGGCGTGGGCCTGCACGAAGCCGTCATTTTTGCCCGAGTTCCACTGCTGATGGCAGGCGTCCCAGCCGTGCGGCGGATCGGCCGGGGTGAAGTTCTCCAGCCGGTGCAGCGGCACCCGCATGCCCGCCGGGTCGGGGTTCCACTCGTCGCCGGTCAGGCCGTCCACGCGGGCGCGGCTGGGATACATGACGTCGCGGCGCAGGGCGCCCAGGAAGTGATCGAAGGAGCGGTTCTCCATCATCAGCACGACCACCGCGTCGATCCCGGCGAGCAGCTGGCTCGGCGTATACGGCGCCAGGTCCGGGCTGCGGGCCATGTCGGGCGGCGGCGCGCTGCTTAGATCCGGAGAGTCCTCGGGCGGCGGCGGCGGGGCCGGCGGCGCGCTGTCGGCGGCACCGACGCAGCCCGCGGTCAGGGCGGCGACGCCGACCCCGAGCGTCTGCAGCGCGGCGCGCCGGCTGAGCAGCGAAGCCGGGGAAGCCGGGTTGGGGTTCACAGTGCCGCGATTCCGTCTGGCCATAGGACACCTCCGTGCGCCCGCGCGGCGCAAAACCTATGTAGTTTTCGGACTTTGCCAGAGACCGACAGCCGAGTACAGCGGCTCGCGCTGCCCGCACGACTGGGCGACAGGGGGGCCGCAGCAGCTGCGACCGACCGACCGACCGACCGACCGACCGACCGACCGACCCAAGGCCAGGCTATGGGGATGGCAGGCTGTCCGGGGCGGCAGCAGCCGCGGACTCAGGGCACGGCGTCGGCTCGCGCTGCCACAGGCCGGTGCGACCACCGCGCTTTTCCTCCAGCTCGATGCCGGTGATGCACATCGCCCGATCCACGGCTTTGCACATGTCGTAGATGGTAAGGGCCGCGACCGCCACCGCGGTGAGCGCCTCCATCTCGACGCCGGTGCGGTCAAAGGCGCGGACCTCGACGGTGATGTCGATCGCCCGCTCGTCGCCAACGAGGCCGGCGGCGCCGGCCGGCGGGCTGCTGAACTCGACCCGGACCGCGGTGATGCGCAGCGGGTGGCACAGCGGGATCAGATCCGCGGTGCGCTTGACCGCCTGGATTCCCGCCAGCCGCGCCACCTGCAGGACGTCGCCCTTGGGCAGCGCCTGGGCGGCGTCCTCGCTGGTGATGCGCGCCAGGGTGCTGGCGGATAAGAGCACGCGGCCGCGGGCGCGGGCGCTGCGCTCGGTCTCTGGTTTGTGGCCGACCGCCACCATATGGGCGCGACCGTGTTCATCAAGGTGGGTGAGGCCGCCGGGGGCCTCGCCGGCTGGGCTTGCCGCCGCGGACGGGGGAGTAGGCTGGGACATGGCCGGGCATGGTAGCATCTGCGGCCATGCAGTTTGGTGCCTGGATGCCTGTCGAGACCGCGCTAAGCGGCGGAGCGAGCGCCGACCGGCCGCCGCTGCCGAGCGGCCCCGGCGTGTTCCAGCTGCGGGTCGAAAAGGGCCTGCTGCGCTACCCGCACGGCCAGAGCGCGATGGTCGCCTACGGGGCGGGCAGCGACGTGGTCACCGCCCTCGCCGCGCTGCTCTCGGGGCCGGTCGGCGACCACGCGCGGCGCCTGGGACCGCTGCTGTGCCGCTTCGCCGCTCCCGACCCCCACTGCCCGCCGCACGAGCACCTGCGGCGCCTGCACGAGCGGTTCCGGGCACAGTTTGGCTCCCTCCCCCTGGCCGAAGCAGCGGCCGCCGCCACCAATCCCTGACTTAGGTGTAGGTCGCGACAAATCAGGGCCCGGCGCCGCGGTGCCGGCGGCCTTACCAGGCTCTATCCTAAGGAGCAGTCAGGGCGCCCAGCGTCCGCCGCAACAGCGAGCGCGTCTCGGGCATCACCGGCTGCTGCAGCGCCCGCGCGCCGAGCAGCAGCAGCAGCCCGCCGAGCCCCGCGTCCCCCGCCGCCATGACCAGCACGGCCGCCCACAGGCTCAGCCCGCGCGCCGTCAGGACCGTCACACCGATCACCTGCAGGAGGACAATCACCGTCGCCAGCAGCAGCGACCCGATGAGCACGAAGACCACGCCGCGGAGCAGCCGCCCCTGATCGCGGGCGAGCTCCTGGCGGGCGATCTGGGCGTGGACCTGCAGCAGGCTCACCGCGACGCGGCCGATGCGCGAGGCGGGCCGGCGCGGCCCCGGGTCGCTGGAGTCAGTGTCGTTATGGTCGTCGTCCGCTGCCCCCGCGTCCGGGGGGGGCGCCGGTGCCCGCGCGCCGGATGCGCGGCCGCCCAGGTCGGTGCCGACGCTACTTTCCACGACCCCAGCCCGTAAACAGGACCCCGACGATGAAGCCAAAGCCCAGGGCGATCACCAGGGAGAACAGCACGTTCTCGCGCACCTTGCCGCGGGCGTCGTTGAGCATGCCGCCGCGCAGGTCGCGCAACAGGTGCGCGGCGCGCTGCTCCAGGTCATGCAGCATGGCGTCGACCGACTCGGTCACCGAGCCGTCTTCGTGGACGCGATCCCGCCGCGGGGATGCCGGGCGCGGGCGCGGCGGCGGCGGGGCGCAGACGACCCGGTGCAGCTCCTCGAGCTGGCGGCGGACCAGGGCCTTGGTGTGGGCGGTCTGCTCGGCGATAAGCCCCACCGCGCGCTCCAGATCGCCCTGGGTGGCGGCGAGGGTGGCGGCGTCGAGCTGCGGCCACTCGGCGAGGATCGCCGGCTGCAGGTCGGCAAACGCACTGGCGAAGTCGCTCTTGGACAGCGGCGCCTCTCTCGGTTCAGCCATCGCGCTCCCTTTCGTCTCCAGGCAAGTGCGGCCCGCCGCGCGGCCGGGACTGGGCATCGCGCGCCTTGCCGCGGCTCTGCGCCGGGCTACAGGCCCAGGATCACATTATCAAGAAGCCGCGTGGTTCCGATAGTCCCCGCCACCAGCATCACCGCGCTGCGCTCGATGAGCGGGGGGACCGGCTCCAGGGTATCGGCGTCGCGCAGCTCGACATACTGCAGGCGCAGCGCCGGCTCGCGGGCGAGGATGGCCTGGGCCCAGTCGAGCAGCACGGCGCTCTGCCGCTCCCCGCGCTCGAAGGCGTCGCGCGCCGCGAACAGCGCCTGCGACAGCACCTGCGCCTGCTGGCGCTCGGCCGGCGACAGGTAGGCGTTGCGCGAGGACAGCGCCACCCCGTCGGAGTCGCGCACCAGCGGGCAGCCGACCACCTCGACCGGCAGGTTCAGGTCGCGCACCATCCGCCGCACCACCTGCAGCTGCTGATAGTCTTTTTCCCCGAGCAGCATAAAGTCCGGCTGCACCAGGTTGCACAGCTTCAGCACGACCGTGGCGACGCCGACGAAGTGACCGGGCCGCTGCGCCCCGCACAGCCCCTGGGCGACCTGGGTGACCTCGACCTGGGTCTGAAACCCGGCCGGGTACAGGGCCACCGGCTCGGGCACGAACGCCAGGTCGCAGCCCGAGGTCGCCGCCTTGTGCAGGTCGCCCTCCAGGTCGCGGGGGTAGCGGCTGAGGTCCTCGTTGACGCCAAACTGCATGGGGTTTACGAAGATCGACAGCACTAGGAGCTCGCCCAGGGCCCGGCCGCGCCGCAGCAGCGACACATGACCCTCGTGCAGGTAGCCCATGGTGGGGACAAAGACGATCCGCTGACCGGCGCGCCGCGCCGCCAGCGCCCGGCGCTGCATGAGCCGCGGCTCGTGCACGATCTCGACTCCGTGAAGCCCCTCGGGCCCAAGTCCGTACGGCCTGGTCATCCTCTATCTAGCCTCAACCTATCTACCCTCTATTATCTATTGCTCGGTTACTCGCGGCCGCCGTTGAGCGGTCGCAGCTGCACGCAGCCAAGGCCGGCCAGGGCGAAGTCGCCGCTGTCGGATTCGGCGACCACGCCGCCGGCGGCGGCCACCCGCGCCGCCGGGCCGCGCTCCTTGCTCGGCGGCTCGCGCGAGAAGCTGTGCTCGGCGGTGGGGAACTCGCCGCTGCGCACCTCGTTTATGTAGGTGTCGACGGCGGTGCGCACGCGGACGGCGAAGTTCTCGTAGCGCTTGACAAAGCGCGGCCGGAACTCCTCGTTCATGCCGAGCAGGTCGTAGAGGACCAGCACCTGCCCGTCGCACTCGGGGCCGGCGCCGATGCCGATCGTCGGGATCGGCAGCTCGGCGGTGATCTCGGCCGCCAGCTCGTGCGGGATGCCTTCCAGCACCAGCGAGAACGCGCCGGCGGCGGCCAGCGCCTGGGCGTCGGCCTTGAGCCGCTCGGCCTGGGCCGCCTCGCGCCCCTGAATCTTGAAGCCGCCGAGCGCGTGCAGCGACTGCGGGGTGAGCCCGATGTGGCCCATCACCGGGATGCCGATGCGCGCCAGCTTGCTCACCAGCGGCGCGTACTCGGCGCCGCCCTCGAGCTTGACCGCCTCGGCGCTGCCGTCTTTTATCAGGCGGCCGGCGTTGCGCAGCGCCTCGTCCTCGGCGCACTGGTAGGACATAAACGGCAGATCGCCGACCACCATCGCCCGGCCGCTGGCCGCGGCGACCCCGCGCGCCACGGCGCGGCAGTGGTAGACCATCTCGTCCATCGTCACCGCCAGGGTGTTGTCCTGCCCCTTGATCACCATCCCCAGCGAGTCGCCGACGAGCATGATGTCCACGCCCGCCTGATCGCACAGCCGAGCAAAGCTGGCGTCGTAGGCGGTGACCATGGCGATGCGCTCGCCCTGATCCTTCATGTTGCGCAAAGCAAGGTGGGTGACCTTGCTACCTCTGACAGGGCGCGCGCCGCTGCCACTTCCGGAACCGGGACCGTAACCCATCGCATCACTCCTCTCCGTCTCGGTCTGCGTCGCAGATCCAAGCGGAATCAAGTCTCACCAAGAACTATACTCTTAATTAAGGTCGTGGGGAGAGCGTTGCGACGCAGGTGACAGCGCCGCGGTTTTTTGTGTACCTTGGCTTCGCCATGAGCACAGCTGACAAAAACTCGACCGCCCCCGCAAGTTCAAGCCCCGAAAGTCCCCGCGCGGCCACCCCCGCGAAAACCCCCGTCCAGACGCTCCAGGAAAAAGAGGCCGAGGCGCTGCTCGGCGGCGGCGCCGCCCGCGTCAGCAAGCAGCACGACGCCGGCAAGCTGACCGCCCGCGAGCGCATCGACCTTGTGTGCGATCGCGGCACGTTCGTCGAGCTCGACAAGTTCGTCACCCACCGCTGCACCGACTTCGGCATGGCCGAGCAGAAGATCCTCGGCGACGGCGTGGTCACCGGCTACGGCCAGGTCGGCGGCCGCCAGGTGTTCCTGTTCGCCCAGGATTTCACGGTGTTTGGCGGCTCGCTGTCGGGGGCCTACGCGCAGAAGATCTGCAAGGTCATGGACCTGGCGATGCGCGTCGGAGCGCCGGTGATTGGCCTGAATGACTCGGGCGGCGCCCGCATCCAGGAGGGCGTCGAGTCGCTGGCCGGCTACGCCGACATCTTTACCCGCAACGTCCTGGCCTCCGGGGTGGTGCCGCAGCTGTCGGTGATCCTCGGGCCGTGCGCCGGCGGCGCGGTGTACTCGCCGGCGATCACCGACTTTGTCCTGATGGTCGACAAGACCAGCTACATGTTCATCACCGGCCCCGACGTCGTCCAGGCGGTCACCCATGAGAAGGTGAGCAAGGAGGACCTGGGCGGGGCGCGCACCCACGCCGCCAAGTCAGGGGTCGCCCACCTGCGCTGCCCCGACGAAAAGGCGGCGCTGGTGACGCTGCGCGAGCTCTTGTCCTACCTGCCGCAGAACAACGCCGAGGACCCGCCGGTGGTGCCGACCAAGGACCCGATCGATCGGGAGGACCCGGCGCTGGACACCCTGGTGCCGGCCGAGCCGACGCGCTCGTACGACATAAAGGAGCTCATCCACCGCATCGTCGACGACGGCCGTTTCCTGGAGACGCAGCCGGAGCAGGCGCTAAACATCGTCACCGGCTTTGCGCGCCTGGACGGGCGGACGGTGGGCATCGTCGCCAACCAGCCGGCGGTGCTGGCGGGGGTGCTGGACATCAACGCCTCGGTCAAGGGGGCGCGCTTTGTCCGCTTCTGCGACTGCTTCAACATCCCGCTCATCACCCTGGTCGATGTGCCGGGCTTCCTGCCCGGCAAGGATCAGGAGCACGGCGGCATCATCCGCCACGGCGCCAAGCTGCTGTACGCCTACGTCGAGGCCACCGTGCCCAAGGTCACCGTGATCACCCGCAAGGCCTACGGCGGGGCCTACGACGTGATGGCGTCCAAGAACGTGCGCGCCGACATCAACTTCGCCTACCCGACGGCCGAGATCGCGGTGATGGGCCCCGAGGGGGCGGTCAACATCATTTACCGGGACGAGCTCGCCAAGGCCAAGGACCCCGCCGCCGCGCGCACCGCCTACGTCGCCGAGTACCGCGAGAAGTTCGCCAACCCCTACGCCGCCGCGGCCCTCGGCTACGTCGACGAGGTGATCCGGCCGATGAAGACCCGCGGCAAGCTTATCGCGGCCCTGCGCATGCTGCGCAACAAGCGCCAGCAGAACCCCGCGAAAAAACACGGCAACATTCCGCTTTAGCGCCGGCCCCGGCAGCAGGGCGCAACTAAGGCTATATTGAGTGGTGCGGGCGCCCGGGGTCGCCTGCCCATGCCGATCCTGCTCTGCAGCGAGTACTACCAAGTCGAATACGATGACGGGCGCGACCTGATCATCATCCGCCGCTCGGCGCTGCCGATGGTCGGGCCCAGCGAGGCCGCCGACGCCTTCGAGCAGCTGCTGCGCACCGTGCGCAAGTACGCCGGCCGGCCGGCGCTGGTCGATCTGCGACGGGTGCCGGGCAACAATGACGCGCACTACGAGGCGGCGATCAAGCCCTACCTGGCCCGCCTGCGCGACAACTTCTCGATGACGGCGCGGGTGGTGCAGACCGCCACCGGGCGGCTGCAGGTCCAGCGCATGGCGCGCGAGCGCGGCGACCAGTCCAATAGCGTCTTTACCGATGAAGACGAGGCGCTTGCCTTCTTGCTGGCTAACCGGGACCGTGCTGGCAGGTGATGGCGGGCAGGAAGGCGAGATCGTTTTCCTTCTTGCACTGCGTCTGCGGCCGCGCGCCCTTGCCGTCGTCATCGGCGCGGAACCACAGATCGACCGCCGCAGCCGGCGGCGTGGTCCAGGCGCAGCTGATGTTCTGGCAGGCCCCGGGCGGGATCGGGGCAACGGTGTAGCCGGTGCACACCGGCGTTAGCTCCTTGCGCGGGTCCATGAGGTAGAAGGTCCCCGGCACCATCGAGGCGATGGCGTCGGCGCCGCGGTTGCAGATCTGGGCGTACAGGTCCCACTGCTTGCGGCAGTCGGCGGTCTGATCCGGGATGTTGGTGCCGCGGCTGGTCGCGTCGGGCTGCGGCACGGTGAAGCTGATCGAGCCCTGCACGTTCTGGCGGTAGTTGTTGTAGCGCGTCCAGTTGGGCGGCTCTTTGGCCGGGATGGTGGTGTCGTCGTTCACGTTGGTGATGTGATAGGTGTGCTGGTTCCACATCGGCCGCGACGGCATCCAGCGGTTCATCGGGTCCTTGAGGATGAAGATGCCCTGGGAGACTCCAGTGTGCGGCGTGCCGGTGTCGCGCTCGGGGTTCTGGTCCATGCAGTAGCCGGCGGCCTGGATCGAGTCGCTCGGCACCACCAGGTCGGCGTGGCCGTCGTTGTCGACGTCGGCGACCACCGGCATCTCGAGCGCGGTTCCCGAGGTGATGGGGCGGGCAAACACGGTCTTGCCATCAGGGCCGTTGTAGACTCGCAGCCAGCACTCATCGCGGTACACGACCTCGGCGCGGCCGTCCCCGTTGAAGTCAAAGACCGAAGAAGCGGTGCCGCCGGAGGAGACATCCTTGGTCACCGACTGCCACAGCACTCCCGGCAGCGACCCGCGGCACTTGGCGGGCTTGGGGGTCTGCAGGCAGTCGAGCGAGAAGACGTAGTAGTTGCTCGGACCCGCGGTGCCAAAGTCGGGGGTGCCGTCGCCGTCGAAGTCCGCCACGGTCGGCGGCCCGCCCCAGCCATTGGGGATGGTGGTCTGGTTCATGAGGAAGCGGTTGTTCTTCACATCGATGACCGCGACGTGCTGGTTGCCCTTCTGCGACTGCACGAGCACGATGTCCGGTGCGCCGTCGTGGTTGAAGTCGCCGATGGCCGGGTAGCCGCCGTCGTTGAGCGTGCTCATCACCGTGGGCGTGATATCAAAGCCGGTCTGGCCGTTGAAGATGCGGTTGCCGCTTACGACCTCGGGGCGGCCATCGCCGTCCAGATCATTTACAAGCGTCACTGTACCCCAGGTCGCCGCCGACACCGTCTTGTTCCAGAGCGTGTCCAGGGAGGCGCTCGCCTTGTTCCAGCGCAGCGCCAGTCCGCCGACGACAATCTCGGGCTGGCCGTCGCCGTCGAGATCCGCGATCGCCGGACCCGAGCAGTCAAAGCCGGCGCCGATCATCTGGAAGCCGTCCCGACTCTGGGCAAGCTTGGCGCCGGTCTGGCCGTTAAACAGCGCGACGGAGTGGCCGCCGCCGGCGACCCCGTTGCTGAGCAGCCCGACGATCTCCGGCTTGTGGTCGCCGTCGAGGTCTCCCGCCGCCAGCTGCGAGAAGCCCTGGAGGTTGGCGTCGACATCATAGATCGTCGAGCAGTCCTTGCTGCGGATGGCGACCAGGCGCTCGGGACCGCTGTTGTTCTGCGGCCCAAAGACAATCTCGGGCAGGCCATCGCCGTCCAGGTCGATGACCAGCGGCGTCATCACCACATCGCTGGCCGCCGGGGTCGTGCCGGCCGGGGGCCAGTGGCAGTGATCGACCGGCGGCTTGAACGCGGTGGCCGAGAAGCCGTTGCCCGTGCACATGGGGTCCGCCTCGCCGTCCTTGTAGGCGATGCAGATGCCGCAGCTGGCGCCGCTGCCGTCCTTGACCGTGCAGTGCGAGTCATTCTCGCAGTCGTCATCGCGGCAGCAGGTGCCGAGGTTGGGGATGCAGCGGTTCTGGTAGCAGATGCGGTCCTGCGGACAGGGGTTGTCGGCGGCGCACGGCCGGCCGGGCAGGACCGTCATGTCGGCGCCGTCTCCGCCGCCATCGCCGCCCTTGTCCGGATCGTCGATGAAGCTGTGCAGCGGACCGCAGCTGACAAAGCAGCCACAGACAAGGAGGGCGGCGGCGGCGCAGAGGGAACGGAGATTCGTTCGCAGCGACATGGCGGCTCCAGTTCGTGGTTCAGTCGCGGGTGCGAAAAAGCCTGCGCCAAGGTCGCAGGGCGCGGCAAGGACTGAGGAACGTGGCGATTATACTAGCCGAGCCCAACTAGAAACAGAACAAGAACAAGCACTTAGGCAAAAGTTTCTCCTATTGAGCGGCATCTAAGTGCTGCGCGCCCAAGCCTCTGGCGCGCGGTCGCCGGTCCTAAAAGGTTATCAATAGGGAAGCTGTGGCATTTCGCTTGTGCGCGCCTTCCGGCTTGTGTACGGTTCGAATCTCGTCGGACCCTATTATGGGTAATATTTAGGAAGAGGACCGGACATGAAGAAACGGAGTACATCAAACGAACTGACGGGGCTGATCAAGCGGCTCACAGTGATCCGCAAGCAGCACGTCGCCGCCCTCGATGAGATCGAGTCCACCTTCCGCCACTTTGGCATCGAGCGGCTGCTGCACCAGGCCGGCCGCGGAGCAGGCAAGCGCCGCCCCGGAGTCGTAGCCGAAGCCATGGGCAGTGGAAAAGCCGCTGGCCGCAAGAAGCGCAAGGCAGGTGCGGCTCCGGCAGCCAAGGCCACCCGCGCCACCAAGGCGGCGGGCAAGAAGAAGGGCAAGGCAGCCGCGCGCGGTCCCAAGAAGGCCGCCAAGCGGGTGCGCGGCAAGTTCGAGGTCACCGGGGATGAGCTGATCATCCGGTTCGTCCGCAAGCTCGGCTGCCCGACGACCGAGGAAATCCGCCGCCACTGGGAATCGGAAGGGCGGCGCGGCAAGGCAGAGAACAACCTGACTAACCTCGTCAAGCGCGGTCAGCTTATCCGCAACCGCATTCCCGGTCAGAGCCGCTCGACCTACTCCCTGCCGCCGTCGGCCTAGCCGCCAGCTCTCCCCTCCCTCCCAGCCAGAACGGTCCCGGACAGGGCGCGGTCAGTCAATGACCGGCAGCTGCCTGCCGGGTCCCAGCACGATGCGCTGCTGCGGCCGCACCGCTGGCGGCCGCTGCGCCCACGCCTGCGCCACCTCCGAGTCGAGCAGGTGGCTCGGGCGGACATTCTGCAGGGCGTGCAGCATGACCGCGCGCACATCGGGGATCGTCTGTTCCAGCGTGGAGACAAGCTCCGCCACCTGCTTGCGCTTGAGTCCATCCTGCGAGCCGCACAGGTTGCACGGCAGGATGGGATAGCCGGCAAAGGCGGCGTGCGCGGCCAGATCGGCCTCGGCACACTCGATGAGCGGGCGGATGACAGAGAACCGTCCATCGTCGGTGAGATACGCCGCCGGCATCGCCTGCAGCTTGCCGGCATACAGCAGATTAAGCAGCAGCGTGTTCAGCGTGTCCTCGCGGTGGTGGCCCAGCGCGAGCTTGTTGCAGCCGAGCCGCTCGGCCGCCGTGTACAGCGCGCCGCGCCGCAGCCGCGAGCACGGGGCGCAGTAGGTCCCTCCCTCCTGGACCAGCTCCTTTACGACGCTATAGGTGTCCTGATGCAGGATCTCAAACGGGATGCCCGAGTGTTGCAGCCACTGGCGCAGCGGGCTGCCATCGTAGCCGGGCTGCCCCTGGTCCAGGTGCACCGCCACCAGCGTGAACTCGATCGGGGCCCGGAGCCGCGCCTGCCACAGCAGATCGAGCATCGTGTAGCTGTCCTTGCCGCCCGAGATCGCCACCAGGATGCGGTCGCCGGGGGCGATGAGCCCGTAGCTGGCGATGCTGCGGTTCATGGTGCGCAGGAGCCGCCGCCAGGTCGGCGACTTGTCGTAGACGGCGCGCTGGCGGGCACGCGGGAGCGGGTCTGCTTCGCCGGGCGCAGCCGGCCCTGCGGAAACCGAGGTCGGAGGAGTGCTCATGAGGTGGCTCAGGCTACCGCATCCGGCGCGGGTCTGCCGACAAGAGCGAGCGCAAAAATTTCGTCCGGCCGGACCCTGACCCCGGCCAGCCAGGTAAATTACCCGCCCAGGCGTCTTGACGAAGGGGCAGCGCGAGACTGAGGCTACAATACTGATCGTACTCCCCATCGCGCAGCGCCGCGCGGACGACCCCAGCGGAGGCAGGATGCCATGCTCTTTCGCCAGCTCTTCGACAGCGAGTCCTCTACCTATACGTACCTCCTTGCCGATGAGTCGAGCGGGGAGGCGGCGCTCATCGACCCGGTCCGCGAGCAGCTGGAGCGGGATCTGCGCCTAGTCCGCGAGCTCGGGCTGACCCTGCGCTACGCCCTGGACACCCATGTCCACGCCGATCACATCACCGCCGCCGGCGATCTGCGCGAGCGCACCGCAGCCAAGACGGTGTCGTGCGTGACCGGTGGGGCCGACTGCGCCAGCGTCCACCTCGGGCACGGCGGCGAGCTGCGGGTCGGCGGCCTTACGATAAGGGCGCTCGCCACCCCCGGCCACACCGACGACAGCCTGAGCTTTCTGTGTGAGGACCGGGTGTTCACCGGCGACGCGCTGCTGATTCGCGGCTGCGGGCGGACCGATTTCCAGAACGGCTCCCCGGGGCAGCTGTACGACTCGGTCACCCAGGTCCTGTTCGCGCTGCCCGACCGCACCCAGGTCTACCCGGCGCACGACTACAGCGGCCAGACCATGAGCACGATCGGCGAGGAGCGGCGCTACAACCCGCGCCTGGCCGGCAAGAGCCGCGATGAGTTCATTGCCTTGATGAACAACCTCCGGCTCGCCCCGCCCAAGAAGCTGCATGTCGCGGTGCCGGCCAACCGCGCCTGCGGCAAGGACCCGCTGCCGCAGGGAGCCTGAAGTCTGCACCTGGCCGGGCGGCCGGTCGGGGTCCGCCGGCGCTGCCGCCGGCCGTCAGCGCGTCAGCAGCCCGCCGTCCACCACCAGCACGGTGCCGGTGATCCACGGCGCATCGAGAAGGAACAGCACCGCCGCGCTCACCTCTTCGGGCGTGCCCAGGCGGCCGAGCGGGTGAAGCGCCTGCAGCGCCGCCACCTCCGCGGCCACCCGCGCCGTCAGCGCCGCGCCGACCGGAGCCGGCTCACCGGGAGCCAGCCGCGGCACCCGGATCATATCGGTGTCGACGCCGCCGGGCGCGATCGCGTTGACCCGCACCCTGGGCGCAAGCTCGGCGGCCAGGGTCTTTACCGCGCTTAGCAGCGCCGCTTTGGCCGCCGCGTAGCCGAGCGTGCCCGGGGCGGGGTGCAGGCCGAGGGTGCTGGCGAGGTGGACGATCGACCCGCCGCCGGGGCCCATCAGCGCCGCCGCGCGCTGCGAGGCGAGCACCGGCGCGAGGTAGTTCACCGCCAGCTGCGCCGCCAGCGCGGCGTGGCTGAGAGCTCCGACGAACTGGTAGTGCACGATGCCAGCGCAACAGACCAGCGCGTCCAGGCCGCCCAGCGCCTGCGCCGCGCGCTCGACCGCAGCCTCGGCCTGGCCCGGCGCGGCGAGATCGGCAGGCAGGCAGTGCGCCCGCTGCGAGGCGCCGGCGGCCACCGCGGCCAGCGCCTGCTCGTCGCGAGCGATCAGCGCCACTGCATCGCCGCGCGCCAAAAGGGCGGTGGCGACGGCGCGCCCGATGCCGCGGCTGGCGCCGGTGACGGCGATGCGGCGGCCGGCGCTCACGGGGTCGCAAACCCCGGCCAGCCGGGCTCGGGCAGGATCGCCGCCGGCACCCCTTCCACGGGAATCTCATCGGACTCGATGAAGCGCGGCGAGTCGACGCACAGGATGGCCTGCCAGCGGTCGGTGGGGTTATCGTAGCGGTGCGGCGCCTCGGCCGGCCAGTGAAACACCGAGCCGAGCGGCGCCGCCTTCCCCTGGCACAGCAGGCCGTCGCTTAGAACCAGCTCGCTCTCCTGCATCACGCGGTGCAAGTGCAGCGGGATGCCGAGCCCCGGGGCGACGTTGAGCCGGTAGACCCCGGCATCGCGCGTCTCGTGGATGATGTCGACGGTGCCAAAGGGCTTTTTCTCCTGCGCGAGCTTCACCCCGGCGCAGTCGCGCTCGATCTGCAGCGCCGGGACGCCGGCCCCGGACAGGGCCCCGGGCTTGGTCAGCCGCAGGCGCACCCGCATCACCTGGGCCCGTCGCTCCCCCGGCGCGGGCGGGGCGAGCAGGATGCGCGCCAGCACGTGCGCCGCGCTCTCCAGCAGCTGGAACCGGCAGCTGCGCAGCAAAAAGGCAATCTGCGCCGCGGCGCTGGCGTAGTTGACGGTGGCGGACAGCCGCTCGCGCAGCGCTGCCGGCTCGGTGTCGAGCTCGAGCTCGACGTCGACGCGCAGCCGCTGCGGCGTGTGCCGCTCGTGCGGGTAGAGGCCGACGATGCAGTCGACCTCGATGCCCTGGATGAAAATGATATCGCGTGCCGCATGCGCCATCGGATCATCTTATACCGCACCGTGGGCTTGCCTGGGTGGCCGCGGCCGGACTAGAAATTTCCCCCACCGCGCCCTATCGGCGCTCTGGACGACTGAGCTCTGCTGCCAGGGTGACACCGACCGCCCAGCGGATTATAAGTGCAGGATGAACTGCTGCACCTTCATGATGTAAAGATGTCTGCTGCGCCTCCTTCAACTTGGCCAGACCGCGTCCCCAAGGTCGAGCTGCACCTGCACCTCGAGGGCGCAATCCCGCTGCCAGCGCTGTGGCAGCTGATGGAAAAGTACGGCGGCGATCCCGCGGTCCCGACGCTGCAGGGGCTGGCGGAGCGCTTCCGTTACACCGACTTTCACCACTTCATCTCGACCTGGGTGTGGAAAAACTCGTTCCTGCGCGAGTACGAAGACTTCGCCTTCGTCGCCGAGGCGGTCGCCGCGGACCTGCTGCGACAGAACATCCGCTACGCCGAGATGTTCTATTCGCCCCCGGATTTCGTGCGCCACGGCCTGCAGACCCAGCCCCTCACCGAGGCGATCCGGGCGGGCCTTTTGCGCGTGCCGGGCATCCAGGTCGCCCTGGTCGCTGATCTGGTCCGCGACTATGGGGCGCACAGCGCCGCCCGCACACTACAAGAGGTGGCCGAGGTGCGCGGCCTGGGCGTGGTCGGCATCGGCATCGGCGGCACCGAGCCGACGTATCCGCCCGAGCTGTTCATCGATGTCTTCCACGCCGCCCGCGAGCTCGGCTTCCGCACCAGCGCCCATGCAGGTGAGGCGGCCGGGGCGGCCAGCGTCTGGACCGCGGTGCACAGCCTGCAGGTCGACCGCATCGGGCACGGCACGCGCGCGGCCGAGGATGAGGAGCTGCTCGACTACCTGGTCGAGCACCGCATCCCGCTGGAGATGTGCCCGATCTCCAACCTGCGCACCGGCGTCGTGCGGACCATCGAGGAGCACCCGATCCGCAAGTTCTTCGATCGCGGCATCCTGGTCACCCTGAACACCGACGATCCGAAGATGTTCGGCAGCTCGCTGGCAGAGGAGCTGACGCTGCTGTCCGAGCGGCTCGGCTTTTCCGGCCGCGAGCTGCAGACGATTTTGCTAAACGGCATCACGGCTTCGTTTCTACCCGAGCCGGAAAAAGACAGCCTGCGCCGGTCCTTCCTCGCCGATCCCGCCTGGGCGCTCTAGGAGGTAAGGCGCCACCGACGGCGCGCCCTGCTCCGACCGGGCTTATGTTACGATCCTCGCAGCGTGAAGCTAGTCATCCTTCGGTGCACGGGGTGCGGGGCGCGCCTGCCCGAGCAGCCGGTGGCCGACAAGTACAAGTGCAGCTACTGCGGCAGCGTGTTTGCGGTGGCCGAGCCGGCACCGCCGACGCCGCCCTCGCCGCCAGCTGCCGCGACCGGGGCCGGCACCGCGCCCGAGCGCGATAAGCGAGTCTCGCCGCTGGGGGCGCTGCTCGGCTCGCTGGGGGCGCTGTTGCCGCTTCTGCTCGGCGGCTTCTTCATGTATCGGTCGTTCGCGCCGATGGTCAAAGGGAGCGTCAGCGGGCTGCGCCTGGGCTCCCCGCTGCGGGCGCTGTGGGATCGCGCCGGTGGGCCGCCGGTGACGGCGACGATCGGCGGCAAGGAGGCGGTGCTCGGACGCATGCGGCTGAGCGAGGATCAGCTGTTCATCGTCGCGACCGACGCTGCCACGGCGCAGCCGCGGTGGAAGCTCGGGCCGCTTGGGACTTATAGCGAAGGCTACCAGCTGACCCACTTCCAGGTCGCCGGCAGCCGGATCGTCGTCAGCGACGCCCGCGGCAGCTTGCGGATCCACGAGCTCGACTCGGGCAAAGCGGTAAAGACCATCGCCCTGCGCGACCGCGCCAGCAAGCTGTGCCTGGCAGGGCCGACGGCGGTGGCGGTGGCGGTGCTGGACCGTCACCACGTCACGCTCGATGTGGACAGCCTGACCCTGCGCGAGGCGCCGCTGCCGGCGGGCTGCGAGGCCAGCCGCGCTGCCTCGACGCGGCGCGCCCAGGGCGATGGCGGGCGGGTCAAACGACCCACGGCCCGCGGCTTTGAGGTTCAGGACGCCCACGTCGAAGACGAGTACGGTGTCGCCGCGGCGGTGAAGTCCCCCGGCACGCCGGTCCCCTACGCGCTCGGCTTTGCGCCGCAGACCCGCGAGGTGCGCTGGCAGCAGCTGCTGCCGACGGTCGATCCGCTGTCGGTGCGGGCCAGCGAGCACGACGCGCTCGGCGGCGGCCGCTACCTGGCCATCTATGGCGTCGGCTCGGCGGGCTGGCACCTGACGGCGCTCGACGCCAAGGACGGCACCCGCCTGTGGGACGTCACCCTGCGGCCGCTGTTCGCGGTGGACGACATCGACTCGCTGGTGGTCACCCGGCAGTTTGCCTACGTCAACCGCACCAGCTCCCTGGAGATCTACGACGCCGCGACCGGCAAGCTGCTCGGCACGGTGGGCAATGACACCTACCGCGAGCCCTGAGCCGGACGCCCGCCCGCCGCGCTCGCCCCGGGGCGCCGCTTAGTAGAGGCTGGGCGGCGGGCGCTCTGAAGGGCGCTGCAGCCAGTTGTCGGCGGGATAGTGGGCGCCGGCCTCCACCACATGCAGCGAGTAGGCGTGCCGCGAGCGCGCCGAGCGGTTGGCCCCCGAGCGGTGCGGCAGCAGACCGTGCAGCACCACCAGCGTGCCCGCCTGGACCTCCAGCGGAACCATCTGGTCCTCGGCAAACGGCGTCTCGTCATACACCGCGAAGGTGGTGCGCGGCCCCCCCGCGCGACCGTCGCTGGCAGGCGGCCGGGTGCGCACAAAGCGCCGCCGCAGGCTCGTCCGGTGCCCGCCGGGCAGGGCCCACAGGCAGCCGTTATCGAGCGTCGCATCTTCCAGCGCCAGCCACAGGCCGGTGCAGGTAATCGGATCAGTGTAAAGGAAGGTCGCGTCCTGGTGGCTCACCACCTCGCCCCCCAGGTCGGGGACCTTGAAGATGTACATCGACTGCAGCAGCAGCGGCGCCTGCAGGCCGAGCGCGCGCAGCACCGCGCCGAACAGCGGGCTGCGCGAGTGACGGGCGAACACCGGATCGAGCTCGTGCAGGGCGTGCCCGAGCTTGTTGAGCGCCAGGTGCTTGGGCCGGCTCAGGCGACCGTCGGCGGTGATGCAGCTCGGCTCGAAGAAAAACCGGATCTGATCCCCCGAGCCGAGGAAGTAGTCGTCGGTGGTCTGCGACTGCTCGCTGGTCGAGAACACCGACAGCGTCTCACCGAGCGACCGCGGATCAAAATCGGCGACGAGCGTCGCCGCGCGCGCAAGCAGCTCCCGGCAGACCTCGGTGCTGAAGGCGCCGGGCACGATGAGGAAGCCATCGCGGTCGTAGCGGGCGCGCAGCTCCGCCCCCTGGGCGGCGAGGGACGAGACAGCTAGAGACGGGCCTTCCGACATGCGCCGAGTATGCCGCACCCGGCGCCGCCCGGCCAGGGGGTGCCGCCGAGTCCCGCGGCTTCGCTGCGGCACGCTGGAGGTGGGCACGGCTCGTCGGAGCTCGGGCGCGCCACGCGACGAGAAGCGCGCCGCCCGCGCCCCGCATGGCGGTTTACAAGGCCCCGGTTCCCGTCTAACCTCCGATCGGAGGTTTTCCCGTGAGCACAGGGCCCCGAAACAAGGACAGGGACCGCGAGCTGTCCGAGATCATCCAGGAGGCGCAGCTCGTCCGGGCCGAGGTGCTGCAGCGGGCCCAGCGCAGCGCCAAGCAGCTGCCGGAGCCGCTGTGGCGGGTGCTGCTGCGCGAGGGCCTGCTGTCCGATGAGCAGCTGTTCCGCACGCTCAAGCAGTATGTCCGGGTGCCGGTGCTGGCCGAGGAGCACCTGGAGAACGTCGTCGTCCCGCCCGAGCTGAAGGCGGCGGTGACGCCGCGGCTGGCGCAGCAGCTGGGGGTGCTGCCGCTGGAGCGCTCCACAGACGGAAGGCGGGCGGCGCTGGCGATGATCGACCCGACCCTTGACCTGTCGCCGCTGTGGCCGGCCCTGCACAAGCTGGGCGTCGCCGAGGTGCGGCGGTTCCTGCTGAACCTGGCGACGCTGCGGCGGGGCATGCAGATGTTCTACGGGCAGGCCTGGCAGGCCGACGCCGCCGATGCGGCGCTCGATGGTCCGACGCCGCCGCCGAGCCGCTCGGCGGTCACCCAGCCGATCCCGCGCGCGGTCGAGGAAGGACCGTCGGTGATGGTCGATCCGCAGCTGCAGGCAGAGATCGCGCAGCTCAGCGGCTCGATTCTGGTGCCCGAGGTGTCAAGCGAGGTGGTGATCCCGGTCGAGCCGCCGGCCGCCGAGCCCCCGGTGCAGACCAGCCGATCTGGCCTTCCTCTGTCGCTGCAGACCACGATGCCCGGCAACCTGAGCGCGGCGCGCAGCGAGACCGCAGCGCCGCAGCGGGCCGTGAAGGGGGCGTCGGGTCCGTCGCAGCACACGCCGCTGCACCGCGTCGCCGGCGAGCTCCCCACTGCCGGCGGGCCGGCGCCGACCACGCCGCCGACGCCCATGCCAGCGATCGCCATCGAGATCGATCTGCCCGAGCTGCGGCCGGCCGCGCCCGCTGCGCTCAGCCAGGCGACGCCCCTGCGCGAGCTGAGCGGGCCGCGGGCGCTGGCCAGTCGCACCAGTCAAAATCCTCTGCCCTCCCCCACCGCCGCCGGCGAGATCGCGCGCGCGCTGCCAAGCTCCAGCCGCTCGGGCCCCGCTTACCTGCTCTCTCCGGCGGGGGCGGCGCCGTCTGCTTTCAGCGGACCATCAGCCATCTCCTCGCCGAGCGCGCAGAGCGGTCCCGCGGCGGCGCCGCGGACGGCGAGCGGTGCCCCGGTGCGCCCGCGCCCGACCGCCGCGCCGCCGCTGCCGACCGGACGAAGGCCCCTGTCGGCGCCGAGCGCCGCGCGCAGCATGACCTCGCAGCCGCCCCTGCCCTCGGGGCAGTCCCCGCTCCCCGAGCTGACGACGGCCGACCTAGTCCTGGATGACGATCGCAGCGGCCTGACCCTGAACCGCAGCGGGCTGCGGGTGCCCACCGCCCCTTCGGAGCCCAGTCTCGAGGTCGTAAACGACGCCACGCACGAGGCGCTCATCTCGACCTGCGAGGCGCTGGTCACCACGGTTGAGCGCCAGCTGCAGAGCACTGCACCGACGACGCTGGCCCGGCTGTGTCAGGGCGTCGGCGACCGGCTCGGCTTCGCCCCGCGGGCGGTGCGCGAGCTGATGCTGGTAGCGCGCCTGCGCGGCGTGGTCCGCGCCGAGCTGCAGGCGCGCGGCCCCCTGCCCCCCGCCCAGCCGACGCTGCTCGGCTACCAGACCGACTCGCCGCTGGTGGACGCCGCGCGCGAGCTGCAGAAGGTGCTGGTCGACTTCATGCGCCTGCCGCAGGATGAAAACGAGCCGCTCGGGGCGCGCATCATCGCCACCGCGGCGCTGGCGCTGGAGCTCTACCACAGCGGGCTTACCGACGATGAGCTGCTCGCCAGGCTGCGCGCCCAGGCCGGCGACACGGACGTCGTCTTCCATGTTCATAAAGCGCTCGTGCTGGACCCGCCGCCGCCCGGGCCTGCCGCCGAAGTGGTCAAGGACGCGCCTGCCGCCGCCCCGGCGCCCTCGGGCACCCCTGCAGCCCCCGCAGCCGAGCCGGCGAGCCCGGCATCGCCGACGGTGGGAGCGCGAGCCCCCGCCGAGCCGCGCTCGCCGCGGTCACCGCTGTGGCCGCTGCCGCCGCGCATGCCCGAGGTCGGATGGAGCACAGTGTGGGTCGCGAAGCTAACCGATGCGGATCTTTTGCCTTATCAGCCCCCCGAAGTCTGAGTCAGCCGGCCGCGGCCGCCGTATAATCAGTGAGCGGGCCCATACTTAGCCCGCTCGCGGCGGTCTGTGATGAAGACGATGCGGCTCCTGCGTACCCTCCTCCTGCACCTCATCTTGCTGCTGGCCACGGTGGTGACCATGTATCCCGTCTTGTGGGTGCTCAAGATGGCGCTGTCGCCGTCGCAGAGCTTCGCCCTCACCCCCACCCCGTGGCCGACCCAGGTGTCGCTGGCCAACTTCCGCGACGTCCTTTTTACCCGCGATGCCGGCGGCCAGCTCTTGTTCATGCGTCAGCTGCTAAACTCGGTGGTCGTCTCGGCCGCGGTGACCGTCGTCGGCGTTGCCTTCTCCTGCTCGGCGGCGTATGCCCTGTCGCGCTTCCGCTTCCCCGGGCGCCGCACCTCGCTGCGGGTGTTCCTGTTTGCGCAGATGTTCCCCGGCGTGGTGACCACCATCCCGCTGTACATCATCCTGGAGAAGCTGCACCTGCTCGACCACCTGGGCGGCCTGGTCCTGTGCTACGCGACCACTGCGATTCCGTTCTGTGTGTTCATGCTCAAGGGCTTCTTCGACAGCCTGCCGCGCGAGCTCGAAGAGGCGGTCATGCTCGACGGCGGCAGCCGCTTTGACGCCTTCTTCCGGGTCGCCCTGCCGCTGTGCCGCCCCGCCCTCGCCGTGACCGCCCTGTTCGCCTTTCTGTCCGCCTGGAACGAGTTCATCCTCGCCGCCACCTTCATGAGCCGCCCGCAGAGCTACACCCTGCCCGTCCTGCTCAACCACTACGTAGGCGACTACTCCACCGAGTGGGGCCACTTCGCCGCCGGCGCCGTGCTCGTCTCCCTACCCGTCATGGCCCTGTTCTTCGCCCTGCAGCGCCACCTCATCGGCGGCATCACCCAAGGCGGCGTCAAAGGCTAGCCCCGCCGCCTCCAGCCCCCGTCGCCAAAAAACTCCCCGTCGCAACAAGCCCCGCCCCACAAAATTCCCTTGACCCCCACCCCCGTCGTGCACTAGCGTTCGATCCGTTTCATCGCTCGGGTAGCTCAGTAGGTAGAGCAGCGGACTGAAAATCCGCGTGTCGCTGGTTCGATTCCGGCCCCGAGCACAGACCTGTCACCGACGATAAATGGGCTTGCCGCTGCGAAACACGCCGGCAGGCCCATTGTGCTATTTGGGGACAGGAGAGCCTTTTAGGGTCGTTTAGAGCCTTTTAGGACCAAAAGTCCTTTCGTTGTCCGCAGCCGAGCTGATCGGGGGCGCGTTGCGGAAGCGCTTAGAGATCATCTACATATCTGCATTTTGGGGGCGTTTCCGTCGCTGAGTGTGCGTGTAGACGGGTCTGTAGGCGCATGTAGATGAGGTTCATTTACATGGCTTTTTGGTATATTCACCGAGCCAATAAACCAATTATTGGTATGTTGGCTAGTCCACTTGGGGACAAAAGACACCCGGACTTCGCGGTACCGTGTCGGCTGCAGTAACACCGCGTCGAGCGCGAACGCCCAGCTCTGCCAGAAACTCGGCCAGCCCTTAGGTCCTGCGCACGCCGCCCGCAGCCGTGTTAGGGCGAATCCATCACCACTGCTCATTAGAGCAGATAACGGCGAGATTCAGCGAAGGCTGAAGGCCAACAGCCGGAAATGGCAAGCCTCCCTTGCCGAACTGGGCTTTCTTACCCGACTCGGTAGAACCAGCGAGCGGCCTGCTCGCGTCAGCCCTAGTGGCCCACCTTCGCCGCTGCTCTCGATCGGTGTTATGATCGGGCAGCCTGCTACCAGATGTTGCCCCCGAGCTCTCATATAGCCAACTACCGCATCCTGCGGGTGCTAGGTGAAGGTGGTATGGGCACGGTCTATGAAGGAGTGCACGACGGCATCGGGCGCCGGGTAGCGATCAAGGTTCTGCATCCAGAGTATGCACGCAAGGCCGAGTTCGTTAAGCGATTCCTAAACGAAGCGCGAGCGGTCAACCTCGTACCGCACCCCGGCATGGTGCAGATCTCCGAGTGTGGTCAAGCCGCCGACGGGACTGCGTATCTGGTCATGGAGTACCTGGATGGAGAGACGCTCTCTGCACGACTCCAAAGAAGCAATCGGAAGCTAGAGGAAGGACAAGCAATCGGCTTTGCTTGGCAGCTGGCCGCGGCGCTGGCTGCTGCGCATTCGAGCGGGATTGTTCATAGAGACTTGAAGCCCGGGAACGTGATGCTAGTGAAAGACGCTTCCGTTCTTGGGGGAGAGCGGGTCAAGCTGCTCGACTTTGGTATCGCCAAGCTCGGGCAGCAGCTTAGCCGGCCGGATGGAATGGCGACTAGAACAGGCGTTACCATGGGTACGCCGCTGTACATGGCTCCAGAGCAGTGCCTCGGCGCGGCCAATGTCGACGGCAAAGCGGACGTCTATTCTCTCGGGGTGATGATGTTCGAAATGCTGGCGGGCGAGCCTCCTTTTGTGGCGGAGGTGGACCTTGTCCTCATGAACATGCACCTGTCAAAGGCCCCGCCCGCCCTGCGACAACTAGCCCCCGGAGTGTCTGACACGGCGGCAACCCTCGTCCAGCGCATGCTCAGCAAGGCAGCCGGTGACCGGCCGACCATGGCGGAGGTAGCGCGAACGCTTCAAGAGTGCGGAACCGGGCTACCGCTTAAGCGCACGCCCGCCCTCGAAACTACCGACGATGGCGAAACCCGCCTGCTGCTCCGAGATTCCGCCACCTTCCGCCCAAGCGGGGAGCGACATACGGTCCACGGCAAACGTCGGCCACTGGCAGCTCTCGGCGCTGGGCTCGGACTCACCGCCGCCGTGGTGCTCGCTGGCTGGATTACGCAGCGAAGTAAAGTGTCCGCGCCACCCCGGCCGCCAAGCGGCCCAGCGGTCGCGCAGCTGCTTCCGTCGCAGGTAGAAGCACCAAAGCCTCAAGCCGCTGCAGCTGCCCGCAACGTGACAACACGAATAAGCTCGCAGCCGGCGGGCGCGATGGTTGTTCGGCTGGGTGATAATCAGGTCCTTGGCATTACCCCGTGGCGCCGCGAGCAGCCAGCCCAGACGGGCGAGCTGCTCGTGGAGCTGAGATTACCCGGGTATCGGCCTAAGCAAGTTACGCTTCGGCTCGACGCAGATACGAGCCGCAGCGAAGCGCTCGCGGCGGAGCCTACGCCAAAGAAGCCTCGCCCGGTCCCGCCGGCCGCGCCAGTCGGCCACGACAAACCCCCGTCGGCTTCTCCCCCGGCAGCCAAAGTCGGAGCTCGCCCGCATTCCCCCCAGAGAGAAGATCATGGCCCGGCCAGCCGTATCATCGATTAGTGCCATCAGCCTCAGCCTAGGCTTGATGGTTATGTGTAGCTTGCCAGCGCGCGCCGCCGCCTCGGATCCGTGCGTAGTCGACGCGTTGTGCCGAGAGCATGAGGACAAGGGCATAGGCTTTTCCGCTAAGAAGGACTACGCCAGTGCGCTGGTCGAGTTCCAGGCAGCCTATGCACAAGCGCCGATCCCAAGGCTGCTGATAAACATCGGACGCAGCTTGTTTCGCCTGGGCCAGCCGAAAGAGGCGCTCAAGTATTATGCTCGATTCTCACGGGCAGAACCCGATCCGGCTCCCGAGGTTGGCGAAAGAGTGCGGCGGTATGTAGCTGAAGCAGAGGCGGCCACCTCAGCAGCCCCTAGCATCCCCGAGAGCCAAGCCCACAGCCCAGAGGCCAGCCCGGAGCAGCGCCTGCCAGAAGAGACACAGCCGCCCACGCCCGCGGTGCCATCCAGAGCGGAAACGAAGGTGGAAGCGAGCGAGCCGATCCTGATTCACCGACCGCAGCGTTCGTTTCCGGCTGGAGCAGTCACTCTGCTCAGCGTCGGCGCGGCCAGCTTGGCGGCCGGTCTCGGCCTTGGAGCTGTGGCGCTGGGACTCACCAGCAAAGTAGTCGACAATGCGGGACCGTTTGACACTGACCTATATAACCGCGGCATTGCTATCAACCAAGCCGCGATCGCACTCGACGTCATCGGGGGTGTATCGGTCGCTGCAGGGGGTATCTGGCTGGGCGTATGGCTTAGTCGGCATCGACACTCTTCAGGAATACGAACCGAGGCAGGTCGTGAACGGCTGACCGCCAGAGGGAGCCTGTAATGAACCGTAATGTCATAGCGCTGCTGACGCTAAGCAGTTGCTTTAATCCCGATCTGAGTTCCAAGCCGTGCAACGATAACGCTGGTTGCCCTGCCAGCTACTTCTGCGACACCACGCGCCCGACGGCGAGTGCTGCCGGTTCCTGCAGCCTAGGTAAAGCAGGCGATGGCGCAGACTCGACTAAAGACATGGCGTCTGTTAGCGATCTGACTATGCCGTCCCCTCGGCTTGTCCTCAAGGAATACGTTGTTCTCGGTAACCAGAACTTTACTGTTGGGTCCAGCCTGATGGATCTGCCAGGCGCCAACGACTCCCCAGCATTTCAGCGCATGGTTGGCGACATCTGCGTTGCAGAAAATGAAGTAACCGTCGCCAATTATACTATGTGCGTGCAGGCTGGGGCCTGTACCCCTCCGGCCGGTAGTACTGCGGGCTGCAACTATGGCGTGGCCGGACGCGAAAATCATCCAATTAATTGCGTGGAGTTTCCCCAGGCTAAAGCTTTCTGCTCTTGGATCCGTCGACGCTTACCCACTGAAGCGGAATGGGAGTACGCGGCCACCGGCGCAACCACCAGCACGGGCGCAAAATTTCCTTGGCTGGGGATGGGAGGGAACTTCGACCCATCTAAGGCATGCTTCAATAGCGGTGGCACTTGTCCAGTCGGCAGTAAGGTTCGCACCTATCGAGGAGTCGAGGTAGGAACATTACAGCCGGGGTTCTATGACCTAGCTGGTAATGTGCACGAATGGACAACTAGCGAGCCCTGCCCTTATGCGCCCCCAAACACTGATCTGACTTGCAACAGTTCCGGCCGCGTGATCCGTGGTGGCTCGGGATACGATACGGACGGCAGAGCGTTGCGCTCTACAGTACGCTTTGCTAACGCAAGAGACGGTTCCAGCATCAATGCGACCTTTACCAACTCCTGGTATAAGAACTTGGGCTTCAGGTGCGTCGGGGATTACATAATTGGTGCAGACTGCCTGTAGCCAGATGCGCCCTGTTGACAAGGGCAAATTATCGACCGCAAAGGCTTGACGACGTCCCATCACTGCCCATAGGCGCCTGGTGAGAAAAAGGACTAGTACGACGGTCATTCCCCGTTTCCGTTCGCCGCCCCCGGCAACTTCATCACCGCCGACTCCAGCACCTCCGGGCTTAGCCGCCCGTAAACCAGCTCCACCATCCGAGTGCTGGAGTGCCCTAGCAACTGGGACACCACGAACGTATCGACATGCGCCTGCTTCAGCCAGCTGGCGAAGGTGCGGCGCAGGTCGTTCGCACAGACGTGATCCATCTTCAGCCGCGCGCACGCCTGCATCAGAGCCCGCCGCCGGTTGACCCACGGCGCCACCAGCGGCCCCGTGCGCGGCCCCGGGCTGCTCTCAAGCGCCTGGCGTAGCCGCGGATGGATCGGCACCTTGCGATATGAGCCGCGCGTCTTGGTCCCTGGGATCAGCATCTTGCCGCCGGCCAGGTCCACATGGTGCCACTGCAGCTTCTCGACCTCCGAGGCTCGGCAGCTGCCCATCGCTGCCAGCAGAAGCCACAGCTGCCGGCCCGGTCGAAACTGATCGAGCAGCCGATCGAACTCCTCGGGCCGCAACCACCGCTCGCGCGGCTTGTAGGGTGCCTTGAACCTCGGGATCAGCGAGTTGGGGTCCGTGCGCAGAAGGCCCCGCTCGGCTGCCAGCTTCAGGCTCCGGCGCAGGGTGACCAGCTCTTTGCGGATGGTCTCGCGCGCCGCGCCCTCCTGCAGTCGGCGGGCGCAGTAGCTATGCACGTCGTCCAGGTGCAGCGCGCGGACCGGGATCTCCCCGAGCAGCCGCATCAGGTGCCCGCCTCGCTGCAGGTAGCACGTCACGGTCCCTTGCGCGTTGTCCAGGCAGCCGACCCGCACCAGGCGGTTGAGCGCGTCGGTTACTGTATGCGCGCCCGTGGTCTCCGGGGCTGGATCGGTCTCATCGTCGGGAGCTTCGTCATCCCCGGATGCGCTGCCGGGCCCCGTAGCGGTTTTTTGAGAGCGTCCTTCTGTACGTCGTCGCATGTCAGGTCCTCCAAGAACTCGCGCAGTGCGCGTCGGGTCACTCGTATCAACTTGCCGATCCTCAGGTATTCCATCCGCCGCATCAGCCGCCGGGCGGTGCGCACCGAGATCCCGGTGATCTCGGCCGCTACGCCGGCCGCATCTAGCAGCCCGTCGTCGGATCCCTCTCGCAGGGCGGGTCGCAGCGTTCGGGTCATCGCCTATCCCTCACTCCAGAGCCAGCCCGGCCCCACACGCCGAGCGGGCATCGCTTCTTGCTCATGGCTTCTCCAGCTTCTCGACGGCCCAGGGCACCCCGGCCGCCTTTCGGGCCATCGGCCGCAGGCGCTTGCCCTGGATCACTCGCCCATTGTGTGAGCGCAGCAGGATTCCCAGGTCGCGCGACGCGGGTAGGTAGTCGTGGCGCAGTCGTAGCAGCTCCGCCAGCGCGGAGCGCAGCCGCTCCCAGCGTAGGTGGTGGGCCGGGTGCATCGCTCGGTACTGCTGATCCTCGTCGAGCCAGGTCACCGCCTGCTGCGCGGTGCACGCCGTCTCGCAGTTGTCCTTGCACAGCTCTTCCCAGCCTTCGATCAAGTCCTCCAGGGCGCTCGTCGTCGAGTCGCCCGATTCGGTCATCGCTTCATAGGCCCCGTACGGGTCGGGCAGGCCGACCCAGTGCACGCACTGCCGCACGATCAGCGACCACTGCTCAAACGAGCCCCAGATCTTCAGCTTCAGCTCATCGGCTTCGCCTTGCCGCACGTAGGCGCTCAAGATGGTCAGCGCTGCCGCCGCCAGCCGGCCGCGGTGATCGCGCACCCACTGCAGCAGGTTCGGGTGCCGGAACGCCTGCCGCTTCTCGGGGTTTTCCTCCAGGGACTCAAAGCGGATCTTCAGCGTCCGCCGCTCGGTGTCTACCCCCGCGGCAAACCGCACATTGTTGCCGGTTCCCCAAAACACCGTCGAGAGCTTGAGCCGCGGCATCGTGTTAGTAGCCAGCAGCCGGCCCTTCCACGCCTCCCCGGTCAGCGCCGCGTCAAACTTGCCCGAGCCGAACGGGCGGTTGATGTTGTCGATCAGGATCAGCGGGTCGCCGGCCAGCGCGATCGAGGTGATCTGCTTCTCTTCCTCCTCTTCCTTGGCCGCCTGCGTCGTCCGCGCCGCCGTCCGGCCCGTCGAGATCAGCGCCGCGACATCGACCAGCAGCGACTTTCCCGAGCCGCGCACGTTGCCATCGACCAGGAAAAACGGCGTAAACCCCTCGTAAGCGTGCCGCGCGAAGCCCGTCAGCAGGCCGGCGAACCAGGCGGCGCGGTGCACCGGCTGCGCGAAAGGAAAGTCACACACCACCTCGAGGAGCTCGTCGCGGGCTTGGAGCACTTGCTCCCAGCTCGGCCGGGTCGGGATGGGCGGGTAGTTCGTCGAGGGGTGATACAGCAGCCCGGTTGATTCATCGTAGCCCGGCGCCTGCAGCACGGTGCCATCGGAGCGCAGCGCCGGACACTCGACCACGCCGCGCAGCCGCTTGAGCTCGGGCCAGGTGCCCCGAGCGGCGGCCGTGGCGACCACCCAGGCCGGCGGGTGCACCTTGCAGCGCAGCTTCTTGCCGTCGAGGATCTTGGTCGCGTAAAACTGCGCCGCCTCGGTCAGCTCCTCGGCGAGGGAGGGCAGCGGCAAGATGTCGATTCGCGGGGCGTCCACCTGGCGCTTGACCCCTCGGCACTCGGTGCCATCGTCGCGCACCACGCGCACAAGGGTTCCTTCGCGCCGGTAGATGTTCGGTCGCCTCGCCAGAGCGCGGATCGCCCGGTCGGTGACTCGCTTTCGCCGGACCGTGACCAGGATCTTGCTGCGGCCCGGGTTCGGCTCGGCGGCTGGGGTCTCAGGCATGTCGCGCAGCTCCGAGCAGGCTTCCGAGGGCTACCCGGCCCGCTTCGGCGGCGCAGCGCACTTTGTGGCGCAGCTCGGGCTCGGTCCACGGAGGTTCGCAGCGCGGGTTGTACTCTTGCTGCAGCACCGCCAGCGCTTGCTCTTCGGGCAGGGCAAAGCCTCTCACCAGCGCCACCGCCAGCTTGAACGTCGCCAGGCTTCCGCCCTGCCCTGCCACTGCGCCGGGAGTTCCACGCGCATAGGCGCAGGCTCGGCGATAGGGTTCCGCCTGCTGGGCGCCGACTGGCAGCACAACGGGCGCTGACTCGGGAGCCGGGGGCCGCGGGAACCACTCCGGCCGATAGACGGGCAGGTTGGCCAGCGTGACGTGGTCGAGCGGCTCTACCCACTCGTACACCGTCCCCTCGGGATGCACCGACGGCGGCGCGACGACGTTCCCCCCGTCGCCTCGTAGGTCCAGTGCGACGCCGTCCACGCGTACCCGGTTCGGCACGCTCTGCAGCACCGGCAGTCGCCGGTAGTACAGGTGATAGCCGGTGCGCGTCTTGGCTTGCATCGGCGTCGGCGGTAAGTGCACTCGGCACCACTGGATCGCCTCGGGGCTGTCGCAGTCCACTACCACCAGGAGCACCCGCGCGCCGAAGACGATCCCGGTGTGCAGTCCGACGTTGTACCCGGCGCGATACCGCTGGCGCAGCTGCTCGGGGAACAGCCGCGGCCTTTTTTGCCAGCCTCGATCGATCGGGGCTTTTCCTCGCCCCTCGGGCTGTCCACCGCTCGGCGGTCGCAGCCAATGCACCGCCAGCCCCATCTCGGACATCCGCACGGCGGCCTCAAGGATCGCGCTGTCGTTTGCGGTGCCCATGGCTAGGCATCTCCTCGCACCGTCTGGACGCTGCGGGCAGGCGGCAAGTAGTAGACGCTCTGGCGGGCGCCGCGGTCGTTTTCTTCCTCTCTGATGATCAGGTAGTGCGTCTGCGTCCGCGGCCTCGACGGGTCGCCAAACTTCACCTGGGTAGTCTTGAGCCCGAGCAGCTCGGGCGCCGCTTGCGCCGGCGCGGTGCCGGCCTCCACCACGGCGACGATCCGGCCGCGTAGGGCTTTCTGTTTGCGCGCCGCCTGCCAACACACGGCGGTTCCTATGGGCAGCATGTGCTTGGTCCTTTCGGGCCAGCTCCGGGGCAGCTGGCCGCAGGGATGCTCGCGAGTCGTTGGCGCACAAGGCCCTTGGAGGTGCCGTCAAGCCGGCTCGCCGACCAAACCATCAGCTCTGGGATGGTGGCCGTCCGTTTCCCACCGCTCGCCAGGAAGCAGGCGAGCAGCCGCTCAAATGCTGCATGGAGCTGCTCCGGTGTGGCGCTGGCGGGCTGGTCAAGTTGGGGCGCTGTCGCGTCGCCGGCCGGGCCGAGCTGCAGCCCAGGCTCGGGCTTAGTTCCCTGCGTCTGCGGGATTCGATAGACCTCAACGCTCTCGTGCAGCTCGACGTCATGATCAATCGGCCCTCTGCCCGACTCGATCTTGATGCGAATCGCCGGCCAGTGGATCTGGCTCGTCGTGGCGTAAGTGCCATACAACCACTTGTCGTCGCTCGTGATACCGAGCGCAGCCCTCAGCCCCAGGCCAAGGGGCACCTTGATCGGTTCCCCCACCTCTAGAGCCTTGCCGTCCAGATAACGGCGGGCATTTCGATATTCAAGCCGCCCCATCTAAGCCGCCCCCTCGACGGGCTGCGCCACGCGCGGAAGGTGCACCACTGCCCGCTTCACAGTCTGGCGCGGCGTGCCATCGTAGGGAGGGAGTCGGCCCGGGAGCGCCTTGGCCAGATGCGCCACCGCGCGTCCGAGCTGCCGCAGGCTCGCTGCCTGGGCTCGGTTTGGCGGTCGCCGCCGCGGTCGCCGCCGCCCGATCACCACTACTCCCGCCGAGCCGTCGGGTTGCGGCCCGAAGGCCCCCGCGCCCAGCCTCTCGCACAGCGCGCACAGACAGTCACAGATATGTGGTCCCTTCATCGCATCGCCTCCATCAAAAATGCTCGGTCTCCGGGGCATCCCAGCAGCCACGCCAGAACGTCACTGACTCCGCGTCCGTAGTTCTTCTCTTCGGTCGTCGCCCCGCGGCGCAGCACGCACGCATCGGCACGCCCCAGCGCCGCCTCCAGCTCGGCCACGTTCCGCGCCAGCTCGGGGTGGTGCTTGCAGGCCGACGCTCGCCGCAACATCACCTCGGCCAGCTCCAGCGCGGTCAGCTGCTCCCTGTCATTTTCCGCAGAGCTGTAGCGAACCGTCGTCACTCCAAGGGCGCGCGCAGCTTCGCCCATCGAGAGATCGAGCTCGATTCGCAGCCCGCGGAGTCTCTCGCCCATGGTCATGGGGGCCTCCTCGCGGTCGTGCCGCTATTCGGTGGACGCTGCGGGAGTCGAACCCGCGCCGGCGCCTCGCTGGCGTCGGTCCCCTCGGCCGCCCGGCTAGCCCGTCGCTTTAGGCTGAGCCTTCAGCTATTCGGCCGGCAGCAGCCAGCCCAACGCTCGCCGACTTGCCGCAGCAGCACCCCTGCCCTGCCCGTCTCCAACGGCTGGCAGGGCTCCAGCCGAAAACGCCGCAGCGTCGATAAAGGCCGACCCATTGTGCACTCGTTCGCTCATCGCTCTGCCTCTTGCGCATCTAAATCTCGTGTGAGATGAAGCGTTTTTGATCGCTAAAACCAAAACTTCGACGACATGAAGACGAATAGCCAAGCACCGGAAAACTGTCAAGTGCTTCCTAAATTTTTATCGCACAAGCATGGACATCGCGACTGCCGCGCCGATGATGCAAGGCATGGCGTGACCCGCGGCAAGAAAAACCCCCTCTACCAGCAGGTATCTCGACGGCTAGTGCACCTGCGCAACGCCGCCGAGCTCACCTTGACCGAGCTGGGCGACCTGGCCGCCGTGCATCACACGACGGTCTTTGCGATCGAGCGCGCAGAGGGCACGTCACGGATCTCGACGATCGAGCAGCTGGCCACCGCGCTGGGCATCTCGCCGGTCTACCTGGCCTTCGGCGAGGACGGCCACCTCCGCTGGAAAGAGCGGCACCCGCGCTTCGGTCTCGACCCCGACCCGCCGCCCGCACCGGCCCCGGCTGCTCGGCCCTGCCCAAACCTCTACGGCACCATGGGCGAGCGGCTGCGGCTGGCACGCGCGGCCAAAGGGCTGAGCATGCGCGCCCTGGGGCGTGTCGCCGGCTGTACCGTCGCGGCGATTTCTCTCCTCGAAGCGGGGACCAGCGTTGTACTGCTGAGCACATGCGAGGACCTGGCGAAAGCGCTCGACGTGTCGCCGGGCTGGCTGGCTTATGGCATCGGCGCCGGGCCGGCGCCAAACTAGTAATGGCTGAGTTCGCATGCCGGCAGATATCCCCGAACAACCTTCGCTCGGCTAGAGCCAATCGTCTTGGGCCAAAAAGGCCAACGAGTTGACGATATGAGCTGGCCGGATTGACAGTGCCCCTATGTCTGACCTCGCCCTGGACCACTTGCGAGAGGCTTACAAGCTCCTGCGCGATTCACCCGACCACAAGGATTGCTCCGTCGCTGTAGAGCTCGCTATATCATTGATCGAGCCGACCAATAGCTTCGGCCGGCTGCTCAGGCAGCAGCGCAAGGCGGCCAAACTGAATGTCTATCAGGTGGCCAAACGGGTTGGCGTCTCGCCCAATACCATCAAGAACTGGGAGTCAGGCAGCACAATGCCGGCCAAGCGCCCGCTGGCGCAGCTGCTCGCCATGCCGGAGCTCAAGCTCAGCGCGGCCGAGCACGCGCCCCCCGGCGATGGCCCCAACAGCTATTTCCTGCCGAACTACAACCGGCGGCAGCTGCTCCAGCAGATGGCCCAGATCCTCAACGGGGACGGTGGGGCGCTCGAGCAGTCGATGCTGTACCTCGATGACCAGTCGGCGAGCGACTGGCTGGCCATCTCCCAGGCGTCCGTTTCCTGGGGCAGCTTCAGGGCCTTGCCGGTCGGGCCGATCGCCGAGGCGATCCTTCGCGAGTGGCAAGGTCCCATGGACATCAACGCGCTCGGCGCGGGGGATGGCCGCAGCGAGGTGAGGCTGTGCGAAGAACTCCTTGGACGGCGGCCGGAGCTTGACCTCAAGCTGCGCCTGCTGGACATCAGCCATCCCCTCCTGCATGCCGCCCACGATCACGCCAAGGTCGCGCTGGCAGACCGGGTCGAGACCTCGACCCTTCACGGCAACTTTCATCACCTGTGGCGCTTCGCCGTGCTGCTGCCAAAGAGCGCCCCGAGCCGGCGCCGGGTCTATTCGCTCGTCGGTCACACGATGTCGAACCTCGACAACGAGATCGCTTGGGTGCGGGACCAGCTCAGCCTGGCGGCGCCGGGCGACTTTATGATCGTCGACTACTCGATCGCCTATGCCTCGCCCGATGAGCCGGCGAAGATTAGAGCGCTCGATCCGCCGCTCGCTCAGGGAATCCCCGATGCTCACTTCGCCTGGGTTACCGGGCCGCTGCGGCGGTACGCCCGCGACGTGGCGGACATCAAGGTAAATCTGGAGCTGAATACCTACTGCTCGATGCCCGGCAGCTATGAGCTGGTGACATACGCCACGGTGCGACGGAAAGACGGCAGCACCCAGCGGTACTTGGTAACGCGGGTCCGGCGGTACACGACCGAGAAGCTGCGCGAGTGCCTGGAGTCGCTGGGCTGGGAGTGGGTCGAGCACTTGCCGTATGGACCGACAGGGCGAGCGGCGGTCGCGGTCTTGCGGCGAGCAGAGCGGCGCTGAGCGATCGAGCGGCAGAAAGAGGATGGCCTCCTTGAAGTCGGTTTTGTGGCGGCAGTCCAGTAACTCCAGCGCTGGTCAAGTCCGTCGCTGTGTTGCGATGAAAGGTCGAAGAAAGGTCTTCCATAAAGAAGTCTCGCTCGCTATGGAGTGCCAAGCCAGACTCTTCTGGACAAGAGGTAGAGACGGCTAAGTTTGCCGTCCCGTCGCTGGCGCTGGTCCTTTGTGGAGGTGAGATATGCCCCGCTCTACGGTTCGTTGCTGCAAGTCGTGTGAATGTCGGATCCCTTCGGGCGCTCGGTCGGATGCTCGGTACTGCAGCGCTGCGTGCAGGAATAGCGCTTTCCGCAAGCGAAAGAAGCGAGCATGATTCCCCCGTCGCCATCGTCTCCCAACCCCCCCGGGCGGTTACACTGCGACAAGGCCCTCCTTGCCATGAAGATCGACGTCCTGCACCGGGATCCAAACCAAGTCATCGGCACCTATGAGAATGTGTGCCTGATCGTGCGCTGGTCCAGGCTCACGGGAGCCGACCTGGACGTCCATCTCCGAGCCCTGGCCACGCTGAAGCGGCGCCATCCCAGGGGCATTGCCGTGATCCAGGTCAACCGATTCAGCCCTGGCCCCAACAAGCCCGCCATGGATGACGACGGCCAGCGGACGATTTACGAGCTTGCGCGTACCCATGGGTCCGCGGTCCGGCTCTTCGCCCTCGTGCTGTCCGACTCTCCCTTTTGGATCGCGGCGCTTCGCAGCATCTATACGCGCATGTCGTTTATCACCAAGATACCGATCGACATGCGCCCGTTTACCGATTTGCAAGAGGCCGTCCATGCGGTCTGCGCGGCCATGAAAGACCCTGGACAGCGGACGCTGGAGCCGGCCGAGTTGGTGGCAGCGCTGGACGCGTTGGAAAAGCAGCGACCGACCCCGATCGATCAAGCCCGGTAGCGGCGCGCGGAGGCGGTCTTGAAGTGCCCGCAGCGATCGCTGACGGCGCGCCAAGTCCATCCCGGACGCAGCCTGCGGAACGGCGTGAGGCGCGCAATCGTCGGCGGTGTTCATCCGCAGGTTCTCCCCCCACAAGATCTTTCACCGACCTGACTACGGCCGCCAGCCAGCCAAAATGGCTGGCGCGCTGCTCGGCACCTGACTTGCCATGCAATAGCAATGGCTGAACATTCGAACCAATTTATTAGACCCCTTATTTGACCCCCTATTTGAAGCCTATTTGTTTCACCGACGGGGGAGGCCCCGATTTGGTCATTTGAAATCAAATAAGCTGGCTGATATCTGACTTTCCCCGATTGCCAAAGACCGAACCAACAGACCACCATGTAGATAGATCCTATCTACATCCATCTACATCGAAGAAATACAACCTACTTTCTCTCGGTGAGCAGCGGTCGATGATGTAAATGCCGATATTCTAGAGCCCGCTAAGCGAACTCAAGTGACACCCGCCTGAAAATCCGCGTGTCGCTGGTTCGATTCCGGCCCCGAGCACCGACGGAACTAAGGCCCGCGAGCGCTATATCGGCTCCGGGCCTTTCGTGCGTTTAGCGGCCACAGAGGGAAATAACGGACCTTTGCCGGACCACTAGACCAACTTCTCGTTGCGCGCGGGCGCGCGCACGCGTGCGGGGGTTGGGGTTCATCGTCTCATCGTCTCGGATGAGCCGGCAGCGACGGAGAGAGGGCGAGATGATGCGTTGGGGCATCCGCCGATCATCGTCTCGCATCGTCTCGGCCAGTTCGGGCAGTAGACACAGCAGGCTCATATTCTAGCGTCAGCTCAAGATTCGCCTATGTCGGCTGCAGGCCTACGCCTGATGCTCTGTACGGAGTCCGTCATGGACCGCTAGTGATCGAGCTGAAATCTAGGAATACAAAAAATATCCCATCTGTGAGAAGACCAGGCTATCTGATGGGCTGGCGTCCTGAACGAAAACCTCGGCACCAGCCATGACTGACATTGAAAGCGCCGGACGATGACGACTGACACCACGCTAATCCAACTTGGCAAGCAGGCAGATATGAGGGGTTGGTTTTTTGCACACGATCGGCAAACGATGACAAGCGCCTGGCTACTCCAATTTATCAAGCAGGCAGAGACAGATGGCTGGACGGAACTTGATCTTAGAGGCCTATATCTGACGACTTTACCCGCTGAGCTTAGCAAGCTAAAACAACTACAGGTGCTTCGCCTAGGCAGGAACAGTACCTTTCGCCGCAACTACCTAACGGCGCTGCCCGACTGGCTGGCGCAACTGACCAATCTTCAGTCTCTCGACCTCAGCCACAACAATTTGAAGGCGCTGCCCGATTGGATGTCGCAGCTGACCAATCTCCAGTCTCTCGACCTCAGCCACAACAATTTGAAGGCGCTGCCCGATTGGATGTCGCAGCTGACCAACCTCCGGTCCCTCGACCTCCGCGGTATGCAGCTGACATCGCTGCCCGATTGGATGTCGCAGCTGACCAACCTTCAGTCTCTCGACCTCCGTATCAACCCGCTGAAGGCGCTGCCCGACTGGATGGCGCAACTGACCAACCTCCGGTCCCTCGCGCTCCGCCGCATGCAGCTGACAGCGCTGCCCGACTGGATAGCGCAGCTGACCAACCTCCAGTATCTCGACCTCCGCAGCAACTTGCTGGAGGGGCTGCCCGACTCGATGGCGCAGCTGACCAGCCTCCGGTCCCTCGTTCTCGGTTTCAACAATCTGACAGCGCTGCCCGACTCGATGGCGCAGCTGACCAACCTCCAGTCTCTCGACCTCAGCAACAACAACCTGACTGCGCTGCCCCACTCGATGGCGCAGCTGACCAACCTTCGGTCCCTTGCCCTCAACAACAACCATCTGAGGGCGCTACCGGATGGGATGGCGCAGCTGACCAAACTCCAGTCTCTCGCCCTCAGCGGTATCCCGCTGAAGGCGCTACCCGACTGGATGGCGCAGCTGACCAAACTCCAATTTCTCGACCTCCGCCATAACAATCTGACGGTGCTGCCCGACTGGATGGCGAAACTGACCAACCTCCAGTCCCTCGTCCTCAGCCACAACAACCTGACGACGCTGCCCGACTGGATAGCGCAGCTGACCAAACTCCAGTCCCTCGCCCTCAGTCACAACAACCTGACGGCGCTGCCCGACTGGATGGCGCAGCTGACCAACCTCCAGTCCCTCGCCCTCAGCCACAACAACCTGACGGCGCTGCCCGACTGGATGGCGAAACTGACCAACCTCCAGTCCCTCGACCTGGGCTTCAACAACCTGACGGCGCTGCCCGACTGGATGGCGCAGCTGACCAACCTCCAGTCCCTCGACCTGGGCTTCAACAACCTGACGGCGCTGCCCGACTGGATGGCGCAGCTGACCAACCTCCAGTCGCTCGACCTCAACCACAACGACCTGACGGCGCTGCCCGACGGGATGGCGCAGCTGACCAACCTCCAGTCCCTCGCCCTCATCGATAGCAATCTGACGGCGCTGCCCGACTGGATGGCGCGAGCTGACCAATCTTCAGTCCCTCGTCCTCAGCCACAACAACCTGACGGCGCTGCCCGACTGGATGGCGCAGCTGACCAACCTTCAGTCCCTCGTCCTCAGCCACAACAACCTGACGGCGCTGCCCGACTGGATGGCGCAGCTGACCAACCTCCAATTTCTCGACCTCTGCCATAACAATCTGACGGCGCTGCCCGACTGGATGGCGGACGACAAGTCGCTACAGCACCTAAGCACTCTATATATTGCCAAAAATCCCTTGCTAGTGCCTCCGGCGGAGAGTTTGGGGATCACATTAACTGATCGCTCCACGCGAGCAGATATTGCCTCTATACGAAGCTATTTTCGGCAATTAAAAGCAGGAGATGCTGTCTATTTCTATGAGGCGAAATTGCTGATTATTGGTGAAGGCGGTGCCGGAAAAACCTCACTTGCACGCAAGCTAAAAGAGCCAGATTGCCAATTATTGCCCAACGAAAAAAGCACCGAGGGAATCGACATATTGGCATGGCAATTTCCGCTGCCGCTGAATATGGAAAGTAAAAAAACAGACTCTAATTATACGGTTCGAATTTGGGATTTTGGCGGACAAGAAATATATTATGCCACTCATCAATTCTTCTTGACTAAACGCTCAGTTTACCTACTAGTAGCAGACACAAGACTTCAGCATACTGATTTTTACACTTGGCTATGCATGCAAGAGACGTTTGGTGAATCTAGTCCGGTATTTCTTATCAAGAACCGCAATCGACAGCATGGTAATAATTTCAGCATCGAAAATGTACATCAATTGCGTGAGCGTTTCTCGAATTTGCAAGAGATCATCGAGGTTGACCTGAACGAGGTACCGAGGGACCACGGCTGGCAAAAGCTGCTACGCATTACCCAGGATTCATTGCTCAGATTACCCCACATTGGTCAGCCTCGCCCCAGCACGTGGGTCGCTGTGCGTACAGCGATCAGGAAAGATCCGCGGAGCATTATTCATCGGACTGAATTTGTATCGACATGTAAGACTAGTGGCATGAATCAAGATGACGACATCGAGCAGCTTGGCGAATATATGCATAACCTTGGAGATATACTCTATTTTCACGAAGATCCTGTTTTACGTGATTTTGTTATCATCAAGCCAACATGGGGACTAGATGCAGTTTATAAACTTCTAGATAATAAGCAAACCGAAGAGAGGCTTGGCAAATTTAATTACAAAGACCTCCGCCAATTATGGAACGATCCAAATTATGAAAATTACCACGCTCATCTATTAAGACTTATGGCAAACTTTCAGCTTTGCTATCAATTACCAACGCAAGACGACACTTATATAGCCCCTCAATTGCTCGGCGAAGACCCACCTCATTATAGCTGGGATGAGGTCAATAATGTGCAACTCCGTTATGAATACCCTGTTTTCATGCCACGTGGAGTATTAAGCCGGAGCATTGTAAAGTTGCATAATTACATAGAGGAACAGCGTCTAGTGTGGCGCTCCGGCGTTATTCTTCGAGACGACTATGCTCGCGCTGAATTGTTGGAATTGCGCGGTCAGAAACAAATTCGAATTCGTGTCAGCGGAAGCAATAAACGTGATTTGCTCATGCAAATTGTACGTGCCTTAGATGAACTACATCAAAGCTTCCCAAGATTACAGTTCAATAGACTTGTTCCGTGCAACTGTGAAAGTTGCCTTAGCCGTCAAGAGCCCCATTTTTACAAGCTCGACAGCCTCCGTGAACGACTGGCAAATCGCACAGATACTATAGAATGCCAAAAACCTCCATATCGGAATGTGCCTATCCATGGCATGTTAAGTGATATTACAATATGGAAACAGCAAATCGAGGAGAAAGGCGACACAATATTTAACTTTGGCAATATATATCGAGATAATCATTTTGAGGGACATAGTTCGGCAATGATTGCCTTCCCCCAAGCGAATATCAGCCAACAATTGGCATCCACTATCAATATCGGCGAAGGGGCGGCAATCCTAACAGACACAGAAAGAGATGAATTGAATATTCTAGAGCAACAAAAAGAAGCCATAGAGTACCCTCTGCGAAAATGGGCACAGATTATTAAATACACATATATCTTCGTCTATGCGGCATGTATCCCGCTGTTGTGGTGGGGACTCACCCGTCTCGTTGAGGTGAATGGCTGGGATAAATTTGAACCAATTTCTTGGGTTGCAAGTATGGTATTCATCCTAGCGGGACCCTTGTTGGTCTGGCTGTCGCCTGAAACGTTTAAGCCTGCCAACATTGAACAATGCTTATTTAAGCGATGGAGAACCAGAAATTTTGCAAAGTATGCTTTTGACTCAGATCGTTATCAGCAATTATTAGAGCTCAGCCGCGCTATCAGTCATTAGCATAAGAGGAAGCATCCACTGATAGCGCAACTACACTGGCGTCGCTGCGTGCTTAGCGTAGAAAACCCGTGAATTACTGATTGGAGCCGTCAGGCCGCGGCAGCTCCCCCACCGCCCTCTCCAACGTCGCAAAGTCAATCCGCCCATACACCATCTCCACCATCCTTGACGAGCTGTGCCCCAGCAGCTGCGCCACCACGAATGAATCAACCGATGCCTGCTTCAGCCAGCTGGCGAAAGTGCGGCGTAGATCGTTGGGGCTCACCCGCTCGATGCGCAGCCTCACGCACGCCAGGGCGATCTCCCGGCGGACGTTGGCCCAGCGCTTGGTCAGTGGGCCGCTGAGCGGGAGCGGCTCGCGCTCCAGCTCCTGCTGTAGCCGGGGGTGCATCGGGATGCGGCGGCAGCTGCCGGCCGTCTTGGTTCCGGGCACCGCAAGCGCTCGGTTTTGAAAGTCGACGTGCTGGCCCTCGACTTTTTCCACCTCCGAGCTGCGCAGCCCGCCGTAGGTAGCCAGCAGCAGCCACCGTTGCCGCTCGGGGGGGAACTCGGCGAGCAGGCGCTCGAAGTCTACGGCGGTCAGCCACCGCCGCCGCGGGACGTAGCGGACGCGAAACCGCGGCATCAGCTCCTTACAGGACCACCAGATCACGCCCCGCACCCGCGCCAGCTCCAAGGCTCGCCGCAGCACCACCGTTTCCTTGCGCACCGTCTCCCGCGAGGCTCCCTCGTCCAGGCGCTTGGTGATGTACCAGTGCACGTGGTCGAGCGTCAGTTGCAGCAGCAAGATATCGCCCAGCAGCCGCAGCACGTGCCCGCCTCGTTGGCGGTAGCACTCCACGGTGCCGCGGGCGTTGTCGATGCAGCCCGAGAGCATCAGCCGGTTTAGCGCGTGCTCGACGGTGTACGTTTGCGCGTCCTCGGATACACGGGGCGCAGCGGCTCGATGCCCGCTAGCGTCGGCGGCGTGATCCCATTGGCTGGCGCTGACCGCCGGGCGCTCGCAGGGTTCGGCTCGGTCGGCTTCGCTAAAGTCCTCGCGATCGTTGTCTTCCAGATCACCGCGTTCGTCATCAGGTCCTCTTTGCATCGGGTCGCCTCCAGAAATTGGTAAAAATCGGTCCTCAGCACTCGCACCACTCGGGCGCTCGCTCGGACGTGCGGCATGGACTCGACCAGGCGTCGCGCGTGGCGGGTGCTGACCCCGAGCTCGTGCGCGATGTCGCCCACCGTCAGCCACTTACGACCATCCATCGCAGCCCCTTTACCCGGTCTCGGCTGCACGCATCCAGCCGCATCCCGCTTACGATTCGTCCTCGGTAGGTTCGAAACAGGTACTGCAGGTCGCGGACGCTCGGGACTTGGTTTGTCCCAAGGCGCAGGATCTCGCCCAGCCCGCAGAGCAGGCGCGCGAAGCGGGCTCGGTGGCCGGGAGTGCGCCGCTTGTATTCCAGGTCCTCGGCCATCGCCTCGACGGCATCGTTGAGCGTGACCGCTTCTTCGTTCAGCTCCACGCACAGCGCGCGCCAGCCGTGCATCACTTCCTCCAGCGCGAAGGCCACCGGGTCGCTGCTGCTGCGGAACAGCTCGTGGGCCTCGTAGGGGTCGGGCATTCCCACGTAGACCACGGCGCCGCGCACCACCTGGCCCCACTCTTCAAACGACTTCCACGAGCGCAGCTTCACCCCCGCGGTAGGCCGCGCCAGCATGTAGGCCCGCAGGATCGTCAGCGCCGCGGTCACGAGCTGCGCCCGGTGGGTCAGCACATGCTCGATCAGGTTTGGGTGCTTGAAGTCGTCGCGGAGGTCGGGCGCTTCCTCCTTGGGCTCAAGCCGCATGTGCAGCGTGCGGCGCGTGGTGTCGGCGCCCTCCTTGATCTTTACGTTGTTGCCGTTGCCCCACCAGATCGAGGAGTTGGTCAGCCGCAGCATGGTGTTGGTCCCCAGCAGCCGCGGCGAGAACGTCTTGCCCGTGATCAACATGTCGAAGATGTCCGAGCCGAAGGGCTTGCTGATGTTGTCCACGCAGATCAGAAGGTCTCCGGTGAGCAGCATCGAGGCGACGCGCTTTTCTTCCTCCTCGCGGCTCGGACTGTGGGACATGCGCGTTGCTTCGCCGCCGGAGATCAGCACCGACACCACATCGACCAGCGTTCCCTTTCCGCTGCCGGCGGTCGTCGCATCGACCAGGAAAAAGGGCGTGTAGCCGTCGTAGGCGAAGCGCGCAAAGGGCGTCAGCAGCCCGGCGAGCCATGCGGCGCGGTGGCACTCCTGCGCGAAGGGGAAGTCTACGGCGATGTCGAGCAGCTGGTCTCGCGCGGCCTGGACTTGCTCCCAGGTGGGCGCCGTCGGCACCTCGGGGAAGCTCTGCCGCGGCTCGTACAAGACGCCGGTCGCGGCGTCGTAGCCGGGGGTGCTCAGGATCGAGCCGTCTTCGCGCAGGATCGGGGCCTCGACCACTGCGCGCAGGTGCCGCACCTTGGGGTAGGAGTGCCGCTCCAGCAGCGCCTTTACGCACCAGTCGGGCGGCAGGGCGGGGATCTCTTCGGGGTCTTTGTCGTCGGGCTCGATGCGGTAGAAGCGGGCCGCGGCGCTCAGCTCTTCGGAGAGCGTGGGACCGGGCAGCTGGTGGATCACCGGCGCTCCGCGACGGCGCGTCACCCAGCGGGGCGCGTCTTCGGGCTCGCGCACCACGCGCACCAGCGCGCCGTCTTTTTGATAGATGCCTTCCCGTGCGGCGAGCGCCGCGATTGCCTCGTTGTTGACTCTTAGCTGGTCCACGGTCACCTCGATCGACGGTCGTTTACCCATGGCGGACGCTCACGAGCCTCCGCGCCTTGGGCGATGCCGCTGGCTTGTGGGCGCTTGCTCGGCCGGGCACCGCTCGACCGCGGCGGGCTGGAGCAGCCCAGCTTCGCCCCCGCTCGGCCGGCGCCGCGGGATGGCTGCAGGTCCTCCGCCAGGTCGAGGGCTGCCGCCGCTCGGGCAGTTCTCGGATCGGCTTCATCGGCCCGCCCCGAGCAGGCTTCCCAGCGCGACCCGCCCTGCTTCCGCTGCGCACCGCACCTTGTGCCGTAGCTCCGGCTCGCTCCAGGGCGGTTCGCAGCGCGGGTTGTACTCTTGCTGCAGCACCGCCAGCGCTTGCTCTTCGGGCAGGGCAAAGCCTCTCACCAGCGCCACCGCCAGCTTGAACGTCGCCAGGCTGCCCCCCTGCCCTGCGACCGCTCCGGGCGTTCCCCGTGCGTAGGCGCAGGCGCGACGGTAGGGCTCCGCCAGGCGGGCGCTGATCGGTAGCAACATGGGCACGGTCTCGGGGGTCACGGGCCGCGGGAACCACTCCGGCCGGTACACGGGCAGGTTGGCCAGCGTGACATGGTCGAGCGGCTCTACCCACTGGTACACCGCCCCCTCGGGATGCACCGAAGGCGGCGCCACGACGTTCCCCCCATCGCCTCGCAGGTCCAGTGCGACGCCGTCCACGCGCACCCGGTTCGGCACGCTCTGCAGCACCGGCAGTCGCCGGTAGTACAGGTGATAGCCGGTGCGCGTCTTGGCTTGCATCGGCGTCGCCGGTAAGTGCACTCGGCACCACTGGATCGCCTCGGGGCTGTCGCAGTCCACTACCACCAGCAGAACGCGCGCACCGAAGACGATCCCGGTGTGCAGCCCGACGTTGTACCCGGCGCGGTATCGCTGGCGCAGCTGCTCGGGGAACAGCCGCGGCCTTTTTTGCCAACCTTTGTCGATGGGCGCTTTTCCTCGCCCCTCTTCTTTCCCCCCGCTCGGCGGTCGCAGCCAGTGCACCGCCAGCCCCATCTCGGACATCCGCAGCGCGGCTTCTAGGATCGCGCTTTCGCTTGTGGCCCCCATGGCTACGCCGCCCCTCGCACCGTCTCGACGGCGGTTGCCGGCGGCAAGTAATAGACGCTCTGCCGCGCTCCCCGGTGGTTTTCTTCCTCCCGCTTGATCAGGTAGTGCGGGCGCCGCCTCGGCCGGGAGGGGTCGCCGAACTTCACTTGGGTTGTCTTGAGCCCGACCAGCTCTGGCGCTGCCTGCGCCGGCGCCGTGCCGGCCTCCACCACGGCGATGATCCGGCCGCGCAGCGCCGTTTGTTTCCGCGCGGCCTGCCAACAGACGGCAGTTCCTATGGGTAGCATTTGCTTGGTCCTTTCGGGCCAGAGCCGGTCCGGCTGGCCTCGGGAGTGTTCGCGAGTCGTTGGCGCACAAGGCCCTTGGAGCTGTCGTCAAGCCGGCTCTCGGACCAAACCATCAGTTCTTGGACCGTGGCCGTCCCGGTTCCCCCGCTCGCCAAGAAGCCAGCGAGCAGCCGATCAAATGCGGCATGGAGCTGCTCAGGTGTGGCGCTGGTGAGTGGGTCCAGTTGGGACGCTGCAGGACCGGCCTGGTCGGGCTGCGGCCCGGGCTTGGCTCTCTGCGCCGGCCGCACTCGATAGACCTCGACGCTCTCGTGCAGCTCGACGTCATGATCTATCTGTCCGCGGCCCGACTCGATCTTGATTCGAATCGCCGGCCAGTGGATCTGGCTCGTCGTGGTGTAAGTGCCATACAACCACTTGTCGTCGCTCGTGATACCGAGCGCAGCCCTCAGCCCAAGGCCCAGGGGCACCTTGATCGGTTCCCCCACCTCCAGAGCCTTGCCGTCCAGATAACGACGGGCATTTCGATATTCAAGCCGCCCCATCTAAGCCTCCCCCTCGACGGGCTGCGCCACGCGCGGAAGGTGCACCACTGCCCACTTCACAGCCTCGCGCGGCGTGCCATCGTAGGGAGGGAGGCGGCCCGGGAGCAACTTGGCCAGATGCGCCACCGCGCGTCCGAGCTGCCGCAGGCTCGCGGCCTGGGCTCGGTTTGGCGGTCGCCGCCGCGGTCGTCGCCGTCCGATCACAACCACCCCCGCCGAGCCGTCGGGCTGCGGCCCGAAGGCCCCCGCGCCCAGCCGCTCGCACAGAGCGCACAGACAGTCACAGATATGTGGTCCCTTCATCTCATCGCCTCCATCAAAAACGCTCGGTCTCCGGGGCATCCCAGCAGCCACGCCAGAACGTCACTGACTCCGCGCCCGTAGTTCTTCTCCTCGGTCGTCGCCCCGCGGCGCAGCACGCACGCATCGGCACGCCCCAGCGCCGCCTCGAGCTCGGCCACGCTCCGCGCCAGCTCGGGGTGGTGCTTGGCTGCCGAGGCTCGCCGTAGCACCACCTCCGCCAGCTCCAGCGCCGTCAGGTGCTGTCCTTTGTTGTTCTCCGCAGAGCTGTAGCGAACCGTCGTCACTCCAAGGGCGCGCGCAGCTTCGCCGACCGAGAGCGCGAGCTCGACGCGCAGCTCTCGGAGCTTGTCTCCCATGCACATGGGGCCTCCTCGCGGTCGTGCCGCTATTCGGGGGGCTCTACGGGAGTTGCACCCGCACCAACACCGCTGCGGCGTCGGTCCCTTCGGCTGCCCGGCGAGCGCTCTCTACCTTTGGCGCTGCGCAGAATGACAATTTTGATCTGGTTACAGACGGACTTCTCGAATTCAATAGAAATCCAAAACTTTGTCAATAACTATCGGCTTGCCGATGGAAATCACAAATAAACGCACAGCGAGCGATGGGCGCTTATGCAGACCCGTGCCTCGCGGTTTAAAGGACCCTCTCGCCCTCGGTTTTGCCTGGCGTCTCTCGGTGGCCCGCTGCCGCCTGGGCCTGGCCGCGGCCCACCTGGGCCTGGCCGCCGGCTTGCACGACACCACCGTTGGCGCGCTGGAGGACGGCAAGAGCATTCCAAAGCTCGACACCGTCGAGAAAATCGCCGCCGCGCTGGGAGTTACACCGTGCTGGCTCGCCTTCGGCGAACAAGGCGCCTACGAGTTCAAGCAGCGCCGCCCGCGCTCGCCCGTCCCCCCCGAGCCGCCCGAACCCGTGGCCGGCGGCCTGCCGTTCCTCTCCTTGCACAGCAGCGTCGGGGAGAGGCTGCTAAAGAAGCGCGAAGAGCTCGGCCTCTCACTGCGCGCGCTCGCCGAGTCGGCCGGGGTCAGCTTCGAGACGATCCGCAAGTGCGAGGCCGGGAGCGCCATCCCGAAGGTAGACACCTGCGAGCGCCTGGCCGTCGCGCTCGGGGTGGCCCCCTGCTGGCTGGCGTTCGGCGTCGGAGAAGCAAAATAAATTTCGCTGGGTAGCAATGAAGTTTGGCTGTGCATGCACGTCTTAATGACTGCTATTGCCCAGCTCGCCTAGAGCCAAAGTGATTGGCTGATCTTCGGCCAACGCGTTGGCCGATCATTGGGCGCCGCGTTGCCCATTTTGGCGCCGACCATTGGGCCCTGCGGGCAGCCTCGGGTCGTTGTAAGGTTGCGCACATGGAAGATATTGCTCAGCTTTTCCGCGCCGCTCTCCGGCTCATCCGGCAGCGGCCCGAGTGCGCATCGCTGATCCCCGTCGCTGAACTCGGATTGCGTTTGTCAGAGGCAGATGTTGATTTTGGGGAGTTGGTCAGACAGCGCCGTGAAGCGGCGGAGCTCTCGACTGTCCGCCTGGCCAAGCTGGCGGGCCTGTCCGACAACACGATCAAGAACATCGAGGCGGCCAAGAACACACCGACGATGGAGACCGTCGCCCGGCTGCTGGCCGTCAAGGAGCTGAAGATGGGTAGCGGGGACTACTGGCAGCCGCTCAGTCAAGACGCGCGCGAACTCCGCCCGAACTCGTATATGACCTTACGATACGATCCGGCGCGCTGGGCCAATGACCTGCGCACCGCCGTAAACGGCCCCGGCTGCACGCTGGAGCAGAGCTTCCTCTACATCGACAACCAGAGCGCCGCCGACTACCTGAAGGTCTGCGAAGCGTATAGCGGCCTGCGCGCGACCCAGTTTGGCGAGCTGCACCGCCTCGCCTCGCTGATCCTGGAGCAAGCGCACGGCCCGCTGCAGATGGTCGCGATTGGGCCTGGGGATGCCCGCCCCGAAGTCTGCCTGGCCAAGCCCCTTGCCGAGGCCGGGCGCTTGCAAAAGCTCCATCTGCTCGACATCAGCAACACACTCTTGGCCGCCGCTCAGGAGCACGCCGACGCCGTGCTCCACCATTACCCCGTGGAGGTCGAGACGATCCACGGTAACTTCCACTATCTGGCGAACTACCCCATGATTCACGCGGCGAACTCGCCGCGCTCGACGCGCCTGTATACCCTGCTCGGGGCCACGCTCGCCAACCTGGTGGACGAGCGCCGGTTCTTCGCCGATCTGCACAGCTGCGCGCGAACCGGCGACTTGCTGGCGGTCGATTTTCAGCTCTCGGCGGCGCCCCCCGACCAGGTCGAGCGAGTGCGCGCGGAAGATCCGGCCTTGCGCGCCGGGGCGCCGTCGGCTCAGGTTATCACTTGGCAGACTGGCCCGCTGCGCCGACACATCGACCGCCCGATTCAGGATTTGCGCATGGTCACCGAGTTTGCAGAAGGGCGGATCTCTGGCAGCTATGAGGTTCACTGCGTCGCCCATGTGACCCTGGATAACGGCGAAAACTAAGAGGCGTTTACAGTGCCCGAGCGCGTAGCCAGCACGCGGGGGAGCGCGGCGCGAGTCGCGCTCGGGTGCTGAAAACGACGGGTTGAACGGAGCCGGAAGCTTGGCACAGGTGGCGGAAGCCCGAGGCGTGG
>JBGANQ010000155.1:0-11492 GCA_044222245.1 Polyangia bacterium | reverse complement strand
CGCGGCCTGCACGTCGAGCTGTGCGACATCAGCCTGGAGGTGGCGCAGAAGGGCAAGGCCAAGCTCGCGGCGGGCCTGGCCAAGCTGGTCGAAAAGAGCAAGCTGACGGCCGAGGCGCGCGACGAGGCGCTTTCACGCATCACCGTGCACGGCGACTACGCGGCGCTCGCCGGCTGCGACTTCGCCATCGAGGCGGCGACCGAGAACCAGGAGCTCAAAAAGAAGATCTTCGCCGAGATGGACCGCCACCTCGCCCCCGGGGCGATCCTTGGGACCAATACCTCGTCGATCTCGATCACCCTGCTGGCGGCGGTGACGCGGCGGCCCGAGCAGGTCATCGGCATGCACTTTATGAACCCGGTGCCGCTCATGTCGCTGTGCGAGGTGATCCGCGGCCTGGCGACCAGCGAGGCGACCTACCAGGCGACGATGGCGCTCGGGCAGGCGCTTGGCAAGGAGCTGGTGACGGCGCGCGATGTGCCGGGGTTTATCGTCAACCGGCTGCTCATTCCCTTCCTCAACGAGGCCTGCTTTGCCCTCGCCGAGGGCCTGGGCACCATCGAGGACATCGACAAGGCGATAAAGCTCGGCCTCAACCACCCGATGGGGCCGTTCACCCTGGCCGACCTCATCGGCCTTGATACCTGCCTGGCGATTGCCGAGGTGCTGCACCGCGAGCTCGGCGAGGACAAGTACCGCCCGGCGCCGCTTTTGCGCAACTACGTCGCCGCCGGCTGGCTCGGCCGCAAGGTCGGGCGCGGCTTCTACAAGTACTAGCCTTCCTTTGCCTCTACCTGCCACCGAGTGGACCTGATGAACCCGACCTTCCAGACCCTGCTTTATGAAATCGATGGACCGCTGCTGACGCTGACCGTGAACCGGCCCAAGGTCTTAAACGCCTTGAACGAGCAGGTCCTCGACGAGCTGTACGAGGCGCTGCGTCACGCCGGCGAGCAGCCCGAGCTGCGGGCGATCATCCTCACCGGGGCCGGCGACCGGGCCTTTGTCGCCGGCGCCGACATCGCGGCGATGGCCAACCTGCAACCGGCGGCGGCGCTCGAGCTGGCCAAAAAGGGCCACCGGGTGGGCGAGGTGATGGCGCGGCTGCCGCAGCCGATCATCGCCGCCGTCAACGGCTTCGCGCTCGGCGGCGGCATGGAGCTGGCGATGGCGTGCGATGTGATCTACGCCAGCACCCGGGCCAAGTTCGGCCAGCCCGAGGTGAACATCGGCGTCATGCCGGGCTTTGGCGGCACCCAGCGCCTGCCGCGCCGGGTGAGCCTGAGCGCCGCCGCCGAGCTCCTGTATGGCGGCGACCCCATCGGCGCCGAGGACGCGCTGCGCCTGGGCCTGGTGGCGGCGGTGTGCGCCCCCGAGGAGCTCATAGAGCGGGCGCGGACGCTCGGGCGCAAGATCGCCAGCCGGGCCCCGCGGGCGGTGGCGGCGACCAAGCACGCGCTGCACGCCGCCCTCGAGCTGCCGCTGTCTTTGGGCAATCAGCTCGAGCAGCGCTTGTTTTCCGAGCTGTTTGCGACGCAAGATCAGAAGGAAGGGATGGCGGCGTTTCTGGCCAAGCGGCCACCGAGCTACACCGGCAAGTAGGCCCTCGCGGCCCCTCCCCGACCCATATTTAAGACGAAGACAAGGACGCAGGCCCCGCCATGGAACTAAAGCTCACCGAAGAGCAGCAGCTTGTCCAGAAGACCGCCGCCGAGTTCAGCCGCAATGAGGTGCTGCCCAAGGCCGCCGAGATCGACCGCGAGCACCGTCACCCGCGCGAGCTGGTGGCGCGCATGGCGGAGCTCGGCTTTCTGGGCGTCGCCATCCCCGAGCAGTACGGCGGGGCGGGGCTGGACATCGTCTCGTATGTGCTGGTGCTCGAGGAGGTAAGCCGCGCCTGCGCCAGCACCGGCGTCATCATGAGCGTCAACAACTCCCTGGTCTGCGACCCCATCTTGCGCTTTGGCAGCGAGGAGCAGAAGCAGCGCTGGCTGGTGCCGCTGGCCTCGGGCAAGCTGCTCGGCTGCTTCGCCCTGTCCGAGCCCGAGGCGGGCTCGGACGCGGCGGCGCAAAAGACCATCGCCCACCCGGACGGCGACGGCTTTGTCGTCACCGGGGTGAAAAACTGGATCACCAACGGGCCGGTGGCCGATGTGTGCGTGCTGCACTGCATGATCGACCCGCCGGGCACCAAGGCCGGGCACAAGGCGATCACGACCTTCATCCTGCCCATGGACGAAAAGGGCGTGCGCTGCGGGCCGCCGGACAAGAAGCTCGGCATCCGCGGCTCGCAGTCGTGCCAGATCTTCCTCGACGAGGTGCGCCTGGGCCGCGAGCACCTGCTCGGCGAGGTCGGCCAGGGCTTCAAGGTCGCGATGAGCACCCTGGACGGCGGGCGCATCGGCATCGCCGCGCAGGCGCTGGGCATCGCTCGCGCCGCCTATGAGGACGCCGGGCGCTACGCCCTTGAGCGCAAGACCTTCGGGCAGCCGATCGCCAACCACCAGTCGATCCAGTGGAAGCTCGCCGACATGGCGACCGAGATCGACGCGGCGCGGCTTCTGACGCTGCGGGCGGCGACGCTCAAGGACAAGGGGGTGCGCTACTCGAAGGAGGCGGCGATGGCCAAGCTTTTCGCCTCCGAGGCCGCCAACCACGCCGCCAAAGAGGGCGTGCAGATCTTCGGCGGCAACGGCTACGTCGAGGACTTCCCGGCAGAGCGCCACTTCCGCGACGCCAAGATCACGGAAATCTACGAAGGCACGAGCGAGATCATGCGCCTGGTGATCGCCGGCGCCGTGCTCAAGGAATAGGGCAGGGGAGTGGCAGGCGCGGCCGCGGCCCGGGTGACCGACGGCGCCAAGACCCACAAGTCAGCAAGCTAAGGAGTCTTTCATGCACTACACGGCGGACAGTCCCAGGTCGATGCTCTCCACTTTCACGGTGGCCAAGGCGCTCGCTCTTTGGGGGGTGTGCCTGGGGGCCGGGCTCTCCGGCTGCGCCGAGGAGAATCCCGCTGTGCGCCCGACGCCGGTGCGGACGCGCCCGGCCAAGCCGGCGGCGGTGGACACCCCGACGGTGGAGAACGCTGACGACCGCGCCGAAGACATCCGCCGGGTGTGCAACCGCAAGGCCAACACCGAGCTGCCGCGCTGCTGGAGCGAGGAGTTCGATCGCACCCACAACAACAAGTTCTCGGCCCAGATCAACGTCATGCTCACCGTCTCACCGAGCGGCCAGGCGCAGGAGGTCGAGGTGCTCAACCCGCAGGCGGGCCGCAAGGAGCTGGAGCAGTGCGTGACCGAGTCGGCCCGGAGCTGGTCGTTCCCGACCGGCCAGACGGTCTCTCCGGTGCAGTGCAGCTTCTTCCTGCAGTCGAGCCAGTGAGACCGCGCGTGCCGAGCATGAAGCGATATCAGCCTGGCCGCGCCCGGCGGGTCGGGGCCGCCCTGCTCCTGGCGGGCAGCCTCGGCCTCTGGAGCGGCGGTCAAGAGGCGGCCGCCCAGGGCAAGGCGGGCAAGACCGCCCGGCCGCCGGCTGCCGCCGCTGCCGCCAAGACCGGCGACATGCAGGTCGAGGGCGTGGTGGGCGAGCTCGACTCGGCAGGCTGCGACAAGGTGCTGGCCGCGCATCACGACGAGATCAAAAAGTGCTACCAGGAAGCCACCGAGCGGCTGTTTTATCTCGGCGGCCGCATGGAGCTGAAGCTGCGCATCGGCCCGAGCGGCCTGCCCCACTCGGTGGCCATGACCTCCTCGACGGTGGGCAGCTACGAGGTCGAGCACTGCGTGGCGGCGGTGCTGCACAAGCTGCACTTTCCCCCGCCCAAGGGCGGCGACGGCGAGCTCACCTACCCGGTGGAGTTCGCCGCCCGCACCCCGGTGGGCAGCTGGCCGAGCGAGAAGGTGGCGAGCGAGCTCAAAGCCGCCAAGCTCGGCGGCTGCGGCGGTCACAAGCCGCGGTCGGGCGAGCACCGGGCGCCGCTGCATTCGATGCGCCTGACCCTGTACGTCGGGCCCGGCGGCAAGGTGACCTCGGTGGGGTTTTCCGCCGAGGAGCCGATTGACGACAAGGTCGCGCACTGCGTCGCCGGCAAGGCGCGGGCGCTGCAGCTGGACGACCCGCTGGGGAAGATGGTCAAGGTCAGCTATGACCTCGGCAGTGAGTCTGGAGAATAGAGAGTAGAGACCGGAGATGAACTTCGAACCGACCTCAGAGCAGCGGCTGATCGCCGATACGGCGCGGCAGTTCGCCGAGCAGCACCTTGTGGGCAAGGCCGCCCAGCGCGACCGCGACAGCGAGTTCCCGGCTGTCGAGCTCGCCAAGCTGGCCGAGCTTGGCCTGCTGGGGGTCAATGTCCCCGAGGCGCTCGGCGGGGCGCAGGCGGGGGTGGTGGCGTACTCGCTGGCGCTGTCCGAGATCGCCGCCGCCGACGCCTCGGTGTCGGTGGCGATGGCGGTGACCAACATGGTCGCCGAGATCATCTGCGCCTTTGGCACCCCCGAGCAGCAGAAGACCTGGGTGCCGCAGCTGTGCTCGGGCGCGGCGGTGGCGGGGGCGTTCGCGCTGTCCGAGGCGCAGTCGGGCTCGGACGCCGCGTCGCTGCGCACCAAGGCCGAGAAGATCCCCGGCGGCTACCGGCTGTCGGGCAGCAAGCTGTGGATCACCTCGGGCGATCGCGCCGGGGTGCTGGTGGTGTGGGCGCGCACCGATGGCCAGGGGTCCGAGTCGGCGCCGGCGGGCAAGGCCGGCAAGAAGGGCGCGGCGGACGGCATCAGCGCGTTCCTGGTCGCGCAGAACACCCCGGGCCTTACTGCAGGGCGGCCCGAGCACAAGCTGGGGCTGCGCGGCTCGACGACGGTGCCGCTGACCTTGGACGGCTGCGAGGTGCCCGATGGGGCGCTGCTCGGCGCGCTTGGCGAGGGCTTCAAGATCGCGATGACGGCGCTTGACGGCGGGCGCATCGGCATCGCCTCGCAGGCGGTGGGGGTGGCGCGGGCGGCGCTGCGGGCGGCCACCGACTACGCCAAGGAGCGGCGCCAGTTCGGCCAGGCGATCGCCAACTTCCAGGCCATCGGCAACATGCTCGCCGACGGGGCGACGCAGCTGGAGGCGGCGCGGCTGCTCACCCTGCGGGCGGCGTTCTACAAAGAGAGCGGGGTGCCCTACTCGCGCGCCGCGGCGATGGCCAAGCTCTACGCCTCGGAGATGTCCGGGCGGGTGTGCGACCTGGCGCTGCAGGTGCACGGCGGCTACGGCTATACCCAGGAGTTCCCGGTCGAGCGCTACCTGCGCGATGCCCGGGTGCAGCGGATCTATGAAGGCACGAGCGAAGTCCAGCGGCTGGTCATTGCCCGCTCCGTGCTAAAGGAGTTCTCTGATCATGCCAGCTAACCAGAAGGCAGAAAGCCCCGGGTCCCCGGCTACAAGCCCGGCGGCGCCCAAGTCCGACACCAAGCTTCGCATCCTGGTCGCCAAGCCGGGCCTGGACGGCCACGACCGCGGCGCCAAGGTGGTGGCGCGCGCGCTGTCGGACGCCGGGTACGAGGTCATCTACACCGGGCTGCACCAGACGCCATCGATGATCGCCGCCACCGCGGTGCAGGAGGCGGTCGATGCGGTGGGCCTGTCGGTGATGTCCGGGGCCCACATGACGCTGTTCCCGGCGGTCATGGAGGCGCTCAAGCAGCGCGGCTGCGCCGACGTGCTGGTCTTCGGCGGCGGCATCATTCCCGACGAGGATGAGCAGGAGCTGCGCAAGCTCGGGGTGGCGGCGCTGTTTAAGCCCGGGGCCTCGACGCGCGAAATCATTGACTGGGTCGAGCGGGTGGTGCGACCGCGCGCCGACGCCAGCCGCCTCAGCTAGCCGGTGCTGGTTGCAACTTTTGACCGGCGCCAAGGAAAGTCAGCATGATTGATTTTGAGCTCAGCGAAGAGCTGCAGGTCCTGCAGAAGTCAGTGCGCGAGTTTGCCGCCACCGAGGTCGCGCCCTACTGCAAGGCGTGGAACGAGGAAGAGCGCTTCCCCCACGAGCTTATGCCCAAGCTCGGCGCCATGGGCCTGCTCGGCATGAGCGTGCCCGAGCGCTACGGCGGGGCCGAGCTCGGCATGCAGGCGATCTCGGTGGTCGTCGAGGAGCTGGCGGCGGTGGACGGCTCGGTGGCGATCACCGTCGCCTCGCACAACGGGCTGTGCACCGGCCACATCCTGCTCGCCGGCAGCGAGGCGCAGAAGCAGAAGTACCTGCCGCAGCTGGCCAGCGGCAGCGCGCTAGGCGCCTGGGGCCTGACCGAGCCGGGCTCGGGCTCGGACGCCGCCGGGGCGCGCACCCGGGCCGAGCGGCTGCCCGATGGCAGCTGGACGATTACCGGGACCAAGACGTTCATCACCCAGGGGTCGGTGGGCGGCGTGTTCGTGGTGCTGGCGGTGACCGATCCCAAGAAGAAGCAGCACGGGATCACCGCCTTCATCCTGGAAAAGGGCATGCAGGGGTTCCGCAGCGGGCGGGTGCTCGAGAAGATGGGCCTGCACGCCTCGGACACCGCCGAGCTCGTCCTCGACGACGTGCGGGTCTCCGACGAGCAGCGCCTGGGCGAGGTCGACCACGGGTTTGTCGATACGCTGCGCATCCTCGACAAGGGGCGGATCACCATCGCCTCGATGGCGCTCGGGCTCGGCTGGGGGGCGTACAAGGCGGCGCTCGCCTACGCCAAGGAGCGCAAGCAGTTCGGCAAGTCGCTGAGCGAGTTCCAGGCGATCCAGAACATGCTGGCCAGCTCGGCGACCGAGCTGGAGGCGGCGCGGCTGCTCATCCGCCGGGCGGCGTGGCTGTGCGACCAGGGCCGGCGCATCACCCTGCCGGCCTCGATGGCCAAGCTGTACGCGGCGCAGGCGGCGATGCGGGCGTGCGACCGCGCGGTGCAGATCCACGGCGGCTACGGCTACACTCGCGAGTTCCCCGTCGAGCGCGCCATGCGCGACGCCAAGCTGTGCGAGATCGGCGAGGGCACCAACGAGATCCAGCGCCTGGTCATCAGCCGCGAGCTTCTGACCAAAGGCGATCTGCACGTGAGCGGCCTGACCTAGGCGCCGCCGGCCGCGTCCGCCGGCGGCTCAGATATGCAGCCGCATGTCGCCGCGCAGGACCTCACGCACGCGGCCTTCCACTTCCACGCTCTGGCCATCGCACGAGGCGCGCAGCAGGCTGCGGCGGCCGGGCGCGCCATCGACCCGGCCGCGCGGCGGGCCCTGGTCGATCTCCAGCACCTGACCGGGCTGCAGCAGGTGGTGGTGGTGCAGGTAGACGGCCAGCGACGCCGCGGCGCTGCCAGTGGCCGGGTCCTCCTGCGGCGCGTCGTAGGCGAAAAAGCGCGCCCGCACCTGCACCGGCGCGTCGCTGCGCGGCGGCGCGACGAAGGCGAAGGCGAGGATTCCGAGCTCGGCGCCCAGCGCCCGCTCCGCCACCACCACGTCGCGGTAGCTGGCCTCGATCTGCTCGATGTCCTCGGGCGTCTGCACCGGGACCATCAGCTGCAGGGCACCGCCGCTGGTCACCTGGGGATACAGCGTCAGCTCGCCGGCGGCGGCGGTGACCTTGGCGCTGAAGCGCTCCATGGGCAGGCCCAGGGCCGGCGGCAGCCAGGCCAGACGCTGGTCGCTGATGGGGCTGCCGGGGATGCTGATGCGGCGGTGCGAGAACTGCGCCCGCTCGGGCAGCTCGCCGCCGCTCACCGTCACCGGCACCACGCCCATGCCGAGCTCCAGGCGGACCGTGGTCTGCGGCGCCTGCCAGGGCAGCTTCTGCAGCAGCAAGAGCGCCGCCGCGGTGCCCAGCACCGGGTGGCCGGCGAACGGGATCTCCTTGGCCTGGCTGAAGATGCGCACCCGGGCGTCGGCCTCGACGCCGGCGGTCGGCGGGTAGTAGAACGTCGTCTCGGCGAGGCTAAGCTCACGGGTGAGCGGCAGCAGCGCATCCTCGGGCAGCTCGCTGCCATCGAGCACCGCCAGCGGGTTGCCGCCAAAGGGCTGCTCGGCGAATACGTCCACCCAAACAAATGGCACAGGCCGTTTCATGTGAGTCACCTTTGCCGAGACTCTTCGCCCAAGTCAAGCAGGAGCGCAGGCACTGCTGCGCCCGCCGCCGGCCGCTGCCGGGGCCTCGCTAAAGGCCCCTACTTCCAGGCCATGATGAGGAGCCCGGCGGCCAGCCCGAAGGCGAACGCGAACGCCATGCCCAGCACTGCAGTGGTCGACAGCCCGCGGTAGGCGGCGAGCTTGCCCTTGCCCTTGCGCGACCGCAGGGCGCCGATCATCTGCGTGCGGTCATCGCGCTCGGTCGACAGCTCGGCGATGTCGAGCAGGGACTTGCGCAGCTCGTCGGCGGACTGGAAGCGGTCCTCGGGGCGCTTGGCCATGCACTTCTGCACCAGCTTGGCCATGCCGTCGCTGACCTGGCCGGCCCCGTGATCGCCGACGGCCGACGGGGCGCGCGTGCTGTGCATGATCTCCAGGGTCTCGCGCGAGGTCTTGCCGAGGAAGGGAACCTCGCCGGTGAGCAGCTCGTGCATGACCACGCCGACCGCATACAGGTCGGCCCGGCCGTCGACGCGCTTGCCCTCGGCCTGCTCGGGGGCCATGTACGCCGCCGAGCCCAGGGCAATGCCGGCGCGGGTGCGGTGGGCCACCGGGCCGGCGAACTGGGCGATGCCGAAGTCGACCAGCTTGACGAAATCGGGATCGCCGCCGCGGCGGACTAGGACGATGTTGTCGGGCTTGAGATCGCGGTGGACGACGCCGACCTTGTGGGCGGCGGCCAGCCCCTCGCAGATCTGGGCGGCGAGCTTGGCCACGCGCGCCTGCGGCAGGACCTTGTCGCGCTGCAGCACCTTGCGCAGGTCCTCGCCGGCCAGGTACTCCATGATGTACGCCACCACGCCGCGCTGCGGGTCGGCGACGAAGTCATAGACATCGACCAGGTGCTCGTCGCCGATCTGCGCCACGGCGCGGGCCTCGCAGAACAGCCGGGACACGAGCTCAGCGTCCCAGCCGTCCAGGACCTTGACGGCGGCGCGGCGGCCCAGGCGCTCGTGCTCTGCCAAGTAGACGCGGCCCATCGCCCCGGCGCCGAGGAGCTTACTCATGCGGTAGCCGCCGACGACCATTCCGGCCTTCGGATCCCGAGATTGCTCGACTTGGCTCAGAGAGGACCTCCCTTTGTAGGTTACTTGAAACGGACCTTCAGGATCAATTGCCATCGCTCGCGACAGCGTCCGCGGCCGCGCCCGCCAGCGCGTCGGGCGGGCAACATCAGATAATCATACCAGTAGGCGCCAGACAAGGCTGAGGACGCGCGTGAAGGCGCGGCCTTGGGCCTTGGGCCTTGGGCCTTGATGTGCGAGACGCGCAGGGGCTTGGGAGAAAAGGGAATCTACAGCGAGCGGGGCAGGGCAGCCGCCTTGGCGACTAGACGGGCGGGTTCTCGACGCGCTTTTTCAGGCTCTGCAGGAGCTGCTTCTGCTCTTCGCGGACCTTGGTGATCTGCTGGAAGAGGCCAGCGGCGCGCCGCACGTAGTCGCGGAAGGCAAGCAGGCCGGGATCGCCCGAGAGCATCTGCTTCTGCAGCTCGCTCTGCTGAATCGGCAGCACCACGTCCTTGGGCAGGCCCTTGAGCGGACGCGCCTGGAACTCACCGCCAAGGCCGGTGCGGAAGCGCAGCTTGGCCTCTTCCGGCGAGCAGTTGGGCTGCTTGGGGTCCGGACACACGGCGCCGCCGAGCTCGACCAGCTGCGCCAGCGGCAGCTTGTTGCTGTAGTCCAGGATGACGCCGATGGGCCCGCGCTCCGCCTTGGCGGCGTTGCCCTTGACGTACTTGTCCAGGCTCTCGCGGTCGTTGCGCGTCTTGGCGGTGTGCTCCTGCAGCTGCTTGGAGAGCACGATGATGTCGTTGTAGTAGGTGAACAGCTGCTGCACGAGCGACGGCTCGAACGAGAAGTAGTTCGTGTGGAACAGCTTGGTGGGGATGTCCGGCTCTTTGAAATCGAGGTCGGTCAGCTTCTCGATCGCGGCAAAGTCCGGCGGGTCCTTGTCGGACAGCTTGACCCCGCGGACCGCGTCGAAGACCTTCTCGACCTGCTTGGCCAGCTTGTCCACCTCGTCGCGAATCTGCACCGCGTGCTCGGTCGCGGTGTTCAGGTCGGTGCGCCGCTCGGCGATGTTGCCGATCGAGTAGCCGACGCCCAGCATGGCCAGGGCGATGGCGATGCCGCCGCCGATGAGCGGCCACGGCTTGGGCTTCTTGATCGGGTCGCCCTTGACCTCATCGGCGCTGCCGGGGAGGGGGGCGGCGCCGTAGAACGACGCCAGGTTGGCTGCCACCGCCGCCTGCTGCGCGGCATAGGGATCGCGCCGCGGATCGGGCTGCGCCGGAGCGGCCTCTGGCGGAGGGGCGAAGCCGGGCGGCGGGGGGACAAAGCCCTGGTTCTGGGCCGGAGGAGCACCACCGAGCGCCGAAGGCAGCTGAGCCTGTCCCGGCCGCGGTGCCGCAGCACCCGCTGGACCGGGGATCGGCGCCGGCGCAAACGGAGCCCCAGGCGCCGGGCCCGGGCCGGGGACCGCCGGGCCACCGCCCTGCTTCTTCAAGCCCAGCCGTGCCTTGAGGTCGGTGATGTCCTTGGGACCTTGCTTAGTGTTGTCGGCCAAAGGCCTCCTCCGCGTGCCGGTGGTCCGGCTCTATGAACCTACATTACAAACTTCGAACTGGCCACGAGCATGCGTTACCGGCCTGACGACTCACCAGCCCGAGCTAATACAGGATGTTGCGGTAATGAGTGAGCCTGCTGTCGGCGACGCTACGAACCGAGTCCGTGTCACGAATTTCTTAAATCCTACGGAGGTCCGCCGCGCACTGTCAAGCCTTTTACCCTCGACAGCGACGCTTGCGGCTTTGGTTCACGCGGCGGCTGTAAACCGCGGTTCATAGGGCCTGGTCGGGGACGACGTCCGGCCCCGGTTTCAGGCGGGAGCTGGAGGTGGCGCGGCGCTTGCTTGACAAGGCTGCATCAGGTCCGGCGGTCGGCAGTCGTCAGTCTTCAGTCTTAAGGCCCTGCGCGCCGCTCAGCGGACCGGTGACTTGAAAGGAACAGCCATGCGCCAATTTCTTCTAATGACCGCCCTCGCGTGCACGTCTCTGCTCTGCGCCGCTCCCGAGCAAGCCGAAGCGCAAGTCTTCTGGCGCCCGTGGCTGCGCCCCCGGGTCGTCTTTGTGCCGCCGCGGATCATCACCTCGGTTGGCGGGCCGACGATCTTTGCGGCGCCGCAGGTGGTGCTGCAGCCAAACTATCCACCGCCGTACTACTACCCGCCGCCGCAGCAGTACGTGCAGCCGCCGCCGGTCTATGTGCAGCCGGCGCCGCCGCCGCCGGTCTATGTGCAGCCGGCGCCGCCGCCGCCGGTCTATGTGCAGCCGGCGCCGCCGCCGCCGGTCTACGTGCAGC
>JBGANQ010000052.1:0-66999 GCA_044222245.1 Polyangia bacterium | reverse complement strand
AGAAGATGCTGGCCGAGAAGTATCCCGCCGCCCGCATCCCCTACCTGGGCCTCAACGTCCGCACGACCTGCGACCTGGCGGTGCAGCGGGCGGCGCGCGAGGCGCTGGAGCGCGGCCTGCAGAAGATCGACGAGCGCAACGGCTATCGCGCCCGGCTGCGCAAGCTCGAAGGCGCCGCCCTGAGCGCGCACCTTGGGCAGCTGAAGAAGGACTACCCGAGCGGGCCGCCGGTCGGCCGCCTGGTCGACGGCGTCATCAGCAAGGTCCTCGACGGCGAGGGCGAGGGGCAGGCCGGCTGGGCGATGGTCGAGCTGGGGGCGACCACCGGCTCGCTGCGCCTGCCGACGGTAAACGATCGCTATAACCCCAAAGGGCTGCCCGCCTCGCAGCGCTTCGCGCCCGGCGACGTCGTCCATGTGCGCGTGGGCAGCCTCGGGCGCGAGGGGCCGATCCTCGCCCTTGAGCACGGGCCGCAGGGCGCGGCGATCGTCATCGATCCGCAGACCCGCCACGTACTGGCGATGATCGGCGGCTACGGGCAGTCGCGCAGCTACTTCAACCGGGCGCTGCGCGCCAAGCGCCAGCCCGGCTCGGCGTTCAAGACCTTCGTGTTCGCCACCGCCTTCGAGTCGCGCCGCTACACCCCGGCGAGCATCCTCAACGACTCGCCGCAGGTCTACGATCTGCCGGGGCTTTCGCCGTGGGCTCCGCGCAACGCCTCGGCGCACAACAGCCAGTTCATGGGGCCGGTGCGGCTGCGGGTGGCGCTGGCGCACTCGCTCAACACCGTCGCCTCGCAGCTGATCTACGATCTGAAGCCAGAGCCGGTGATCGCCACCGCGCGCTCGCTCGGCATCGAGTCGGAGCTGGAGAGCAACTACTCGCTGGCGCTCGGCAGCTCGGGCGTCTCGCTCATCGAGCTGACCAATAGCTACGCGACGCTGGCGGCGCGCGGGCGGCACGCCGAGCCGCTGCTCATCCTGCAGGTCGGCGATGAGCCGCCGGCGCACCGCGAGCTGACCCAGAATGTCACCCCGGAGCTCGCCTTCCTCATGTCGAGCGTGCTGCAGAGTGTGATCGAGGAAGGCACCGCGGCGTCGATCAAGGGCAAGCTGCGGCGCCCGGCGGCCGGCAAGACCGGGACCACCAACAGCAACAAGGACGCCTGGTTTATCGGCTACACCGCCGACATGGCGGCCGGGGTGTGGGTCGGCTTCGACGACGCGCGGCCGCTCGGTGACAAGGAACAGGGCGCGCGCTCGGCGCTGCCGCCGTGGCTTGAGATCATGCAGGCGGCGCTGCGCGATCGCCGCGTGGCGTCCTTTGTCCAGCCGGCCGGCGTGGTGGTGCAGCGCATCGATCCGCAGACTGGCAAGCTGGCCGCCCCCGGCGCTCCCGCCATCGACGAGGTCTTCCTGGAGGGCACCGCGCCCACCGAGCAGGCCATCGCCCCCGGCGAGAGCGATCCGAGCACGTTCAATATGGAATAAGACGCTGTACCCCCACCCCCTCTTGGAGATGCCTTCATGCAGATGCGCTGTTTTCGTGCTGTGCGGCCCGGCCTCGCGCTGGCCCTGTTGCTGTTGACCCTGAGCCCGCTCGCCGGCTGCGGCCCCAAGACCGGCGACGTCAAGCCGGGCGGCCCGTCGCTTTACGACAAGCTCGGCGGTCGCGAGGCGATCGGCGCCGTGGTCACCGACTTCGTCGAGAGCGTAAAGGTCGACGAGCGCATCAAGGGCAAGTTCGCCGGCACCACCGACTGGGAGGGCCTGCGCACCAAGCTCACCGATCAGATCTGCGCCGCGGCCGGCGGCCCCTGCACCTACACCGGCAAGGATATGAAGACGACGCACCAGGGTATGGGCATCACCGAAGCGGACTTCAACGCGCTCGTCGACGATCTGAAAAAGACGCTCGACAAGTTCAAGGTCGGCGAAAAAGAGCAGGCAGAGCTCCTGCAAGCGCTGGCGCCGATGAAAAAGGACATCGTCAACCCGCCCGTCTCCTAGGTCTTGGAACCTGGCCTACGCCAGGAGCGCCGATTTTGCAACCGCTGCCGCCTGACCGTGGCGCCCCCGGCCAACTTGCTAATTTCGCTGGCAATAACGCACTGCGGCATAGTGATTGCGCTTGCGCCGCTTGGAGCCTAAAGTAGCTGCAGAATGCACGAAGCGGCACCGCATCAGGCGGCACTTACCGACGTGCTGGTCGATGATGTGACGTGGCGCTGCGCGACGCGGGCGCGACGCGCCGAGTGGATGCTGGCGATAAACGAGCTCGTCGAAGAGGCAGTGCTGCGGACCAGCGCCGCGACCGAGACCTTGCGGGCCTATGTCCTGGTCGAGTCGGCGAGCGTCTCGATGTCGTTTGTCGACCCGCGCGGGGTCGAGGTCGGCCGGCTGGCGGTCAACCGGCTGACGATCGCGCCGGTGTTCCGCGAGTATATGAAGATCCTGCGCTCGCTCAGCCAGGGGGACCTGGCCGAGATCTCGCCGCACTACGAGGCGCTCGACATCGCCCGCCGCCTGGTTCACGACGACGCCGCCGAGCTGCTGCAGCGCCACAGTGAGCTGGTGTATCCGGATCAGTCGACGGCGCGGCGGATGTTCACGCTCCTTGTGCTGCTCACCCACGATACGACCAAGCTGCACGCGGTGCCGCAGTGGCCGACTTAGGGACGACGGCGACCGACTCCCGCGAGCTCACGCTCACCGTTCTTGGCGTCGATGGCAAGCCGCGTCCCGAGCTGGACGGGCAGGTGCTGGCAGCCGGCCGACCGCAGAGCTTCCTGGCGTGCGGTGAGCTGGGCGGGCTCTTGCTCCGCTGGGCGGCCGGGGGCGAAACAGCAGGCGGCCAGGAGCCGCAGCACCTGCGCCTGTTCTTTGCCGGGGTATCGCTGACCGATACCTGGAACAGCTGGCTGCGGGCGCCGCAGCTGCCGCCGGTCGGCGCGTTTCATCTGGACGAGTGCCCGGACGCCGCCGTCGAGCGGCGCTTCCCGGTGAACCTGACCCCGGCGGCCCAAGACGCCCCATACCGCGACGGGACCCTGATCGAGCTGGCGCTCGCGCCGGCGGCCGCGGGCGAGGCGCGCCTGCGGTTTCCCGCCGGGCCCTGGCTGCTGCAGCGGGTCGAGCTGGCCGCGGCGCCGTATCAGGGCGAGCCGCTGCGCACCCCACCCTGCGCGGAGCGCGAGCACTATCCCCTGCCCCGGCCGCACCTGCCCCCCGCCGGCGATCCGCTGGCCGCTGAGCTGGCGGCGCTGACGGCGGACACGCCGACGGTGGAGCAGGTCTGGCGGCTGGCGCTGCCGTTTCGCGGCGGCGCCCTGCTCGGCGCTGTCGAAGGGCCGGTGATCTCGCAGCTGTGGGACGGCGGGCTGGTGTGGCCCGAGCGCAGCGGCGCCTACTCGCGGCTGTGGCTGCGCATCGGCCTGCCCGCCGCTGAGCTGCAGCAGGCCGAGCAGCGCCTGCACGAGGGCTACCTGCCCATCGCCGAGTCGCGCCTGCAGGCGCTGACCGGGAACGGCGCTATCACCCTCAGCCAGACCGCGCTCATCGACCTGCAGGGGGCGCTGCAGCTGCAGATCGTCGCCCGGGGGCCGGGCGTGGCGCCGGACCCTGCCCTGCTCTGCCACGCCACCCGGGCGGGCCTGGTCAAATCGATCAATCAGCCGCGCGCCCAGGCGTGCATCTACGAGCCGCTGCCCGCCGCGCTGACCGCCGACTCGCTGCGCCTGGGCGACACCGTCACCGCGGTCAGCCGCACCGCTCTGCCGGGCGGCGCCGTGCAGCTGGAGCTCCGCCTGCCCCTGTCCTCTGGCCTGCCTGCCGCGCCGGCGCCCTCGTTCGCCACGGCGTATGCCGAGGTCAAGGCAGAGGCCGAGCAGTTCCTGGCGGCGGGGGCGCAGCTGGAGCTGCCCGATCCGCACCTGCACAACGCCTGGCGCGCCCTGCTCCTGCACAACCGGCTGTTTCAGCGCGAGGGCATCCTGCGCTACGGCCTGTTCCCCGGGGTCTATGACGGCGGACTGTTTGGCGTCGAGGAGGGCTGGAACATCGTCGCGATGGCGCAGTACGGCCACCCCCGTCGGGCCCGGGCCCTGCTCGAGCGGACCTTCTTTGCGCCCGAGTTTCTCAAGAAAGAGGGCCAGCACCACCAGTACCGCGCCGGCCTGTGCATCACCTACGCCCGCGACGTGCATGCCCTGGGCGGTGAGCGGGCGGCGCTGCGCGCCCTGTGGCCGCTCATCGCCGAAAACGCCGAGTGGATCGCCGCGGCGTTCCGCAGCACCCAGAGGCTCGACGAGAGCGGCGGTCGGCCGGTGCACTATGGGCTGCTTCCCAAGCACACCTACGGCGGCGACCTGACCGAGCCGACCTACAGCCTGTACGGCAGCAGCGCCGCCTGGCGCGGCCTGCGCGATGCCGCGCTGCTCGCCAAGGAGGTCGGCGACCCGCGCGCCGCAGCGTGGGCGCAGGCCGCTACCGAGACCCGCCAGAACCTCCTTATCACCGCCGAGCGGATCTACAAAAGCGCCGCCACGCCGCCCTTTCTTCCGTTTCGCACCGACGAGCCCGGGCAGTCCCCGAGCGCCGGTGACTACCACCAGCTGTTTGCCTCGCTGATCCTGGAGACGGCGCTGTTTGGCTGGCAGGGACGGTGGGCGCGCTCGATCACCGATTACCTGCAGCAGACCGGCCGGCAGACCCTGGGGGTGGCTCGCTTTGATCAGTGGTTCGGGCGCCTGGGGGTGGACGCCGAGTACTCGCGCGGGATGCAGCTGTGCGCGCTGCACCGGCGGGAGTTTGACCGCTTCTACCTGGGGCTCCTTGGGCAGATCGGCCTGTCCTGTGATCCGCACACGTTCGTGTCGCCGGAGACGGCGATCGTCCTGTTCTCGCGACAGGAGTATGCGGACCGCCTGCGGACGGTGGCCGAGCAGCCGGCGCGACCGGACTCGGACCCGTGCTCGGCAGGCACGGCGGTGATGCTGCAGTACCTGCGCTACCTGCTGGCCCTGGAGGAGCGCGACGAGGACGATCTGTCTACCGGCACGCTCTGGATCGGGGCCGGCGCCCCGGCGGCCTGGTTCGCCCCCGGTCAGAGCTTCGCCGCTCGCGAGCTGCCGACGAGCCTGGGCACAGTCTCTTTGCGCTGCCACAGCACCGTCACCACCGTGACCTATGAGCTTGTGGCCCGACCGGACCCTGCAGCGCCGCCGCTGCCGGTCGAGGTGTTCTACTTCGACGCCGACGGCAGACGTCGCTCGCGGCGGGCGCTGGTCAGCGGCTGCCAGACCCTGCAGCTACCGCGCCGCGAGTAACTAAAGAAAGCCAGCGCACAATTGTCGCGAAACGGTTGCAGCCTGGCATTGCGTCTAGAACAATACCTACATGCGAGATGATCTCCGAACTGACATGCCAAACAGATCCTCTGTGGGCGCGGGCGTACACCACAGACCGGCCCGCCGCCTTGCCACCCTGGCCGGGACGCTGGCGCTCCTTGGCGGCATCGCGGTCGCCGGCAGCGCCCACGCCGGCCCCAAAGACTTCATGATCTTCACCCCCGGCCTGGGCGGCGACAGCGAGCAGGCCAAGCCGTACATCGACCGGTTCGGGGCGTTTCTCGACAAGTCGCTCGGCTGGCCGGCCGGATCGGCCAAAGGGACCTTCTACTCGTCGCGCAAGGAAGCGCTGGCCGGCATCGCGCCGCAGAAGCCCGGCTTTGGGGTCATGGAGGCGTCGCTGTACCTGGAGCTGCGGGCGGCGCACAAGGCCGAGGTCCTGGCGCAGGTCGACAGCGAGGAGCTCAACTCGCCGCGCCTTCACGTGGTGGTCAAAAACCCCGCCTACAAGTCGCTTGCCGACCTCGCGGGCAAGAAGCTGTGGACCACCCTGGCCGACTCGCCCAAGTACCTGGGGAACGTCGTCCTCGACGGCAAGGGGCCGGCCGAGACGCGCTTTTCGCTCAAGCAGATCGGCATCTACAGCAAGGGCGTGCGCGCGGTCCTGCGCGGTGAGGCTGACGCCACGCTGGTAAACGATCAGCAGCTGGAGGCGGCCAAGAAGATGGAGGGCGGGGCCGAGCTGCGGACGATCTACGACTCGCCCAAGCTGCCCGCCCTGGTCGTGGTCTCGCTCGACGGTGAGCTGCCAGCCGCAGAGGCGCAGAAGCTGACCAAGACGCTGCTGTCGATGTGCACCGCGGCCCCGGGCAGCGAGATCTGCAAAGAGATGCATATCACCCGCTTTGTGCCCAAAGATACCGCCGCGCTCAGCGCCGCGCAGAAGCTGTTCGAACACCCATAAGGCCCGCGGGTCGCCCAGGGAACTACCATGATGAAGAACTTCTCCCAGCTCGGTCTCGGTCTCGGTCTGACGTTGTCTCTTGCGGGCGTGCAGCCCGGCTGCGCGCCGGCTGCCGACGTCAAGGCCCAGCCCTCGCTTAGCGTCGATTCGCTGCCCACCGAGCCCGAGGCCCTGCTCAAGGTGGCTGACGAGCAGTTTGACTCCGGCTCGACCGGCTTTCGCAACGCCCAGGTGGCGCTCGACCGCGCGGTGCAGAAAAATCCCGACTGGGCGAGCAGCAAGGCCGGCTACGGAGCGCAGTGGCGCCTGGCCCGCGCCGCCTCCGAGCAGTGCACCCTGGACGATGGCGGTCCCTGCTCAGCGGTGCTGCCGGCCGGTCTGACGGCGGGCAAGAAGGCAGTCGAGCTAGAGCCCGAGCGCATCGAGGGCCACTACTACCTGGCGGCGCTGCACGGCTTCAATGCGCAGACCCAGCGCGGTGGGGATGTGAAGCCGCTCGTCCAGCTGATGATCAGCGAGGGCGAGACGGCGGCCAAGATCGACGAGCGGTTTGACAGCGGCGGGCCGCATCGGCTGCTCGGGACCTTGTACGCGCGCGCCCCGGCCCCGCCGGTGGCGGTCGGCGATCCCGAGAAGGCGGTCACCCACCTGCAGAAGGCGGTCGCCCTGGCGCCCGATTACCCGCCCAATCAGATGTACCTGGCGGAGGCGCTGATCGCCGATGAGCGCTACCCGGACGCCGAGGCCGCCATCCAGACCACGCGCAAGCTGCTGACCGACAGCAAGTGGGACAAGCGTCGCGCCGCCTGGAAGGACGCGCTGTCCAAGATCGAGCGCAAGCTGCGTGCCAAGCAGGGCTAGCCGGCCTCCCAAGTTACTTGGAAGGCGCTGCCTTGCGGCAGATGAACAGCAGCCGGGGGTGGTGCTCCTCGGCGTAGCGCCACTTTTTGATCAGCTGCCAGCCGTACTCGGCAAGGCAGGCGCGTAGCGGCGGCTCTTCGGCGACTGCATCCCCCACGAGCTGCGGGACCGCCTGGAGCCGCAACAGGGTCTTGCGGGTTGGCTTGTGCAGCCCGCGCTCCAGGTTGCGGAGCGTGCTGGCCGCGACTCCCGACAGGCGGGCGAGCTGCTTGCGGCTAAGCTCCGCCAGCTCGCGGCGCAGGCGCAGCCGCTGGCCCCAGGCTGCCAGGTCCTCCCCGTCGTGCGGCGGGCGCAGCGGCGGCTCCGGGGGCGGTGGCAGCAGAGCCAGCCGCCGCCGCGCTCGGGCCAGAATGCGCGCTACCTTGTCGAGTTGGCGCTGTCGCTGCGGCGTCGCGGCGGGGATGAGGTCCTGGCGAATCAGGCGAATGGCGGCGGTAAAAACTTCGTGAGGCGGCACAGTCTGAGGCTTCATCGGTAACGCTCCGTGATGGGCGAACCCTATGCGCCGGCTGCCATCTGCACCATGGCCTTGAGAAATGTTTTTTTTTAGGGGCTGGTGTTCAGAAAATGCACACGCTCTACAGTAAGCTTCCATCCAAGCAATTCGCGCGGTAGATCTACGGCCATGCGCGAGCTCCGCAAGACGACCTGCAATCGGGACTGCCCGGACACCTGCCGCATCGTCGCTACGGTCGAAGATGGCCGCGTGACCCACCTCGCCGGCGATCCCGACCACCCGGTCACGCGGGGGTTTCTCTGCTATCGCACCAGCCACTTCCTGGAGACCCAGTACTCGCCGCAGCGCCTGCTCTCGCCGCTGCTGCGCGAGCCGCGCTCCGGTGAGCTCAAGCCGGTGTCGTGGACGCAGGCGCTGGACTACGCCGCCGAGAAGCTGCTGCGCATCCGCGCCGAGAGTGGCCCCGCCGCCATCTTCCACTACCACAGCGCCGGCAGCCTGGGTCTTCTCGGCAAGGTGGTGGACGCCTTCTTCGAGCGTTTCGGCCCGGTCACGGTCAAGCGCGGCGACATCTGCTCGGGCGCCGGCGACTACGCCCAGATGACCGACTTCGGCGACGAAGACTCCAACGACATCTTCGATCTGCTCAATGCCCGCAACATCATCTTGTGGGGCAAGAACGTCTTTGTCTCCAGCCCGCACCTAATCCCGATCCTGCGCCAGGCGCGCGAGCGCGGGGCCCGTCTGTGCCTTATCGATCCGGTGCATCACAAGACCGCGACCTTGTGCGACCGCTACCTGCAGCCTCGTCCGGGCGGCGACTTCGCCCTGGCGATGGCGATCGCGCGGGTGCTGTTCGAGCGCGGCCTGACCGATCCGGCCGCCGGCGAGTACTGCGATCACCTGCCCGAGCTGCGCGCCCTGGCCGAGAGCCGGCCGCTGGCTGCCTGGTGCCAGGAGGCCGAGGTCAGCGGTGAGGACGTGGCCGACCTCGCCCACCGGCTGGGGGTCGAGCGGCCCGCCGCCATCCTCGTCGGCTGGGGTATGGGGCGGCGTCACAACGGGGCGGCGATCGTCCGCGCGCTCGACGCGCTGTGCGCGATCAGCGGCAACCTCGGGGTCGCCGGCGGCGGGGTCTCGTTCTACTTCAAGCGCCGCGGGGCCTTTGACACCTCGTTCGTCCGCGGCGAGTCGGCGGCGCCGCGCACCATCTGCGAGCCGCTGCTCGGGCGGGAGCTTCTGGCGCTGCGCGATCCGCCGATCCGCGCCGTCTGGATCACCGCCGGCAATCCGGTCGCCATGCTGCCCGAGTCCCACACCACCGCCCAGGCGCTGCGCTCGCGGGAGCTGGTGGTGGTGGTGGACTCCTGGCTCAGCGACACGGCCGAGCAGGCGACCCTGGTCCTGCCTACCAGTACGCTGCTGGAGGCCGACGATCTGCTGGGGGCCTATGGGCACCACTACCTGGGGGTGGCGCGGCCGGTGGTCGAGCCGCCGTCCACCGTCAAGAGCGACCTGCAGATCATCCAGGAGCTGGCCGCTCGCGTCGGCCTTGGCGACGAGTTCGCGCCGAGCGCCCGCGACTGGCAGCGCCGCATCGCCGAGCCCAAGCTGGCGCCGCACGGCATCACCCTGGAGACCCTGGAGAGCGGCCCGGTCGCAAGTCCCGTGGCCCCCAAGATCTTCGGCGCCGACCGGCGGTTCAAGACGCCCTCGGGCAAGGTGAATCTCATCCACACCGCCCCGGCCGCGGCGCCGCCCGGCGATCCCGACTACCCGCTGCAGCTGTTGTCGCTGTCGACGGAGAAGTCGCAGTCTTCGCAGTGGCCGCGGTCGCCCGTGGGGCCGGCGGTGTGCACCGTGCATCCGGACGCCGCGGCGGGCGTGGCCGATGGCGCGCTGGCGACTCTGCAGTCCCGGCTCGCGGCGATGACCGTGCGCGTGGTGCACGACCCGGCGCAGCGGCGCGATGTGGCGCTCATCCCCAAGGGCGGCCACCTGCGCGACGGCCGCTGCGCCAACGCCCTCATCCAGGCCGCGACCACCGATAACGGTGAAGGGGGTGCCCTGTACGACGAGCCGGTGCGCCTGCTGCCCCTTTCCTGACCGCGGCGACCGCCGGCCGCCAGGCAGGTTCGGCAAAGGCCCGCTGGCTCGCCGCCCGTCGACGACTGCGTGACGGTCGGTCGGGGTCGTCGACTTGCCGCCGGGCTTGGCCTTGGGCTTGCGCTTGGGCACGCGGCGCTTGGCCGGCTTGCCGTGTGCCGCCGGGCTGCGCACCGCAGCCGCCGGCGGCTTTGGACTGGCACTGCCGGGGCTTGTCGCTTCGCCGGGGTTGCCGCTGCGCTGCGGCTCGGGCGCTCCGGTTCCGTGGTCGTCGCCGCTCGGACCGCGGGCCAGCTCAAGCTGGGCATCGCCCTCCCCGGCCGCCGCGACCGGCGGCGTCGGGTGCCGCAGCAGCGCCACCAGCAGACCCACCGCTGCCAGCAGCCCCAATACCCCCACCGCTCCGGCGACCAGCGGACGGCGGTAGCGGACCACCGCTGCGACCTGCCCGGTCACCGGCCTGAGCGTCGGAGACGTCCCCACCTGCCCGGTGAGCGCGCCCAGCGTCGAAGGCTGGGAAGGAAACGAGCGATTGGCCGAGCTGGAGAGCAGCACCGCGTTCGCCGCCGAGCCCGCCGGCGGCGCCATCAGGGTGGCGCCATCGGCGTTGCCGGCACCCGGCGGAGCGTCTTCGAGCGTGATCGACAGCTCGGAGTTCATGCCCATGGCGGCTCCGAGCTCTTCCAAGCGCCGGGTCACCAGAAACATGCTCGGCCGCGCTTCGGGCTCCTTGCGCAGCATCTGCAGGACCAGCTCCTGCAGCGGCTCGCTGATCGTCGGCACGAACTCGCGCGGCTTGGGCGGCGGCTCGTAGATGTGCATCGCCATCACCGTGCCTTCGCCGCCATCGCCGATAAACGGCAGCCGCCCGGCGAGCATCTGGAAGATGATGACCCCCAGCGAGTACACGTCCGCGCGGTCGTCGACGCCGCGGGCGCCGCGACACTGCTCGGGAGACATGTAGTGCGGAGTTCCCATCAGCGCTCCGGTGCGCGTCAGGGGATCTTCCAGGTTCAGGCTCTGCGCATCGAGCTTGGCGATTCCGAAGTCGAGCAGCTTGACCCGCTCGGGCAAGGTCCCGCTGGCTTCCGGAACCAGCATGATGTTGCCGGGCTTGAGGTCTCGGTGGATAGTACAGGCGAGAATCTCCGACGAAAAGATGCACTCCTGGCCGAGTCCTGGAAAGTCTCTGGAAGTCGTGGCCAAGTACCGGCCAGGCAGCCGGAGATACCCACAAAGGAGAGTCCGCTCGCAATGACGCTTGCCAGCGGGCGCCAAACCAAATAGGACTACTTGGGAATCACTCGGGATGCCCCGCATCCTAGCTACAGATCCTTCCCAAGGAGATCCCATGCTTCGTCGCTGGAACAGACAGAGAGCGTGTGTTGGCGAACTGGAGAATAGGAACGTGCGGTGGCGCGGGCCCGGGGCGCTCCTGCTGGCGGCGCTGTCCGCCTGCGGCGCCGAGCCGGTCGCTCCCGACCCCGAGCCGCCGGCGCCGCCGGCCATGATGATGCCGGAGCCTCCGCCGATGGAAATGCCCGAGCCGCCGATTCCCTCCAAGGATTACTCTGCCGCCCATCCAGTCGGCTACTACCCGCGCGATCCGATTCCCGATGCCACCGCCTACCTGACGATCGATGACGGACCCAGCGAGTACACGCTGGCGTTTCTCGACATCCTCAAGCAAAAGGGGGTCCGGGCGACGTTCTTTGTCAATGCCTACGGACTCAAGGGGAGCCAGGGTCTGGACGCCAGCTACCCGGATCCGGCGACGAAGCAGCCGGTCCAGTATCGCGACATCCTCAAGCGGGTGGTGGATGAGGGCCATGTGATCGGCAACCACACCATGCACCATCCGGACCTCGCCAAGAGTACGCCTGCAGAGCTGGCTACAGAGCTTGATCACAACCAGACGCTCATCAACCTGGCGCTGCTCAAGGCCGGCGGCAAGACCCTGCCGTTGACGCTCATCCGGCCGCCTTATGGCTCGCCGTTTATCAGTCGCCTGGATGACAGCAAGCTCACCGACGCCGACCGCAGCTTGCTGCGCAGCGTCGGCGGGCCGCTGGCCGACCGCGGGCTCAGTATCCTGTGGAACCTGGACTCCTCGGACTCGGCCGACTGGGCCAAGGACGAGTGGTACACAAACTCGATGCCGCAGCCGCCGGGCAAGGCCAGCACTTACACCTTTGCCGAAAAAGTCGACCGCATCAAAAAGACCATCCTCACCGACAAGCTGGTGGCGACTAAGAAGGGCGTGGTCATCCTTTTTCACGACACCCACCCGTGCACCCGGGACGCGCTGGCGGACGTGATCGACGGGCTGCGCGCCGCCGGCTACACCTTCGCCACCATCGAGGAGCTTGTGCAGTCGCGCTGGCAGCGCCCGAGCGCCGAGCTGACCCCCGGCCCCGATGTGTTCAACGGGCGGGTGCCGGTGCGCGACTGGGGCTGCCAGGACTTCTCCAAGGCGCTCGGCCAGCCGGCGCGCACGCGGGCCCATGAGCTGTGCGGCCGCGCCTGGAGCTACTTTGCCCAGAGCGGCGGCGTCGAGGTGTTCGGCAGGCCGCTGGCGGCGCCGGAACAGGACGCCCGCAGCGGCCTGCGCGGGCAGTGGCTGGAGAACAGTCGGCTAGAGCTCCACCCCGACGTCGACCGGCCCGCGGATGTCGCGCCGGCGCGGCTCGGCCTGACTCGCCTTTCCCAGCTCGGCATCGACTGGCGGACGACCTCGATACCAGCTTTTGCCGAGGAGGCGGGCGCCCGCGCCGGCTGTCTGCTCGTGGAGCGCGCCGCCACCGATGGCGGGCGCGGCATCCGCCACAACCTCTGCGATACCGCGCCCTCCCCTAGCGGCACCGGCGATGCGCCGACCGGGTTTTTGACGCTGTGGAAGAAGCTGCCGGACCCGCTGACCGCCCTTGGCTACCCGCTGAGCGCCGCCTACTTCGAGCCGAGCAGCGGCCGCTACGTGCAGTGGTTCGAGCGGGCCCGCCTGGAGCGCGCCCCGGCGCAATCCCAGGCCCAGGTCGCCGAGCTCGGCAAGCTTCTGCGCCCCCAGTGAGCTCCGCCGCCGACTCAGCGAAGGTCGAGCGTGAGCGTGCCGACGAGCTCGATGTAGGCGACGAGCAGCCCGGGTCGCGACTCGACAGCGAGCGGTCGCAGCTCGCCCAGCTGGGCGCGCAGCGCCATCGAGCCGAGGCCGGCAAGTCCGGAGCCAGCGCCCACCGCCTGCTGCCAGGCGGAGCGGCTCACTTCCAGCGAGCCGCTGAGCTGCTGCTGCACCTTGCGCAGGCGGTCGGTTACATCCAGGACCAGCTGCGGTCGCAGCTTGTCGGCGAGGTTGCCCTCGAACAGCTGAAACAAGTCTAGCCGCAGCTCCTGCAGCCGCGAGGTGGACTCGCTGGCGACCTGCAGATCCGGGACGCTGAGCAGGTACCGGCCCCCTTCCTCGCGCACCGCGGCAGTCCCCCACAGAAACAGATCTCCCTGATAGGCCCCGCTGACGCCCAGGCGCACCAGCGCTCGTCCCATTGCATCGCCCACAACGGCCGAGTTGATCTGCACCTGACCGGCGCCGCTGCCAAAGCGCTTGCCGACCAGCGCCGAGGCGAGCGGCCCCTGCAGCTCTGTCGTCGGCACCGCCACCGCCACCTGCACCCGCGAGGGCCTGCCGGCCGCCGCCTCGCGCACCATCAGGACCTGCGGCGCCGTCGCCGGGCGACTCGGGCAGGCCTGCAGCGCCAGCCGCGGCGCCACCTCGACCCCCACTCGCACCGTCGGCGTCGGTCCGCCGCCCAGCGGCGCCACGACCAGCGCCGTCGGATCGAGATCGACGCAGACGCGCTGCCCGCCCAGCTCCATCGTGCGCGGCACCGCCAGCTCGGCCAGCCCGCGCGAGATCGCCGGTCCCAGCGGCAGCCGCACTTCCCCCAGCACCGCGCCCAGCGCCTGCTCGATCGGGCGCAGCATCTGGTTGAACAGATCTCCGGTCGGCACCTGGATGCCGGCGCAGGCCAGGTTGCCCTGCTGCGCGACCGTGACTCGCGGCTCGCGCAAGACCAGCGCGCCATCGGGCGCCAGCGTCGGCTTCAGGGCAATGGTGAAAAGACCGCCGATGCCGCTCGCCTGGCAGCGCAGGAAGCCCGCCCCCACGCTGACCTCGCCGGTGACCGGCAGCTGCACCCCCAGGCCCGGCGGCGTCGCCACCACCGCGGCCGGGCCGCGCCCGAGCCGCCATCGCGCCTCCAGCAGGCCGAGCCGCATGCCGCCGGCGCCGCCCGCCGGCAGCCCGCGCGCGACCGCCTGCTCCAGGGCCTGGTTGAGCCCATCGAGCCGCACCGGCGTATCGATGAACAGCACCGAGCGCGCCGGTCGCACGGCGAAGATGTTCGGTGGGACATTGATGGTGTACTCCGGACGACCGCTGCGACACCCCGAGAGGGCGAGCAGCGCGCCGGCCAGGCAGGAGAGATAGGATAGACAGGAGAGCCGGGTGCGCATCCTCCGCAGTGTACAGCGACCGCCCGGCTCGCGTCGCGTGTTCTCGGGCCGCCCGCTAGCGCTGGGCCTGCCGTCCGCCGGCGATGGGCTTGTAGCTCACCCCGAGCTGCTGGAACAGGAAGGAAAACACATCGGCCTGCTCCTTGATCGACTCGGACAGCGAGCTGGCGCCGTGGCCCGAGCTGGAGCTTGTGCGCAGCAGGATCGGCAGCCCCGAGGTGCTCGCCGCCTGCAGCCGGGCCACCATCTTGCGCGAGTCCGCCGGGTTGACCCGCGGGTCGTTCTCGCCGCTCACAAACAGCATCGCCGGGTAGGCGGTCCCCTCTTTTACGTGGTGGTACGGCGAGTACGCGTACAGCGCCTTCCACTGCTGCGGGTCCTTGGGCGTCCCGTACTCGGTCACGTTGAAGGCGCCATTTGGGTAGAGCACGAAGCGCAGCATGTCATACAGGCCCACGTGCGCCGCCACCGCGCGGAACAGCTCCGGGCGCTGCGTCACCACCGCTCCCATCAGCAGGCCGCCGTTGCTGCCGCCCTGGATGGCGAGCTTGGCGGGGCTTGTGACCGCGCTGTCGATGAGGTGCTGCGCGCAGGCGATGAAGTCATCAAAGACGTTCTGCTTGTTGAGCAGGTTGCCCCCCTTGTGCCACTCCTCGCCGAACTCGCCGCCGCCGCGCAGGTTGGCGATGGCGATGACGCCGCCCTGCTCCAGCCACACCCGGCGGATGACGCCAAAGCCCGGCGTCAGGCTGACCCCGAAGCCGCCGTAGCCGGTGAGCAGCGTCGGGTTTTTGCCATCGAGCTTGATTCCTTTTTTGTGCAAAAGGGTCAGCGGCACCTTGGTGCCGTCCTTGGACGCGACCTGGTGACGCTCGACGTCGATGTCGCTGAAGTCGACCGGCGAGGTGACCACCAGCGCCGTCTTCTGGACCTTGCCTGCCTGCTTTCCGCCCGGCGCGTAGCGGAACCAGGCCGGCGGCTCGGTGAAGGTCACGTTGCGCAGCAGGATCTCCTCGTCGCGCCCGCGCACCAGCTCGGTCACCGCTGACACCGGCTTGACCGGCACCAGGCTCGGCGCGCCGCCGTTTAGGTCGAAGCTGCGCAGCTGCGACAGCCCGCCGAGCAGGTCCAGCACATAGAGCCGTCCCTTGGTCGCCAGCACATGCTGGATGACCGCCTCGCTCTGCGGCACCACCACCTTGGCCGCCGCCAGCTGGGTCCCGCCCGCCGGCAGCTTCAGCAGCTTGCCGCGCGGCGCGCCATCGCGCGACAGCAGATACAGCGAGCCGTCCATGCCGAAAGCGCCCTCGGTAAGGTGATCCGAGAACTGCGACAGCTGGGTAAAGCCGCCCGCGGGCAGCGCCAGCAGATAGTGGGAATACTCACCGCCGTCGCCGTTGCCCACCGTGCACAGGACGTACTTGCCGTTGGGGCTGGTCTTGAGGGTGATCTCGGCGATGCGCGGGAACTCCTTGCCGATGGCGTAGGTGTCGTCCTTGGTGTCGGTGCCGAGCTTGTGGAAGTAGACCTGCTGGTAGAAGTTCAGGTCTTCCTTGGCGCGCTCGCTGCCGCGCGGGTAGCGGGTGTAGTAAAAGCCAGAGTGATCGCCGCTCCAGGCGAGGCTGCCGCCGGCGGTGCCGCCGTTGACGCGCGGCACCACGTCGGGCAGCTCCTTGCCGGTCTTGACCTCGTAGACGTGCACGGTGCCGTCCTCGGTGCCGCGGTCGGACAGCGAGACCGCGATCAGGTCGCCGTCCAGAGACGGGACGTAGAAGTCGATGGTGGTGGTGCCAGCGGGATTGACCTTGAGCGGATCGAGCAGCACCCGCTCGCTGCCCGGCTCGTCGGGCGACTTGAGGGCGACCAGCAGCGGCTGATCGCGCGGCGGCTGGAACTTGCGCGCGAAAAGAACGCTGCCGCGCCAGCTGAGGTCGAAGTAGGCGGCCGAGGAAGCGGTGATCAGGTCCTTGACGCGGTCGCGGATGGCGGCCAGGGCCGGGCTCTGGTCGAGGACCGCGCGGCTGTAGCGGTTCTGGGCGTCGTTCCAGGCGCGCACCGCCGGGTCGGCGAAGGTCTCCAGCCAGCGGTAGTCGTCGATCACCTTGGTGCCGTGGAACTCATCGGTGACCGGCTTCTTCTGGGTCTTGGCGGGCGGGGTCGGGGCGGCGGCCGGAGCCTCGGCGGCAAAGGCCGGCGCGCACAGGCATAAGGCGAGCAGCCCGGAAACAGAACTTCGCAGAGGGTTCATGAGGGTCTCCTTGTTCTGTAAAATCAAACACCGGCCGCGGCAAAAGGTTCGCCCGGGCACCGCCCAGCTTTCCCGCGAGCGGCGACGGTGCGACCTGGCGCTGGAAACCCCGGAGGCGGGCGCAGCGACGCTACGAACTAGCCTCGGTGGACGATACTCTTTTTGTGCGCCGCCGCCAGCCCGGAGGCAAGCTGCCAGGCGATGCGCCGGGCCTCGGGCTCGGGCATCGGACCGCGGTAGCGGCGCAGGCGAGCGCTGAGGGTCTCGCCCTGCAGGAACTCCATCGCCAGGTAGGCGGTGCCGTCGGCGATCTGGCCGTGCTCGTGGATCCGCACCAGGCTCGGGTGCTCGACGAGGTTGGTCGCCCGCGCCTCGTTGAAAAAGCGCGTCAGCGCCTCGCGGCTGCGGGTGAACTCGGCGCGCATGACCTTTATCGCGACGTGCTTTCCGTCACGCTCGTCCGTCGCCTCGTAGACGACGCCCATTCCGCCTTCGCCGACCTGGCGGATGATTTGGTAATGGGCGATACGCGAGCCCACCATGCCCTCCATGGTACTCCCGCTGCCAGCGCCGCCCGGCGTATTTTTTCGCCGCGTCCCCGACGCCGCCGACAAACCAGCGATTTCTGCTACCTGGAGTGGCCCGGCCAGTGCTTGCTAGGCCGCCGCGGGGGGCGCAGCCGAGGTGCCGCCGCGGAGGTCGGCGACCAGCAGGCCAGTGCCCACGGCGCACGCCGCCGCCGCGCTCAAGAATGCCACCGCCGGACCCAGGGCAGTCCACAGCAGGCCCACCGCAGAGCTTGAGATCAGATCGCCGATGCCGTTGGTGGCTGCCAGCGCGCCGTAGGCCGAGCCGCGCAGCGGCCCCTCGACTAGGCGCGCAGTGACGACGCTCTCAATGGTTTCTTCGATGCCGATGACCAGACCTGCGCAGCCAAAAAGCAGCGTCAGCATTAAAAGGGACGGCTGCGCGAACGCCGCCAGCACCCCGGTGGCCACCCCCAGCCCATAGCCAAGCGCGAGCAGCAGGCGCGGCGACACGCTGTCGGCGACCCGCCCCACCGGATAGGCGCACAGCGCCGCTACCAGGTTGTGCAGGACGAACAGCAGCATCCCGATCGCCGCCGCCTGCGTCGCCCCGTAGCGCGGGGTGAGCAGCTGCGCCGCGCGCAGGATGAGCAGGGTGCGCGCGAAGTCGCCGACCCCGAACAGCAGCACCGCCAGCAGGAAGCGGCGGAAGCCGGCCGGTAGCCGCCGCAGGCTCTGCCACAGCGAGGGCGTCGGCTCCTTGCGGGTGTGCTGCTGGCCGCGCACCAGGGCGAAAAACGCCAGCGCCGCCAGGATGCCCGGGATCATCGCCCACAGAAAGACCTGGCGCACCGGGATGCGCCCCAAGAGCAGCGTCGCCGCCAGCGGTCCGAGGACGGCCCCGACGGTGTCCATCGCGCGGTGAAAGCCGATCGCCCGTCCGAGCGTCGCCTTCTCCGCAACATCGGCCAGCATCGCCGAGCGCGACGGCCCGCGCAGCCCCTTGGCCAGCCAGCCGACCATGCGCGCCAGCAGCAGGTGCACCCAGCTCTGCGCCAGCCCGAACAGGCCGACTGCCAGGCCGGTGATGAGATAGCCGGCGATGGTCAGCGGCTTACGCCACGCCAGCCGGTTGGCCAGCGCGCCGCCGTAGAGCTTGCCCAGCGAGACCACGCCGTCAGCAATCCCCTCGATGAGCCCGAGCGCCGCCGGTGCCGCCCCGAGCACCGTGAGCAGCGCCGGCATCGTCGCCGTGCCCGCCTCGTGCCCGAAGTCCGACAGCAGGCTGGCGATGCCGAAGCCGAGGATCGCCGGGGTCAGCCAGCCGACCTTGGCCGCGCTTTCCGGCGCCCGAGTCGGCCCGCTCATGTCTGCCCTGGGGTGGTCGGCGGCGTCGTCAGGATCGGCGTGCCGGCGCGGTAGCGCATCGCCGGGTTGCGGGCGCGCAGGAGGTCCTCGACGTTGGCCAGCTGCAGCTCGCCGCGCCGCGCCAGGTACTCGACGTGCGCCGCCGCCTCACCGAGCGCCATCAGCCGGCCGTAGCCGCTCACCTCGCCGAACAGGCGCCCGGTGAGCTCGGCGATGGTCAGGTCGTCCTTGCACAGCTCGAGCACCCGCTGCAGCCGCTTGTGGTGGAAGGCCACCGTCTGCTCGACGCGCTGGGCCGGGTTCCACATCGGCGCCTCGTGGCCGCCCAGGGCCACGTCGATCTTCTGGCTGTCGATGAGCACCGCGGTGCGCTGCAGCGACAGCAGGTAGTGATCGAGCCCGGTCCACGGCGTGATGTGCTCGGGCGACTGGTTGGGGGTGATGCGATCGAGCAGGTGGTCGGCGGTGAGCAGGATGTTGTCGACCTGCACCATGACCTGCCCCGGGCAGTGGCCGGGCACATGATAGATGCGCAGCCCATGGAAGGTCTGGCCGTCGCTGAGCAGGCCGTCCAAGGGCAGCGACTGAAACGAGCGCTTGCCGTCGGTGTTCATGGCGATGAGCTGCGCCGTCTGCTCCTCGCCGCAGCCGGCGTGCAAAAGGAAGTCGCGCAGGAACACCGAGCTCTCGATGAGCCGCTCGTCAAAGCGGGTGATCACCCGGCTGTCAAACGGGTGGGCGTAGATCTTGGCGCCGCGCCGCGCCCAGTCGCCGACGCCGCCGAAGTGATCGATGTGGCCGTGGCTGACGATGAGGTGGCGGACCTCGTCGAGCAGGCCCGGCTGGTGGAAGACCCCCGCCAGCACCGCGCGCGCCCGCGCCAGATCCCGCGCCGACTGATCCAGCTGCGAGCCGGCGTCGAGCAGCACCAGATCCTGCGCCGTGCCGGCCCCCGGGACACGCCCGTCGATAAGGTACAGGTTGTTGATGTGCCCGGGGAAGGTCTCGGCCTGAAACGAATAGATGACCACCCCGGCGCGCGAGCGGAAGCGCTGCACCCCGGCGCAGCCGAACTGGTCGATGTAGGCGCGCCGCAGCGGCCCGTCCTTGGGCCCGGCGGCAAGCCGCGCCAGCGCCTCGACCTGATCCAGCTTGGCCGGTCCGAGCGGCGTCGCCAGCGGTAGCAGCTCGGTCAGGATCTCGGCGGCGGTCGCCGGCTTGTGGTCGTGCAGGAGGTCGAACTCGATCTGGTGCAGCGCCCGCCGCAGCGCCAGCCGTTCTTTGGACGAGGCCATGGATCTATTCGTACCGCAGTGCTTCTACCGGGTCGAGGTCGCTGGCGCGCTTGGCCGGCACCACCCCCGACAGCACCCCCACCGCAGCCGAGAACCCGACGGCGATGAGCACGATGTTGAGCGACAGCTGGATCGGCAGCCCCGGCAGGACCAGCCGCGCCCCGAAGATGATCGCCGCCCCTAGCAGCAGCCCGATGACGCCGCCGAGCAGCGAGATCACCACCGACTCCAGCAGGAACTGCAGCAGCACATGGCGCTTCTTGGCGCCGACGGCGCGGCGCACCCCGATCTCGCGCGTGCGCTCGCGCACCGACACCAGCATGATGTTGGCGATGCCGATGCCGCCCACCACCAGCGAGATGCTGGCAATGGCGATAAGCACCAGCGACATCGTCGACATGATGCTGTTCACGGTCGCCAACATGTCGTCCTGCGAGATCACCGTGAAGTCGACCAGATCGTTGTGGCGGCGGCGCAGGATGTCGGTGATCTCCTCCAGCGCCGGCTCGACGTTGGCCTTGTCGCGCGCCCGCACCAGGAGGTTAGTGAAGCCATCGACGGCGAACAGGTCCATGGCGGTGGTGGTGGGGATGAACACCAGGTCGTCCATGTCGAAGCCGAGCGTGGTGCCCTTGTGCTCCATGATGCCGATGACGCGGAACTCGCCCTCGGCGACCTTGATCACTCGGCCGAGCGGGTTTTCGTCGCCGAATAGCTCCGACAGCACGGTCCGGCCGACGATCGCGAAGCGGCGGTGGGCGTCGATGTCCTCCTCGCCGAAGAAGCGACCCTGGTCGACCCGCATCTGGCGGATCTCGTCAAAGCGCGCCCCGACGCCCAGGACGAACGTGTCGCGGCGGCGGTTCTGGTAGCGGACGGTGCCGCCGCCGTTGACGATGCCGGTGACGCCGTCCAGCGAGTAGCCGCGGCGCTTGAGCGCCAGCTCGTCCTCGCGGGTGAGCTTGTGGATGGTGCCCATCGGCGGCGACCCGAAGCCCTTGGTCTCGCGCCGCCCCGGCGAGACCTGCAGGAGGTTGCTGCCCAGGCCAGCGAAGGTCTCGGACAGGTAGAGCCGCGCCCCCTCGCCCAGCGAGACCAGGAGGATCACGCTCAGCACGCCGATGATGACGCCGAGCGTCGTCAAGACCGCCCGCACCTTGTTGGCGAGCAAGGTGTCGAGCGCGGTCAGCAGGAGCTCCAGGACCGGCATCGCGCCCTACCCCGCCCCGCCGGCTGCTGCCACGCCCGCTGAAGCCGCGCTCGCTGCCGCCGCGTCCCCTGCCGCCGCACGGCTTCCGGTGTCGCGGGCGATCCGGCCGTCGACAATCTCGATCTGACGGTGGGTCCGCTCGGCCAGCTTGTGGTCGTGGGTGACCAGCAGCACGGTGACGCCCTCGCGGTGCAGCTGCTCAAACAGGTGGACGATCTCGGCCCCGGTCTTCTGGTCGAGGTTGCCGGTCGGCTCGTCGGCCAGGAGCACCGCCGGGCGATTGACCAGGGCGCGGGCGATGGCGACCCGCTGCCGCTGCCCGCCCGACAGCTGATCCGGCCGGTGATAAAGGCGAGCCCCCAGCTGGACGCGGGTGAGCGCCTCGACCGCCGCCTGCCGCCGCGCCGCCCGCTTGCGCCCCGAGTAGAGCAGCGGCAGCGCGACGTTGTCCACGGCGCTGGCGCGCGGCAGGAGGTTGAAGCTTTGAAAGACAAAGCCGATCTTGCGGTTGCGGATCTCGGCCAGCTGGTCGTCGTTGAGCAGGTGCACCTCTTCGCCATCGAGGAAGTAGCTGCCCTCGGTGGGCGTGTCCAGGCAGCCGATGAGGTTCATCAGCGTCGACTTGCCCGAGCCCGAGGGCCCGACGATGGCGACGTACTCGCCGGCGAAGATGCGCAGGTCGACGCCGCGCAGCGCCTCGACCACCTCCTCGCCGAGCAGAAAGCGCCGGCGCAGGGCGGCGATGTCGATCACCGGTCGCGGGGCGGCGGGCAGGACGGCAGAGGGCGCGGGCGCCGGGCTCAGCATCGCTAGGGCGTACCTGCGCGGGCGACCGGCTCGCTGGCCTCGGCCTCGCGGTGGTCCTTGTCGAGCAGCGGGCGCACCAGGGCACCGTCTTCGATGCCCTTTTCGTTGAGCGACAACAGCACCATCATGCCGGCGGCCAGGCCGCTCTTGATCTCGCTGCGCTCCCAGTTGGACAGCCCGATCTCGACCGCGCGCTTGTGCAGCCGGAACAGGCGCCCCTCGGCGGCCAGGCTGTAGACGAAACGGCGGACACCGCGGCCGACGATGGCGTTGCTCGGCACCGCCAGCACGTCGCGCTTCTCGGCGACGATGATCTCGACGTTGGCCGACATGCCGGGGCGCAGCCCGGCGGCGCGCGCGGCGGCGACCCCGGCGACCTCGACCTCGACGGTCAGGGTGCGCGCGCCTTTGAGGTCGCGCTTGACCACCGGATCGACGCGCGCCACCCGCCCGGCGATCACCTGCTCGGGCAGGGCGTCCAGGTGCAGCTCGGCGGTCTGGCCGGTCTTGACCTTGGCGGCGTCGGCCTCATCGACCGTGGCGTCTACATGCAAGCGGGTGTCGTCCATGATCTGCAGCACCGGCGCGCCCGGCGGCAGGCTCTCCCCCAGGTGGACCGGGACGTCGGTCAGCACGCCGGCAAACGGCGCCACCACATCCGCCCGCGAGCGCGCCACCCGGGCCACCGCCAGCGCCGCCAGGGCCTGCGCCTTCTGGCTGGCGATGGCCTGCACCGACTGCGCCGCTTCAGTGACCGCGGCGGCGGCGTCTTCGCTCAGCTGCACCGTGCCGGCCCCCCGCGAGGCGAGCAGGCTGGCCCGCTCGGCCTGGTGGCGCAGGGTCGCAAGGCGCGCCGCCGCCTGCGCCCGCTGCGCCTCTGCGGCGTCGGCAGCGGCCTGCGCCTGGCGCACCTTGGCGTCGAGGTCGGCGGGGTCCACCTGGACCACGAGGTCGCCCTTTTTCACCCGCGCTCCGCGCTCGAAGCGCACCGCCACCACCTGCCCGCCAAGCTCGGCTCGCACCGTCGCCTGCAGCTCGGGCGTGACCTCGCCGGCCGAGGCTGAGGAGACCACGTCGCGCACGCTGCCCACCGCGGCGGTGGTGACGCGCACGTCGGTGGTCTTCTTGGGCCAGAAGCGCTGGGCCAGCAGGCCGCCGCCCACCAGTGTTAAGATGATCGCGACTCGCCCGATGGCGCGACGCCCGCGAGAAGATTGGGCAATGGAGGACATAATGCGCGGCCACTCTAACACAGCGCTTGCCAACCGCTCCCCCAACCACACCGGCCGGTGGCCGACAGCCCTTGGCCTGCTCGGCGCCCTGGGCCTGGCTGCCTGCGGCGGTCCGGGCTACGGCGACTACGTCTACGGGCCGCAGGGGGGCGACTACAGCGGCAAGCTGGCGCTGGCCTGGACGCTCAACGGCACCGCGATGACCGCCGAGCGCTGCCAGACCGAGCGCATCGACTCGATGGCGGTCGAGATCATAAGCGAACGCGACGCCCAGAGCCGAGTCGAGTTCGTCAATGTGGTCTGCGGCCTGTCGCGCTACTCGGTGGCGATGGTCCCAAGTGGTCCGGTCAGCGTCTACATCAACGCCATCCATGTACAGAAGAACCAGAGCGAGTGCGTCCGCTACGCCGCCATCGCCCACACCACCGCCGGCAGCCAGTACCCGCAGACGCCCACGCCGGTGAACCTGCTGGCAGTGGGCAGCTGCCCCTAGCAGCCCGCAACCGCTGACCCTCGATGCCGCGCCGGCAGCCGCTCTCCGTCCCCCGCCGCAGGTGCCTAGGCCCGCCGCCGGTTGTGTTTTCGAGGGAAATGCCCTAAGCGTACAGAGGCATGCCGTCGCGCGCGCTCCGCACCTTGGTCCAGGGTCTGCCCCGCACCTACTGGTACCTGTGGACGGCGATGCTGATCAATCGCCTGGGCGGGTTTCTCTTTACCTTCCTCGCCATCTATCTGACCCAGACGCGTGGGTTTTCGATCGCGGTGGCCAGCATCCTGGTGGCGCTGTACGGGGCGGGCTCGCTGGCGGCGGGGCCGCTCGGCGGGGTGCTGGCGGATCGCGTCGGTCGCCGGCCGACCATGCTGCTTGGGGCGGCGCTCAGCGCGGCGGCGATGCTGACCCTGGGCGTGGCGCGCGAGCTGCGCTTTCTGGCGGTTGTCACGGCGGTGCTGGGGCTTTTGAGCGACCTCGGGCGGCCGGCGCGCATGGCGGCGGTCGCCGACCTGGTAGCGCCGGCGGATCGGACGCGCGCCTATGGCCTCTTGTACTGGGCCTCCAACCTCGGCTTCGCCGGCGCCTCGGTGCTGGCGGGGCTGGTCGCCAAGCTCGACCCGCGGCTCTTGTTCCTCGGCGACGCCGCCACCACGCTGCTGTTCGGCGCCGTCATCTACCTGCTGGTGCCCGAGACCCTGCCCGCCCGGCAGGACTGCCCGCACGCGCCGCCGCTCGATCTGGGGCAGCCCTATCGCGACGGGGTGTTCGTGGCGTTCGTGTTCACCCAGATGCTGGTCGGGTTCATCTTCTTTCAGGACAGCTCCACCCTGCCGCTCGACATGACGGCGCACGGCCTGACCATGGCGGAGTATGGGCGCCTCAACGCGATAAACGGCGTCCTCATCGTGCTCTTGCAGCCGCTGGCGACGCGGACGCTGATGCGCATCCGGCGCTCGCGGGTGCTGGCGGTGGGGGCGCTGCTCACCGGGGTGGGGTTCTACCTGCCGGCGCAGCTGCCGACGATCGGCGGCTACGCGCTGGGGATCTCGGTGTGGACGATCGGCGAGATCCTGATGTCGCCGGTCGCCTCGGCGGTGGTGGCGGATCTGGCGCCGGCCGAGCTGCGCGGCAGCTACCAGGGCGCCTTCCACTTGTGCTGGGGCATGGGGGCGCTGCTCGGGCCGGCGGTGGGCGGCTACATCCTGCAGAACCACGGCGGCGTCCGCCTGTGGGAGTTCTGCCTGCTGCTCGGCCTGCTCGGCGCGCTGCTGCACCTGACGCTGGGACCGGCGCGGCGGCTGCGCCTGCAGCTGGCCCTGGACGGCCCGGCGGCGGTGCGGCGCGAGGACGGCCACCCGGGGGGCTGACTCGCCCTCGGTGAGCCGGACGCCGGTGAGGCGCCGATGACTCCTAGGGTGGCGGTCACATGGTGTAGGCTGAGCTGGCGGCAAAATGGCTCAGCCAACCAAAGAGCAGCCTTCAGGCCCTGCTGCCACCGCTGACCGGCAGCCCGCGCCGACGCTCGATGAGACGGCAGCGCCAGCCAGGTCCGATGGCGAGCCGGTGGTTACGGTGCGCGCCACGCGCATCGGCCGCTTCACCCTGCTGCACCAGCTCGGCGAGGGCGGCATGGGCGCGGTGTTCGCCGCCTACGACCAGCAGCTCGATCGGCGGGTGGCGCTCAAGCTGCTGCACCAGCGGCACACCGACAGCCCGGTGCAGCGCCGGCGCACCCTGCAGGAGGCGCGGGCGGCAGCGCGCATCTCGCACCCGAACGTAACCGCTCTTTATGAAGTGGGCGAGTCCGACAACTACGTCTACCTCGCCATGGAATACGTGGACGGCGAGACCCTGTCGGCCTGGCAGGCGCGCGGCGGCCACACCTGGCGCGAGATCCTCGAGCTGTACCTGCACGCCGGTGCCGGCCTGGCGGCGGCGCATGCGGTGGGAGTGGTGCACCGGGACTTCAAGCCGGACAATGTCCTTTACGGCCGCGATGGCCGCTTGCACGTCGCTGACTTCGGAATCGCGCGCATCGACTGGGCGCGCGATCAGACGATGCCGCCGGAAAACGCCGCGGGTCTGGCTGCAGAAGCCGACCCCGGCGGCCCCGGCCTCGTGAGTCGCCTGACGGTGCCCGGGATCATCTCGGGCACCCCGGGCTACATGTCGCCCGAGCAGTACCGCGGCGGTAATGTCGACAGTCGCAGCGACCAGTGGAGCTTCTGCGCCGCTCTGTTCGAGGCGCTTTACGGCTACCTGCCCTTTGCTGGCGACACGCTGCGCGAGCGCGCCGAGAAGGTGCACGGTCCGCCGCTGCCGCCGCCGCGCGCCACCAAGGTCCCCGAGGAGGTGCACCGGATCCTGCTGCGCGGCCTGGCGACCGTCCCCGACCAGCGCTTTGCGACCATGCAAGACCTGCTGGACGAGCTGTCGCTGCAGCAGGGGGACCACGCGGCGGGCCGAAAGCTGTCTCGCAAGCACTTCCTCAGCTGGTTTGTCGGCGTCGGCATCGTCGCCCTTTTGGTGCTGCAGCTGCGCCAGTCGCAGCGCCGCCTGAACCCGCGCGACATGATCTCGACCGTCGGCATGGTCCTTGGCGCATCGCTGGTGGCGGGCATCTATTACCGCAAGACCCTGCTCGGGAATCGCTTTCACCGCGCCTTATGGTTTCTGTGCATGGCGAACATGGTCGAGAACATGCTCCAGCGCTTCATCGCGCTCCGGCTGGGCATGCCCATGACGTGGCTGTTTCCGTTTGAGATGATCGTCCTTGCGGCCAACTCCGCGGTGATCGCGCGGTTTTTCATCCACTGGCTGTTCTGGCTGCCGAGCGTGCCGCTGGTCGCCGCGACTCTGTCGGTCCTCGGCCTGGTCTCGCTGCCCATCCTCACCAACGTCTACCTGTTCATGGTCGTCATCATCGCCATCGGCTGGAGCCGCGCCGCCCGCCAGGCGCGCCAGGTCGTCATCACCGGAGATGCGGGCTTGGGGGGGCGCGCGGTCCGCAGTCCCCGCTGAGGGGCGGCGGCGCGGCGGGCGGCAGGCGGTCGCTCAGCGGGCGCGCAGGAGCAGCAGGCCCTCGGCGGCCACCGCGTTGCTCTTGTGGTAGCCGTAGCGCGGGTAGGTCTGCAGCGGGACCGTCTCGACATGGGTGAAGCCGCTGCTGACGGCGAGGTCCGCCAGGTGCTGCGGGGTGTCGATGTCAAAGCGCTGGCCGCCGAGCACCGTGTGGTTCTGGCCGACGATGAGCGCGAACGGCGCCGCCTCTTTGAGGCAGCCGCGCACCGAGCGGAAGACCGCGGCCATGGCGGCAAAGTAGCGATATAGGAGCAGCGGCCCCGCCTGCCGGCGGAAGCCGTCGTGCGGCGTCAGCGCGTCTTGCAGGCGGCGACAGTATTCAGCCTGCGCCGCCGGCAGGGCGCGGCGATTGTCGCGCAGCTCGACCAGCAGGGCCTTCTTGCTCTGGCCGCGGACCTCACGGCTGCCGACCAGCGTCGCCTCCAGGCGCTGCAGCTGCGCCGGTGACAGCAGGCCGAGCCAGACCAGGCTCAGCCGCTGTGTGTCGATATAAGGCAGGGCGGTCGCATAGGGCGGGCTGGTGAGCGCGCAGTCAAAGCGCTCGCCGCCCAGCCCGAGCTGCGCGCTGCCCAGGTCGCGGCTGTCGGCGAGTACGGCGCGGCCGGCCGTCGGCTCCCCCCCCAGGATCTCGCGCGCGGCAGCGAGCCGAGCGAGAAACAAACCCACCGCCTGGGCGAACGCGGCGATGAGCTCGGTCGCCGGCAGCGGCGTCTTGCGGCGGCGAATGCGCAGATCCTCGGGGTCCTGCAGCGAGTAGGCGCGCAGGAGGTTGCTGGCCAGCGCCAGGAGGATGGACGCGCTTGGCGCATCGCCGGCCAGGATCGCCGCCCGCAGGCGCTCGAGCTCATCGAGGATCGACGGCGCGAACCAGCTGCGCAGATAGACCAGGCGGTCTGGCTCGGCCGGCGCGCAGGCGCCACGGCGCTCGTGGAAGCGGCAGAGCGCCGCCGCCAGCGCCTCCTGCAGCTGCGCGACCGGCAGGCGCAGCGCCAGCAGCTTGGCGTTGGCGACAAAGACCGCCAGCGGGTTGAGGTCGGTCCCCACGGCGCTGATCCCGACATGGGCGCACTCGACCAGCGAGGTCCCCGAGCCGCAGAAGGGGTCGAGCACCCGCGCTCCGGCGGCGATGCCGAAGATATTGAGGATCGCCCGAGCGATCTGCGGGTTGAACTTCCCCTTGTACTCGTGCAGCCCGTGCACCGAGTACCGCGTGCACTGGCGGCCGCTGCCGACGGCGCCCGCGCGCTCCAGCTGCGCCTGCAGCAGCGGTCGGTCGCGCCCGCCGTGGGCGGCGGCGGCGAAGTAGACCAGCCGCTCGGCGGCGGCGGCGTTCTGCGTGCCTTCCAGCTGCACTCCTTGACTGGTCAGCGCCACGCGGCGCGGTGCCAGCAGCGCCTCGACCTCGCGCAAGGCGAGCTCCTTTTCGTAGGCATAGTAGCGATAGGAGTGCCAGCGGAGGTCCATGGCGGGGGGCGCTACTCCTTCTGAAACACCAGCACCGACTCCGTCTTGATCTTGGCGTGCGCCAGGTTGAAAGACTTGCGCTGCGGCGCCAGCACCCGCTCGATGCGCGCCACCAGCTGCAGCCCCCGCTCCTGCGCCAGCGTCTGCAAGATATCGGCGTTACTGACCACGTCCCCGTGGATGACCGAGCGCCCGATGACAAAGCAGGCAAAGCCGGTCTTTACAAGGACCGCGTCGATGAGCGAAAAGACCTGGCGCATCTGCGTCCAGAAGCTGGCCGAGGTGTGACGCGGACGCTCGAAGAAGTGGGCGCGGGCGCCGATCTCGCGCGCCTTGACGCGCAGCGGATCGAAGCCGAGCCACCACATCCGATACTTGTGATACAGCCAGTACTCATAGGCGTTGGGATACGGGGGCGAGGTGATCACCATCCCCACCGGCCGCGCGAGGTCGGTCGGGCGGACCGCCAGCGAGTCCGACTCCAGCACCGCGGCCGGGGCCAGCGGCCAGTCGCGCGCCTGCAGCGCCCGCTCCACCTTGCGGCAGGCGGCGAGAAACAGGGCAAACACCTCGGGGCCCGAGATGGTCTTGGGCACGGCGGCGTAGCGGGTGTCGCTGTCCTGGTTGCTGACCCGCACCAGGATCGACGACAGCGCCAGCGACAGCGCCTCGCGGCAGCCGGCGACCGCCTCGCCGCGGATCGCCTCGACCAGGGCGGCGACGGACTGCTGCACGTCCAGCTTGAACCAGTGGTCGACATGGGGAATCGCCGGCTTGGCCGGGCTGCGATTTTGACGCGCGGTCGCCACCACCCGGGTCGCTGCCTGCTCCAGGTCGCGCGGCGCCGGCGCGGTCTTGACGCGGCTAATCAGGCAGGCGATGGGGTTCAGATCGATCCCCAGGCAGGGCTGGCCGCGGCGCTGGCTCTCGGTCAGGGTGGTGCCGCTGCCGCAGAAGGGATCAAGGACCGCGCTGCCCGCCGGGAGCGGCAGCTCGGCCAGCAGCTGGCGGGGCAGCTCGGCGATGAACTTGGCCGGGTAGGGGTGGATGCCATCGACCTGGTGGCGCGGGCCGCGGCGGGTGAAGTTCCAGTCGCCTGCCAGGAGGCGCGCCCGCAGGTCCGAGAGTCTGCTCGGGTTCTCACTTTCGCGCATGGGCAGCTCGCTTGCAGGAGACACGGGATGGCAGGCCCGAGAGCTTAGCGCAGGCCGCGGCGCTACACCATGGCAAGCTCTACCTTATTGTAATGGGCGCGGAGCGGGCGCGGTCACTCGTAGTCGGGCGCCTGGTCCGCCGCCTGGTCCAGCGGCTCGGCGATGACCTCGGGGCTCCCCGGGCCGGTGGCGCTACCGGCGCGCAGCAGGCGCAGCGCCTGGGTCGCGGTGCCGGCGCCAAAGCCGGCGCGGGCGAGCAGGCGGAAGATGCGCGCGGCGTCGCGCTGATCGGTCGGCGGCCGCACCCGCTTCTTGGCGAGGAAGGCGCGGGCCTGGGTCAGCTCGTCGGTCTCGGCGAAGGCGGCGGTCACTTCCTGCTCGACCAGCTCGGCCGCGACCCCGCGCTGCAGCAGCTCCTGGGCGACCCGGCGGCGCCCGAGCCGGGCCTGGGTCATGCGGGTGCCGGCGTAGCCCTGCGCGAAACGGGCGTCGCTGAGGTAGCCTTGCTGCTGCAAGCGGCCCAGGGCCGCCGCGATGAGCGCCTCCCCCGCCGCCCCCGGCTCGACCCGCCGCCGCAGCTGGCGCTGCAGCTGCGCGACGGTCTTGGCGCTGCGGCCAAGCGCCGCCACGGCGCAGTCGTACACCGCGGCCTCACTGGTCAGCGGGGCCTTCTGGCCGCGGCCGCGCCGCGCGGGGGCGGTCCTGGCCTCTTCGGTCTCGCCGGCAGAAGAAAAAGGCGGGCTGCAAAAGTCGGTCATCGCTCTGTTTTACGCCAGCCGGCGCCGCGGACAAGGCCGATCGCCGCCGCCGTGTGGCCCGACCGTCGGCCAAAAGCGGCGCGCCCACCGCGCGAGGTTTTGCCACCACCTGGCCGCGAATGCCGTAATATCCGCGCGCACAGGACCCCCCCATGAACAGCCCCGTCGAGCTACACATTACCGACCCCAGGGAGCCGGTGATCGATCCCGACTCCAACCTCACCCGGTTCGCGCTGCGCTTTATCCGCGACGCCCGCGACATCCCGTTCCTCAAGCTGGCGGCGCTGCAGAGCGTGACGCTCATGCCCCTGGCCGCGTACTTCTTTCTGCCCGGCCGGTTCTCGTGGCTGCTGGCGCTGCCCTACTGGGGCCTGACCTTCATCGTGTTCCTCGCCCCGTACACGCTGATGTTGCACAACACCAGCCACCGGCGCCTGTTCCGGCCGCGGTGGGACCTGCTCAACCAGTACATCCCGTCGGTGCTCGGGCCGCTGTTCGGGCAGTCGCCGGGCACCTACTACGCCCACCACATCGGCATGCACCACCCGGAGAACAACCTCGAGCCCGACCTCAGCTCGACGATGCACTACCAGCGCGACTCGATGCTCGATTTCTTGCGCTACTACGGCCGCTTCATGTACCGCGGCGCCTACGATCTCATCCGCTACTTTCGTCGCAACAACCGGCCCAAGCTCGCCCGCCAGGCGCTGGTCGGCGAGCTTGTGTGGTTCGCCCTGGCCGCCGCCGGGCTCGCCGTCAACTGGCGCGCCACCGTCGTCGTGCTGATCGTGCCGCTTTTCGTCATCCGCTTTCTGATGATGGCCGGCAACTGGGGCCAGCACGCCTTTGTCGATGCCCAGGCGCCGGAGAACTGCTACCGCAACAGCATCACCTGCATCAACTCAAGCTACAACCGGCGCGCCTTCAACGACGGCTATCACATCGGCCACCACTTGAGCGCGACCCGCCACTGGACCGAGATGCCCGGCGACCTTCTGGCCACCCGCGAGCAGTACATCGCCGAGCGCGCCATCGTCTTTGCCAAGCTGGACTTTTTCCTGGTGTGGCTGCTGCTCATGCTCAAGCGCTACGACTGGCTGGCCCGCTGCTTCGTCTCGCTCGACGGGCAGCAGCGGCCGCGCCAGGAGATCATCGACCTTTTGCGCAGCCGCACCCAGCGCATCCCGAGCGGAGCCCGGCCATGAACCCGAGCAGCGACACCGCCACCCACAAGACCTTTCTGGCTCGCAGCTGCCCGCTCGACCTGCGGCCCCTCGATCCGGTGCCCGCCGCCTCTCCCTCCGAGGTCGCCGCCGCCGTCGCCCGCGCCCGCGCCGCGCAGGCCAGCTGGCGCGAGCTGCCGTTTGCCGAGCGCCGCGAGCCGCTGGTGCGCGCCGCCAAGAACATGCTGCGCCGCCGCGGCGAGGTGATGGCGCTGGCCCGTGACGAGATGGGCAAGCTGGCGATCGAGGGCCTGTTCAACGAGGCGCTCGGGCCGCTCGACACCGTCAAGGCGTGGGCCGGCATCGTCGAGCGCGCCACCGCCCGCCGCAGCGTCTTTATGAACCCGCTGAAGTTCGGCGGCAAGAGCGCCTACATCGACTTCGTCCCGCGCGGCGTCATCGGCGTCATCGCCCCATGGAACTATCCGGTCGCCGGCCTTTACCGCTCGCTGCTGCCGGCGCTGCTCACCGGCAACGGCGTGGTCCTCAAGCCTTCGGAGTACACGCCGCTCACCAGCAGCTGGCTGGTCGAGCTGCTCGCTGCCGAGCTGCCGGCGGGGCTTGTCTCGGCGGTGATCGGCGACGGCGCGGTGGGGGCGGCGCTGCTGGATGCCGGCATCGACGCCTGCGTGTTCACCGGCTCGCCGCGCGCCGGCCGCACGGTCGCGGTGCGCTGCGCCGAGCGCGGCATCCCCTCGAGCATCGAGATGGGCGGCAAGGACGCCGCCATCGTCCTGCCCGACTGCGATCTGGATCGCACGGTCGCCGGCCTCACCCACTGGACGCTCAGCAACGTCGGCCAGGCCTGCGGCGCCATCGAGCTTGCCTACGTCGACAAGGCGATCGCCGACGAGCTGGTCGGCCGCCTCGGCCGCGCCTTTGCCCGCCTGCGCATCGGACCCGAGGACTTCGCCGACATCTCACCGCTTGCCACCCGCGCCCAGTTCGAGCTCGTGTGCGCCCAGGTCGCCGATGCCCGCGCCCGCGGCGCGACTGTAGTCTGCGGCGGCGAGCCGACCGGCCACGGCCTGTTTTACCGGCCCACCGTGCTCGATCACTGCAGCGATGAGATGGCGGTGGTTCGCGAGGAGACCTTCGGCCCCGTGCTCGCCATCATCCGCGTCGAGGGTCCCGCCGAGGCGATCCGCCGCATCAACCGCTCCCGCTACGGCCTGGGCGCCTCGATCTGGACCCGCGACCTCAAGCGCGCCGAGCAGCTGGCCGGCCGCCTCAACGTCGGCGTCGTCGATATCAACAACCACGCCTATACCGGCGCCATCCCCGAGCTGCCGTGGAGCGGCACCCGCGAGACCGGCTTCGGCATCGCCAACAGCGAGCTCGCCCTGCCCACCTTCGTCCGCCCGCGCGCCGTCACCATCGACAAGTCGAGCGACCCCGAGCCGTTCTGGATGCCGTTTGACCGCTCGCTGTTCGACCTCGGCCACCTGCTGTCCGAGGCGCAGCTGTTCAACCTGGGCGGCGCCTGGAAGCTGCCGTTCTTGCTGCGCGAGCGGCTGGCCACGATCCGCGCCTTCTTCCGCGGCTGACCGCGTTATCACGATTGACAGCGGCTAATCACGCTTAACCGGGGCCGATCGCGGTGCCGCGGTCGCCGCTATAGCGCGCAGTCGCCGCTACAGCGCCGCTGCGATGTGCTCGGCCGCCCGCGTCGCCATCGCCATGATCGTTATCTGCGGGTTGACGCCCAGCGGCCCCTGCACCGTGCTGCCATCGGTGATGTACAGCCCGCGCACCTCGTGGCTCTGGTGGTCCAGGCCCACCACGCTGTCGCGCGGATTTTTGCCCATGCGGCAGGTGCCAAGCGGATGGTAGCTGATCGGCGACATCTCCATCGCCGTCGGCCGCAGCTTACGCAGCTTGTCGAGGTCGCGGCTCTCGATCATCGGCAGCGACATGCACACCGGGTAAAGCCGGCTCGCCCCCGCTGCCACCAGGATCTCGGCCGCGTGGACCATCGCCTGGTGCAACAGCGCCGTGTCCTTGGCCGTCAGGTTATACGTGATCGCCGGCTGGCCGCCGACCTTGCGCCACACCCGCCCGTTGCGCGTCTCATCGCGGATGAGCACCGCCAGCGAGCCGATGCGCGGCGTCAGCTCCAGGGTCTGCATGAGGTGCTGGCCGGTGAAGGGAAACAGCATCGGCATGAAGTTGGTGTCGGCCTGCGCCGCGGTGATGAGCTCACCGGCGCGCAGGAAGTGATCGCAGCCGTAGCCCTGCGGGACGTGGCGCGGGCCGTGGATCTCCTGGTCGAACAGACCCGAGACGCCGCTGCTCGGGTGCAGGGTGAGGTTGCGGCCGACCTGACCGCTCTTGTTGCACAGCCCCTGCTTGAGCAAGAGCAGCGGCGTCGGCACCGTCCCCCCGGCCAGCACCACCTTGCGCGCGTGCACGCGCAGGGTGCGCCCGCTGCGCGTGGTGCACTGCAAGCCCACCGCGCGGTCGCCATCTAGCAGCACGCGGTCGGCGGTCAGGCCCGTGAACAACAGCGCGCCGGCTTGCAGCGCCGGCGGGATATACGAGATGTTGGTGCTGCGCCGGGCGTCGGTGCGGCAGCCGAAGTCGCAGAAGCCCTTACCGTCGCAGCCGGGCGCATTGCGGCGGATCGCGAAGTGGCTGAAGCCCAGCCGCTCGCAGCCGCGCGAGATCACGTCCTGGATCGGCCCCACGACCGCCCGCGGCGATGGCGCGACCTGCAGGATCTCTTCCACCCGGTCGAAGTAGCGCGCCATGTTCTCGTCGGCGAACTCGTCGGTGTCAAGCTCCTCGCACCAGCGGTCGAGCACCCACGGCGGGGTGCGGAAGCAGGTGCCGCCGTTCACCGCGGTCGAGCCGCCGACCAGCCGACCGATGAAGATCGGGATGACGGCGTTGCCGACCGAGGCCGCGAAGCGGAAGAACCGCTTGTGGGCGCCGAGCGAGCTGCCATCGAACACGTCGCGCCGGTGGTGCTCGCCCTCTTCGACGAACACCACCGCGTGGCCGCGCTCGGCCAGCTCGCGGCCGACCACCGCGCCGCCGGCGCCGGTGCCCACCACCACGACATCGCACTCCAGGTCGCCGCCGTCCCAGGTCTCGGCGCGGTGCACCTGCGACAGCCAGCGCGGCTGCTCCAGCTGACCGACCACGTTGCGCTCGCGCCCCATCGCCTTGTACACGTGCGGCTGATCGAAGTGGACGATCTTGTAGGCCAGCGCGACGATCATCACCGGCAGCTTCAGCACCGGATCGCGGGTCCAGCGCTGCAGCAGCGCATCGCGCCGCTCGGCCGAGAGGGCGTGCAGCGGCTTGCCCGTGCTGGCGATCGCGGCGCCATCGAGCAGCCGCTGCGCCGCCGCGAACGGCCGCTGCAGCGCCGGTCCGAGCTCGGCCAGCAGCTCCTGCGTCTGCAGCACGGTGTGGTCGTCGGCGGCCGGAATGTGCCCGTTGCCGGGGATGATGGACTGCGCCAGCGCCAGCGCCAGGCGCTGCTGCGGCGGCGAAAAAGAAGCGTCCCTGTCGAGCATTTTCGCCGGAGAATGCCGCATCTGCCCGCCGCCGGCCATAACAAACCGGCGACCGCGGCCTGCAAATCTCCGCACCCGCGCCCGCGGCGCCTGCGCTTGCGGCACCTGTGCTTGCGGCACCCGCGCGCGCGGCCCCCCCCCTCGACCGGCAGCAGCACGGGCTTGCCGTCATAGCGCAGGCGCTGGCCGGGGTAGATGAAGGTGCGAAACAGGTAGATCGCCAGCGACTTCTGCTCTAGCGCCGGGTGGATGTGGCCGTGGATGCGCGCCCAGTGGGCGTCGGCGGCCAGGCTCCAGTGCAGGCCGGGCTGGTCGTGGTGGATGGTGTGGAAGCCGTTGTTGAAGGTGATCCAGTTGAAGATCCGACCCACGAAGTTGCGCGAGTGGTTGTAGGGGTGATCCTCGTCGCAGCCGTCGTGCTGGACGAAGTTGACGCTGGTGATGCCCCACACCGCGAACAGGTGCGGCACGACGACAAACACGAGCGCCTTGCGCCAGTCGAGGATGAGCAGCGCGAGCTTGGAGCCCCAGACAAACGCGATCTCCAGCAGCAGCTGGTGGTGCCAGCGCGGCAGCTGCTCTTTCATCACCGCGACGTAGCGGTAGTTCTGAAAGAAGATGTCCAGGGCGACGCGCGGGAAGAAGTAAAAGACGTTGAGGATGTTGATCCGAAACGGCGCCTTCGAGGTCCGCATCAAATCGGCGCGCTTCTGGGTGTGCTTGTGGTGGCTGAGGTTGTGCCCCGGCACGTACTCACTGACGGGAAACCCGTAGGCGCACGACAGCGCGACCTGCAGCAGCTTGTTGGCCCAGCGCCGCGTAAACACCGGGCTGTGCAGCGTGTTGTGGGTGATGACGGCGCACAGCCAGGCGACAAGGCACGTCAGGATCAAAAGCGGCACCGCCGCCGGCGACCGCACCGGCACCAGCATCCACTCGCCAGCGAGCAGCGCGTAGTAGAAGCAGATAAAGGCGATCGTGCGGAGGTCGGCCCGGTAGCGAAGCATCATCATGGGGCCATATATTACAAAACCCCGCTCTTTAGAAGGCTGCAGGGTTATTGACCTCGCCGCAGGCCCGGCGCAGGCCCGGCGCAGGCCCGGCGCAGGCCCGGCGCCAGCCCGGCGCCAGCCCGGAGCAAGAACGATCGCATCGGCGCCAGCAACCTTCGGTCGCGTTGACAGGCAGCGCCCGCTTGGGCACCCTTGCTGTCGTGCAAGTCTATCTGATTCGACACGGACACGCAGTCGACGAAGGCGCCGGCATCTCGGACGAGCAGCGCTACCTGACCAAGAAGGGTCGCAAGACCATGCGCGAGGTCGGGCGCGTGCTCAAAGAGGCTGGGGTCGAGCTCGACGCCGTGCTCACCAGCCCCCTGGTGCGCGCGGTGCAGACCGCCGAGCTGGTGGCCGAGCGGCTCGACTTCCTCGGCCTCATCGAGGCGCTGCCGGCGCTCGTACCCGGCGTGCCGGTGCGAGTCGCCGCGGCCGAGCTTGCAAGCCGCGGCGCCGCGGTGGCCGTGGTCGGACACGAGCCCGGGATCTCCATGCTCTGCGCCTACCTCGCCGGGCGGCCGTCGTTCCCGCCGCTGAGCAAGGGCCAGGTCGTGCTCATCGAAGACGGCAAGGCGGCCTGGTTCGTCCATCCCGAGACCCTGGAGCGGCGCCACCTGCTGGTGCCCTGAAGCGGAAAGCTCGAGGCCGATCCCAGGACGCCGCGCTTTGCGCAGGCCGACCGCCTGCCGCGCGGCTATACTCTGGGTTTTACCCAGTCGTGAGGTCCTGCGATGAGGTTCATCGATCCGAGCAAGCTCCGCATGCCCACCAAGGAGGAAGCCCTCCCGGGCACCAGCGTGAAGATGCCGGTCCCCGCCCTGCACTACGTCAACCAAAACTCCCTCGTGCCGCCGTTTCCCCCCGGCACCGAGCTCGCCATGTTCGGCATGGGCTGCTTCTGGGGCGCCGAGAAGCAGTTCTGGCTGACCCCCGGGGTCTACAGCACCGCCGTCGGCTACGCCGCCGGTCTCACCCCCAACCCTTCATACATGCAGGTCTGCAGCGGCCGCACCGGCCACAACGAGGTCGTGCGCGTCGTCTACGACCCCAAGAAAATCAGCTACGAGCAGCTCCTCAAGGTCTTCTGGGAAGGCCACGATCCCACCCAAGGCATGCGCCAGGGCGCCGACACCGGCACCCAATACCGCTCCGGCATCTACTGCTTCACCGCCGCCCAGAAAGCCGCCGCCGAGGCCAGCCTGCAGGCCTACCAGCGCAGCCTGCAAGCCTCCGGCTACCCCGCCATCACCACCGAGATCCTCCCCGCCCCCGAGTTCTACTACGCCGAAGAGTACCACCAGCAGTACCTGGCCAAGAACCCCCACGGCTACTGCGGCCACGGCGGCACCGGCGTCGCCTGCCCCATCGGCCTCAAGCCTCGCTAAAACCCCCCTCTTCGGTCACCCCTGCTAACTCCTTCGGAAGCCAACAGGCGTGGGCCGACCGGAGATCTTTTTTTGTCAGCGCCAGCTGGCAAAAAAAGATCGCAGGGAAGGGGGACCCGCGCCGATCCATACCCCGCCGGTGACCCAAAAACTTTATCGAGCGCAACCAAGACGGAGACACCCGCGCCAACCCAGGCTGCCCCGCGGGCGTCTCCCCCGGCGCGTCTAGCGAAGAACGGACTGCAGCGTCTTGCCCAGCTCGGCCGGCGTCAGCGCCACCGCGATGCCCGCATCGCGCAGCGCACTGATCTTGTCCTTGGCCGTGCCCTTGCCCCCCGCGATGATCGCCCCCGCGTGCCCCATCCGCCGCCCCGGCGGCGCCGTCTGCCCCGCGATGAACGCCGCCACCGGCTTCTTCATGTGCTTTTTGGCAAACGCCGCCGCCTCCTCCTCCGAGGAGCCGCCGATCTCGCCCATCATCAGCACCGCCCGCGTGCCCGGGTCCTGCTCGAACAGCGTCAGCACGTCGATGAAGTCCATCCCCTTGACCGGATCGCCGCCGATGCCCACGCAGCTCGACTGGCCAAGGCCCAGGCTCGTCAGCTGGTGCACGCCCTCATAAGTGAGCGTGCCCGAGCGCGAGACCACCCCGATGTCGCCTGCCTTGTGGATGTAGCCCGGCATGATGCCGATCTTGCACTGCTCGGGCGTGATCACCCCCGGGCAGTTCGGGCCGACCAGGCGCGTCTTGTGCGGCCCCGTCTGCGCGTCCAGCACGCGGCGCACGCGGATCATGTCGATGGCCGGGATGCCCTCGGTGATGCACACCACCAGCTCAATCCCAGCGGCGATCGCCTCCAGGATGCCATCGGCGGCGACCGGCGGCGGCACGTAGATCACCGTCGCATTGGCGCCCGTCTTGTGCACCGCATCGGCCACCGTATCAAAGACCGGCACGCTCGGCTGAGCCTCGAACTTGGCCTGGCTGCCGCCCTTGCCCGGGGTGACTCCGGCGACCACGTTGGTCCCGTACTCGAGCGCTTTCTGCGTATGGAAGGAGCCGGTCTTGCCGGTGATGCCCTGCACCAGCAGGCGCGTGTTCTTGTCTACAAGGATTGCCATGCTCGCTCCTCCCCTATGCCTTCGCGGCGCCCGAGAGCGCGACAATCTGCTTGGCCCCGTCCGCCATGTCGGCGGCGCTGACCACGTTCAGCCCCGAGTCGCGCAGGATCGCCTTGCCCTGCTCGACGTTGGTGCCCTCCAGCCGCACCACCAGCGGCACCGACAGCCCGACCTCCTTGACCGCGGCGATGACGCCGCTGGCGATGGTGTCGCACTTCATGATGCCGCCAAAGATGTTGATGAAGATGCCGCGCACCGCCGGATCGGAGGTGATGATCTTGAACGCCGCGGTGACCTTTTCCCGGGTCGCGCCGCCGCCGACATCGAGGAAGTTGGCCGGCATGCCGCCAAAGTGCTGGATGATGTCCATGGTCGCCATCGCCAGGCCGGCGCCGTTGACCATGCAGCCGATGTTGCCGGTCAGCTTGACGTACGACAGGTCGAAGCGCTTGGCCTCGGTCTCCGCCGGGTCCTCTTCATCGAGGTCGCGCAGCGCCTCCAGCTCCGGGTGCCGGTACAGCGCGTTGTCGTCGATGTTGAGCTTGGCGTCGAGCGCGATGATCAGCCCCTGCTTGGTCAGCACCAGCGGGTTTATCTCCAGGAGCGAGCAGTCGAGCTCCTGGAACGCCTTGACCATGGTAGCGAAGAAGCTGGCGGCGCTGCTCACCGCCTCCATGCCCGCCGCCTTCAGGCCGAGCGCAAACGCCAGCTCGCGCGCCTGGTAGGCGCCAAGGCCGATCATCGGGTCGATGACCTGCTTGAAGATCTTCTCGGGCGTGTGCGCCGCCACCTCTTCGATGTCCATGCCGCCTTCGGTCGACGCCATGAGCACCAGCCGCCCGCTCTGCCGGTCGAGCACCACCGCCGCGTACAGCTCGCGGGCGATGTCCACCCCCTGCTCCAGCAGCAGCCGCCGGACCTTTTTGCCCTCGGGGCCGGTCTGGTGGGTGACAAGCTGCATGCCGAAGATGTGGCGGATCGCCGCCTGCGTCTCTTCCGGGGTCTTGGCGACCTTGACGCCGCCGCCCTTGCCGCGGCCGCCGGCGTGGATCTGCGCCTTGACGACCACCACCGGGTGGCTGGTCTGCGCCCGCACCCAGGTCGCCGCCTCGTCCGCCTCCTCGATGCTCAGGGCCGACCGCGAGATCGGCACCATCAGGCCCTTTTGGGCCAGCAGCGCCTTGGCTTGATACTCGTGGATGTTCATGGCTACAGCTTCGCTCCGGCGTCGACCAGCTCGCGCACCGCAGCGACGCTCTTGTGCAGGGCCGCCTTCTCCTCATCCGACAGCGCGATCTCGACGACCTTCTCGACGCCGCCGCTGCCGATGATCGCCGGGACGCCGATGTACAGGTCCTTGATGCCGTACTCGCCGTCGCAGTACACCGCCGCCGCGAGCAGCCGCTTCTGATCGAGCAGGTACGACTCCGCCATCGCCACCGCCGCGGTGGCCGGGGCGTAGTAGGCCGAGGTGCCCATGAGCTTGACCAGCTCGCCGCCGCCGCCTGCGGTGCGGGCAACGATCGCCGCCAGCCGCTCGGGGGAGATGAGCTGCTTGACCGGCACGCCGTTGACCGTGCAGTACCCGGTGACCGGCACCATCGTATCGCCGTGGCCGCCGAGCACCATCGCCCGCACGTCCTTGACGCTGCAGTTGAGCTCGCGGGCCAAAAATAGCTGCAGCCGCGCCGAGTCGAGCACGCCGGCCATGCCGCACACCTGGCTCTTGGGGAAGCCGGTGAGCTTGGCGCACTCAAAGACCATCGCGTCGAGCGGGTTCGAGATGATGATGACGAACGCCTTGGGGCAGTGCTCCTTGAGGTTCTGCGCCACGTTGCGCATGATCTTCAGGTTGATCGACAAAAGGTCGTCGCGCGACATGCCCGGCTTGCGCGGCACGCCGGCGGTGACGATGACCACATCGGCGCCCGCGGTGTCGGCGTAGTTGGCGGTGCCGGTGATGCGGCAGTCGTAGCCGAGCACGGCTCCGTTCTGCTCCAGATCGAGCGCCTTGCCCTTGCACAGGCCCTCCTTCTCCGGAATGTCCAGCAGCACCACATCGCCGAGCTCCTTACGGGCGATGAGCGCCGCCAGCTCACCACCGATGTTGCCGGCCCCAATAAGGACAATCTTCTTGCGGCTGGTCGCCGCTCCAGTCTTGCTCGTGTGCGTCATAACGACTCCTTGCTATAAGCGGGTTTGTACCTGAATTGGGCAGGCAGTTTATACCTGGGCGGGGAAAAACGCGAGGGTCGAGTTAGGCAGCCGCGTCAGGCCCGAACTCTGCAGTAGGCGGTGACAACCCCCTGCCGCTGGTTGTACCCTAGCCTGAATGGCTGCATACAACGAACCTGGCCGCCGAGCGTTGGCAGAACGCCCGCGGACTCTTGCCACCGTCTTTGGGGTCTTGACAGTGGTGGGAGTGCTCCTTGGCGGCCCTGGCCGCGCCGCCGCGCAGCGGATCGGCATCCGCTCGGGGCCGCCGCCGGCCAACGTCTACGGCAAGCACTGCCTGGGCGACCAGGAGCAGAAGCTGCTGCTGGAGCACTACGTCGTCGGCTCGATCAACCCCCTTGGCCTTGAGAACCAGCTCCGGCTGTCGGTGTGCACGCCGCTATTAGAGAAGCCCGGCCTGCTCTACGACTTCACCAACTTCGAGTTCGGCCTGGCCAACTACGTCTCCCCCACCCACGTTCACGGGGGCCTGTTCGGGGCGGTCACGCCGCTGTCGTTTATCACCCTCAAGGCCGAGGTGACGGGCTTTTACATCTGGCCCATAGGCCTGACCTTCCCCGGCGCCGGCGTCACGCCGCTCCTCGATCAGGACACCTGCACCGCCACCTACGACGACAACGTCCCGCCCAAGGACCCGGTGCCCGGCGCCCCGCCGCAACCCCAGGCGACCAACGGCTACGGGGTGCGGGCGCTGCTCGGGGCCGCCTTGCAGGGGTCGGTGCCGTTTGGCAAGCGCCTGGACCTGCTTTTGTTCAACGGCTTTAACTCCGAGTTCTGGCGCTACAACACCGACAAGTGCATCTTCGTCGCCCGCCGCGACGTCGGCATCCGCGGCAGCGGCGCCTGGATCCTGGCGAATACCTCGGTGCTCGCCTTCGCCATCAAGGTCCACCCCAACCACACCATCCGCATCGGCGCCACCAACGACCTCGTTTACACCCCGGACAACGGATACCTGGGCAACGTCGCCGCCGGCCTTATCTCGTACGGCGTCAGCAACCTCCGCAACCTCGCCAAGAGCTTCGCCGTGTTCGTCCGCGCCGGCACCTTCACCCACGGCTTCCGCCACATCGGTCCAAACCCCATAAACCACGCCAACGCGATCCAGCCCCCGGGCGCGGTCACCCTGGCCATCGGCCTTGACATCACCTACGAGCTGGCCAAGCGCAAGACCCGCCGCGCTAACGAGAAGGACCTGCAGGCCGTCCCACCGGCGCCGCCGGCGGCCCCCGAGACCCCGGGACAGGCCCCGGGCCCGGCCCCGGGCCAGACCCCCGCCCTTGGCGAGCCGCCCGGCCCCGTGCCCACCGGCTCCCCGCAGAACCCGAGCACCCCCGCCGAGCCGACGCCCACCGGAGAGGCCCGCTAATGCGCCGCCAAACGACCCTCGCCCCCGCCGCGACCCCGAGCTCTGCCGGCCGGCCCGCCCGCGTCCGCCGCGCCCGCGGGTCCGCCGTCCTGTGCGCCCTCCTTCTGGCCCTTCTGTGCGGCGCCGCGCGACCCGCCAAGGCCGCCAACGTCGCCGACCAGCCCGGTCAGGAGGTCGGCGTGGCGATCCAGAGCGCCCTGTGGGCCTGCAGCGCCGTCTCGATCGGCGGCAACGCCGCCAACATCGCGATGAAGAACCCGCAGCGCGGCTGGATCTACTCCGGCTTCATCTGCGGCTTCGTCAACACCCTCATCAGCCCCATCATCCTCATCTACTTCCAGGACCCCGCCCCCTACGGCCTGACCGCCGGCTTTGTCCACGGCGCCCTGGGCATCACCAACCTGGGCCTGGCGATCTACAATGGCGTGCTGTGGCACCGCGCCCGCACCGCCAAGCAGGAGCCGCCGCGCCTGGCCCTGCAGCCCTTCATCGGCCGCGACAGCATCGGCGCCTCGGTCGCCGGCCTGTCTTTGAACCTGTCGCGCTTCTAGAGAACAATCGCAGGCTGGCGGCGCTCTCGGCCGCCTCCAAGCTGCAGTCGCGGCTCTGCCTCCACAAGCCCGAGTTAGCGGCCCCGTTGCAGCACGCAATCGCTTGATCGCCAAGAGCTCAGAGCCCAGGCAGAGCCAAGATATCGGCAGCCGGCATGCCCAACCAAGATACTTGGCCGCGAAGCGGGGGTGCATTGAGATGCGCCTGGAGGGCGTGCAGCGCCATCACCAGCGCCTGCATCGCATCCTCGCCAAAGGCACTGGCCGCAAAAGGATGCGGCCCCTCAATGGAGTAGTCACAGGCCCAGCAGTCGGGCTCCCGGCGCAGGGGCCCCACCCCGATCTTGAAGGCCACCTCCTCCCCCGAATCGCTCTGAAAATGGATCTCCCTGTCGACGATGTTCGCCATGATGAGCCCTATTTGGCCTAAGTGGGGTAGCCAGTGCAGCGATGAAAAGGCAGAACATAAGAGCCATCCTGGCGGGCCTCATGGCGGCATCGTGTTGGGAGGTACAAACACTTGTCAACAGCCTTCCGTGAGAAGTGAGCCGGGCTTATCGCGGCCCCGGGAGGAATTTGGGGCGAGGGCGCGCATTCTGCGGCAACCCGTGCGGGGTGGACGCGCGAGCGGCTGGGATGGCTGCCCGAGCGGCTGGGATGGCTGCCCGAACGGCTGGGATGGCTGCCAGGAATGCCGGGGACGCAGCAGCGGACGCAGCAGGCGCAGCAAGGAACGGGGGCGGTGTGGCGCAATTTTTTCCCGAGCTGCGGTCTGCCTCTGGCGGACTCGCGCCGCTGGTATTTGGCGCGACAACGAATTAGGTTGACAGTATAGATGCCTAACGAGCGGATTAGCGACGCCCTGGCGCGGGGGTTGGTCGAGGCAGCGCCCGACGCCCTCTTGCTGGTAGACGCGCAGGGACGCATCGCCTTTGCCAACGCGCAGGCAGAGGCGCTGTTTGGCTACTCGCGCGACGAGCTGCTCGGCCAGCCGATCGAGCTCCTGGTGCCGGAGGCGGCGCGGGCGCGCCATCAGGCCCACCACGCCGGCTTTGTCGCCGCGCCGCGGTTTCGCGCCATGGGCCCGGGGCTCGCCCTGAGCTGCCGGCGGCGCGATGGCAGCGAGCTCCCGGTCGAGATCCACTTGAGCCCGGTGTCGACGGCCGAGGGACTGTACACCGCCGCCGCGGTGCGCGATGTCTCCGAGCGCCAGCGCACCGAGGCGGCACTGCAGCGCAGTGAGGAGAGCCTGCTGCGGTCGCAGCGCCTGGCCCACATCGGCAGCTGGGACTGGGATCTGCGGACCAACGAGGTGGCCCGGTCTGCCGAGCTCTTCGCCCTGTTTGGCATCGCGCCCGACCTCAGGTACAAGCGGCCGTTTTCCCTGGTGGACGGCATCCACCCCGATGACAGGGCTAAGGTGCGCGCCGCCACTGCCGACGCGCTCGCTCACGGTGGCAACCTTCACATGGAGTTCCGGATCGTCCTGCCCGATGGCAGCGAGCGCATCGTGCTGTCGCAGGGCGAGATGCTGCGGGATGAGCAGGGCCGCCCAGTGCGCATGGTCGGCATCTCCGTGGACCTCACCGAGCACCGGCGCCTGCAGCAGGCGGCCGATGAGTCGCTGCGCTGGCTGCGCACGGTGCTGGATCAGTGCCCGGTGGCGATCGTGCTGGTGCACGGGCCGCTGGGCGACCGCGTCGAGTGCAACCGCTGCGCCCAGACCCTCATCGGCTGCAGCGGCGACCGCTGCGAGCCGGGGGCCGAGCTGCAGCTGTTTGCGGATGAGACGCTGCTGTCCGCAGCCGAGCACCCGACCCCGCGCGCCCTGCGCGGCCAGCGGACAAGCGGCCTGGCGGTGACGCTCAAGACCGCGACCGGCGCCCTGGTCCCCATCCTGCTCGATGCGGCGCCGATCTTGGACGACAGCGGGGCGGTGTCCGGGGCGGTGGTGGTGTTCCAGGACATCACCTTCCTCAAGCAGATCGACCGCATGCGCGCCGAGTGGAACTCGGTCATCGCCCACGACCTGCGGCAGCCGCTCAACGCCATCGCGCTGACCGCGCAGCTGCTGGCGCGCAAGAAGAAGAATGTCGCCGACCTCACCAAGCCCATCGAGCGGATCATGCAGTCGGCGCTGCGCCTGGACCGGATGATCAACGATCTGCTCGATCTGTCGCGGCTGGAGGTCCGGCAGCTCAAGCTCGCGCGGCGGCCGGTGGAGCTTTCCAGCATCATCCGCGCCAGCGTCGAGCGCAGCGCCCTGGAGGCGCCGGATCACCACGTCGAGGTGCGCGGCGCCGACGGGCTGCCCGCCCTTTACCTGGATGCCGACCGCATCACCCAGGTGCTGGACAACCTGCTCAGTAACGCGGTGAAATATGGCGAGCCGGGGTCGGCGATCCACATCACCGTGGAGCCCCGGCCCACCGAGGTCGCGGTGGCGGTGACCAACACCGGCGCCGGCATCCCCGCCGCCGAGCTGCCGCACCTGTTCCAGCGCTTCCGCCGCGTCAACGACCCCGCGCACGGGGCGATCAAGGGCATTGGCCTGGGCCTGTACATCGTCCAGCAGCTCGTCGAGGCGCACGGCGGCAAGATCCAGGCCGAGAGCACGCCCGGCCAGACCACCACCTTCCGCTTCACCCTGCCCTGCAGCCAGCCCGCGACCGCCTAGCCGCCACAAGTTCTGGCCCGGCGCAGCGGGGCGTCAGTAGTCGGAGAAGAGATAGGCGCTGCCGACCTCCTGGGCGATGCCGCGGGTGCCGACCAGGTGCACAAGGCCGGTGGTGGCAACCGAGCTGCCAAAGCCCGAGTGAGCGCCATCGGGCGGGGCCTCGAGCACGGCCGCGCGCTGCCAGGTGGCCACGTTGTGGTAGAGGAAGGCCTGGTTGCGGCCGGGGGCGCCGACCACCAGGGTCTCGGGGATGCTGCCCGGGGTGGGCGGGATGAGGGCCAGGGCGGCGCCGAAGCGGTCGCGGGCGCCGGGGTCGGGGATGGTCAGGGTCATCGGCGCGCCGGGGGCCTCCAGGGAGTACACCGAGACGTTGCCCTGGCCAAGGAGCGGCGGGCTCGACGAGAAGGCGGCAGAGCCGATGGCCAGGGTGGTGGGGCTCATCGTCAGGGCGGAGCCGAACTGCTCGCCGGTCGCGGCGCCCACTGCCAGCGGCCCGACCGAGGTCTGATTCCACTTCAGGCCCACCGCGTCGTACTTATATAGATAGACCGCGCCGCGGTTGAGCGTGCGGCCGGGGGCGGCGACGGCGACGTAGTTAGTGTGGGCGGCGACCTGCTGGCCAAAGTAGTCGGCCGGCAGCAGCGTCCCGTCCTGCGGTGGGGAAAGGCGCAGCGAGGCCGACCAGAGGCCCTGGAGGTTGCGGGTGAACACGTAGGCGGCCCCGAGCGTGCCGCCCTTGTAGGCGGCGCCGACGGCCAGCGTGTCGCCGTACAGGCTCACCGCGGAGCCGAAGTAGTCGCCGACGACGCCATCGGCGGCGACGAGCTTGGTGGGCGCGCTCCAGCCGGCGCCTTGGCGGGTGTAGACGTAGACCGCGCCCTTGCCGGCGTCTTTGTTGGAGGCGCCGATGACCAGCGTGTTGCCGTAGGCGGCCACGGCGATGCCGAAGTAGTCATAGCCGACCGGGGCGTCGGCGGAGGCGAGCGGCGTGTAGGGTCCGACGGTGGCTGCGCTGACATCGGCGACGTACGCCAGCCCCTGACCGCCCTTGGCCAGGTACGAGCCGACGACCAGGAAGCTGCTGGTCGCTGCGACCGCAGTGCCGAAGTAGTCGCCGCCGAGGCTGCCGGCAGGGCTGGGCAGGCGGGTGCCGAGGCGCGACGGCGCCGGCATGTCGGGGGGGCTGCCCAGATCGCCGGTCCCGGCGCCGGCCTGACAGGTGCTGGTGGCCGGGCTGCACAGGAGGCCGGCAGCGCAGTCGGCATCGAGCTGACAGTAGCCGGTGGCGCGCGTGCAGCCAGTCCCAAGCAGGCTTAGCGCCACCGGGAACAGGACCCAGGTGTAAGAGCGATGAAGCGGCATGACTTAGCGTATCACCGCCTGCAGGGTTGCGGACAGAGGCTCAAGCCATGGTAGCCTCGCCGGCGATGTCCGGGCCCAAGGCCAAGCCCCCCGATGGTTTCACGCTGCGCGAGCCGGCCCGGCCGCCCGAGCTGGCGCACCCGCCGGCGCCGGCACAGCCGCCGGCGCTGGCACAGCTGCAGCTGCCCGGCGGTCGCGGCGAGCCGAGCACCGGCGAGCGGGGCCGCGGCGGCAGTCCGGCGCGCGAGGCGCTGATCCAGGTGGACGGGGTGGTGCAGCGGGTGATGTACACCGCGCCAAGCAGCGAGTTTGCGGTGGTGCAGCTCGATCTGACCGGGCAGGCGGCGACGGTGGTGGCGGTGGGACCGCTGGCCGGCATCCTGGCCGGGGAGTCGCTGCGGGTGCATGGGCAGTGGGAGTCGCACCCGCAGTACGGGCGGCGGCTGCGCGCGGTCCAGGCGCTGCCGATCTCACCGCGCACGCGGCTCGGCATGGAGCGCTACCTGGCGACGCTGAGCGGGCTCGGGCCCGAGCTCGCCCGGCGCATCGTCGAGGCCCTGGGCCTGGACGCGCTCGACCTCCTGGAGTCCGAGACGTTCCGGGTGGCGCAGGTCAAGGGCGTCGGCAAGCGGCGGGCGCAGCGGGCGCTGGTGGACGCCAAGGCGCGGCGCGAGGAGCGCGAGGTCATGGTGTTCCTGCAGGGCCTGGGCGTCTCGCCGGCGTTCGCGGCGCGCATCCGCAAAAAGTACGGCCAGGCGGCCATCGCCAAGGTGAAGGAGAACCCGTACGCGCTGGCGCGCGATGTCAGCGGCATCGGCTTTCAGATCGCCGACCGCATCGCCCAGGCGGTGGGCATCGACCCGCTGTCGCCGCTGCGCCTGGCCGCCGCCCTGCACCATGTGCTGGACGGCGCCACCGACGCCGGCCACTGCTACCTGCCGCGCTCCGAGCTCGGCGACCGCACCGCGACGCTGCTGCGCACAAGTGAGCCGCCGGCGCCAGTCGAGCCTGTGAAGACGCCGGAGGTGCTGCAGATGCCGGCGCAGCTATCTCTGACGCCGGCGGCCGCGTCGGGTGGGGCCGCGGTCTTCCGAGACGACCGGGGCGCCGAGAGGAGCGACGAGAAGGGCGTGGTGGTGCCGGCCGAGCGGATCGCCCAGGTGCTGGATGAGCTGCTCGTGCGCGGCGAGGTCGTGCAGGACGACAGCGCCATCTACACGCGCCGGATGTACGAGTCCGAGGTCGACCTGGCCAAAGAGGTCGCGCGCCTTCTGCGCGGCAAGCGGGCGCGGGTGCCGCAGGTCGAGCTGGCGGGCAGCGGGCTGAAGCTGGCGGCGGGGCAGCAGGCGGCGCTGCAGCAGGTGGAGACGACGCCGCTCGGCATCATCACCGGCGGTCCGGGCACCGGCAAGACGACGATCATCCGCACCCTGGTGGCGGCGTGGGCGCGCAGCGGGCTGCGCATCAAGCTGGCCGCCCCGACCGGGCGGGCGGCCAAGCGCCTGGCCGAGGCGACGGGGCACCCGGCCTCGACGCTGCACCGGCTGTTGGCGGTGGTGCCGGGCGAGGATTTCTCGCGCCGCAGCGAGAGCGACCTGGGGGTCGATCTGCTGGTGTGCGATGAGGCCTCGATGCTCGACCTGCAGCTGGCGCTGACGCTCCTGCGGGCGGTGCCGATCGGGGCGACGGTGGTGCTGGTCGGCGACGTCGATCAGCTGCCGTCGGTCGGGCCGGGGCGGGTGCTGAACGATCTGATCGAGTCGGGGCGGGTGCCGACGACCCGCCTGCGCGAGATCTTCCGCCAGGCCGAGGGCTCGAGCATCGTCGAAAACGCCCACCGCATCCTCGCCGGTCAGGTGCCGCTGCCGGCGCCGCGCGGCAGCGAGCTGCACGACTTCTACCTCATCGAGACCGACGACCCGCTGCAGGCGCGCGAGCGGGTGGTGCGGCTGGTCGCCGAGCGCATCCCGGCGCGCTTTGGCCTGGACCCGCTGCTCGATGTGCAGGTGCTCACTCCCATGCACCGCGGCGAGGTGGGCACCGAAGAGCTCAACCGCGCCCTGCAGGCGGCGCTGAACCCGGCGGCGACGGCGGGGGCGGAGGCGAGCGGGTCGATCCTCAAGAGCCGCGGCCGCAGCTTCGCCCTGTCGGACAAGGTCATGCAGGTGCGCAACGACTACGAGCGCGATGTGTGGAACGGCGATGTCGGCCTGGTGGCCAAGGTCGATCAGGAAGAGGGAACGCTGACCGTGCGCTTTGATGACGAGCGCGAGGTCATCTATGACGGCGACGAGCTCGACCAGCTGGAGCTGGCCTACGCGGTGAGCGTACACAAGGCGCAGGGCAGCGAGTACAAGGCGGTGGTGATCCCGCTGCATATCTCCCACTATCCGCTGCTGCGGCGGAACCTCCTTTACACCGCGGTGACGCGCGGCAAGCGGCTGGTGGTCCTGGTGGGCAGCCAGCGGGCGCTGCGCCGGGCCGTCGGTCAGACCGGGGATCTGAAGCGCTACACTCAGCTCGCCGAGCGCGTTCGCAGTATACTTCCGACGTGACGGCACGCTCTTCCCAGGTCAAGCTGAGCGGCGACCCGAGCAGCGGCTCGCCATCTTCGCCCACCTCCCACAGAGGAGTCGGCGCCAGCCGGTCAGCGGTGCGCCGGGGGCTCGCTGCCGGCGCGCTGGCCGCCCTGGCCGTGCTGTGGGCGTGCCTGTCGCCACCGATCAACCTGTCGACCAGCCGCAGCGATGGCGGCTCGGACGGGAGCAGCGGCAGCACGGACGGCAACTCGGCGCTCATCGGCCAGTTTACGATCGATGGCTGCGCCGACCTCAGCTTCCCCGCCGGCGAGGTGCGCTGCGTCGGCACGGCGCCGCTGCGGGTCACGCTGGTGCTCATCCAGCTGGGGGCGACCACGTATCGCTGGAAGCTGGTGGCGCAGGGCGGCCCGGTCGATGGCGGGGCGAGCGGCGACGCCGGGGCGGTGGGCGATGGCGGCGCCGGCGATGTGTCGCTGCTGGACGATGCGGCCAGCCGCTCGCCCAGTCCGTCGGTGATCCTCAAGACGCCGGGGACCTATCAGGTGACCCTGGGGGTGGCCGGGCCGGGCGGCACCGCGACCGCCGCCGGCACGATCCTGGTCAGGCCGGCGCCGCTCGGGGCGGCGTGCACCCAGGACGGCCAGTGCGAGGCGGGACTGCGCTGCCTGTGCGGCCAGGACACCCCCGGTCGCGATGGGACCTGTCCGGGGGGGCTGCAGGCGGGGATGTGCACGCGGTCGTGCGATGGGCGGGTGTGTCCGACCGGCAGCCTGTGCCTGGATCTGTCGCGCACCAGCAGCACGGGCCTGGACGGCGGAACCGGCGACGCCTGGCGGCAGCCGATCTGCATCCCCGCGTGCGCCGGCGGCCAGCAGTGCCGCGCCGATCTGACCTGTCGCGAGCTGCCCGCGCTGCCCGCGGGCGGCCGCGCCGGGGACCCCTATACGTTCGGTGCCGGCTGCTTCGTCACCGTGCCGGCCGGGGTGGGCGAGAGCTGCAGTAACCCGAGCGGGCTGCTCGATGCGAACCTGTGCGCGACCGGGGTATGCGAGCCGCTCGGCCTCCGCAACCTATGCACCGCGCCGTGCGGCGGCTGCCCGACCAGCGCCGCCTGCGCCGCGTGGAACAGCGCCACGGCCCCGGCGCCCAGCGGTCCGCGCTGCCTGCAGCGCTGCTCTGCCATGACCCCGTGCGGCGATCCGCTGCTCGCCTGCGTGATGGGCGGCGGAGCGGGGGCGCTCGGCTTCTCGCTGCCCGGCGAGCCGACCGCCACCACGGTCTGCGCCCCGCGCAGCTGCAGCGGCCCGGCCGACTGCCCGGGGGGGCGCTGCGCGGCGCTGGCCGGCGGCTCGTTCTGCCTGCACAACTAGCGGCTGGGCAGGCGGCCGCTCAGCCGCAGTGCTCGTCCACTACGTGCAGCAGATCGTCCAGCTGCAGGGGGTCGAGCAGGTAGTCCTCGATGCCGAGGCTGCTGGCCTCGTTGAGGGCGGTGGCGTTGTCGGAGATGACGACCATCGGCAGGCGGCTGCGCGGGCTGCTGCTGCGCAGCCGGGTGATAAGCTGGCTGCCGCCGATGCGGCTGAGCAGGCCCCAGTTCAGCAGCACCAGGGCGACCGGACGGCTGTGCACCTTGTCCACCGCATCCTGGACGTCTACCGCGCACAAGGTGGCGTAGCCGGCCTTGTGCAGGCACTCAGCCACCGCGGTCACCACCGCCGGATCGTCTTCGATGAGCAGCACGACCTGCCCGCTGTCACCGGCGCGCTGCGGGCGGCGGGAGCGCTCAAGGCGCGCTGCCGCGCCGCTCGCATAACCCTCGCTGGCGGGCAACCGCGACGAAGAAGGCGACGGGGTCTGCAATGCGAGGCGGAGTCCGCTCATCCGCTCCAGGCTGCCCGAAGAGTCCATGTACGACAGATACCTGCATGACCCCCAGCGGTCAAGCAATAACCAGCCACCGGATGGTAAGCAACCCTGCAGACTCACTGGCTTTGTGGGATTGAGTCAAACAAAGCGCACGCCTTGATTTTTCGCCGCAGCCGGCAGGCGAGCCTGCAACTCGGGTCGCTTGGGGACCCCCGTCTTCTGTAGGCTAGTCGCATGTCCAACCGCGTTCCCCCGGGGCCGGTGTTTCCGGCGCTCAATGTCGTCATCGGCCAGATCATAAAGAGCCGCTCTCTGTCGCCGATGCAGTTTCTCAGCTACTTTCCGCCGTTTGGCGACCTGTCGTACTGGGGCTTCGGCGGGCGCCAGATGTACTTCCTCAACCACCCCGATCTCATCCATCAGGTGCTGGTCGAAAAGGCCGCCGACTACCGCAAAAACGAGCTGACCCAGCGCGGGCTGCGGCCGTTCCTCGGCGCGGGGCTGCTGCTCTCGGAGGGCGAGCTGCACCGGCAGCAGCGCAAGCTGATGCAGCCGGCGTTTCACAGCCGGCGCATCGACAGCTATGCCCAGCTCATGGTCGAGCACACGGCCAAGGTGCTGGCGGGCTGGCAGGTCGGCCAGGAGCTCGATGTGGCGGCCGAGCTGATGAAGCTGACCCTTACCATCGTCGGGCGGACGCTGCTCGGGGTGGACATCAGCGGCAACGCGCCGCGCATCGGCGAGCTGGTGACGACGATGCTCCGCTTCGCCGATCGGATGAGCCGGCAGCTGGTCTACCTGCCCGAGTGGCTTCCCACGGCGCAGCGGCGGCAGGTAAAGCGTACGGTAGCAGAGCTGCACGCGCTCATGGGCAAGATCATCGCCGAGCGGCGCACAAGCGGCGTCGATCATGGGGATCTGCTGTCGATGCTGCTGCTCACCCGCGACGAGTCGGGCGCCGGCATGAGCGACGCCCAGGTGTGCGACGAGGCGCTGACCATGGTCCTGGCCGGCCACGAGACGACGGCGAACACGCTGGCCTGGACGCTCAGCCTGCTGGCGCGCCATCGGGCGATCGCCCAGCAGCTGCAGGACGAGGTGACGCGGGTGCTGGGCGGGCGGGAGGTGCAGCTTGGCGATCTGGGGCAGCTGCCGCTGCTCGATCAGGTCATCAAGGAGTCGCTGCGGCTGTACCCGCCGGCGCCGGTGTTTACCCGCGAGCCGATCGCGCCGACGACGCTGGGCGGGTATGCGATTCCCAAGGGGGCGATCCTGGTCACCGCGCCCTACTACCTGCACCGCGATCCGCGCTACTTTGTCGAGCCGCTGCGCTTCTGGCCCCAGCGCTGGGCGGGGGGGCTGGAGCGCTCGCTGCCGCGCTGCTGCTACTTCCCATTCGGGGCGGGGCCGCGGATCTGCATCGGCCAGCAGTTCGCCCAGATGGAGGCGCGGCTGCTGCTGGCGTCTCTGTTGTCGCGGTTCCAGTTCACCCTGGCGCCGGGGCAAGGAGTCGAGGAAGAGGCGGCGGTGACGCTGCGGCCCAAGGGCGGCCTGCGCATGCGGCTGGGGGCACTGCGGGCGACTGCGGAACAGGTCGGCTAGGCGCGCCTAGGCGGGCGCCAGGGGGGCGGCCGGCCGCCGGGGGACCCACAAAAGGACTGCATAGGACAGCAGGAGCAGGACGAAGGTCTGCCAGTTGGCGACCTCCCACAGGTGCTGCCCGACGTGGTAGGCGGGGTTGCGCAGCAGGTAGGGGTTCAGGTGCGTCCACGGCTCAAGGCATAGCAGCAGGATGGTCGCTGCCTGCGCCACCAGCACCACGATCAGGCCGGCGCGGGACAGGTGCTGCTGGCGGTAGGCGCTGATGCTGGTGGCGATGGCGACGCCGACCGGCGGCACGAGCAGCGCGTAGTAGTGCTCGTAGACAAAGGGATTGCCGAACACCCCCAGCACGACCAGCATCATGAACGGCAGGTCGGTGCGATAGGGCTCGCTGGCGCGCAGGGCGGCGGGGATGCGGCGCCACAAGAGGAGCACGCTGGCGAACAGCGTCGCGGTGAGCGCGCTGGCGATCGCGGTGGCCTGGGGGATCGAGCCGCTCTGGCGCACGCACACCGGCGAGTAGATGCGGATGAGGATGCCGTACAAGCTGGCGTTGCGCATGTTGCCGATCCACAGGTCGACGACCTTGCGCTCGCTGGCGATAAACTGCGGCCAGCACTCCGGGCCAAAGCGGGCGGTCATGATGGCGGCGACGGTCAGGTAGATGAGGGCGGCGATGACGATCGGCCGCCAGCGCCGCGACAACAGGATGAAGACGGCCACCAGCCCAGGGAACAGCTTCAGCGTGCAGGCGATGCCAAGCGGTATGCCGGCCAGCCAGTCGCGGCGCCGGCGCAGCGCCACCCAGGTAAGGACCAACAGGAACGAGATGAGCTGCGAGATCTGCGCCAGGTGCAGGTGAAACCGCATCCACTCGCGATAAAGGACCAGGACGCCGAAAAGGATGCCCACGGCCCAGGCGGAGCGCACCTGCAGCTCGCGGGCGACCAGCCAGCACTGCGCCAGCAGCATGAGGATGCTCAGCGTGCCCAGCACCTTGCTCATCATCTGCATGTCGAGCAGCGCCAGCGGGATGAACCAGAACGAGGTGGTCGGCGGGTGGCCCAGGCCATCGAGCTTGACCGCGGCCAGCTCCTGCGGGCTGTAGGGGTTCTTGCCGGCGAGGAACGCGCGCGCCGCCAGCCAGTCGACCTTGCCGTCCCAGGGGTAGCTGTTGAGGGTCTTTACAAGGGTCGGCAGACGCAGCCAGAACAGCACGCCAGCCAGGAGCAGCAGGGCAAGCGGGAACAGCCGCCACAGCAGCCGGGTGGTCCGCGGGTTTAGCATGACACAGCCTCCAGGCAAGGGAGAGCGGCGGCGCGGCGGGGGTGAGCGTGGGCCATGGCGGGACTCAGCGCGGCTGCAGCAGCACGGCGCTGTACAGGGCGAGCCCGAAGGCGGCGCGGCCGAGCGCGCGCGGCAGCGGTGGCAGGGTGGCGCTGCGGGTGCAGCGGAAGCGCCGCTCGAACACGCGCAGGACGTCGGTGATCGAGCTGACGTGGTGATCGTCGATGCCGCGGAAGCCGATGGCGGCGAAGGCGGCGGACATGAGCGGGTGGACGGCGGGACAGCCGACGAGCAGCAGGCCCTGCGGGCGCAGCACGCGCAGGAGCTCGGCGGCGGCGCGGTCCAGCTCGGCGGCGTGCAGGTGCTCGAAGATCGAGAAGGCGACCACGGCGTCGAAGTGATGGTCGGGAAACGGCATCGCGGTGACGTCGGCGACCCGCAGCTCGGCAGGGACGCAGCCGAGGGTGGCCAGGCGCTCGCGCAGCGCCGGGGGCGGCGGCTCGCGATCGACCCCGTACAGCTCGTCGGCGCCTTGGGCGAGGGTGGGGAGCAGCAGGCCCGAGCCGTAGCCGACCTCCAGCAGGCGCTGGCAGCGGTCGGGCAAAAGATCGAGGCCGACCTGCAGGCGGTGACGGAACAGGCCCCCGACCAGCGGGTGGTAGTAGTAGCGCAGCGGATCGACTGCGTTATTGGGTGACAGAAGCCCGCGCGGCGGCAGGCACAGGCGCAGCATCAGTAGGCCGTCTTGAAGCGCCGGAACGCGTAGGCGGTCATGCGCAGCAGCATGGCGCCGTGGCGGAAGCGGCTGATCTTGGTGTCGCCATAGAGCCGCGCCCGGTAGCGCACCGGCATCTCGACGATCTTCAGGTTCTGCTTGGCGGCGCCGAACAACAGATCGAAGTCGCCAAACGGATCGAAGTCGCCAAAGAAGCTGCGGGCGGCGGCGATGCGCTCGTAGTCGCGGCGGAAAAGGACCTTGGTGCCGCACAGGGTGTCCTTGAGCCGCTGCTCGAGGATCGCCGACAGGGCGATGCTGAAGGCCTTGTTGCCCAGCGAGTTCAGCACCCGCATCGCCCCGTCCTCCATCGGATAGACCAGGCGCGAGCCGTTTATGAACTCGCCCACGCCTTCGGCGATCGCGGCGTAGAACTTGGGCAGATCCTCGGGCGGCACCGTCAGATCGGCATCGAGGATGAACAGCACGTCGCCGGTGGCCGCGGCAAAGCCCTTGCGCACCGCGTCGCCCTTGCCCTTGCCGTCGCCCTGGTGGATAAGGCGCATGCTCGGCCGGCTGCGGCGCAGGAGGTGTTCCTCGATCGCCTCGACCGTGCCGTCGGTGCTGCTGCCATCGACGAAGATGATCTCGGTGCCGCGGCCCATGTCGGGGGTGCGGGCGACGATGTCGTCGATGTTGCCGCGCTCGTTTTTGCACGGCACGATGACGCTGCAGCTGTACTCGCGGTGGGGGATGGGGCCGCCGCCGCTGGCGACCTTGCAGACAAAAAACTGCGTCAGCGCGAGGTGCCGGAGGCCGGGGGCCTGCGCCAGGTAGCGGTTGGCCAGCGGCGCCAGCGCCGGCACCTCCACCGGCAAAAGCTGCGCCGTGCCTTCGCGGATGATCTCCAGGTGGGCGAGCGCCAGCAGGTTCCGCAGGTCCTGCATGCCCAGCCAGTTCTGCGCCTGAGCGGGGGCCTTGAGGCCGACCTGCTCGGCCAGCGTCAACAGCGGCTCCCAGACGAAGTTGTAGTACGAGATGAAGATCCGCGTGCGCGGGTTGCACACCCGCCGCACCGCCCGCAGCGCCGCCCACACGTCGTTGAGGAACCCGACTACGTCTGACAGGATCACGTAGTCAAAGGTCTGGCCGGCAAGCTCCTTGACGTCCAGGGTCTCGGCGTCCCCGATATAGAACGAGAGCTGCGGGTGGCGGGCGCGGGCGCGGGCGATCGCGGTCGGCGCCAGATCGATGCCGACGCCGCGGCTCGGCTTGACCGCGGCTAGCAGGTCGCCGGTCGCGCAGCCGATCTCAAGGACGCTCTGGCCCTCGGGGATGACGAAGCGGCACAGGCGGGTGATCGCCTCGTGGTAGGCGGCGCTGTGGCTGGCGAAGCGCTCGCGCTCGCCGATGTACTGGTCGAAGGCGGCGACGCGCTGCCGGTGGGCCTGCGCCTCGCGCTCGGCGAAGGTGGACTCAGGTGTCGCTGTCACGTCGGCCGCTCCCCATGCTCATGTCGCTTCAGCTCCTTGAGATCCGCATCCACCATCATCTGCACGAGCTGGGTGAAGCCGACCTTGGGCTCCCAGCGCAGCTGGCGGCGGGCCTTCTCCATGTTGCCGCGCAGCTCGTGAACCTCTGCGGGGCGATAGTAGCGCGGGTCGACCTCGACGTGGCGCTGCCAGTCAAGGCCGAGGTAGCCAAAGGCCACCGCCAGTAGCTCGCGCACGCTGTGGCACTCGCCGGTGGCGATGACGTAGTCGTCGGGCTCGGCCTGCTGCAGCATCAGCCACATCGCCTCTACATAGTCGCCGGCGAAGCCCCAGTCGCGCTTGGCGTCGAGGTTGCCCAGGTACAGCTTGTCCTGGCGCCCGAGCGCGATGCGCGCCGCGGCCCGCGTCACCTTGCGCGTCACGAAGGTCTCACCGCGCCGCGGGCTCTCGTGGTTAAAGAGGATGCCGTTGCAGGCGTAAAGGCCGTAGGCTTCGCGGTAGTTGACGGTCATCCAGTAGGCGTACAGCTTGGCGGCGGCGTAGGGCGAGCAGGGGCGAAACGGCGTCAGCTCGCTCTGCGGCGACGGCGCGTTGCCGTAGATCTCCGAGGACGAGGCCTGGTAAAAGCGCGGCCGCAGCTGGCAGTCGCGGATCGACTCCAGGAGCCGCATCGTCCCAAGCGCCGTCACATCGCCGGTGTGCACCGGGATATCGAACGAGACCCGCACGTGGGTCTGCGCCCCCAGGTTGTAGACCTCATCGGGCTCGACCTTGCTCAGCACCCGCGACAGCGCCGAGGCGTCGAGCAGATCGCCGTAGTGCAGGTGCAGCCGCGGCGCCGGAACGTGGGGGTCCTGGTACAGGTGCTCGATGCGGCCGGTGTTAAAGGACGACGAGCGGCGCACCAGGCCGTGCACCTCGTAGCCCTTGCCAAGGAGCAGCTCGGCCAGGTACGAGCCGTCCTGGCCGGTGATGCCGGTGATCAAGGCGCGCTTGGCCGCCATCTTAGGACCTCTGCCCCGGCGCGCCTGCAGCCTCGGCCGCCGCCTTGCCGGCGGTGCGCCACCAGGCGACGGTGCGGTGCAGCCCCTCTTCCAGCGAGGTGCGCGCCCGCCAGCCGAGCTGGGTCGCCGCCCTGGACACATCCAGCGCCCGCCGCGGCTGGCCGTTGGGGCGCGAGGTGTCGAAGGTGAAGCGGCCGCTGTAGCCCATGCGCTGGCCGATGAGCGCCGCCAGCGCGGCGATGCTGATCTCGCTGCCGCTGCCGAGGTTAAGCGGCTCGGCGCTGTCGTAGCGCTCGGCGCACAGCACGATCGCCTCGGCGGCGTCCTCGACGTACAGGAACTCGCGGGTCGGGCTGCCGTCGCCCCACAGCACCACCTCGTCCTGACCTGCGTGCAGCGCCTGATCGATCTTGCGGATGAGCGCCGGGATGACGTGCGAGGTCGCAAGGTCGAAGTTGTCGCGCGGCCCGTACAGGTTCACCGGGAAGACCACCACCGAGTTGAAGCCGTACTCTTGCCGGTAGGCCTGCGACTGGACGAGCAGCATCTTCTTGGCCAGCCCATAGGGGGCGTTGGTCTCCTCGGGGTAGCCGTTCCACAGGTCCTCTTCGCGGAACGGCACCGGGGCGAACTTGGGGTAGGCGCAGATCGTCCCCGCCGAGAGGATCTTGGGCACCCCGAAGCGGCGGCCTTCCTCGATGAGCTGCACGCCCATCATCAGGTTGTCATAGAAGAACTGCCCCGGGTGCCGCTGGTTGGCGCCGATGCCGCCCACCCGCGCCGCCAGGTGGATGACGAGCTCTGGGCGGGTCTCGCGGTACAGCCGCCGCACCGCATCGCGATCCACCAGGTCGTAGTCGCGCGAGCGCGGGACCCTGACATCGGTGTAGCCGCGGCGCGAGAGCTCCTGCACGACGAACGAGCCGAGGAAGCCGGAGCCGCCGGTGACGACCACGCGCTTGCCGGAGACGATGGGGGCCGAGTCAGTCATCTGCATTGTGCCTTGGCGCCTAGATGCGCACTGCTTGAAAGCTTAGGTACAGCCAGAGCCGCCGCGGGATCACCCACCGCGCCGCCTGCTCCAGCGCGTCCAGGGCGCCGGTCACCGCGGGCCGCGCGCCGAGCTGCGGCCACCCGAGCCGAGGGTTGAGCAACACGCGCATGAGCGGCAGCGCCTGCTCGGCCTGCGCCGCGGTGATCGCGAAGCCGGCGGCCTGCAGCTCGCCGCGCAGGCGCTCGGCCGTCGAGCGCAGGATGCCGCGCTCGGCCTTTATGGTCAGCGCCTGCAGAAGGGCGAGCGGCGAGAAGGCGTTGGGCTCGATGAGGAACAGCCGGCCGGCCGGGCGCAGCACGCGGTGCGCCTCGGCCAGCGCCGCCGGCCGATCGGGCAGGTGGTGCAGCAGGTCGCGGATGAGCACGACGTCGAAGCAGCCATCGGCCAGCGGCAGCGCCCCGGCGTCGGCGGCGAGCAGCTCGGCCCCGGTGGCGCGGCGGGCAAACGCCGCCTTCTGCGGCGAGAAGTCCACACCCAGGTGGTAGCCGCCCTGCCCGCGCAGGTGAAACAGGTTGCCGCCCTCCCCCGCCCCGATCTCCAGGAGCCGCTCCTTGGGACCGAGCGCGATCGCCGACAGCAGCGCCGCCTCCGTCGCTGCAAAGTAGGGTCCGGCGGTCTGCCAGGCAAAATGGTCGGCGTCGGCGCGACGGTGATACGCGCGCTGAACCTCTGAGTAAGAGGCCAAATCCGAAGCCGCAGGTGAAGGACGCAACTCACCTTATGTACTTCAGCTACGGTGAGCGCGTCCATCGTTCTCCGCCCACGCCGTGGCCGCGGCCTAGGGAGCCGGCGGGGGCGGGTTTTGCGCCGGCGCGTCCGGCTTGAGCGCGCTCGGCGGCGCGACTGGGGGCGCTATGGCCGGGTCGGCGGGCGGCGCTGCAGCCGCTGCGGCGGCGCGCTCGCGAACCGCGGTCTCGGCCGTGCTCTTGAGCTGGGCGAGTCCCTTTTCGAAATCGTTGCCGATCATGCGGTCCATGTTCATGACCAGCGAGAACGCCTTGCTCATGAAGGTGCTGGTGCCGTCCATGACCCAGCTGACCTGGGTGGCCTGGCCCTGGGGCTCGAAGGTGAACTTGGTGACGCTGTTTCCTTCCCAGGGCTTGATGAACTCCAGCTTGATGACGATGCGCTCGGGGGGAACGCTCTGGGTGATGGTCATGCGGCCTTCGCCGACCTTGTCGTTTCCCGACCAGAAGTAGCTCGCCCCCACCCCCGCGGACGGCCCGTCGTAGGTCTGCTTCATGTTCGGGTCGAGCTTGCCCCACGGCGACCACGGCGCCCACTGGTGAAAGTCGTTGACCAGACTGAAGGAGAGCGCCGGCGGCGCGGCGATGACCGTCGTGCGCTGGACGTGGTAGGTGTCCGGGCGGGTCACGATCACCACCAAGAGGACTGCAATCAGCACAACAGCAACCAGAGCAACAGTTTTCAACATATCCGAACCTCCATCCAAGTGATGTGCGGCGTGATACCACACTGGTCTGCTGCGGAGTTCGGTACGTCTTGGCCCTCGGCTGCATAAAATCTGGTCGCGTCCGCCTCAAGCAGCGGCGGTCGCTACGCCGCGCCCGCCCTTGCTGACCCGGCTCGCTGAGGCACCATGAGAGACAGCCTGAGAGGCACCACGAGATGAGAGGGACCCCGATGCGCTCCACGCCCCGCTTGCTTGCTTGCTGGCTGCTGCTCACCTGGCTGCTGGCCGACTCCGCAACCGCCGCCCCCGCTGCTCCAAGCCAGGGGCAGGAGCTGGTCGGCACCCCGATGCGCTCGTGGGCGGAGCTGCGCTGGCTCGGGCCGCCGCCGGGCGAGCTGCGCGGCAAGGTGGTGCTGGTGCGCTGGTGGAGCGACGCCTGTCCGATGTGCAGCGGCGCCCTGCCGAGCCTGGGCCGCCTCTACGAGGAGCACCAGAAGGAAGGGCTGGTGGTGGTCGGCGTCTACCACCCCAAGCCGGCGGCGCCGATCACCCCGGAGATGACCCAGATGGTGCAAAAGGCGGCCCTGGAGCACGAGGCGCGCTTTCCCATCGCCATTGATGCCGACTGGGCGGTGCTGCGGCGCTGGTGGCTGGCCGGTGGCAAGCGCGACTATACTTCGGCCAGCTTCCTCATCGACCGCCAGGGCCTCATCCGCTGGGTCCACCGCGGCGGCGAGCTGCACCCGAGCAGCGACCCGGCGCACCGGGACTGCGACCGCATCTACAGCGAGATGCTGGAGGTGCTGAGCACGGTCCTGCACGAGGCCCCGGGCAAGGCGCCGGCGGCCCCGCGTTAGCCCGGCCGGCGGCTAGTCGCGGTTCTCGATGCGACCGTCGGCATGGCGGGCGAAGCGGCCCTGCTCGGGGGGGCTCACGGGACCGTCGCTTGGCCACGGCCAGCCGCCAAAGCGGGTGCGCTGGTAGTCGGAGAACGCCTTTTCGATCTCGGCGCGGGTGTTCATCACGAACGGCCCGTGCTGGGCGACCGGCTCGCCGATCGGCCGCCCCTGGAGCAGCAGCAGCTCGCTCTCCTCGGCCCCGTTTTCCAGCGTCACCTCGGCCTCGGCGCGCAGCTTTACGCTGACCTTGGGCGGCAGCGCGCGCTCGGCCAGCCGCAAGGCGCTGCCGCGGAAAAAGTAGAGCGTGCGGTTGGTCCCGCGCGCCGCCGGCGGCAGCGTGAAGCTCGCCCCGGGCGCGAGCTTCAGCGTCCAGATCGCCAGGTCGGTATCCGGTCGCGCTGCCCACGAGCGCGGCGGCGGAGCTGGCGGCGCCGCGGCGCCCGGGAAGCGGCCGGCGATGACTGCCAGCTCAGTGGTGCGGCCCGCGGCGTCGCGGTGCTGCAGGCGCGGGATCGACTCGTGCCACAGCATGGTGAAGTGCGGCGCGACCAGCTTGTCGGCGCTCGGCAGGTTGAGCCAGATCTGGAACAGCTCGAGCGGATTTGGCCGGTCGCTGGCAAGCAGCGGAAACATCTCGGCGTGCACGATGCCGCTGCCGGCGGTCAGCCACTGCACGTCGCCGCCGCCAAAGCGCGCCCGCGCCCCGAGCGAGTCGGAGTGGTCGATGACCCCGCGGCGCACGATCGTCACCGTCTCAAAGCCGCGGTGCGGGTGCTGGGGAAACCCCGGTACGACGTCGCCGTGATACATGCGCCAGCCGTCCTTGCCGGCAAAGTCCTGCCCGAGGTTGCGCCCGGCGAGCGATGCCGCAGGTCCAAGCTGCGCGTTGCCCGCCGGATAGGCGTCGTCGTGGTGCACGCAGAACAGGAACGGGTCCGCGGTCTGCCAGGGAAACCCCAGCGGGGTGACGCTGAGGAGCTTGTCGTTGCTCATGGTCTCTCAGTGTAATCACCCTGGCGGCCCCTGGCGACCCCCGCCCGAGGTCCCGCCGCGGCGAGCGGCGGCGCCCGAGGGAAGGCGCTGCCAACCGCGCCCAGGCGCGAGAGAAAACCCGCCCGGCAAATCGCCATCGTCATTTATCGGCAAACGCGCTACGCTAAACGACCAATAATGGACATCAAAACTCAGGTCAGCGTCGATATAGCTCGCGGTCGCGAGCAAGTGTTTGCCCAGGCCACCGCCCCCGGCACCCTGCCCCGCATCTTTCGCGGCAAGGGCCCGATCCCGGGCGTCAAGGCGGTCGAGCTGGTCGGCGGCGGCGACGTCATCAAGGCCGGCTCGGTGCGCCACCTGCAGATGACGGACAACTCGGTGCTCGACGAAAACTTCGTCGAGTTCGAGCGCCCCTCGGTGTTCGCCTATCAGATGACGGGCCTGCGCCCGCCGCTCAGCCTGCTGGTGAGCGCCGCCGGCGGCCGCTGGGTGTATACCGGCGACGACAAGAGCACCCGCATCACCTGGACCTATACCTGCACCGCGCGCAACCTGCTCATCGCCCCGGTCACGGCGCTGCTCATCAAGGTGTTTATGAACGCCGCGATGAGCGACTGCCTGCAGCAGCTCAAGGCGCAGTGCGAGCAGGCCCGCTAGCTATCGGTTGGTGCTGCGCAGCACGGCGTGCGGCAGCCCCTCGTCCATCGCGCTGCGCGAGATCTCCATGAACTGCGCCTTGCGCTGCAGCTCTTTCAGATCCTTGGCCCCGCAGTAAGTCATGCCCGAGCGGATGCCGCCCATGACGTCCGAGATGACCTCGACGACCGAGCCGCGCAGCGGCACCTCGATGCTGATGCCCTCGGCGGTCTTCCAGTCGGCCATCGCCCCCATGTACTCTTCCTGCGCCTCGCGCGAGGCCATGCCGCGGAAGATCTTCACATAGGTCAGCTTGCCGTCCGCCGTCGAGCGCGCCACCTTCTCGCCCGGGGTCTCCTGGGTGCCGGCGAGCATGCCGCCGAGCATCACGCACGCGGCGCCGGCGGCCAGCGCCTTGACCGCGTCGCCCGGGGTGCGGATGCCGCCGTCCGAGACGATCGGCCGGTCGACCTTGCGGCAGTCGAGGATGGCGCTAAGCTGCGGCACCCCGAAGCCGGTCTTGAGGCGCGTGGTGCACACCGAGCCCGGGCCGATGCCGACCTTGATGACGTCGGCCCCCGCCGCCGCCAGGTAGTCGGCGCCGGCGTAGGTGGCGACGTTGCCGGCGATGATGCAGATGTTGTCGCCGAAGCGCTCGCGCAGGGCGCGCAGGGTCTGGTTGACCATCTTGCTGTGGCCGTGCGCGACGTCGACACACACAAGGTCAGCGCCGGCGCTGATGAGGGCCTCGGCGCGCTCCATGCTGTCGCCCGAGACGCCGATGCTGACCCCCACCGGACCGGCCTCGCGGGCCTTTTTGTACTCGTTGACGTTGGCCTCAATGGACATGAAGCGATGCAGGATGCCCAGGCCCCCGAGCTTGGCCATCGCCGTCGCCATGGCACCGCCGGTGATGGTGTCCATGTTGGCCGACAGCACCGGGATGCGCAGCGCGCAGTGGCCAAGGCTCACGTCGGTGGTGACTCCCTGGCGGGAGCGGATTCCGTTGTAGCCGGGCACGAGCAGGACGTCGTCGAATGTGATTCCGCGCGGGAACATCTAACTTTGCTTCTCCAAGGCTTGGGGCTAGCCGACGTCGAGGTCGCCGGTCTCGCCGGTGGGGTCAGGGTTCTCTTCCAGGCCGCGCTGGGCGGCGAGCATCGCGTCGGCGATCGAGGTCCCATCGGCGCCGGCCATCTCGCCGCTGGGAAAGCTCATCTCGACAATGGTGAGCTCGCGGTGGCCGGCCGCCACCTGGACCGACACGGTGTCATCGACCTGCTTGCCGACCAGCGCGCGGCCGATGGGCGAGCTCCAGCTGATGCGGCCCTCTTTGGGCTCGCTCTCGTCGACGCCGACGATCTGGTAGCGCAGCGGGCGGCCGCTGTCGTCCTCTACCGTCACCTGGCAGCCGAAGGTGACCTTGTTTCCCTTGTGCTGGCTTGGGTCGATGACCTCGGCGATGGCCATGCGCTTCATCAGAAAGCGGATGCGGCTGTCGATCTGGCGCAGCTGGCGCTTGCGGTAGATGTACTCGGCGTTCTCGGAGCGGTCTCCCTCGGCCGCGGCTTCGGAGAGCTTCTGCACGACCTCGCGGCGGGTGGGGCCGCGCAGCGTCTCAAACTCGCGCTGGAGACGCCGGAAGCCGGCTGGGGTGATGTAATTTTTTTCGGGCGGTTTCGCTGGCTTTTCGTCTGAAACAGGCACGGCCTTATCTTAGCTTGAGCGCCGCGCAAAGGGCACTCGCAAAGGCACGGCGGGCCGGGCGCGGGCCGCGCCGTTTGGGCACCCGAGCGACGCGCGGCGCGCCGGTCTTGCTGACTAGAATTAATCTTGCCGCAAGCCGCTTGAGCTCGGCAAACAGGCACTTGCCGAGCTTGCCGCGGCTCACCTGCGGGGTAAGCTGGCAGGAGTCGCAACCAATCTGCCGGCCGGCGCCGCCGGCTCTTCTTGGCGCCAAAGGACCTGCCATGACGACCTCACCCACGCTTCTGGAACAGCTCAAAGAGATGACCAAGGTCGTTGCCGACACCGGCGACTTTCTCTCGATCGAGAAGTTTCGCCCCTCGGATGCGACCACCAACCCGTCCCTGGTCCAGGCGGCAGCGCAGATGTCCGAGTACGCCGAGCTCGTCGATGGAGCTCTTTCCTGGGCGCGCCAGCGCCACGGCACCGCCAGCGAGGCCGAGCAGGCCAGCGCGGCGCTCGATCAGCTGGCGGTCGAGTTCGGGCTGCGCATCCTCAAGATCATCCCCGGCCGCGTCTCGACCGAGGTCGACGCGCGGCTGTCGTTTGACACCGCGGCGACGATCAAGAAGGCGCACTCGATCATCGACCGGTACGCCGAGCACGGCCAGGGCCGCGAGCGCATCCTCATCAAGATCGCCTCGACCTGGGAGGGAATCCGCGCCGCCGAGCAGCTGGAGAAAGAGGGCATCCACTGCAACCTCACCCTGCTGTTCGGCATCCACCAGGCGGTGGCGTGTGCGGAGGCCGGGGTGACCCTCATCTCGCCGTTTGTCGGCCGCATCCTTGACTGGTACCTCAAGTCCGAAGGCCGCACCAGCTACCCCCCCGTCGAGGACCCGGGCGTGCGCTCGGTGACCGAGATCTTTCATTACTACAAGCACTTTGGTTATAAGACCGAGGTCATGGGGGCGAGCTTCCGCAACCTCGGCGAGATCACCGAGCTCGCCGGCTGCGACCTGCTCACCATCGCGCCCAAGCTGCTCAAGGAGCTGGCCGACACCCGCGCCCCGCTGCCGCGCAAGCTCGACCCGGCGCAGAGCAAGAAGATGACCATCGAGCGCATCCCGATGACCGAGGAGCGCTTCCGCGCCATGCACGAGGAGAACCGCATGGCGAGCGACAAGCTGGCCCAGGGTATCGCCGATTTCAGCAAGGCGATCGTCGCGGTGGAAGAGACGCTGACGGCGCGGCTGCGGCAGTCCACCTAGCGGGCCAACTGGCCGGACCAATCCTCAAACACTGGGAGACTGCCGGTGCCGCGCGGCTCACCGTCACCTAGGTACCCGAGCTAGCACAGTTTTGTGTGCGGCACCGGTTTGGCGGCATTAAGATGGGGACCAGCCCATGACCAACCACTCCGCAGTCACTCCCAAGCCGCGTCGTCGCCGGGCTGCAGCTGCCACCGGCCACCACCCCGGTCCCTCCGCTGCCGAGTCCGCTCCAGCCGCCGAAGCAACCAAGGCGGAGCTCGTGGACGGCGAGCCCGCCGAGGCGGACCTTGGCGATGGCGACGGCGACGCGGATCTGGAAGATCTGGCCACCGCCGCCCTGGCCAGCCTCCCCGAGGACGAGGTCCTCACCGACGTCGGCGAAGGCGACTTCCCGGTCAGCGTGCTGCCGATGGCGAACTACAGCGGGGAGGATCGCGCCGCCGACGCGCGCACCGCCCGCCGCACGAGCTCCCTGGTCAAGAGCGACCCGCTCACCGCCTACATGCACGAGATCCGGCGCTACCCGCTGCTCTCGCGCGAAGAGGAGCACACCCTCGCCAGCGAGTACGTCAAGACCGGCGATCCCAAGATTGCCCGTCGGCTCATCACCGCCAACCTGCGCCTGGTGGTAAAGATCGCCCACGAGTACAAGCGCGCCTACCGTAACCTCCTCGATCTGGTGCAGGAGGGCAACCTGGGGCTCTTGCAGGCGGTGCAGAAGTACGACCCGCACCGCGGGGTGAAGCTGTCCTCGTATGCGGCGTGGTGGATCCGCGCCTATATGCTCAAGTTCATCCTCAACAACTGGCGGCTGGTCAAGATCGGGACCACGCAGGCGCAGCGCAAGCTGTTCTTCAACCTCAGCAAGGAGCGCGAGAAGCTGGAAGGAGCGGGCTTTGTCGCCACCAGCAAGCTGCTCGCCGAGCGCATGAACGTGCCCGAGCAGGAGGTCACCGACATGCAGCTGCGGCTCGCCGCCAGCGAGACCTCGCTCGACGCGCCGGTGGGTCGCGACGATGAAGGCGGGCGCACCCAGATCGAGATGCTGGAGTCGGCCAATGCCAGCCGCCCCGACGTCACCGCCGAGAGCGACGAGTTCCGGGGCCTGCTACGCGAGAAGCTGCAGGCCTTCGAGTCCACCCTGTCCGGGCGCGAGCAGACCCTGTTTCACGAGCGCCTGATGTCGGATCAGCCGCTGACCCTGCAGGAAGTCGGCGAGCGCTACCAGATCAGCCGCGAGCGGGCCCGCCAGATCGAAGCGCGGCTGCTCGGTCGTCTCAAGGTCTACCTGAAAAAAGAGCTCGGCGATGCGGTGCAGGTCGCCATGGGCCTGGACTGAGCGCGGCCAAGTCCGCACACTCCGCGGCAGAAACTGCCGACGCCCGCGAGCCCCTGGTCGCCCGCCGCAGAACCTGGCACCCTGATCGCACAACCATCCTCACGCCGCAGTGGTCATCGCTTAGGTGGCAGGTCCTAATTAAGGAGAAACAGATGCGAACAGTCTTTACATTCGCGACCCTCGGGCTCCCCCTGCTCACGGTGCTGGGCTTGGGCTGCTCCGCGCACACCCAGTCCCCCGGGGTCGGGGCCATCCCCGCCGAAGCCCTGGCGCCCAGCGTCGACGCGATGGTCCAGCAGGCCAACCCCGCCGCGCAGCGCATCGCCCCGATCTATGAGAGCTCCTCCACCCAGGAGGACGGCCACACCGACTGGAACATCCCGCTGCAGCCCGGTCAGTGCTACCTGTTCGCCGGCCTCGGCGGCGGCGGCGTCAAGCACCTGTACCTGTACCTGTGGGGCCCCGGCGGCAACCGCGTCGCCACCGAGAAGCCCGAGCGCCCGGATGTCACCCTGCGCTACTGCCCCACCGAGCCGGGCGAGTTCCACCTGCAGGCCAAGACCGGCGAAGGGTTTGGACCGTTCGCCGTGGGCGTCTACGCCGAGTCCGGCGGCCAGCCCGGCTATGCGCCGCCGCCGGGCAGCGCCCCAGGCTCGACCTACGTGCCCCCTCCGGGCTACGCCCCGCCGCCGGGCAGCACCCCGGGCTCGACCTACGTGCCCCCTCCGGGCTACCCCCCGCCGTCCGGCTACGCTC
>JBGANQ010000051.1:0-67536 GCA_044222245.1 Polyangia bacterium | reverse complement strand
GCCGAGCGGCTGGGCCTGGACCCGCTGGTCCTGCGCGACAAGAATGACCCCCACGCCGCGCGCCACGAGGAGCGCCGCCGCGGCGCCGCCGCCATCGGCTGGGAGCGCCGCCGCCCCGCCGGCCAGGGCCCTGCCCAGGGGTCCCTGGGCCACCTGCGGCGGGGCCTGGGCATGGCCCAGGGCCTGTGGTACCACCTGATAAACCTCGCCTCGCACGCCGAGGTGCGCATCCACCGCGACGGCAGCGTCGAGCTGCTCACTGGCGTGCAGGACATCGGCGGCGGCATCCGCACCCCGCTCGCCCAGGTGGTCGCCGAGGAGCTCGGGCTGCCGGTCGAGCGGATCAAGGTCTCGCTCGGCGACACCCGGCTGCCGCTCGGCCCCGGCTCGGGCGGCAGCGTCACCACGGCGTCGATTACCCCGGTCGCCCGCGACGCCGCCTTCGCCGCCAAGCAGGCCCTGCTCAAGGAGCTGCAGCAGGTCCTGGGGCTGGACAAGCCGCCGACGCTCAACCCCGATGGCAGCCTCGCCGGACTCAAAGGCGGCAAGCCCGCCCCGGCGCTGTCGTTCAAGCAGGCGGCGGCCCGGCTGCGCAAAGAGCAGGTGGTCGGCGTCGCCGAGCGCCAGACCGACTACGGCGGCTTTCAGAGCAGCGCCCGCACCCGCGGCACCGGCTTTGGCCAGCTCGGCGGCGTGCAGTTCGCCGAGGTCGAGGTCGACACCCTCACGGGCGTGGTGCGCGTGCTGCGCGTCGTCGCCGCGCACGACTGCGGGCGGCCGATAAACCCCATGCTCACGCGCAGCCAGATCTATGGCGGCGTCATCCAGGGCATCTCCTACGCGCTGTTCGAAGATCGGCGGCTCGATCGCAAGACCGGCAAGGTGCTAAACGGCAACTTCGAGCAGTACAAGATCGCCGGCGCCCTGGACGTGCCGCAGATCGACGTGATCCTGCTGGAGGAGCTGCGCGGGCGCTCGTCCACCGACGCCAGCGGCATCGGTGAGCCGGCGACGGTGCCGACGGCGGCGGCGGTGGCCAACGCGATCTACAACGCGATCGGGGTGCGGCTGCGCGAGCTGCCGATCACCCCGGCGCGGGTGCTGGCGGCGCTGCAGATGGCGGCGACGCCGCAGCCGGGGCGCCGGCCCACCTAATCGAGCTCCACGACGAGCGCTAAGCGCAGGGGAACAGGTCTTATGAACACGTTTACCTGGATTGAAGCAAAGACGCCGGAGCAGGTGGTCGCCGAGCTGCAGAGCCAGCGCGGCGGGCCGGCGGTGGTCAAGGCCGGCGGCGTCGACGTGCTCGACCGTCTGAAAGAGGGCCTGGAGGCGCCCGAGCGGCTGGTCAACCTGCGCCGGCTGAGCGCCCGCGGCATGGCCGAGATCGCCGAGGTGAGGAAAGAGGCGCTGCCCGAGGGGGTTGTCAAGCTGCTGCCCGTCGAGGCCACCGGCGCCGAGCCGCCGCCGCGCGACTGCCTGCGCCTGGGGGCGTGCACGACGCTCGCCCAGCTGGCGCAGCACCCGCTGCTCAACCAGCACGTCCCGGCCCTGTGCGCCGCGGCGGGCGGGGCGGCGACGCCGCAGATCCGGCAGGTGGCGACGCTCGGCGGCAACCTGCTGCAGCGGCCGCGCTGCTGGTACTTCCGCTCGGTCGAGCACCTGTGCCTGAAAAAGGGCGGCGCGCAGTGCTTCGCGCAAGAGGGCGAGAACGACTTCCACGCGATCTTCGACAACCGCAGCTGCTGCGCTGTCCACCCCTCGGCGACCGCGGTGGCGCTGGTGGCGCTGGAGGCGATCGTGGCCCTCTTCGGGCCGGCGGGCGAGCGGTTCGCGCGGCTGTCGGCGCTGCTCGTCGCGCCGAGCCAGCCCGGCGGTGACGTGCGGCGCGAGAACCGCGTCGATCCCGGCGAGGTGATCACCGCCGTCTACGTGCCTACTCCCCGCGCCGGCGAGCGCAACATCTACCTCAAGATCAAGCAGAAGCAGAGCTTCGACTGGCCGCTGTGCGACGTCGCCATCGCCGTGCGCACCGGCGCCGGCCGGCCGGTCGAGGCGGCGCGCATCGTGCTCGGCTCGGTGGCCCCGGTGCCGTGGCGGGCCAAGGCGGCGGAAGCGGCGCTGCAGCAGCTCACCAAGATTGACCCCGCCGGCGTCCGCGCCGTCGGTCAGGCGGCGGTGCAGGGGGCGACGCCGCTTGGCAAGAACAGCTACAAGGTTGCCCTTTGCCAGGGCCTCGTCGCGCGCGCCGCGTTCGAGCTGCTCGGCGGGAAGTAGGAGGCGCGTCATGCCGGCAAACTCAAACCACGGTCTCGAGCTCGATCCCGCGCTCGCCCCGGCAGCCGCAGACGGGGAGCGCGAGCTTGCCGTCTGTCGCAAGCTGCGCACCAAGCTCGCCTTCACGCCGCTTGTGACCAGCGATGGCGAGCCGCTGCTGTGGCAGAAGGGTGATGGCAGCACCGCGGTGTACTGGTGCTGCGCGACCATGGAGTGCGCCGGTCCCGACGGCGGCCTGGTCCACGCCAGCCTGTGCCGCGACGACCGGGGCTGCTACCACAGCCGCTCTTAGCAGGCAGAGGCAAAACTACTCGAACGACCCGAGTTCGGGTCCGGCCGTGCTGGCAGCCAAGAGCTGCGCCGCGCCCGAACCCGAGCTCGGGCCGCTCGCTACGCTTTGCCGCCTGTCAGGGGGCCGGGCGGCTCACGGCGCGGTGAGGAAGCCTTCGGCCAGGGCGCGATCCCAGAAGCGGCGCTGGGCGACCGCCTGGGCGCGGAAGAAGCACAGCCCGGACTCGTAGCGGGCGCCGCAGCGGGCGGCGTACTCGCGCCCGGGCGAGTCATCGCTGTAGTTCAGATCGAACACCAGGCGCGGCTGCCAGTGCGCCGGCGGCCACACGCACCCGGGCTGGCGGCTGCGCCCCACCGCCCACACCACGACCTGGGGCGACCAGCCGGGCGCCAGCTCGCCGCGCGCTGCGCCGGTGCGCGCCGCGAAGGCCACCGCCTCGGGAAACGCGGCCCGCAGGAGCGCCGCCGTGCCGCCGCCGCCCCACAGCGCGACCGGCGCCGCGGCCAGACTGGGCTCCCTAGCCCCCACCGCCTGCCACCCCGAGCGCAGGCCGATGCCGTCGGTGTTGGTGCCAAACCAGCGGCCGTCGGCAGCCCGCCCCAGGGTGTTGCAGACGTCTGTCGGATCGCGCGCATCGCTTTCGATGAAGGTTCCCTCGGCCTGCGCCAGCCAGGCCCGGCCGTCGTGCTTGCGCGGCGCCGTCACCGCCGCGGCGCGCAGCCCGAGCTCAGCCAGGACCGCAAGCGGTGCGCAGGCCTTGAGGTCGGCCTCGGTCACGGCGATGAGGAACACCGGCCAGCCGCGGCGCTGGAAGTAGAGCCGCTGCTCGGCGGGGGTGCGGCTGTGCGCCACCGGATCACCGAGCAGCGCCGCGAACGGCGGCCCCCCGTCCACCGCGACCGGGGCTTCATGGCGCACCAGCCACTCGTACAGCGTCGGCTGATCCGGGCTCGGGGCGGTGCCGTCGGCGACGGTCTCGCGTAGGAAGTTCAGCGGCTGCCCGGCGCCGCGCCACAGCCTGTACCAGGCCCAGCGGCCGCTGCCATCGGGGCTGACCGGCAGGAACTGGTGGCGGGTCGGCGCCTGCCGGGCCCAGGCGTGACCTTGGTGCAGCTCGGCCAGGTCGTGCACCGGCACCGCCAGCTTGAGCAGCGCCGCGTCCTCGCCGGCGGCGTGCAGGCGCTCGATGGTTCCGCCGAGCGACTCCCCGGGATGCCGGGTGTGCAGCGATGCGACGCGCGGGGTGGCGATGCCGAGCTCGGGCGGCGGTCCGAGCTCCACCGGCCAGTCCCACAGCGCCGCCGCGTCCGCCGCGGCGCACAGCCCCGCCCAGGCTCGGCCGGCGTTCAGAGAGCGCGGCCGCCGCACGCTGACCAGCCGGCGACCCGTGGGCACCAGCGCCGCCGCTGCCGCCAGCTGTACATCGTCGAGCAGATCGTCGCGCAGCTCCAGGAGGCGCACCCCCCAGCGCAGCCGGCGGGCGATGTACTGCGCCGCGAGGCGCTCGGGCCCGGCGAAAAGCGCCGGCAGCAGGGTCAAGGTCCCGCCAACTCCCCCAAGCTCATCGCGCAGGAAGGCGGCCTCGAAGGCCCCGCCGAGCGCCTCTTCTCCCTCGGGACACAGCCAGACATCGGCTCCCGGCGGCGCCGCCGCGCGGCTGGCGTGGGCCGCCCGCGCGACGTAGACGATGCGGTCAGCGGTCGGGGGCGCAGCGGGCTGGGGGCCCGGCAGCGCGATGGCAAAGTCGCCCTCTTCGGCTGGGCAGCCTGGCGCGGCCTCCCGATCGAGGTCGCGGCAGATGACAGGACTATTGTCCAGGTAGCCGCGCAGCCGGGCCAGCAGCGCGGTCTTGCCGCCGCCGGGAGGTCCCACAATCCACATCCGCATCATCGAGCTCCTTGTTTCGCCCGGCTTCGAGCATGAACGACCGTCTTTTATACACAAGTCTGTCTCACCGAAAGGACCCAGGCACCCGGCAGCGCGGGCGCGGCGGCTCGCTCACCGGGCGCGGGCAAGGGGTTAGATCCAGGACCCGGGCCGTGCGTGAAAAGAGGCATGAACCAGCACGAGCTCCCGATCAACAACCCCTGCACCCAGGACTGGAACAGCATGGAGGGCGGCGAGCGCCAGCGCCTGTGCCGGGTGTGCGACAAGACCGTCCACAACCTGTCGGCGATGTCCCGCCGCGAGGCCGCGGCCATCCTGGAGCAGCGCCGCAGCGGGCAGCGCCTGTGCGTGCGCTACAGCGCCCGGGAGGACGGGGAGATTCTGTTCCAGCGCGCGCCCCTTATTCCCGCCGGGCTGCTCGTGCGGACGCGCCAGGTGGCCTTGCGCGCGACCCTGGCCGCCGTCGCCCTCGCCAGCGTCGCCCCGGCCCCCGGCTGCGTCCCCGCCGGACCTGTGACCGGGGCGATCGCCGCCCACGCCGCCGCCGGGGAGGTGGTCGAGCAGCTGGCCGAGTCCGGCACCTGCTCGATCTCGCTGGAGCCGCTGCTGCCGCTGTCGCTGACGCTGCACGCCGCGGCCTGCGCCCCCGCCCCGGTCGCGCAGGTCGAGACCGTCCTGGGCGAGGCCCCCGCGCTGCCCGAGCCGCCGGTAGTCCCGGCGCCGCCGCCCCCGTCCGGCGGGTCGCCCCCGCCCGGCGGGTCGCCCCCACCCGAGCCGCCGGTGACGGCGGTGTCGACCACGAGCCGCCGCCCGCGCCCCGCCCCGGCGCGCAAAAAGACGCCGCCCCGGCCCACCCGCGAGTCCTACGTCTTGATGGGCGACATCGGCTAGACGCCTGATTCAGCGCTGCGGGCCCCGAGCAGCGCGTCGTCCGTCCGCACGGCCCCGCGGCTCTTGCAGGCGGGCGCCACGCTGCTCGCGGCTCCTCGCAGCGGCTCTGAATCCGGCTTTTAGGTCGGCGGCTTCGACGGCGACGGCACGCTCGCCGCGGTCTGGGTGGCGAACGGGTCGGCGGCGCGGTTGCCGATGGTGCGCAGGTAGTCGATGCGCACCTGCAGCGAGCTCGCGGCGGTCGCCGCATCGCCCAGCTTCTCCGAGGCAAGGCCCAGCTGCTCGTGCACCAGCGACTCCATGCGCCGGCTCGGGTAGCGGCGCAAGAGCTCCTGGGCGCGCGGCAGGCGCTCCAGGGCCAGCCGCGGCTCGTCGAGCTGCACATGCGCCCGGGCGATGCCGTACAGGGCCAGGATCTCGGCCTGGGCGTCGTCCTTCTTGCGCGCTCGCTCCAGCGCCAGCTGGGCGTAGGCCATCGCCTTGCGCGCCTCGCCGAGCTCCAGCTGCGCTCGCCCCAGGGCATCCAGCGTCTCGGGCCGCGCGACGTTCTGCGTCTTGCTTAAGATCTCCTCGGCCTCGCGCAGGCAGGCGGTCGCCCGGTCGCGATCGCCGCGCTGGACGTAGGCGGTAGTCAGGTTGCCGAGCAGGTACGCCTTGTCCTCGTTCTCGTGGCGCAGGAGGGTCCGGTGGCGCTCGTAGATCGCGATGGCGTGCTCGTGGTCGCCGAGCTCCAGGTAGGCGTCGCCGAGCACCGAGAGGACGCGGCTGCTGTCGAAGGTCTCGCTCCACGACAGGGCGCGCTCGACGTTGCTGGCCAGAAGGGCGACCGTGCGGTGCGGCTGCCCGAGCAGGTACAGCGCCTTGGCCAGCCGGCACAGCGCCCGGCTCTCATCGCGAGTGCTCTCGCGCTGGCGCGCCTCGTCCAGGCTCCGCTGCAGGTAGTCAAGGCCCGCGGTCTCCTCGCCGGCCTGCAGCGACCACTCGCCCAGGCGCAAGAGCGCCGTGAACACGGCTGGCTTTTCGCCCACCGCCTCGGCGACCGCCAGGCGGCGCTGCATCGCCTCGACGGCGCGCTCCCACTTGAACTGCAGCACCCAAGAGTCGGCCAGCCCGTCCAGGGCGCGGCCCTGCAGGCGCAGGTCGCCGTGGGTCTTGCCGTGCTCGTAGGTGCGCTCGTAGGCCTCGCAGGCCTTGTCGAAGCGGCGGGCTGAGAAATAGGTATAGGAAAGCTTGAGCAGGACCTGGCCTTCCTCGGCGACCGAGCCGGCGCTGCGCAAAAGCGGCAGGCACTCTTCGTACAGGGCGGCGGCCCGCTCGCGCGACTGGCCGTCGGTGAGCGCCTCGGCCAGCTCCATCAGCGCGGCGATCACCCGCGGCGACTCCTGGGCGGCGCGGGCGGCCTCGACCTCGGCCTCCAGCTGGCGCACCCGATCGCTGCGCTCGATGTGGCGCACCACCGGCACGGTCGTCGCCGAGATGCGGAACACGGGCAGCTCGCTGTTGGACTGCGAGGCCTCGCCGCCGCTCTTGCGCCGACCCCAGGCTTGCCATAGTCCGAGGCCAAACATGCTGACCAGGAACGCCGCGGCCAGCGGGGCGGTCGCCTGCTCCAGGTTGCAGCCGGTTAAAAGGACCAGCAGGGCGGCGGCGCGGGGCAGCCGGCCGCGATCCCCGCCGTGCTCCGGGGCCGCGCCTGCCGGCCGCAGTGCGCCGCCGGCAGGGCGAGCGGCGCCCGCGCAAGTCAGGTTCCGACCCAGCGGGCCGGCTGATAGAGGGTGGGCCGAGCGCCCCATGGTGATCAATTCCTGCGAGCTACACACCTTCGATCGATGACCGATTAGCGTCCACCAGCCGGCTCGCGGCAGAGCTGGTCCAGGAGCTTTATCGACGACTCGCTGAGCCGACGGAAGATGACCCCCATGCCCTGCGGGAGCTTCTGCACCCGGACCACCTCGCCCACCCCTTCGATCACCTCGATCTCGTCGAGCAGCAGCGAAAACTTGAGGTTGACCCGGGTGCCCACCGGCAGCGGGTCCTTGGAGCGGATGAACGCCCCGGTGCGCGACAGATCGGTGACGTACTCCGAGAGGTGCTGCTCAACCGCGGCGAACTCCTGGTTGATGCTCACTCGCTCGGCTCGGGGGACGAAGGCGCCTGCTGCCATGAATAGCTCCGTGCTCGGGTCACGCGGGGCGGCGGTCCGCTACTTGCTTCTTCATGTGGACTTGGGAGCCGGGCTTGCCTTGGTGCAAGACCCCGGACCCTAGCGGCTGCCGCGCCGAAACTACTCTTGACGATATCCTTGGCCGCCCTGCGGAGCAATGGGGGCGGCGTCTTCCGGCTGCTGCGGGTCGCTGGCAGGCGCGGCGCCCGGGGCGTTTGCCGGGGTCGCAGCGGGTGAGGGGACGGCCGCAGCGGCCGGCGGGGTTGCCGGAGCCGCAGCGGGTGCTGGCGCGGCCGGAGCGGCCGGCGGGGGAGGTGGTGGGAGTGGTTCCGGCCTAGGTGGGGCCACCGGGATCGCTGGCGGCGGCTCGGGCGCGGCCGGGGGGTGTGCCAGCGCCGTCACCTCTGGGCTGGTCAAGGCGCTGATCGCGGGACTGGCCAGCACCGGGGTGGTGGAGGCGGCCTGCTCGGCGGTCGCCGGAGCCGCGGGTAGTGGGCTGACAGCTTCCCCGGCTGGGGCCACCTTGCCAGGGTCCTCTGCGTCAGGGCCGGTCCGCTCGGCCCGCCCGCCGCGGTCGCGGTCGCTGCGGTCGCTCCGCTCGTTGCGGTCGCCCCGCTCGTTGCGGTCGCCCCGCTCGTTGCGGTCGCCGCGCTCGGTGCGCTCGCCGCCGGTCGCCTTCGCTGCGGTCGCTGCGCTCGCCCCGCTCGCTGCGCTCGCCGCGGTCGCTGCGCTCGCTGCGGTCGCTGCGCTCGCCGCGGTCGCTGCGCTCGCCGCGGTCGCTGCGCTCGCCGCGGTCGCTGCGCTCGCCGCGGTCGCTGCGCTCGCCGCGGTCGCTGCGGTCGCTGCGCTCGCCGCGGTCGCTGCGCTCGCCGCGGTCGCTGCGCTCGCCGCGGTCGCTGCGCTCGCCCCGTTCGCTACGGTCGTTGCGGTCACCGCGCTCGTTGCGGTCGCCGCGCTCGCTACGGTCGGGACGCTCGCCGCGCGCGCCCTTGTCGCCGCGGTCCGCCTTGGAGTCGGCGCGGCCCTCGGCCTTGGAGTCGGCTTTGGCGTCGGTCTTGGCGTCGGTCGAGGCGCCGCGGATCTCGAAATGCTCCATGTGGAAGCGGTCGCGCGGCTTGATCGTCAGCTTCTTCTGCAGCCGCTTCTCCAGCGCCTCGAGGAACTCGTTGTCGGCGGTGGCCAGGAGCTCGCCGATCTCGGGGTGGACGTTGACGATGAGCACGTCGTCGGCGTAGGCGTGGCCCTCGCGGCGGATCTGGCGCAGGACTTCATAGGCGACGGTGGTCTTGGACTTGAGGTAGCCCTTGCCGTCGCAGTAAAAGCACGACTCGGTGAGCATGCGGCCCAGCGACTCGCGGGTGCGCTTGCGCGTCATCTCGACCAGGCCAAGCTCGGAGATCTTGGTGACGTTGGTCTTGGCGCGATCGGGCTTTACCGCGTCGGCGAAGGCGCGCATCACCTTGTCCTGGTTGGCCTCGCGGTCCATGTCGATGAAATCGATGATGATGATGCCGCCGATGTTGCGCAGGCGCAGCTGGTCGGCGACCTCTTTACAGGCCTCGAGGTTGGTCTTGGTGATCGTCTCTTCGAGGTTGCGCTTGCCGACGAACTTGCCGGTGTTGACGTCGATGGCGGTGAGCGCCTCGCCCTGGTCGATGACCAGCGAGCCGCCGGACTTGAGGTAGACCTTGCGCTCGACCGCCCGATCGAGCTCCATCTCGATGCCGTAGGCGTCGAAGATCGGCTCGCCCTTCTCGTAGTACTCGATCTTGGTGACGTACTCGGGCATAAACGCGCCGGTGAACTTGAGCAGGCGCTCGTACTCGGCGCGGCTGTCGATGATGAGCTTCTCGACTTCGCTGGTGAAAAGGTCGCGCACGGTGCGCAAGAGCAGGTCGAGGTCGTTGTACAAAAGCGCCGGGGCCTTGGCGGTCTCGGACTTTTTGACGATCGAGTTCCACAGCTTGATGAGGAACTCCATGTCGGCCCGCAGCTCGGTGTCGGAGACCGACTCGGCGACGGTGCGGACGATGAAGCCGGTGCCCGGCGGGCGCATCGAGTCGACGATGCTGCGCAGGCGCTTGCGCTCCTTGTCGCTGCCGATGCGACGCGAGATGCCGACGTGGTCGACTGTGGGCATAAAGACCAGGTTGCGCCCCGGCAGCGAGATGTAGGACGTCGACCGCGAGCCCTTGGTGCCGATCGGCGCCTTGGCGATCTGGACAATCACCTCCTGACCGGGCCGCAGGAGGTCCTCGATGCGCGCCTCGCGGCTGCTCTTGTCGTCGCTGTCGGCGTGGCGGCGGTCGCGCGCCTCGTCGTCCTCGTCGACAAACAGGGACTTGATGTCCTCGGGGGCGCCGCGCACGTCGGCTACATAGAGGAAAGCTGCCTTATCGGTGCCGATGTCAACGAACGCCGCCTGCATCCCAGGCAGCACGCGCAGGACCTTGCCTTTGTAGATGTTGCCGACGATGCCGCGCTCGCGCCGCCTTTCGATGTAGATCTCAACGACCTGGCCGTTCTCGACTAGCGCGACCCGGGTCTCGGGGCCGTCCGCGTTGATAACAAGGAGGTTCGGCACGTTTCCTCATGCCTATGCAAAAAGTTTCAAGTTAAGCGAGTTACTCGGGCAGAAATGTCAGCTGTAAGCCTGCCTGACCCCTCTTCTCGCAAGAAGACCTTCGCGTACCACGCGCCCGGGGGTCTTTTCAAGCGGTTCTCTCTGATACTGGCGACCACGGGGCGCCTGAAAGCCCCTTTACGACCCCTCGCCGGCCGCCCGGCCGAGCTGCCTGTCCAGGGTTGGCACATGGGTTGCTTTGGTATCCGAGCAAGTTAGACGATTGCTTAGCTCTTCATCCTTGGTGCCGAGTTCGCTCCGCTTAAAGCCCTTAAAAGCGGACCCGGCAACTGGCTCCTGATCGGGCGCTAATTTTACGACCGCCCGAGACGAAGCAAAACGGCAAACGGCCTGCGGCCCCCCGCGGGCCGTTTGCTTTTTGGGCCCCTGATTTTTTCGGCCCTGGCTGGACCCCGGCTCTTGGGCCCCGGCTTTTTGAACCCCGGGTGTTCAATCGTCTGGCCTGCCAATAAGCCGACATAGTAAAGTGCTTGCGCTGCCAAGCGAGGTACGCGCCGTGTCGGTCTTTCCCAAGCTCCCTGAGAACCTCCAAGCCATCGCGCAGGGCCTCTGGCAATCCCTGGGGGCGTCGCTGCCCCGCGAGCTGCCCGAGGACTTCGCGCCCAAGTTCGACGAGATCTGCGCGCGCCTCCTGAGCCTCGGCCAGGCCGCCAGCGGCGCTCACCGGCACCTCATCGATCCCGAGGTCGCCGCCGCCATCGACTCGCTGCCCAACCACGTCAACGAGCAGGGCTTCGACGCCTGGGGCCTGTGCCCCGAGGAAGCCAAGTTCTACTACTCGATCTCGCGCCACCTTTACGACTACTTCCGCCCCGAGATCTTCGGCATCGAGAACGTCCCGGCGGGGCGCGCCCTCATCGTGCCTAACCACTCGGGGCAGCTGCCGCTCGACGGGATCGTGGTCAGCGTCGCGTGCCTTCTGCAGGCGCGGCCGCCGCGCCTGGTGCGGGCGATGGCCGAGCGCTGGGTCTCGACCCTGCCGTTCGTCAACGAGATGTTCGCCCGCTCGGGCGTGGTGCTCGGCGACCCGATAAACTGCCGCAACCTCCTGGAGGACGATCAGGCCATCCTCGTCTTCCCCGAGGGGGCCAAGGGCAGCGGCAAGACCTGGCAGCAGCGCTATAAGCTGCAGCCCTTCGGCCGCGGCTTTATGCGCCTGGCGCTGCAGAGCCGGGCGCCGATCATCCCGGTGGCGGTGGTCGGCGGCGAAGAGTCGATCATCAGCGTCTACAACTGGAAGGGCCTGGCGCGGCTGCTCCGCGCCCCCTACGCGCCGGTGAGCCCGCTCCTGCCGCTGCTCGGGCCGCTGGCCTACTTTCCCCTCCCGGTCAAGTTCCGCGTCTACTTCGGCGAGCCGATGGAGTTTACCGGCCCCTTTGACGATGAGGACGCCATCATCCAGGCCAAGGTCGACAAGGTCGCCGCCCGCATTCAGCAGATGATCGACGACGGGCTGCGCGCTCGCCGGTCGGTCTTCTTCTAGGGCGAAAAAAGGAGCTCTGCGTGGCTGCAATCCTCATCTCGGGCATCGCCGGCGGGCTGGCGCAGCGGGTGGCGCAGCAGCTGCTCGCCGCCGGGCACAAGGTCGTAGGGGTCGACTATCGCGAGGTGCGCACGCCCCTTCCGCCCGACCTGCAGGGCCTGACCATCCACCGCGCCCACTACAACAAGACCGTCATCGAAGACGTCTTCAAGCACCACACCTTCGACAGCGTGCTGCACCTTGGGCGGGCCGGTAACCTCAAGGAGTCGGCGGGCAAGCGGTTTGACCTCAACGTCGTCGGCTCGCAGAAGATCATGAACCTGTGCGTGCAGCACGGGGTCAAGCGCCTGGTCGTGCTCTCGACGTTTCACATCTACGGCGCCCACCCGTCAAACCACATCCCGATTGCCGAGGACGAGCCGCTGCGCGCCGGCCTGGAGTTCCCGCAGATCGCCGACGCCATCCAGATGGACAACATGGCCAGCACCTGGGTCTACCGCCACCCCGAGGTGAAGACGGTCATCCTGCGCGCCACCAACATCGTCGGGCCGACGCTCAAAAACACGATGAGCGAGTTTCTCCGCCTGCGCCATGTGCCGTATCTGCTCGGCTTTAACCCGATGTCGCAGTTTATCCACGAGGAGGACATGACGGCCGCCGTGCTCGCCGCCTGGCAGAGCGACGTGGTCGGCATCTTCAACGTCGCCGGCCCCGCCGTCATCCCGTGGCGCACCGCGCTCATGCTGGCGCAGGCGATCACCTTCCCGGTGCCCGCCCCGATCGCCAGCGTGTTCATGCGCACCGCCGGCAACTTCCCGCAGTACCTCATCAACTTCTTCCGCTACCCGTGCGTGATCACCGACCGCGCCTTCCAAAAGGCGACCGGCTGGGCCCCGACCATCAGCGCCGAAGAGACGCTGTGGAGCACGGTGGCGCAGGCGCGCGCCCAGCACAGCGGCGCCCGCTAGCCGACCCGCGCCGGCGGCCGTTACGGAAACTGGTAGTTCAGGTTGGCGCGGCGGATGACCAGCTGGGCGTTGCCGGTCGGGGTCTCGATGAGCGCGATCAGGTCCTTGCGGCGGTAGCTCCGCCGGCGGTCGCCGAGGGCCCCCAGGTATTCAATCGCCATGCCGCGGACGTTCTCTGCCGTATAGGCGATATCGAGGATCGGCGCTCCGACATTGATGGTGTTATTTTTATACGACAGGATCTGCAGGCGCCGGGTCAGCGGACTGTTATTTAGCGCCATCGTATAGAGCCCGATCTCATCGGTGCCATCGTCGTTGGCGTCGCCGGTGTAGGTGAGCATCAGGCCCGGCTGGTTCCAGGTCGTCGGCGCCCCCTGCAGGTTGAAGGCGGCGGTGTTCTTGCCGGTGAGCACGCCGAGATAGTTGGGCTGCTGGGAGACGCCCACCAGGAGCGCCGGGTCCTGCCCCTGGACGCGCAGCGGCGCCGTGGTCCGCAGGGGCTTTTTCAGCTCGGGAAAGTAGGACCCGGCGGCGAGAAATACCCCCGCCGAGTAGTCGACGTGGTTGGTCATAAAGCCTGGATTTGTATAGTAGAAATCCAGGCTGCGTTTCTGGACATCGACCGGGTCGTCCCAGGTCAGCGCCAGCGTGTCGCCGACCGCCCCCGGGAAGCGCAGCGGCGTCGCCCAGACGATGCCCGAGCTACTGGCCTGCGAGGGCATGTTGCCAAAGGTGTAGCCGGAGTTGGTGCGGCGGACGTCCAGGCTCCCCTGCAGCGACGGGTCCTGCATCTCCAGGTAGAGGAACTTGCTCGTCCGGATGAGCAGGTCAGGGGTGCTCTGGCCCTCATTGTTGGCCAGCGCCAGCTGCTTGAAGCCGGTTGGGACCATGTTGCTGCCCACGTTGGTGGCGGTCCAGTTGCCGGCAGCCCCCGTGGGGCGCGAGCAGAGGTAGACCCTGGAGCCCAAGGTGGCGACCAGCAGCGCGCTGTATTGTTTATTAACCGTCGGTACCGTAAGCAGATAAACCGGAGCATCGCTGTTGGGAATCGCGCAGGGCTTGGTATCCAGCTTGAAACTGCCCGCCCCATCGCCAAGATAGATATCGACGTCGGCTGGGCCGGCGTTGTTCGCGTTCGGGCCCCCGGTGAACAGACCCGATACGGCAATATCCGTGGTCCCGTCTCCGTTATAGTCCCCGGTCGCCATAAGGACATAGTGATTGTTGAGGGTGATGAGCGTCTCGAACGGCGCTCCCGATGGGAAGGCCTCGATGCTGGGCGGCACGGCGGTGCACAGGCCGGTGTTCAGATCGCAGATGGGGTTTGCCGCGTCGCACATCTGGCTGGAGGTACAGCCGGTGACCTGCAGGTCGGGGGCGGGCCCATCGCTCTGCCCGAGATCGCAGCTGCCCGCGGGGTCGCACCCCACGCCGGCGTCGAGGCCGAAGTCGCCCAGGGTGATGTAGGGCGCCCACAGCGTGTCGCAGCCTCCGAGCGCGAGGAGGAACATCCCGACAAGAGCCCGCATGGCAGTACCTCCGAGCTTCGGGCGGCACCGCGCGGCGGGCCTCCCACAGTCATTAACTACGAACTAAGGCTAAGTCGCTGGCATTTTAGCCTGTGCTCTATAGGGAAATCTATCGATAAATCATAACTTCCCGGTCTTACCTTGATTTCGCACAGGGGCTTGTGACTAAGTCAAAAGACGGAGAGAGCCCCGGCGCACCAAACAGAAAGTTTGATGGCCGGGCTTAGGGCAGAGCCTAGGGCAGGTCTTGGGCCAGCTGCAGCTGGTAGGCGGCCGCGGCCTGACCGCTGATGCGCAAGCAGTACTGGGTGCCCATGGTCACCGCGGTCTCCTGGCTGGCGGCACCGGGCGGCGGCAGCGCCGGCAGCACGGCCAGGCTGTCGACGACCGTGGAGCAGTCGGCGGCGTAGATGCCAACGCCGATGCGGGCGCCGCTCGGGTTCTGCACGGTGGCGTAGACGCGGCCGCTCTTGGCCGAGGTGAACTTGACGTAGTCGGTGTCGCCCGCCGCGTCGATCGCGCCGTCGGTGGCGTAGTAATACTTGTCGAGCATGACGGTCGCCACCGGCGAGGCCGAGGTGTCGCCGCCCGCCGGCTCCTTGAGCGAGACCGCGGTGCCGAGCGCCGTCTTGGCGAGCATGCTGAACGAGTGGGTCATGCTGCCGCTCAGGTTGTCGGTGAACACGGCGAAGTAGTAGTCGCCGATCTTGGGCATGTACAAAAGGGTGTTGCGCCCCTGCAGCATGCCGGTCACCACCGTCGCCGAGGTATCGATGGGCAGCCCGTCGGCGAACCGGCCCGAGGTGGGCGCCATGTAGCCCTGCACCCGCGGCGCCGCGGTGACGCCGCCGAGCAGCCCCGCCCCGAGCGCGCTCAGGGTGAGCTGGGTGACGTAGTTGTCCGCGGGGGCGGTGAACTTGTAGAGCACCGTCTTGTAGCTGCCGGCGATCATCTGATTGCCCACCGGCGCCCCGGCGTTGAGCACCACCGGCGTCGTCGCCGTCACCTGCGGCGCATTCGGGTCCTTGGGATCGGAGACGAACTGCACCGCCGTGCCGAGCGGCGTCTGCGTCGACAGCGTCATGCCAAGGCCGGTGCCGGCGGTGGCCAGCGCGTCGACCAGGCCGAGGTTGCCGTAGGTCGTGGTGTTCAGAAACGGCATCGGCGGCATGGCCAGCGCCAGCAGCGAGGCGACGCCGCCGGTCGGCCGCACCGTCAGCGGGTCAAAGGGGTTGTCGCGGTAGTCGAGGTTGCGCAGCTGGACGGTGACCAGGCCGCCCTGCGGCACGGTCGGCGCGGTCATCACGCCCGCCGGCAGCTCCGAGTACAGCGAGGCCTGCACGGTCAGCCCGCCCTGCAGCACCAGCTGCTCGTTGGCCCCTGCCGGTCCCGCCCCCGGGGTGGTCACGGTGACGTTATGCACGCCGATGACCGCCGTCGGGGCCAGGTTGAGCGTGGCGCTCAGGTTGGTGGGGCTGCCGACGTTCAGCTTGGTGACGGTCACCGCCGGATCGCCGAAGTCGACGATCGTCGTGCCCGCCTTGAAGTGGCTGCCGACGCCGGTGATGGTCACGGTGACCGGCCGCACGCCGAGCACCGCCGACGGCGTGATCGACGACAGGCTGGAGTCGGTGCTGCTCGTGCCCGGGTCCCCCTTGGGACCCTGCGCCCCGGGCGTGCCGGGCGCTCCCTGCGGCCCCTGCGGTCCGGCTGGACCGGCCGGACCCGGCTCACCCTGCGCTCCGTTTTGACCGTTGACGCCGGTCCCGGTCTGCGGTCCGCAGGCCGCCAGACAGCCCAGCAACAACACTGGAAGTGTTCTACGCATCTTGAGCTCCTCCCCCCAGGCCCCCCTCAGGGCGAAGGGATGTGACTAATTTCGAATTTATTTTGTGATATGCATCGCTATTTGAAAATAGAAATGCGCAGCCAAGCTGCCCGCGCGGCCCCGCTGGAGCAGGCTAGGGGGCGCTCGCCGAGCGGCCCAGCGCGTGCGTATGCGCCGGCACGTCCTCGTCGATCCGCTCGGGCTCACGGGCGCGGAAGCGCTGGCGCAGCGCCTGATCCTGCTCGACCGGGCGGCGGTAGTACAGGTAGCGGCGCTCTGCCTCGGCGGCCTCGGCAGGGCGGCCGAGCTCGCGCAGCGCGAGCAGGCGCTGGTGGTGGCCATCTTCGGACTCGGCGTCCACCTGCAGCAGGCGGTCGGCGGCGGCCAGCGCTGCCTGCGGCTCACCGGTGAGGCCGCGCACCCGCGAAAGCAGCGTCAGCACGCTGCGGTCGGTGGGCAGCCGCGTCGCGAGCTGCTCGACGTAAGGGCGGGCCTCGGCGAAGCGATACGTGCGATAAAGCGCCAGCGCCGGCAGCCAGAGCGCCGCCGGGTGGTCGGGGCGCAGCTTCTGGGCCCGCTCGCACAGCGCCAGCACCTCCTGGGTCCGTCCGAGCGCCAGCGCCAGCCGCCCCAGGCCGAGCAGCGGCTCGGGTCGCTCGGGCGCCAGCGCCGCCGCCCGCTCCAGGCTCGGCCGCGCCTCGCTGGCTTTTTCTACCAGGCCGTCGGCCAGGCCGAGCCCGTGGTCGAGGTAGCGCTGCCACAGCGGGGCGGCCTCGGGGCCGGCGGCAGCTGCTGGTTCGCTGCGCGCAGGATTGCCGGGGCTGCGGTCGGGGGACGCCGTGAGCAGCAAGCGCCGCTCGGCGCTGGCGATCTCGATCACCGGCGGCTCCAGGCAGCGCGTGCTCGGCTCGGCGCCCGCCGGCAGCTCCGCGCAGGCAAAGCGGGCATAGTCGGGGCTGAACTTGCGGTAGAGCAGCCTGGCCCGCAGCACGAGCTCGGGCGCCGTGGCCGCTTCGGGGAGCGCGCTTAGATCAGCGGAGTAGCGGACCACCTGCGGATCCGCCGGCGCCACCGAGGTGTCGTAGACCACCCCGCGCATGTTCTGCGGGTCGCGGTGGGCCAGCGGGATCCCCTGCTCGTCCACGGCCTGCGCGCGCACCCGGTGCGTGGCGTCGCGCAGCCCGCTGCCGCCGGGCACCCCCACCTCGACCGCGAGCCAGACATCGTTGCTGTCGTTGGTGCCGCCGGGGAAGCGGTGGCCGACCCGGCGGTTGCGCAGCACCACGTCAAAGCGCAGCAGCGCCTTGGGCGCGATATGCACCTGCGCCGCCAGGCTGGGGGCCTGCTCCTGCGCCGGGCTCGGCGGCGGCACCGCCAGATCGAGCGAGATCGCCCCGGCCAGGAACTCGCGGGTCCGCTCAATCATCTCGCGGTCATCGCGGAGGGCGGCGAGCGCGGCGTTGGCGGCGATAAAGCGGTGCGAGCGGACCAGCTGCCCGCTGCGCAGCTTGACGAGCGGCATGTGGCAGTCCTGGCAGCGCTTGACCTCGACCGACTGCGGGCGATAGATGGCGGCGACGCCGTTGCCGGCGGCCACGCTCTGCTGCCAGGCGTCGTAGTCGTTCTGGCCGCGCAGCCACTGCGCCTGGGTCACCTCGGGGAGCAGCCCGACCTTGTGGCAGGCCGCGCACAGCTCGGGGCGCCCGAGCACGGCGGCCCGCAGGCGCGCCCCGTGGGGTGAGGGGCTGCCGGCGGTCGCTGACGTCGCCGGCGGCGGCACTGCGCTGGCGACCAGCGTGTAGGCGCCGTTGCCGAGCGTCCCCTGACACTCTTTGATCGAGTGACAGACCAGACACGGCAGCCCCGCCTGCGCCGCCGGCGCCTGTCGCGGCAGCCGCGGCTGGACAATAGCGTCGTCGACCAGCAGCAGCGGATCGTGGCAGCCGGCGCAGAAGCGGGCGGCGGCGGTCCCGCGCTCGCGGCGCAGCTGCTCCAGCGAGGCGGTGTAGTAGGGGTTGTTGAGCGAGGCGAAGCGGTGCGCCGACTGCGCCAACTGCGCCGCGATCTCGGCGTGGCAGCTGGCGCAGTCGCCGCTGCCGACTGGCTCGCCGGCGAAGAACCCCTGCTCGCGCACCGCCCGCGCGACGACTCCGTCCTCGGGCAGCTCGCCGCCGAGCAGCGCCTGCCGCCCCGCCGCCCCGCCCGGACTGAGCCGGGCCGCCGTCAGCGTCGCCCCGGTCCGGCCGCGCGGCTGCGCGTGCAGCGGCCAGCTGAACAGCCCACCCCGCAGGCCGGGCCCGAGCCCCAGCCCCAGCCCCAGCCCAAGAAAGACGATGGGGACGACGAAGAACAGGCCGCCGCGCCGACTCAATCGCCCTCCGCGCGGGGCCGCCGCAGCGCCAGCCCGCCGAGCGGCAGCGCGCAGAACAAGAGCACCGGCCACAGCGGCTGGATGAGCAGCCCGGCAGCGAGCGCCACGGCGCCGCCGAGCAGCCCGCCGAGGCGCAGCCGGGCATAGCCAGTCGCCCAGCGCGGCGGCAGCCCGAGCAGCAGCAGATCGGTGGGCAGACACAGCAGCACCGCCTCATTGTTGTGCAGCTCGGGCAGCGCCGAGCACGCCGCCAGCCCCGCCACCAGCAGCCCGACCAGCCCGAGCCCGACCCCGGTGAGCGGCGCCGCCGCGCGCCGCCACCGCAGCCCCGCGGCGAGCAGCAGCGCCGCGAGCGACAAGAGCAGCCAGGGACCGCCCAGCGCCGAGCCGATGACGATCGGCTGCCGCCGCGCGTAGACCACCACCGGCTCTGCGTGCAGCCGGGTCTCCAGCTCGCGGCGCAGGAGCTCGGGCAGGAACATGCCCTGCCAGCGGCTCGTCGGCCGATCGGCGGCCCGTCCAAGCAAGAGATCGGTGAGGAGCAGCAGCAGCGGCTGCCCCGCGAAGCCGCGACGGACGTACTCGCGCAGCGGCGGGTCCCTGGGCGCCGCGGTGTCGCGACGCAGCGCCCCGCCCGTCGCCGCATCCACGAGGTCGCGCACCCGGGTGGTGCAGTTGTCGTTGAAGTGGTGGTAGCGGTAGTAGGTCGCCTCGCGCACATCGGCGGCGTGCAGCGTCCGCGCCAGCGCCCGCGCCGCCTCGGCGGGCAGCGGCAGCCGCTGCCGCCACAGCGTGCGATCCTCGGCGGCGTAGCTGCTGATCATCGCCGGCAGCGGGCGCACCGATACCCAGAACAGCGCCCGCCCGCGGACAAAGCTCCAGGTCAGCGGCCCCGGGGTGCTGAAATCGGCGGTGCCGTAGTTGTAGCAGCGGCCGAGCGGGCTCTGCGCATCGGTGACGCAGATCGCCGCGTGGCCAAAGCGGCTGAACAGCTCGTCGCCCGGTCCCATCGTGTAGACATCGATGAGGGGGGGCGGCTCGGCGGCCGCCAGGACCGCGCTCGCTCCGCCCGCGACACTGGCGGCCGCGGTACCGGCGGTCGCGGCACTGGCCGCCGCCTGCGGCCGCAGCCCACCGAGCGTAAGAACCAGCAAGGCGAGCAGACCGGCCAGCCGCCAGGTCCGAGTCCCAGTTGCGCGGGTCTGCAGCATGCAGCTCTATCATGAGAGCGCCCCCCGGCCGCGCGCAAGTGCCCAGGCGGACCGGGAATTTTGTCCCCCGACGCTGGCCAGGACGCGCGCGCCCGCCTCGGGCGACAAGGCAGGTTGGCCTTTTGGCTCGGATCGCGCTATGAACCAGATAGCTCATGCATCCGATCTCGCACCCTGACTCCGAGGCCCTTGCCGAGGCCTCGCTGGCCGTGGGCGTCGGCGGTTCCGCGAGCCCGCCGTCCCTTCGCTCCGCCGCCGCCGACGGCACGCCGCCGCCCCGCTCGCGCTGGCACCTGGCGGCGGCGCTTGGCAGCGGGCTGCTCCTGGGCCTGGGCGTGCTCGCCGCGGCGACGGGTCTAATCCTTACCCACCGCAACGCCCAGCGCACCGTCCCGGGGCTCGTCCTCGACGGCGAGCAGCTGGGTGAGCTCGACTTCGCGGCGCTGCCGGCGCGGGTCCACAAGGTCAGCGAGCGCTTCCTCGACCGCCAGGTCCGCCTGCGCGTCGGCCGCGAGCGCGAGCTCGGGCGCTGGCGTGAGCTCGGGCTGCAGGTCGACGAAGCGGCGCTGCTCGCCCGGCTGCGCGGGCTTGGCCACAGCGGCGATCCGCTGCTCGATCTGCAGGCCTACTGGCACGGCCGGCGGCGCGGCTACACCCTGCAGCTGCCGGTGGCCTTCGATGAGAAGAAGGCCCTGGATTTCCTGATGGAGCTCAAGGAGAAGGTCGACCGCGGCCCGATTGACGCCCGTCTGGATCTGGAGAAGCACACCATCGCGCCCGAGAAGCCCGGCTACCTCTTGCGGGTCTACGACTCGCTGGTCACCCTGCAGTACACCGCGCGCGCCCTGAGCAGCGGCGGCGACGCCAAAGAGCTGCAGCTCGCCGTCGCCGAGACGCCGCCCCAGGTGCGCAGCGCCGACCTCCACGACCTGGACGTCTCGCACGTGCTGGCGAGCTGGGAGACCCGCTACTCCAACGCCGCCATCGACAACGACCGCACCTACAACCTCAAGGTCGGCGCCGACAAGCTCAACGGCTACATCCTGCGCCCGGGCCAGGTCTTCTCGTTCAACGGCGCCGTGGGCGATCGCACCGAGAAAGAAGGCTACCGGGTGGCGCCGGTCATCCAGGGGGGCGAGCTCATCGACGGCCTGGCCGGTGGCATGTGCCAGATCGCCTCGACCCTGCACGCCGCCGCGTTCTTCGCCGGCCTGGACATCGTGCGCAGCACGCCGCACTCGCGGCCGTCCTCGTACATCCCCATGGGGCTCGACTCGACGGTGGTCTATCCGTCGGTGGATCTGAAGCTCAAGAACCCCTACGACTTTCCTGTCGTCGTCCACTACATGGTGAACCAGGGCTCGGTGAAGGTAGAGCTTCTCGGCAAGCAGCTGCCCTACCACATCGCCTTCGAGCGCGAGATCATCACCGAGTCGAAGTTCCCCTCGACCACCCGCCCCGATCCCGAGATGCCGGCGAGCCAGAAGTTCAACGACCAGGACGGCTACCCCGGCTATCGCATCAAGCGCCGCCGCTACCTTTACACGGGGAAGTGGAAGACCGATCCCAAGAACGAAAACCGCGGCAAGCCCGATGGGCTGGTCTCGCGACGCGAGTGGGACGTGAGCTACCCGGCGACCACCGAGATCGTGCGCGTGGGCACCGGACCTGCGACCCTCAAGAAGAAGGAGCCGCCGCCGGCGCACCACATCCCGGCGATCCCGCCCTCGGCCAAGCCGCTGCTGGTGATCCAGCGCTGAGGCGGCGCCGCCGGCAGCGCGCGGCGGCTTCTACGGAATCGACATCGCCTGCTGCAGGCGGCTGCCGAGGGCCAGCAGCTCTTTCTGCAGCGGCTCGTCCAGGCGCGGCAGCGGCTCGCAGGTGCCTTTGATATCGGTCTCGGTAAGGGCCAGGCCGATAAGGACGCAGCGCCGCGCCTCGCTGCTCACCGTGATGTCGTTATCGAACGAGCCGTGATCGAGCTTGGCGACGAAGCGGCGGACGATCACGGTGTCCTGCTCTTTGAGCGGCAGCGAGTGGCGGTGGGTGTCCTCCCAGCGCGACTGCACCAGCCCCTGCTTGGGGTCGACGGTCGCCGGGATGTAGCCAAGCTGGGAGAACGAGGTGGCAAGCGCCTCGACCGGGTCGCGCGCCATCTGCGGCGTCGCGAACTGATAGGGGCGCTGCGGCTGGACGCAGCCGCAGAGCAGACCGCAAGCGAGGGCGGACGCGAGCGCGGTCCCGGGCAGCCAAGTACCAAAGTCGGATTTAAGAGTACTCATCGGGCTCCAAATGGTACCCCCACGGCGGGCCGGAAAGTCAAGGATCTGCGCGGCGGGTCGGGCGCCCTGGGGCGCGGGCGGCCGGCGCTCGACTGAGATCGGCAGACCCTGGCCAGGAGCGCGCACAGATCCCCAGCAAGCGCCGCAGATCGCCGAAAATAACTGGATCGCGAACCCGCCGCCGCGCCTTACGCGCTAATGCCAGGCCTTCAGCTCGGGTCCGGCAAGGCTGCTTGGACTCAGACCGATTGGCCAGCCCCTGCGTTGGAAGCGGCAGTGATCGCGCAAACCTGGTCGAAGGTAGTGCAGGAGTTCCTCTCGATGAATAGCCGCAAGCGCCTCATGCCCCCTGGTCCGCCGCCTGCTGAAATCCGCTCCCTGGACGGTCATCACCCGCCGGGCCTGCCGCGCCCGCCGGGCCTGCCGGCGCGCTCGGGCGGCGGTCCTGGCTGGGCGCTGGCGCTCGCCTGCGGCCTGTCCTTTCTGACCGCGCTGCCCGCCTGCGCTCCGCCCGGTGAGCCGCTGCCCGGGGCGAGCGGGCTTTCGGGAATTATCGAGGGCCGCGCGCGGGCAGATGTGCCGCCCGGGCGCGGCCGTCCGCGGACGCCGCCGAGCATCGTGTGGACGCCGGTAAAGCCGAGCGAGCCCGAGCTCGTGCTGGCCAAGCCGGCGGGGCCGCCGCTGTCGCTGACCTCCTCGGATGGCACCGGCCTGCAGCTGGTGGCGCTGGAGGCGCGGGCGGTGGTCGAGGACCCGCTGACGTTCACCGAGCTCAAACTCACCTTCCGCAACCCGCAGCCGCGGCAGCTCGAGGGGCAGTTTGAGATCACCCTGCCGCCCGAGGCGGCGATCAGCCGCTTCGCGATGCGCCAGGGCGACGCCTGGCAGGAGGGCGAGGTGGTCGAGCTGCAGGCGGCGCGGCAGGCCTACGAGGACTTCCTGCACCGCCGCCAGGACCCGGCGCTGCTCGAGAAGCAGGCCGGCAACCAGTTCCGCGCCCGCGTGTTCCCGATCCCGCCCTCGGGCGAGAAGCAGCTCATCCTGAGCTACTCGGCAGAGCGGCCGCGCGCCGACGCCCCCTACCGCATCTACCTGCGCGGCCTGCCAGAGCTCGCGCGCCTGGACATCCGCGCCATCATCGCCAAGAGCTCGACCGGCACAGGCCAGGCCTCGTCACTCGGCGGCGAGACCCTGTCGCATCAGACGGTGGCGGTGCAGAAGCAGAACTTCCGCCCCGATGTCGACTTCGAGGTGCCGGTGCCGGTGCCGCAGGCCGCCGACAGCTCGGCGGTGGGGCTGCGCCACCAGAACCTGGTGGTGGCGCGCATCTCGCCGCTGCCCGCCGACAAGCAGGCGCAGACCGATCCGCTCGACAGCGTCCTTGTGCTGTTTGACACCAGCGCCTCGCGGGCGCTCGGCTGGCAGGCGCAGGTGGACGCGCTCGGGGCGCTTATCGACACGCTGCGCCAGGAGGCCGGTCCGGCGCTGCCGCTGCGGGTGCTGTGCTTCGATCAGGACGTCGAGCAGGTCTTTGACGGCCCGGCCGGTCAGTTCGGCGCGGCCCAGCTGCAGCGCGTGCGCGAGCGGCGGGCCCTGGGCGCCTCGGACCTTGCGCGGGCGCTGCGCGCGGCAGCGGCCAAAAAGGGCCCGCCGCTGCAGCGCGTGCTGCTTATCACCGACGGCATCGTCACCGCCGGCGCCACCGCTGCGCCCGAGCTGCGGCCGCTGGTCGCGGCGCTCTCGGGGCAGGGGGCGCGGCGGCTCGATGCGATTACTTTCGGCGGCATCCGCGATGAGGCGCTGCTCGCTAAGCTTGTGACCGCCGGCCTGCCGAGCGATGGCGTGGTGATCGATGGCGAGACGCCGCCGCAGGCGGTGGCGCGGCGGCTGCAGCGCTCGACTTTCTCGGGCATCAGCGTCGCGGTGCCCGGCAGCCCGTGGGTGTGGCCGGTGCAGCTCGATGGCGTGCAGCCGGGCGACGAGGTGCTGGTATACGCCGACCTGCCGGCCGGGCAGCCGTTCGAGGTCCGGCTCACCGACAAGAGCCAGCGCACCGAGAGCCGGCCGGTGGTCACCGTCGAGGTGGCGCGGCCGCTGCTCGAGCGCGCCTGGGTCAACGCCCGCATCCACCGCCTGCTCAACCAGCGCGACAAGCTGGCCGACAGCGATCCCGACCTCGGCGAGGCGCTCAAGCACCAGATCGTCGACCTGTCGACCAAGTTCCGCGTGCTGTCGGACTACACGGCGCTCCTGGTGCTGGAGACCGAGCAGGACTACGCGCGCTTTCGCATCGACCGCCGCGCCCTCACCGACATCCTGACCATTGGCCTTAACGGCATCGAGGTCGTCAACCGCAAGAACCTCGCCCCGGTGGTGGTCGCCAACCCGCCGCCGCGCATCATCACCCAGAGCGCCCCGCCGGCGGAGCGGGAGGGCGACCTCGGCGCGCCGGCGCGCCCGGGGCGTCCCACCACCGGCAAGGCGGTGGTCGCCAAGCCCGAGCCGCCCGCCGCGGAGAAGCGCAAGCGCAGCGCGGCGACCGAGTCGGGGGCCTTCGCCAGGGATGAGTCTGCGGCCGCAGCGGCGCGTGGCGGCGCGGCGCCGGGGCCGCGGCTACAGACACCTTCGATAAGGCCCGGGCGCAGCGCGCCGACCACCCCGCCAGCCAGGCCTTCGGCGGCGCCCCGGCCCCGGAGCCGGTCGCCGCGCCGCCGCCCCCGGCGCCGCGACCGCCGGCGATCGAGCGTCCCGCGCCCAAGGCGGCAGAGAACCGATTCGCCGATGCCAAGAAGGAATCCAGCAAGGCCGATCTGGCCGACGATCGCGCCTCGCGACCCCGGGCCACCGCGAGCCCCCGGCCGCGCCCGACCGACCGGGTGCTGACCCCGGTGCTGGAGGTGCCGCCGCCGCCGCCGCCGCCGCCGCCTCCTCCTCCTCCTCCTCCGGAGGCTGAGCCCTACGAAGGCAAGCTGCGCGAGGTGCTGGGCCTGGTGAAGGCCCGGCGGATCAAGGAAGCGCTGCAGCTGGCGCAGAAGTGGCGCGACGAGGACCCGGGCGACGTGCTGGCGCTCCTGGCGCTCGGCGAGGTCTACGAGGCGCTCGCCGACAAGCGCCTCGCGGCGCGGGCCTACGGCTCGATCATCGATCTATTCCCCGGCCGCGCCGATCTGCGGCGGTTCGCTGGCGCCCGCCTGGAGCGCCTAAGCACCGACGGGCTCCCGCTGGCCATCGACACCTTCGATAAGGCCCGGGCGCAGCGCGCCGACCACCCCGCCAGCCACCGCCTGCTCGCCTACGCCCAGCTGCGCGCCGGCCGCCCGGCCGAGGCCCTGGAGACGATCCTCGGCGGCGCCACCCGCACCTACCCCGCCGGCCGCTTCGCCGGCGTCGAGCGCATCCTGGCCGAGGACGTGGGCCTCATCGCCGCCGCCCTCGTGCGGGCCCAGCCCGCCCAGCGCAGCAGCGTCGAGCAGCGCCTGGCGGGCCTGGGCGCCCGGATCGCCAGCGAGCCCTCGCTGCGCTTTGTGCTGACCTGGGAGACCGACGCCAACGACGTCGACTTCCACATCTACGATGGCCGCGGCGGCCACGCCTTCTACGGCTCGCGCAGCCTGCCCTCGGGCGGCGAGCTGTACGCCGACGTCACCACCGGCTACGGCCCCGAGTGCTTCACCATCCCGCTGCCGCCGGGGGCGCGGACCTACCCGTACAAGCTGCAGGCCCACTACTACTCGCGCGGCCCGATGGGCTACGGCATGGGCAAGCTCGAGGTGCTAGAGCACGACGGCAAGGGCGGCCTGCGCTTCAGCGAGCGCCCGTTTGTCATCATGGTCGACAGCGCGTTTGTAAACCTGGGCGAGGTGCGCAGCCAGCTCGCCGAGTAGCCGTCCGCCTGCGCCTCCACCCATGTAAGGGAATTCGGGAGGCCGGCGCCGGCCACAATCGGCCCCAGCACTGGGGGCTGCGGTCCGCCTCTCCCCGCTGGTCCGACCGAAGCCCGCGCTCGTCGCCCGGCCGGCCGCTTGCTGCGCTGCCGGCCGCGGTCAACCGCGCCTTGGCCGTTTTTGACCTATGTAAACCCGGCGAATTTAAAGTTCTGGACTTTCCTCGTCGCAGCTGCCCTGTGGCGCCGCTGGCATATTGCTTGCGATAATAGTCCCAGCCAGGAAGCTCTGGCTGGAGGGTTTTATGGACCACGCGCAGCTCGGCCGTCTGAACTCGCTAGCAAGAGGAGTGATTGGCAGCGTGCTCCTGGGGCTCGCCCTGGGCGGATCCGCGCACGCGGACGGCGGCGATAGCGATCCCCTCCCGCGCGATGCGGTCTTCACCGTGCAGTCGCTGCCCGGACGCTCGACGCGGCTGGCCCCGGTGACCACCGACCCGGCGCTGCGACCCGGGCGGCTGCCCGGTGCCCCGAGTCCGCTGCCCGACCTCGATGCCAGCGAGCTGTTCCCCGCCGAGTCCTTCGCCGACGCCGCCGAGGTGCCAAGCTGCAGCACGGTGGCCAGCCTGGCCGAGCGCCTGCTCGGCACCTGCCTGCGTCAGGGCCTGTCGAGCAGCGAGCGCGCCCTCACCCAGCGCCTCTTGGAGAGCGCCGCCCAGCCCAACCGCACCGATGCCTGGTCGCGCGACACCGAGAGCCTGTTCCAGCTCGCGCAGTGCGCCGGCTCGTTGGCCGAGCAGCGCCTGGTCGCCGAGGCGGCGCTCGCCGCGGCCGAGACGCAGCTGCAGAACTCCGCCCTGCCGTCCTCCACCCTGCCGGCCTGCCGCCGCGAGCACGCCAGCCGCGCGCAGTGGCTGTGGAGCTACCGCCTGGCCGCCCTGGACTTCGCCCAGGGTCACTACCTGCGCGCCGCGACCAGCCTGTTCCGCCTGCACCGCACCGCCCCCACCCGGAGCCTCATCGCCCGCCTCAGCGCCGCCCAGAAGCTCATCCAGCTGCCCCCCGGCGAGCCCCGCTAGCCTCCGCTAGCCTCCGTTACTCCTCGCGCAGCCCATCGACCGGACGCATGCGGCCGGCGCGCAGCGAGGGATAAAGGGTCGCCAGCAGCGAGATCAGCACCGTCACGCCGCTTGTCCACAGGACCTCGCGGCTCGACAGCTGCACCGGCAGCTTGTCGATCATGTAGACCTTGGCGTCGAGCAGGTAGTTCAGCCGGCGCACGATCCCGCAGGTGAGCAGGCCCATGCCGACGCCGAGCAGGGTCCCAAGCAGCCCGATCACCATCCCGGCGACCCGGAACACCGAGGCGATCGACGGCGCCGAGGCCCCCATCGCCTTGAGGATCGCCACCTCGCGCGTCTTGTCGATCACCATCATCGTCAGGCTGGCGACGATGTTGAACGCCGCCACCAGGATGATGAGGAACAGCACCAGCGTCAGCACCGCCTTCTGCAGCGCCAGTGCCGTGAACAGGTTGTGGTTGAGCTCTTCCCAGTCCAGGCTCCGGTAGGCGCCGCCGCTCAGGGTCTTGACCAGCTCGCCGCCGAGCAGGCGCGCCCGCTCGACGTGGCGGCAGCGCAGCTCGACGCCGGTGACGACGTTGCCCTGGCCGACCAGGTCCTGGGCGCGCGGCAGGCTGACGATCACCAGGCGGCGATCGTACTCGTCAAAGCCGGCGACGAACACGCCAGCGAGGCGAAACTCCTGGGCGTGCGGCGGCGGGCCCTCGCGACCGCGCGGCTCGTCGCCGGTCAGCATGTCCAGGCCCATCAGCGGGGCGATGAGGCGCAGCCGATCGCCGACCCGCAGCTTGAGCTTGCGTGAAAGCTCGCTGCCGATAAACGCCCCGGGCAGCGGCGGCCCGCCATCGCTTGGCGCCTGCTCCAGCTGCAGCGCCGACAGCGGCGGCCGGCTGCCGTCCTTGAGCGGCAACAGCCACTGCTGCAGATCCACCACCTTGGGGGCGCGCACCGGGTCTATGCCCTTGACCAGCACCCCCGAGGACAGCGCCCCCTCCTTGGCGACCAGCATCTCGTTATAGACAAACGGCGAGGTGGCCACCACCTCGGGGTTTTTCTCCAGCATCTTGCCGACGTCCTCGTACTCCTGGAAGTCGGTGCCGTACTTGAGGATGAGGATGTGGGCGTTCAGGCCAATGACGCGGTCGCGGATCTCGCTCTGGAAGCCCGAGGTCACCGCCATCACCACGGTGAGCGCCGCCACGCCCAGCATGACGCCGACCACCGCCACCGTGCTAAAGACCGACAGGAAGTTCAAAAGCAGCACCGTCACCGTCGACAGCGCCGTGATGAGCAAGAGGAACGCGACCTCCGCCGCCGGCGGCGTCTGGGTCAAAAAGTAGTGCGCTGCCAGCCCGCTCAGCCCCAGAACCAGCAGCACTGAGAACACCTGGACCAGCCGACTGGAATTGCGCCGCAGCAGGTAGCGGCGGGCAATGCGCAGCTCGAACTTCTGCGGCCACAGCGAGAAGAGCCAGGTCAAAAGCGGCACGGAACTCAGCTCGCGGGTCTTCCCGGTGGGTACGCTCTTGGGCATTGCCTTGGTTTGTCCTTGGGCGAGGTCGCCTCGCACAGCGAGGCCGGGGCCGGTTATAGCACGCCGGCGCGCCGGCTACTCCAGCACCGCCACAGGGGTGCCGAGCGGCGCGGCGTTAAACAGGCGGTAGGCGACAAAGTCGGGCAAGCGGATGCACCCGTGCGAGTCCGGGTACCCGGGCAGCGGGCCGGCGTGCATGCCGATGCCGCCGAGGATGCGCAAGAAGTAGGGCATGGGCGTGCCGCGAAAGGTCGTGCCGACCGGCTGCGGGGTGCCGAGCAGGTCGACGTTGGCCGCCACCACCTGGCCGCGGTCGTCCAGGTAGTCGCCATAGCGGCTGGAGACGTGCTCGGGGATCTTCTCCAGGATCGAGTACTGGCCGGGCGGCGTCTTGTGGCTGCGCCGACCGGTGCACACCGAGGACTGCGCCACCAGCGCCTCCCCGTCGAAGATGTCGGCGCGCTGCGCGGAGAGGTGGATGACGATGGACGGGCGCGACAGGGTGTCGCCGGCCCGCCAGAAGTAGTCGCCGCCGGGGGCGGCCTTGGCGCGGCGGGCGGCGCCTCTGGGGGCGGTCAGGCTCGCTCGCGGCGGATCGCCGGGCTCGGCCTCGGGCTCGGCGCAGGCGCTAAGCCAGCCGACCAGCGCCGCCGCGCCGCCGCAGCGCGCCCACGTTTCGCGGCTTGACCTGGGCGCCCACCGCGTGGCGGCGCTGGACCGCGGCGCGGCGCGGCGCCCGCTGCCCGCGGGGGAGACGGCGAGTGTCTGCAAACCGTCCGCGCGGGACCAGCGCCGGCGCGCTCTGCCGGCTGCGCGGGCGCCCGAGCCGGCGGCGCGGAGTCCGAAGAGGCTTAGCAAGAGCAGCGCCGCCGCGAGCGGTCCGCCAGCCGCGGTCGACGACGCCCGGCCCCCTGGGGCGGCGGCGGCGCAGGCGCCGATGAGGTAGGGGCCGCCGATCTCGCTGCGCTCCCCGACCAGGTAGATCACCGGGTGCCGGGTGAGCTCGACGCCGGCGACGTGGGCGGTCACGGTGATGCGGCTGCCGCGCGGGGCGCGGGTGCCGACCACGCGCTCATCCCCGCGGGCTTCTGTCGACCACCGGCCCGACCCACTCGCCGGCGTCGGCGGCGATCTGCACCGCCAGCCCGGCCCCGAGCGGCACCGAGCGGGCGTCGCGCGGCGTGACGGTCACCGTCACCTCATCATACTGCGGCATCGCCACGTCCCGGTTGACCCCGACATCCGAGCTGAAGGCGTGCACCAGCACCGCCGGATCGCCGCGCAGCTTGAGCAGCGCCGTCTCCAGCGACAGCGAGCCGAAGCCGTGCCGCGGCCCGTAGCCGCCGGCGCGATCGTCGGCGGTCGTGGTGCGCAAAAGCTCGCGCACCTGGGTGGTGTTGAGCCAAGGGGACAGCTGCAGCAGCAGCGCCACCGCCCCGGCCACATGCGGCGCCGCCTGCGAGGTGCCGCGCAGCACCCCGTGCAGCCCGTCATCGGCGACCAGCGTCCCGGGGTCATCGGCGATGTGAAACGCCGAGCGCGAGTCGGTAGGCGGCGCTGTGCTGGCCAGCGTGGAGACGACGAACTCGCCCGGCGCCAGGACGTCCGGGGCGAAGCGCCCGTCGGTGGTCGGCCCGCCGGCAGAGAACGGCGCCGCGCGCCCGAGCTCGCGGTTAAGGCTCTCCTGCTTGCCGTCGGCGCGCCGCCAGTCGAGGCGACTGCGCAGCGCGCCAACCGAGATGACATTGTGCCCGCTGGCCGGGATCTCGATGAAGCTGTCGGGGTTGAGGTGGCCGCGCAGCGCCACCGAGTTATCCTCCAGCGGCTCGACGAGCCACACGTCGTAGCGAAGCGTCCGGCCGCGCACCCGCAAGGTCCAGTCGCCGGCGCGGATGCCGGTCTGACCCGTCGCCTGCGTGATGAGCACCACCGCGCTGCGCAGCCCGGTCATCGCCGCATCGCTGTTATCGATAATCGCCGTGCCGTCGTCGTCAAACTGGCCCTGCAGCGCCTCGCCGGACCCGACCTTGAGGACCTTGCCGCCGGGCGCCTTGAGCTCCAGCGCCACCTCGGCGGCCTCGCCGGTGTGCGGGGCGGCGCTGTCGTAGTAGACCTCCAGCCGGACGCCGCTCTGGGTGCTCGGGCCGCTCGGCTTTTTGGGGTCGGCGGCGGTGAGGTGGATGGGGATCTCGTGCAGCCCAGCGAGCAGGGTCGAGCTGGCGTGGCCGTCGACCTCGCCCGAGTTGCCGGCGGCGACGACGATCACCCGGCCGGGCCGATCGCCGCTGAGCTCGTCGAGCGCCGCCTCCAGCAGGCTCGAGCCGTCGTGCGGGCCCCCGGGCGAGCCGAGGCTGAGGTTCATCACCAGCGGTACCTTGGCCTCGGCGGCGCGGTCGCTGCAGAAGCGCACGCCGGTGAGCAGATCGCCATCGCTAAACGTGGCGTCGTCGCGCGTCCCCTTGACCACGCACAGCGCGGCCTGGGCGGCGATGCCGACGTAGCGACCGGCGGGCTTGCCCTGGCCGGTGGCGAAGCCGGTGCTGGCGGCGATCCCGGCGACGTGCGAGCCGTGGCCGATGACATCGCTCTGGGTGATGAGCAGCGGCGGCTTTTGGCCCTTGGCCTCGGCGGCCAGCACGGCGTCGAGGTCGGCCGCGGTGTACACGGCCCGCCCGTCATAGTCGGGCAGCTCGGGGTGCAGGGTGCCGCGGGCGGCCCCGGCATCAAGGAGAAAGCTGATGCGGCTCGAGCCGTCGACGTGGCGGAAATCGGCGTGGCGGAAGTCGATGCCGGTGTCGACGAAGCCGAGCATCACCCCGCGCCCGGCGATGCCCGCCTGGTTGAGCGCCTGGGCCCCGATGAGCGCCCGCGAGCGATCAAGCCGCGGCCGCAGCCGGCGCTCGCCGTCGACTGCCAGCACCCCGGGCAGGGTCAAAAGGCGCGCGAGCTCGCTCGGCGTCGCGGTCACCCGGGCGATGGTGGTCGACACCGCGGCGGCGCGCAGCCCCGCCCGCTGCAGGGCCGCCGCGCCGCCGACGTGGCGGACCAGCAGCTGGGCGCCGCCTGGGCCGGGCCGGTCGGGCATGGCGCCCATCGCCGTGAGCGCCTGCCAGCGCCCCTGCGCGGTGAGGCGCGCCGAGGTGAGCTGCGACCAGCCGCTGCGCAGCTCGGCGGGCCAGTCCGCCGCGAGCTCGACCATCGGTCGCGCCGGCGCCGGCAGCTCCAGCGGCGGCGCCGCGGCGGTCGGCCGGGGGCAGAGGAACGCAGCTCCGAGCAGCACGCGGAAAAAAAACGGCAAGCTCTGCCTTCGCCTATCTGCCACGGCCTGCATCTCTTGCTAAGACTTTCGAGGTCCGCCCCGACCCTGTCAATAGCGACGCCGCGCGCGGCCCCGGTTGCGCCCCGCCTTCAGAGCTGCGCATTGCTTGCTACACTCTCGGGTATGCCGATGTGGTGGTCGAAAGCTCCCAAGTCGCGCCTGCGACGGCGCACCCGCTGCGCCCTGCTGCTTGCCGCCCTGCTTGGTCAGGGCACTGCGGCCGGTCTGGTGCCGGCGGCGCTCGCGCTGCCTCCGCCCGCGGCGAGCCCGCCGGCCGCGGCCCGGCCGGCGCCGCTGCTGTTTGAAGGGCCGCTGGCACCGGTGCAAGGAGCGCTGCGCAGCGGTCGCTACGGTGAGGCGGCGCAGCGGGCGCAGCGGCTGCTTACAACCCTCAAGGATCCGGTGCAGCGCGACGAGGCGGCGGCGCTCGCCGCCCAGGCCCTGCAAGCCAGCGGTCAGACCAAAAAAGCGGTCGAGCTCCTGGAGGCGCTGATCCTGCGCGAGCCGCAGGCGCTGGCGGCGCGGGCGCAGCTCGGCCTGTGCTACCGCGCCCAGGGTGACCGCCCCCGCGAGCGCGCCATCTGGAACGGCTTTTTCGACGACCACGACGCCGAGAAGTTAGATCTCAAGGACCCGCGGGCGGTGCGCCTTCTGGGGGTCGCGGCGCGCTACCTGGGCAGCTTCCACGACTCCTACGAGCAGCTGCGCACCGCCATCGATCTCGCCCAGGAGGACAAGCGCTGGGCCGAGTTCACCCAGGCCAACCTCGAGCTGACCGAGCTGCGCATCGAGAAGCACGAGATCGGCTACGCCGAGACCTCGGCCGAGGCGGCGCTGCGCCACGACCCGGAAAACCCCGCCGCCAACACGCTCATGGCCCGCATCAAGGTCGAGCAGGGCAACAACGTCGTCGAGGCCACCCCCTACCTCGACCGCGTCCAGAAGCAGAACCCCAGCTACAGCCCCGCCCAGGCGCTGCGGGCCGAGATACTCCTGGACAACGAAGAGTATGAAGAGGCGCTCAAGGTCACCGGCGAGATGCTCCGGGTCTCGGCCGAGGACCTGCAGGGGCGGACGCTGCGCGCCGCGGCGCTGTTCCTGCTCGATCGCCCGGCGGAGTTTGCCGCCGAGAAGCAGAAGGTGCTGGCGCAGAACCCGCGCTACACCGAGTTCCATCGCCTCATCGCCGAGCGCTTCGTCGTCCAGCACCGCTACGAGGAGGAGGTCGCGCTGCTCGAGGAGGCGGTGCAGCTCGACCCCAAGGACTACTACGCGCTCGGCAGCCTCGGCGCCGCCTACCTGCGCCTCGGCGAGGACGACAAGGGCTACAAGGCCCTGGACGCGGCGTGGAAGGGCGACCGCTACAACAAGCGCACCTACAACCTGCTAAACCTCTACGAGGATGTCCTGCGCAAGCGCTATACGCTGCTCAACCTGGACATCGATCCCCGCCGCCCGGGCAGCGGCGGCCTGCGGCTGCGGGTCGCCAAGGACGAAGAGAAGCTGGTGGTGCCGCTGGTGCTGCCGATGGTCCAGACCGAGTGGCGCGAGCTCTGCGCCCGCTACGGCTTCACCCCCCGCCTGCCGCTCACCATCGAGCTTTACAAGGAGCCGCAGAACTACGCGGTGCGCACCGTCGGGCTGCCCAACCTCGCGGCGCTCGGGGTGACGTTCGGTCGCGTGGTGACCGGGCGCTCGCCGGCCAACGGCAACTTCAACTGGGCGCTGATGATCTGGCACGAGCTGTCGCACGTGTTCGCCATCCAGCTCACCGGCGGCCGGGTGCCGCGCTGGTTCACCGAGGGGCTGTCCGAGTGGGAGACCCTGCACCTGCGCCCCGACTGGCAGCGCCGCACCCACGCCGAGGTGGCGGCGGCGCTGCGCGACGGCGAGCTCTTGTCCATCACCGACCTCAACGTCGGCTTTACCCGCGCCCGCGACGTCTCGCACATCGTGGTCGCCTACCACGAGGCGGCGCTGGCCATCGAGTTCCTGGTGCGGCGTTTCGGCTTCCCCAAGATCGTCGAGGCGCTGCGCCTCTACCAGAAGGGCGAGCGCACCCGCGAGGTGCTGCCCAAGGTCACCGGCCTCGGCCTGGCCGCGCTCGATGAGGCGTTCCGCGCCGACCTGCGCCAACAGCTCAAGCCCTACGAGGGGACCTTCTACGTCCGCCCGAGCGACTACTCCGACGAAGAGGCGCTCAAGCGGGCGACCAAGGAGCACCCCGCCGCCGCCCGCCCGCTCGGCCTGCGCGCCATCGCCCTTATCCGCAGCGGCCAAAAGGATCCGCGCGATCCCGAGATCCAGCAGCTGCTCGACGCCGCCTTCAAGCTCGATCCGGCGTGCAAGGAGGCGCTCCTGGCCGACGGCGAGCGGCTGTCGCGCCTTGGCAAGGCGAGCGAGGCCGAGGCTCGCTTCCGCGAGCTTATCAGCAAGGGCGGCGACGGCTACGACGTGCGGCAGCGGCTGGGCGACCTGTACCTAGATCGCGAGCAGCCTGACCGGGCGATCGCCGAGCTCACCCAGGCCAAGCGCCTGGACCCCGACCGCCCCGAGCCCTACGAGCGGCTGGCCAAGCTGTTCACCAAGCAGAAGCGCGAGGACGACGCGCTGCGCGAGCTGGAGGCGGCGGCGCACCTGGACATCATGGACGCCGAGCTGACCGTGGGCCTGGTCCAGCGCCTGCACGCGGCGCAGAAGTGGCGCGAGGTCCTGGAGTACGGCGAGATGGCCCGCCACCTGACCCCCGGTAACCCCGAGCTGCGGGCCGAGCTCGCCGACGCCTACCTCGCCCTGGGCCAGCCGACCCCCGCCCTCGCCGAGGCCAGCGGCGCCCTAGCGGCGCTGCCCGACCCCGACAAGCTCGACGCCGAAGATGCAGCCGAGCTCGCCCCCCAGCTCCAGGCCTACACGGCGCTGGCCGAGCGCGCCCGCCGCGCCAAGCCCGGCGTCCCCCTGCCACCCGTCCCCCGCCCCGGCGTCAAGCCGGCCGCCGAGCCCGCCGACAAGCCCGCCGACAAGCCCGGCCTCATCCCCGGCAAGCCCGCCGGCAAGTTCACCCCCGAGCTGCCCAAAAAGCCCGCCGCCAAGGACGCCCCGCCCGCGCGCTGAGCGCCCTGCGCGCTGCCACTGCCGCCTCGGATATCGAGGTCATCGCCGCCTGACCGCCGCTGCGTCTTCACCGCTCCCGACACTTGGCGGTCGCGGCGGCCGGCTGGCTCAGCCGGGTCCTCTCAGGGGGACCGCGGCGGACAGGGCGGCGGTGATGTCCTCGACGGGGAGCTGCGCGCCCTCCAGGTGCAGGAAGCGGCCCGAGAGGCGCACGGCGGGCTGGCCGCAGGGATCAAAGGGGGTGGTCGGCTCTTCGTTGGTCAGGCGGCCGAAGACCGAGGCGGTGCCGGGCAGCAGGCAGCCGCGCTCGCGCTGGTGGTAGCAGACGCACTGCGGGCCCAGGCGCTGCTCCAGCGCCTTCCAGAAGCGGCTCGGGTAGCTGCCGTCGTCCTGGGCGGGCGACAGGGTCAGCGTGGAGCCCTGGCTGAGGTGGGCGCTGCCGCGGCAGCCGGGCGGCCCGGCGGACCTGGCCGCCCCGTGATACTCGAAGCGGAGGTCCTTGCGCACCGCCTCCAGGCCGGCGTAGACGGCGAGCACCAGGTGATCGACCGAGTGGGCGGCGTCCGAGGCGCGCGGGCAGCCGCCGCAGGCGTAGGCCGGGGTGGCGGTGCAGCCCGAGCAGACCGGGGAGCTGCAGCGCTCGGCGGTGTTCTGCAGGTAGGCCACCGCCTTGACCTGGCGGTACAGGCGAATCGCGCGGTCATCGCGGAAGTCGAAGCCGACGTGCGGGGCGGTGATGGTGAGCTGGCGGGCGGCGGCGCGCTCGGCCGGGGCGCGCAAGACCACAAGGCCATTGTGGCGGCCGGCCTTGTCGAGCAGCACGTAGTGGTGCTCGCCGGTCGGCTCGTCGATGATCTCGGTGGCGGTGTAGCCCATCTGGGCGGCGAAGTCGGCCAGGGCGGGGCAGTCGTCGTTCTCCCAGGCCAGGGCGAGGTTGAACCCGGCCAGCCAGCGCGGTGAGCCGCGCGACACCGAGACGAACTTGCCGTCCCCGTCCCCCTTGGCCAGGGGCTGCGCGGCGATGAGCTTCACCAGATCGGCCCGCCGCACCGGCAGACACGAGCCCCCGGTCGGCAGCGCCGTGGGGGCCGCGCCTGGCGGCGGGGCTGACGTGGCTGCGCCCGCCGGCGTCGCGGCGACCGCCGCCAGTGCGGCAGGCGATGCGACCGCGGGCACCGCTGCGACCGCGGCGTGTGGGGCCGATGGGACCGCGGCGATGGCCGATGGGACCGCGGCGTAGGTGGCTGATGCGACCGCGGCGGTGGTTGGTAAGTGAGCGGATGCCGGTCCCGGGAGCGGCGGGCCGGCCCCCAGGCCAAAGAGCCCGAGCACCGCCACCGCGAGAGTCGCCGCCGGCCGCCTCATCGCGGGCTACAGGCCGGGAGCGGGGAAGCGCATGAGGAGCTCGCGCACCTCGGCGGCGATCTTGGGCAGCGCCTGCTCGTCGCCGGCCTTGTCGGCGACGATGGCGCGGTCGAGCCAGGCGGCGACGAGCTCCATCTCCGACTCGCCCAGCCCGCGCGAGGTGATGGCCGGCGTACCGATGCGCAGCCCGGAGGGATCAAAGGGCTTGCGCGGATCGAAGGGGACGCTGTTGTAGTTGGTCTCAAGACCGGCGCGATCCAGGGCCTGCGCGGCGCGCTTGCCGGAGATCCCCTTGTTCGTCAGGTCGATGAGGATGAGGTGGTTGTCAGTGCCGCCGGACACCAGGTCATAGCCGCGGGCGAGCAGCGCCGCCGCCAGGGCCTGGGCGTTGCGCACGATGGCGTGCGCGTAGCGGCGGAAGTCCTCGGTGTGGGCCTCGCGCAGGGCCACCGCCAGGGCGGCGATCTGGGCGTTGTGGGGGCCGCCCTGCAGGCCGGGGAACACCGCCTTGTCGAGCGCTGCGGCGTGCTGGGCTTTGCACAGGATCATGCCGCCGCGCGGCCCGCGCAGCGTCTTGTGGGTCGTCGAGGTCACCACCTCGGCGTGGCCAATCGGCGAGGGGTGGGCGCCGCCGGCCACCAGGCCCGAGATGTGGGCGATGTCGGCGACCAGGATGGCGCCGACGCGGCGGGCGATCTCGGCAAAGCCCGCAAAGTCGATGGTGCGCGGCACCGCGGTCCCGCCGCACCACAGGATCTTGGGCTTGTGCTCTTTGGCGAGCTCCTCGACCTGGTTCAGATCGACGCGGCCGGTCTCTTTGCGCACGTGGTAGCCGACCGACTTGAAGTACTTGCCCGAGATCGACACGCTCCAGCCGTGCGTCAGGTGGCCGCCCGAGGGCAGGGCCATGCCCATGATGGTGTCGCCGGGCTGGCAGAAGGCCAGGTAGACCGCGAGGTTGGCCGGCGAGCCGGAGTAGGGCTGGACGTTGGCGTGCTCGGCGCCGAACAGGGCCTTGGCGCGGGCGATGCACAGCGACTCGATCTGATCTATGTACTGCTGGCCCTCGTAGTAGCGCTTGCCGGGGTAGCCCTCGCTGTACTTATTGGACAGCGCGTTGCCGGCGGCCTGCAGGACCGCGGCCGAGGTGTAGTTCTCGCTGGGGATGAGGCGGATCTTGTCGCGCTGGCGCTGGTCCTCGGCGTCAACAAGGGCGGAGACCTCGGGGTCGGTGCGGCTCAAGGCGTCTCGGATCATGGCCAGATTGTTCGGTAAACCCGGCTGTGGTGTCAAGCCGACGAGCAAGGCGCCGGCCCAGAGGCGCTGGCACCAGCCGGCCCGGAGCAGGTCAGCCTGCTAGGGGATGCCGAGGAGCTTGTGGGTCTGCAGGCTCAGCCGCCACTGCGGGTGCAGCAGGCAGTAGCGGACCGCCAGGGCGGTGTTCTCGGCGCGGGCGGGGCCGTCCATGGGCTGCAGGAAGAAGTGGCCGAAGGGGAGGTGGGCGTAGCGCTCGGGCTCGGCGCCGGGCTGGGGGTAGACCAGCTTGAGCTCATCGCCGGCGGTCAGGCGCAGGTCGGTGCCGGCCTTGGGGCTGACGCACACCCAGTCGATGCCGCCCTGGCGGCCGGGGCCGGCGGGCAGGGCGAGGGTGCCGTTGGTCTCGATGGCGATCTCGAAGCCGACGGCGTGCAGGGCGGCGACGAGCTCGGCATCGAGCTGCAGCAGCGGCTCGCCGCCAGTGCACACGATGAGCGGCCGGACGCGGGCGCTGGCGGCGGGGTCCGTTGCCTGCACTATCGGAACACTGCTGGGCGCGGCCGGAGGACTGCTGGACGCGGCCGGAGGACTGCTGGGCGCGGCCGGCGTGCTTGGCGACGCCAGCGGGATCAGTTGGGGGGCACCCGGCGTGGCGGCGTGGCGGTCGTGAAACACCGCCCAGGCGGCGCTCGCCAGGGCCGCCGCGGTGGCGAAGCGGCCGCCGCCGGGGCCGTCGGTGCCGACAAAGTCGGTGTCGCAGAACTGGCAGCTGGCGCGAGGTCGGTCCTCTGGGCGCCCGCTCCACAGGTTGCAGCCGGTGAAGCGGCAGAACACCGCCGCGCGGCCGCTGTTACTGCCCTCGCCCTGGAGGGTGTAAAAGAGCTCCTTGACCGCGTAGCTCATGCCGCTCCTCCCGCCGGCGAGTCGGCGACGTAGGGGGCGGGGTCGCGGTGGCCGCCCTGGGCGAAGCCGGCCAGGCGCAGCTGGCAGGAGTCGCAGCGCCCGCAGGCCGCCCCGTCGGCGCGCGGGTCATAGCAGCTGCGCGTCAGGCCGTAGTCGACCCCGAGGCCGAGGCCGCGCTCGATGATCTGCGCCTTGGTGAGCTTTAAAAGCGGCGCGTGCACCCGCAGCCGCCGGCCTTCGACGCCGGCGCGGGTCGCCAGGTCGGCCAGCCGCTGGAAGGCGCGCAGGTACTCGGGCCGGCAGTCGGGGTAGCCGCTGTAGTCGAGCGCGTTGATGCCGAGGAACAGGTCGGCGGCGCCGAGCACCTCGGCGTAGGCCAGGGCATAGGACAGAAAGATCGTGTTGCGCGCCGGCACGTAGGTGATCGGGATGTCGCCGGCCTGCCCGAGCTTGTCCAGCTCGCGATCCTTGGGCACCGCGAGGTCGGCGGTCAGCGCCGAGCCGCCAAAGACCCGCAGGTCGATGTCGATGATGACGTGGCCGCTGGCCCCAAGGTGCGCCGCCACCGCCTGCGCCGCGGCGATCTCGCCCTGGTGGCGCTGGCCGTAGCGGAAGCTGAGCGCGTAGGCGGAAAAGCCCTGCGCCTTGGCGATCGCCAGCACCGTCGTCGAGTCGAGCCCGCCGCTCAGCAGCACCACGGCGCGCGGCGGGCCGGCGGCGGGTGAACTTTTTGCCGGCCGCGGGCGCTTCATCGCCGACTTGGCAGCTTGGGAGGAGTTGGGATGGGCAGCCATAGCGCGACATATCCACCGCGGCGGGCCCGGGCGTCAAGTTCTGCCCGGGGCGCGCGCCCTCCAAGTCCGCTGTTCGCTCCCACCTGGGGGGGTGAGCCCCACCCAGCTTTTCCGTCGCTAACAGCGTGATTTTCTTGTGGAAAGCCGACCAGGAAGTGGTGTTAAGTGCGAGCGGAATTGACTCACTGACTGCGCATGGGCTTCCTCGTCGGGAGATTGGACCAACGGGGCCACTTGAGCCAATCAGGCTTATCCCAGAGGTTGGGAAGCTGACCGATCGCGCCGTCATCGCCTGGAGACTACGCCATGCCTAGACGCCGGATAGCTCTGTTTGCCGACGGCGGATTCCTCGCCCACACCACGCGCGTCCTAGAGGTCGGGCGCGCGCTGTCACGGAGCTATGGTCACGAGATCCACTTCTGCTGCACCGGACCTTACTCGCGGCTCCTACGCGAGGCCGGCTTTGCCGTGCACCCGGTCTACACCGTCGACCGCGAGGTGACGCTGAAGCTGGCGCGGCGCGCCGGGCTGTGCGATCTGCGGTGGTGGCGCGATGTCGCTGAGCGCTCGGTGCGCTCGGACATGGAGGCGATTGCGGCGATCGGTCCGGATCTGGTCGTGGGCGACCTGCGCATGTCGCTGGCCACCAGCGCCCGCGCCGCCCGCGTGCCCTATGTCGCGGTGACCAACGCCGCTTGGACCAGCCGCTTCGCCGAAGAGATCCAGGTGCCCGAGGGCCACCTGTCCGAGCGCCTGCTCGGCCGCCGCGTCGCCCAGGCGCTGTTTCCGACGGTCAAGCGGGTGCTCTTGTGGTACTGGGCGCGCGGCTTTGACGGGGTGCGCAAGCGGCTCGGGCTGCCGCCGCTCGGCTCGCTGCACGACCTCATCGAAGGCGACATGACGCTCCTGGCCGATCTGCCCGAGTACTTTCCGGTGCGCAGCGCGCCGCCGAGCTTCCGCTACGTCGGGCCGATCCGCTTCCGCGAGGCGCTGCCGCGGCCGATCTGGCTCGGGCGGCTGTCCAAGGATCGGCCGACCCTATACTTCACGATGGGCTCGACCGGCGACGCCAGCTTCTTCAGCGAGGCGGTGCGGGTCTTTGGCGGCACCAACTACCAGGTGCTCATCACCACCGCCGGGCTGCCGGCCAAGCTGTTTTCGCAGTACGACAACGTCTTTGTCGAGGAGCTGGCCGACGGCGACTCGCTGATGGCGGCCTCGCATCTGACGATCACCCACGGCGGCAACGGGACCATCTACCAGGCCCTGGGCCAGGGGGTGCCGGTCATCGGCATCCCGACCATGTTCGATCAGGAGCTCAACCTGCAGCGCGTCGAGGCGCTGGGGGCCGGGCTGCGGCTGCCGATGCGCGAGTGCCGCGCCGAGCGGCTGCGGGCGGCGGTGGAGACGATCCTGTCGCGCCCCGCCTACGCCGAGTCGGCGCGGCGGCTGCAGCGGCGCATCGCCGGCTTTGATGGGCCGCGCGGCGCGGCGCTAAACATCGAGCACTTCCTGCTCACCGGCGATCCCGCCGCCCGCCCGCCCGAGGTCCGCCCCGAGGTCCGCGAGCCGCGCGAGGTCCGGCACGAGCTGCGCCCCGAGGCCCGGGTCGCCCTGGAGGCCGAGGCCGAGAGCGCGCGCCAGGTCCTGCCGCGCGCCCTGTAGTCCACTGCCGCCGCCCGGCCGTTCCCGACGTCCCGCCCTGTTCACTTCCACCCGGCAGGTTGCGGCCCGGCGCCCGCGCCTTCTCACCTTCACCTTCACCTTCGTCTTCACCTTCACCTTCACCCGGCCTCTGGCACCGCCCGCGCAGAGGCCCACCGGCTGCCCGCCGCCCGCGCGCTGGGCGGCGCCGGGCGGCCGGAGTTTGACTCTGCCCGGCTGGAGTTTAGAATCCTCGGCATGCCTCCAGCGCAGATCCTGCTCGTCGACGATGATCCGTGGATTGTGCGCATGGTGACCTCGGTGCTGAGCAAGCGCGGCCACCGCGTGCACGCGGCCAGCGACGGCGAAGAAGGGCTGGAGCGGGCGCTCGCGCTGCGCCCCGACCTGATCATCAGCGATGTCATGATGCCCAAGCTCGACGGCTGGGCGCTGCTCCGCGCCCTGCGCGCCCACCCCGAGCTGGCGCAGACCCCGGTGCTCCTGCTCACCGCGCTGTCGACCGATGAGGATCGCATCCGCGGCCTGCGGCTGGGCGCCGATGACTACCTGCCCAAGCCGTTTCGCTTCGAAGAGCTCGACCTGCGGGTCGCCAGCACCCTGCGCAAGCGCCGCCAGCCCGAGTCCGGTCCGGTGAGCGGCCGGCCGTGGCCGCCGGCCGCGGTGAGCTCCTCGGGCGCCCCGCCGGGCGAGGCGGACGGCGGCGGTATGCTGTCGGGGGTGCACGGCTCGCTGGAGCAGCTGAGCCTGGGCAGCCTCTTGTCGATGATCGAGATGGAGCGCAAGAGCGGCATCCTGGTCGTGCAGCGCGGGGTCGAGACCGGGCGCCTGGTCTGCCGCGCCGGCCGGGTGCTGGCGGCCGAGCTGCTCTCGCCCGGGCGCGAGGGCGAGTCCCGGCGCCCCGAGCGCGGCGTCGCTGTCATCTACCAGCTGCTCGCCTGGCACAGCGGCCGCTTCGACTTCACCGCCGGCGAGGTCCACGCCGACGACGAGATCGGCACCCAGATCACCCACCTGCTGATGGAGGGAGCGCGGCGCCTGGACGAGGCCGAGGCGGCGGCCGGTGCCGCGACTGCGCCCGTCCTGGCCGAGCCCCGGCTGTGATGGAGGACGGGCAGTAACCGCGATGCAGGCGAGCCTTCTTTTGCCGAGTCGACCCGGGCGGCTGCGCGGCCGCGAGCTGGCCGCTGCCTTGTGGCTTTGGGCGGCCGCGGGCAGCGCCTGGGCGCAGCGCGGCGAGGGCGGGGACTTTGGCGCCTCGGGCCACAGCGTCCAGCAGGGGGCCCTGCAGCCGCTTGGGGGTCCGGCGCCGCCGCCGGCCGCGCCGGCGCCGCCCAAGACCGTGGTCGTGCCGCCGCCGCGCGCCGCGACCACCGGACCGACCCGCAGCGAGCCGGAGCCGACCAAGCCGGGCTCGCTCCTGCCGCCGCCGGCGAGCTACATGTCCAGCGCCTGGAGCTTCTGGCCGCACGCCTGGGCTTACGTGCCATCGCTGTGGAGCGCGTGGTACCGCGACTTTGCCGCCCAGTCGGCGCCTGCCACCGCAAGCGCCGCGACCAGCGCCGAGAGCCCCGCGGGGGCCGCTGCCGATGGCGTCGCCACTTTCGAGAACCCGGCTCCGCCCAAGCTGACCGAGCAGGACAGCCAGGGGCTGCCGCCGCCGCAGCTTTTGCGGCAGCGGCGCTACAACCTGGTGATCGCCGGGACGGGCCTTCTAGCCGCGACCTGGGCGGCGGATCGGCTGCTCGCCCGCGACCTGTCAAGCTCGCCCGAGACCTGGGTGCCGCTGCTCGGCCCGTGGTTCCTGCTCGGCGAGCAGAGCGGCCTGCCGCTGCCCAACCGCACCGTCCAGGTGGTGCTCATCTTCGATGGCCTGATTCAAGGGGCCGGCCTGACGATGGCCCTGCTCGGGTTTGTCCTTACCACCAAGCACTATCGGGTGACGGTGCAGCCGGCCCGCAGCGACGTGATCCTGCGCGAGGCGCCGTGAAGGGCAGCGCCGCCGCGCTAGCGCCCGGTCTCGCGGAATGAGGTGATCACGTCGTCGAGGATCTGGGCCAGGCCAATGGTCGGCTGCCAGCCGATGAGGCGCTCGATCTTGCTCACGTCGGGGACCCGGCGCGGCATGTCTTCAAAGCCGGGCTCGTAGGCCTTCTCGTAGGGGACCAGGGTGATCGGGCTCTTGGAGCCGGTGCGCCGCACCACCTGCTCGGCCAGCTGGCTGATCGAGATCTCCTCGGTGTTGCCGATGTTGAAGACCTGGCCGTAGGCCTCGGGGCGCTGCATGAGCGAGATCAGCGCCGCCACCACATCGCGCACGTGGGTGAAGCAGCGCGACTGCGTGCCGTCGCCGAACACCGTCAGCGGCTGCCCGGACAGGGCCTGCTTTACAAACGTCGGCACCACCATGCCGTACTGGCCGGTCTGGCGCGGCCCGACGGTGTTGAACAGGCGGCCGACCACCGTGGGCAGCCGCCGCTCGCGGTAGTAGGCGATGGCGAGGAACTCGTCGATGAGCTTGGAGCAGGCGTACGACCAGCGGCCCTTGGACGTCGGGCCGAGCACCAGGTCGCCGTCTTCCTGGAACGGGAACTGCTCGCTCTTGCCGTAGCACTCGGAGGTGCTGGCGACGAACACCGGGCGCTTCTTTTTGTGCGCCAGCTCGAGCACGAGCTCGGTGAGCTTGATGTTGGTCTCCAGCGTGCGCACCGGGCTCTCGACGATGAGCTTGACCCCTACCGCCGCCGCCAGGTGGTAGATGACGTCGGCTTCATCGACGAGCTCGGCGAGCAGCGGCCGGTTGGCGCAGGTGTCGATGACGTAGTGGAAGCGCGGCTCCGCCTTGAGGTGGCGGATGTTGAGGATGGTCCCGGTGCTCAGGTCATCGATGACCGAGACCTCGTGTCCGAGCTGCAGGAGCCCCTCGGCTAGGTGCGAGCCGACAAACCCTGCCCCGCCAGTGATGAGGTATCGCATGGCCTTGTCCACTGAGTGATTTACGGCACGTTACCAGAGTGCTCCGCGCCGCCGCAATCAATCGACTGCGCAGGCTGCGCAATGGGGTCGTTCTGCTACTTCTGATTCACCAGCCCCTTGCCGTACACGCGCCTTCCGAACTCGCGCATCCAGGTCATCTCCTCGGCGGACAGCGGGCCTTTTTCCAGCGCCTGCAGGTTTTCGTTGAGCTCGCGCTCGCTGGCGGGGCCGCACAGGACCAGATCGACGTGGGGGCTCGACAGGCAGAAGCGGTAGCAGTCGCCGGCGGTGGGCACCGGGCCGCTGTAGTCGCTCGGGCGGGCAAGCAGCTTGCGCCAGTCGGTGGCGGTGTAGGCGATGATCACCGGCCGGCGCTTTTCGCAGTGGGGGAAGATGTCGCGCTCGGCCCCCGGGTGCGAGGCGTTATAGCGGATCATCAGCGCGTCGAGCGGCGAGTCGGCGGCGAGGCGCCCGGCGCGCGGGCGGTCGTGGATCGACACGCCGATGGCGCGCGCCTGACCCGCCTGCTTGAGCGCCTGCAGCGCCGTCACCGTCGACTCGGTCCAGGCGCTGGTCTTGCCCAGCCAGTGCAGCTGGAACAGATCCAGGTAGTCGGTGCCGAGCTTGTCGCGCATCTTGTCGGCGCAGCGCCGCACCGAGCCGCCGAAGAAGCCCAGGCTCGGGCCGGTGGCGACGACCAGGCGCTCGCGGTCTTTTTGCAGCGCCTCGCGCAGCGGATCGGTGAGCCCCGCCTTGGCGCCCTGCGGGCAGAAGACATAGTTCATCCCCGCGGCGAAGGCGGCGCGCACGCCGGCCTCGTCGATGCCGTAGCTCGTCGCGAGTCCCAGGCGGTGGACTCGCTTGCCAAAGGCGGGGATGAAGCGGTGGGTGAAGGTGTCTGCGGGCGCGGGGCTGGCGGTCGACATGGCGCGGTCCTTTGCAAAAGGATACGCGCAGCGCGGCCTGGCCCCACAGCAAAAGGGACTCGTCAGCCCCCTGCCGGCGAGCCCGGGCGCAGCCGGCTAGGCGAGCTTCTTGAGCGAGAGGTACCAGTCCTTGAGCTCGACCGACGAGTCGCCGAGCCGTTCCTGCACCGCCTGCTGGGTCTTGGGGGCGGGGACCACCACCTTGTCGCCGGGCTGCCAGCCGGCCGGGCAGGCGACGCCGTGCTTGTCGCCAGTCTGCAGGGCGTCCAGGAGCCGCAGGATCTCGTCGATGTTGCGGCCGGCGCTCATCGGGTAGTAGACAAGGGCGCGGATGTTCTGCTTGTCGTCGATAATAAAGACGCTGCGCACCGCCGAGGTGTCGCTCGCCCCGGGGTGGATCATGCCGTAGGCCCCGGCGACCTTCATGTCGAGGTCGGCGATGATCGGAAACGGGATGGTCACGTTGAGCTTCTCTTTGATCGCCTGCACCCAGGCCAGGTGCGAGTAGATGCTGTCGATCGATACGCCGAGGATGTCGGTGTTGCGCTTCTGGAACTCGGTGAAGCGCTCGGCGAAGGCGATGAACTCGGTGGTGCACACCGGGGTGAAGTCGGCCGGGTGCGAGAACAGGACCAGCCAGTGGCCCTTGTAATCGCTGAGCTTCTTGGGACCCTGGGTGGTGATGGCGCTGAAGTCGGGGGCCGGCTCGTTGATGCGGGGCAGCTGCTTGGACGATTCCATGGGGACTCCTTGGGTGGTTCGTTCAGTCGTTCGTTTCGGGGTCGGGGATGGCCCGCGGCGCCGGAGTTTATCCAGGCCTGCCCGGCATGTTAGCCGCTAGGCCAAGGAAGTGCGAGCCTCGTCCGCATTCCTCGGCTCGCCCTTCCGTGATAAAGCTGGCGTATGCGCACCAGCCTGGCGTCCGCTTGGGTGGCGACTCCCCCGGGCGGGGTCGCCGGGCCGCCGCAGCTTGTGTGCTACGCGAGCTCGGGTGCCCTGGTCGTGGCGACCGCGGACGGGAGCCGCCAGGTGCCGCTGCAGGTCCAGCCGCCCGCCGAGCTCGTGGCGCTGGCGGCGGCCCGGGGGACGCTGGTCGGCGCCGGCCAGGGCAAGGTCTTCGCGCTCGTCCAGGGCGATGCGGCGGCGCGGCGCTGGTATCAGGTGGCGCGCTGGGACCCGCTGCAGTGGAGCCTGGAGCCGCTGCGCGCCGCCAGCTATGGCAGTAGCGCCGTGGTTTGGATGCGCGGCAACGACTCGGGAACGGTGCCGGCGGCGCTGGAGGTGACCGCTGCCGGGCAGGTCATAAGAGAAGCGGTGAGCGTCGCCGAGCAGAGCCTGGGCGGGATCTGGCAGAGCAGCGGCGCGCCGGCCGGACCCTACGATCGCAGCTTCCCCGAGCCGCTGCGGCTGCTCATCCGCGAGGTGCGCATGGCCGGGCAGCCCTCGGCCGAGGAGCTGTTTCACAGCGAGCGCTCGCCGTGGGGCGGCCGCCTGGTGGCGCCCAACCTCGGGCTGCCGAGCGGCGACTGGCCCGAGGCGCCGCTATTTTACATCGGTGCCGCGCGCGAGTCGGCGCCGGTGCCGCTGCAGTACGACGGCGAGCCGCTGCGCTACCGCGGCCTTATCGGCTACGGGGCGGCGGCGCAGCTCTACCTGGATGGCCGGTTCTCCGCGCTCGGCGAGGGGGTGCTGGTGGTGGCGCCGCCGGGCTCGCCGGGGCAGGGCGGCAGCGGCAAGCAGGGCCGTCCCCTGGAAGCGCGGCGCGTCCCCGGGCTGCGCCCGCCGTGCGCCATCGTCGCCGCCGACTTTGCCGAGTAGCCGCCGGCTTCAGTGGCCGGGGTCAGAGCGGCTGCGGCGGCGCCGCACGGCGCGGTCGAGCACCTCGCGGACGCGGCTGAGCAGCACGTCGGAGGAGAAGGGCTTGGCGAGCAGCATCGCCCCCACCGGCAAGGCGCTGCGGGCGGGCAGCGAGCCCTCGGCATAGCCGGAGATGTAGAGCACCGCCAGCTCGGGCCGCAGCCGGCGCAGCCGGGTGGACAGCTCGATGCCGTTGGGTCCGGGCATGACGATGTCGGTGAGCAGCAGGTGCACCGGGCTCGCCGAGCCGGCGAACAGCTGCTCCGCCTCGGCGGCGCTGGAGGCGGCCAGCACGGTGTAGCCGCCGCGCTGGAGCAGGCGCTGGGTCATGGTGCGCACGCTCAGCTCATCTTCGACGAGCAGGATCACCTCGGCCCCCGGCGGACTGTCGCGCCGCGGTGGACCGGCGGCGACTGGGCTCACCGCCGCCTGGGTGCGCGGCAGAAAGACGCGGAAGGTGGTCCCTCGGCCGAGCGCGCTGTCGACGAGGATGAAGCCCTCGCTCTGCTTGACGATGCCGTAGACGGTGGCCAGGCCCAGGCCGGTGCCGCGCCCCACCTCTTTGGTGGTGAAGAACGGCTCGAACAGCCGCGCCTGGGTGGCGGGGTCCATGCCGCAGCCGCTGTCGCTGACGGTCAGGCAGACGTAGTCGCCGACGGGCAGGCGCGCCGCCGGATCGTCGACCGTGAGGTTGCTGGTCGAGAGCGTCAGCTGGCCGCCGCCGGGCATGGCGTCGCGGGCGTTGACCGCCAGGTTCATGATGACCTGCTCCAGCTGCCCGAGGTCCGCCCGGCACGGCCACAGGTTGTCGGCGAGCACCGTCTGCAGGACCACGTCCTCGCCGACCAGCCGGCCGAGCAGCTTGACCATGTCGGCGACCACCCGGCTAAGGCTCAGCACCACCGGCGCCAGCACCTGCTTGCGCGAGAACGCCAGGAGCTGCTGGGTCAGGGTGACGGCGCGCGCCCCCGCCAGGTGGATCTCCTGCACCATGCTGTAGGTCGAGCTGGTCGGGCTGATCGTGCGCAGCAGCAGGTCGCTGTAGCCGTTGATGGCGGTGAGGAGGTTATTGAAATCGTGCGCCACCCCGCCGGCCAGAAGGCCCACCGCCTCCATCTTCTGCGACTGCAGGAACTGCATCTCCAGCAGCTTGCGGTCGGTCAGGTCGTGGAGGATGCTGGCAAACACCCGGCGGTCGCCAAGGCGCATCTCGCCCACCGACATCTGCACCGGGATCTCGCGGCCGTCCTTGGCGCGCGCCGAGACCTCGCGGCTTATGCCCAGGCTGCGCGGCTCGCCGGGCGGGTGGCGCAGGCGGTCCTCGGGCAGGTGGGGGGCGTGCGCGGCCAGGATGATCGAGACGTGCTGCCCGAGCAGCTCCTCCGGCTCGTAGCCGAGCAGCCGCCGCACCGCCGGGTTGGCCGACTCGATGAACCCCTGGTCGCTGACGGTGAGGATGACGTCCACGGCGGTGTTGACGATGCCCTGGGTGCGCGCCTGCTGGACCCCGAGCTCGGCCTCGATGCGCTTGCGCTGGGTGATGTCCTGCACGTAGGCGACGGTGCCAAGCGGCGCGCCCTCGCTGTCGCTCAGCGGGATGCACAGGATCTGGGCGAAGAAAGGCTCGCCATTTTTCTGGCACAGCCCGACTTCCAAAGGCTCGCCCTGGTTGTGCCGCAGCAGGCTGACCAGCGGTGGGACGTGATCGGCGACCTCAGTGGAGGCGTCGGAGCGCAAAAGCTCGGTGATGGACAGCTCCAGGGCCTGCTCGGCGCTATAGCCGAAGGTGAGCTCGGCGCCGCGGTTCCAGCTGCGGATGCGGCCCTGCGGATCCCAGGTAATCACCGCCTGCGGCCCGTGGGACAGGAGCTGCGCCTGCTGGTGGATCTGCTCGCGCAGGAGCTGGTGCTCGGTCAGGTCGAGCGCGATGGCGCCGATCATCCGCTGGCCGGCGGGGCCGGGGACGGGAAAGTTGATGATCAGGCTCTCGCACGCGGTCCCATCGCCGCGCTGAAATGACAGCCGCCACTCCTGGGCCTGGCCGGTGCGCAGCACCTGCTCATCGCGCGCCCGGTAGGCCTGGGCCTGCTCGGGGGGGAACAGCTCGTGGACGGTCTTGCCGACGACCTCGGCGGCGCTGTAGCCGGTAAACCAGGCGTAGGCGGGGTTGGCCAGGACGATCCGGCTGTCGGCGTCGACCTGCCAGGCCGCCACGGGCGTGTTGTCCATGAAGGCGCGGAAGCGCTCCTGGGACTCGCGCAGCGCCTCGGCGGTGTGGTGCGGCTCTCTGGTCTCGCCGGCGACCGGCTCGAGCGAGCTTGTTTCGACGAACGACTCGATGAAGATGGGCGCCTCGGCGGCTCCGGCGCGGGTGAGGGCGGCGCGCAGCTGCAGGCGGCGGCCGCTGCGGTGCAGCCGCTCGCTGCCGAGCAGCGGCGGCGGCGCGTCCCCCTTGGACTCGCCGGCGGCGAGCAGGGCGCGCTCGAAGGCGGGGCGCTGCTCGGCGGGTAGCAGCGGGTAGGGGCGGCCGAGCACGTCGGCGGCGCTGTAGCCGAACAGCCGCTCGGCGGCGCGGTTCCAGCCGAGGATCTTCCAGGCGGAGTCGAAGGCGACCATGGCGGTCGGGGCCATCTCCCAGAGCACACCGCCTGTCACCCCGCTCTGCACCGCGGCGGGGATGGAGACGGGGCGGAACTCCCCTGAGCGGTTGCCTCTGGCCATTTATTATCGTCTGCGCCTCGACACTGGGTCTGCCTCCCTCACTCCCTGGACTGGCGTCGCCCGAGCAAAAGGGCGAGCGCGATGAGCGCTGGCAGCGCCTGGATGAAAAAGATGCTGGGAATCGCCGTCAGCGCGCCGTAGATCCCGGCCACCACGACGCAGCCGAGAAAAAATGAGCGCACTGCCCGCGACCGCGCGGCCGGATGCACCAGCGAGAACAACAGCCCGGCGGCGAGGAAGCCGTTGTACAGGCCCTGATTGGCGGCCAGCGGCGCCGACTTCTGGGCAAACTCGGCCGTGTTGTGGAAGGTCTGCAGCCCCAGGGGGGTCTGCCACAGGAACATCTCGAGCACCATGAAATAGAGGTGCTCCAGGGCAACCACAGAGATCGCGATAGCGGCCGGGTTCAAGGCGGACTCCTTGGCGGGTCAAGAGGCCAGAGGGGATCTATAAGAGCATACTAACTCCGCCCCCCACTCTGATAGGTGGGTGTTTAGGCGCCGGATGCGCAGAGTCAGGTCGCAGGTTCGTCGCTCAGTCTGGAAAGTGACTGCGCTCACGGCTGTCGGGAAAGGACTTTCTTAAGTGTACTCGTGCGCGTGGCTTCCGGCAATCGGCGAGCCCTCGGGCGCGCCGGGCAGGCGGGGGATCAGGCGGTCGACGACCTTGGCGGTCGAAAGGACTCCTGGCATGCCGGCTCCGGGGTGGGTGCCGCCGCCGACAAAGTACAGACCCTGGACGTCCTCGGACTGATTGTGGGGCCGCAGGTAGGCCGACTGGCGGAGGATCGGCTCGACGGAGAAGCCGCTTCCGTACAGCGAAGAGAGCTCGTCCCGGAACTCCAGCGGGGTGATGTGGCGCGTCGTGCTGAGCGACTTGAGCATGCCGGGCAGCATGGTCTCATCGAGCATCTTGTAGATCCGGTCGCGGTAGCGCGGTCCCTCCTGCGTCCAGTCCACCGGCTGCGCGCTGCCCAGGTGGGGAACCGGAGACAGGACGTAGAATGCGTCGCTGCCGGCCGGGGCCAGAGATGAATCAGTGGCGGTCGGGCGGTGCAGGTAGAGGGAGAAATCAGAGGCCAGCCGCTTGTGGGTAAAGATATCGTCGAGCAGCTCTTTGTAGCGCGGGCCAAGGAGGATCGTGTGGTGGGCGCAGTCCGGGTAGCTGCGGCTGGTGCCGAAGTAGGCGACGAACAGGCCCATCGAGTAGCGCAGGTTCTCGATGCGGTGGTTAGTGTACTTGGTGCGCGCGTACTCCGGGAGCAGATAGCGGTAGGTGAAGCCGACGTCGGCGTTGCTGACCACTAGGTGCGCCGGCAGGGTGACGCCGCCCTGCAGGAGGACGCCGGTGGCGCGCGGCTTGGGCGAGCCGGGCGCCACCAGGATCTGCTCTACCTTTTCCCCAAGCCGCAGCACACCGCCGTGCCGCTGGAACAGCGCCACCAGCTCGCGCACGATGGCGCCGGTGCCGCCGCGGGCGAACCAGACCCCCCACTTGCGCTCCAGAAACAGAATCAGGGCGTAGATCGACGTCGTCTTGTAGGGGTTGCCGCCGACGAGCAGCGGGTGGAAGCTGAGCACGGTGCGCAGGTCGGGGTGGCGGATGAACTTCTTGACCAGCTGGTACACCGTCAGGTGCGAGCGCAGCTTGACCATCGCCGGAACGATCTTGAGCATGTCCGACAGGTGATTAAATGGGAGGTCGCCGAGCTGCTCGAAGCCGACGCGGAAGATGCGCTCGGACTCGGCCAGGAAGCGCTGGTAGCCGTCGAGGTCACCGGGGCTGAGGCGGCGCACCTGCTCGCGCATCGCCTCCTCATCGCCGCTGTAGTCGAAGATGCGGCCGTCATGGAAGCGGATGCGATAAAACGGCGTCACCGGAACAAACTCCAGGTGGTCGCTGAGGCGCTCGCCGCACAGGGCGAACAGCTCCTCAAACAGGAACGGCGCTGTGATCACTGTGGGGCCGGCGTCGAAGGTGAAGCCGTGGTCGCGGTAGACGTAGGCGCGGCCCCCGGCCTGGTCGCGCTGCTCGACCAGGGTCACCTGATAGCCGCGCGCCTGCAGGCGGATCGCCGCCGCCAGGCCGCCCAGGCCCGAGCCAATCACCACCACGCGGTTATCACTGCCGGGGCTCGGGCGCGCCGGGCTGCTGGAATCGGGTAAAGAGGTCGCCATGGGCGGTAAGGTGCCGCAGGTCTACCCGACCGCTCCATAAAATTCGCCTTCCGGGCACCTCGGCTGCAGCGAGCGAAAAAAATGCGGCGAGTCGCGGTCGCCGCGAGCTCAGCAGTGCAGCGCGCGCGTGCTGCGACCTGGGCTGCTCGGCCGCCCTAGCGGAGCTTCTTGAGCAGGCTCGAGCGGCCGCAGGCGGTGCAGGCGTGGCCGGCGGTGGCCACCGTCTCTTGGCAGCTCGGGCAGTCGATCTTGTGGATCTGAAAGCCGGGCTCGGCGAGCTCGGTGGCGCAGACGCGGCGACTGAAGTGGCCGTGCAGGAACTCATGGTAGGCGCGCAGGTCGGCGGCCACGCGCAGCTCCTCCTCGCCACACAGCGGGCAGCACGGCGGCGGCGGGAGGCCGTTTTGCTGCCCAAGGACCCGCGAGAGGGCGCCGGCGGCCCGGCACTTGGGACAGTCCTCGCGCTGGTAGAGCACTGCGGCGCAGTCGCGGCACTCCAGCCGGTACACCAGGTCGTGGATGTCGTCGCGCTCGTAGCTCCAGCGCACCGATGACACCGGCTCGCCGCCCGAGACGACTAGCGAGCCCGGAAGGAGCGCCCAGGCGCGCAGGAACTGTCCGCCGCAGCTCGTGCAGCCCGCCGCAATCAGGTCGTCAAACTCTTTATGACCGAGCATCCACGCTCCTTGGGAGTCCTTGCCCAGATGAGACCCAGATGAGACCCAGATGAGACCCAGATGAGACCCAGATGAGACCCAGATGAGACCCAGATGAGACCAGAAAAGATTCGCTAAGACGAGCTGAGCATAGCCGAGCTGATGATCCAGACCGACGGACTCACCACGACCGGCGCGGGCGCGTCTGCAGTTTGCGCTGTTGACCGCAGAGATCGCACTGACTACGATGCCCCTCGCGCTGGTTCATCAGCGCACGTTGATTCAAAAGGAGAAAGACTATGAAGGCACTTCTCAGCATGATGGTTATGAGCGCGTTCCTCTGGACCGCGGCCGGCTGTGGCCCCAAGGCGCAGACGACTCCGGCGTCGTCGACTCCGGCGGCTGGCACCGCGACTCCGTCCTCGGTGCCGCCGGGCGCGCCCCCTCCGTAAGACTGCTTGCCGCCAGGTGGCGGGGGCAACCGTCCCGCCGCCTGCAGCCGTACCCAGGGCGAGGCTGTAACCTTGCCAAGCCGACCCGCCCTAGCCGCCCGCTAGCCGGCGGGTTTTTTCTTGCCCAGGAGCGGTCGTCGTCCTGCCTGCAGCTCATCGAGCATCGCCTGCATGCGCGCGGTCACCAGCGCGTAGGCGCCTGATAAGGCCGCCGGCTCATCGTCCGCCGCCGCGGCCTTTGAGCTCACCCCGGGGAACAGCTCCTCGACGGTGAGAAGCGGGCCGAAGGCCACCGTGGTCTGCGCCGGCAGCGGGACATAAGGTAAAAGGCCACTGCTCAGACCCCAGGGCAGGGCCAGCGCGATGGGGAAGGTATGGGTGCGCATCAGCTGCGGCATGTGCAGCGCCCGGGCGATGCCCTCGCCGCGCGACAGGATGATGAGCTGCTCGTGGGTGCCCACCGAGACCACCGGCACGATCGGCACCCGATGGCGCAGCGCCACCCGTAGAAAGCCCAGGCGCCCGGCGAGATCGATCCGGCCGCGCTCGGCAAATGGGCGGCTGGCCTCCCAGTCCGAGCCCGGATAGACCAGCATCGCCCGCCCGCTGCCGAGGATGGCGTTGCTGGCGGCGTGGCTCGCCTTGACCACCCCGAGCGCGCTGGCGTAGCGGGTGACCGTGGGGTGAAAAAACAGGCCGTCGTGGGATAGTGGATGGACGATGCGCTCTTTCCCCAGGTGGTCGCGCACCGCCGCCATGGTGAACATGGCGTCGAGCGGCAGGATGGCGCCGTTGTGGTTGCCCACGAGCATCACCGGCCCGGACGGCGGGACGTGATGCACGCCTTCGATCTGCAGGCGAAAGTAGATCTGTCCGATCGAGCGGAATAGATCCAGCGCCAGCTCGACGAGCTCGGGATCGCGCAGCCCCAGATCCACCGGCTGCTCGGCCGCCTGACCCAGGGCGCGATCCAGCGACTGCCGACCCGCCGGCTTTTTGGCGAAGGCGAACCCGAGGATGATCGCCAGCGCTCCCGGCGGCGTCAGCCACAAGAAATCGCTCGGCGAGAGCTTGTGCCGCGCTCGGTCCAGCCAGTCGATCACTCCGCTCCACTTCGACATACGACCCCATTTATCAGGCTGGACTTGACCCTGCAATCCCGGCGCGGCCGCCCAGCCCCGGAGATCTTCCTAGCTGGCCAACAGGCTGCGCCCGTCCCCTGAAGCCCGAGCGAACTGGTGGGTACTTTAGGCCCTCTTGACCCAAAGGGAAGCGAAGGGAAAACTGACAATATACTCGTTTTAGTTTGGAGCCAACGGCCATGCTCAAAGCCTCCTTGATGGTCTGCGACAGGGTGCAGGACGCAGGTAGCGGCGACAACGACCCGCGACTGCCGGCGGCGGGCCGGGCGGGGCGCGGGTCGCAGCGCGGCGGGGGTCGGCTCGGCTGGCTGGTCGGTCCAGCGGTGGGCCTGGTCTTGAGCCTTTGGGGCCCGGGCGGCTGCGCCAAGGATCCAGAGATCCAGGCGGTGCTATTGACCAAGGAGGTCGACGCCGCGCTGGCGCAGCAGAAGTGGGAGGTGGCGGAGAAGAAGGCGCAGGAGATCGTCAACCTGCCCAAGCTCTCGGACGTCTCGCGCGATCAGGCCAAGCTCAAGGTCGAGCAGGCGCGCTCCGAGCAGCAGGCCAAGCTGCAGTACCAGAAGTTCGTCGGCTACGTGAACAGCGAGTACGACACCGCCGTCGCCGCCTACCGCGACATGCCCGAGAGCTCGTACTACCGCCAGCAGGCCCGCGCCGACTACGAGAAGATCCGCCCGAGCTTCATCGAAGACCACCTCACCCGGGCGCAGTCGGCGCTCGGCGGCGGGCGCTGCGAGGACGTCAAGGCGCAGCTGCAGCTCGTGCTCGATGTCGACCCGCAGAACGGCAAGGCGATCGAGATCGGCAAAAAGCCGTGCGGCAAGAAGTAAAAGCCGCGCCGCGGCGGTAAGCGCCGGCGGCGTCTAGTCCCGGGTCGGCTGGAGGCTGGCGGCGGCGGTCAGCAGCAGCAGCACCCCGACAAACGAGTAGTAGTTGCAGAAGGCCTGCTTGGCCATGGCGAAGAAGCTGAAGCAGCCGATGGCAGCGCCGTAGAGCAGGCCCGCCGGCTGGCGCGGCAGCCGCCCCACCGCCCACCCCAGGCTCCCCGCCGCCCCGAGCAGCGCCAGCGCCCCCGGCGCCCGCAGCCCGGTGGCGAAGCTCAGCAGCGCCGGCAGGGTCAGCGCGTCGTGGCGAAACGGCTGGCGGACCTGAAACAGGATCAGATCCTCGATGAGGTCGCGCGGGTGCCACAGCAGAAACGGCAGCAGCAGCAGCGCCGCCAGGCCCGCCGACAGCGCCGTGGTGCGCCACAGCGCCGCCCGCGACCACGTCGGCCGGAAGCGCTGCGCCAAAAGCAGCGGCAACAGCAGCACCGAGTACTGCTTGGCGGAAAACACCAGGCCCAGCAGCACCACCTGCAGCGCCACCGCCCCCCGGCTCACCTTGCGCGAGCCCAGCGACAGCGTCGCCCACGCCGCCACGCAGGCGCCCAGCAGCGGCTCGGTCCACGACTGCTCGAGCACGAACAGCCCGCGCGGGTGGATAAGGTGCATCGCCAGCAGCCCCACCGCCATCGCGCCCGAGCGCCGGCGCGCCAGCGCGTACAGGCAGACGCCGGTGACAAGGTGCAGCGCCACAAACGCCACCCGGACGTCGCCGCCCAGCCAGAACCCGGCGGTGGTGACGAGCAGCGACAGCGGCGGGTAGGGGTAGTAGTGCAGCTCGGTCAGCGCGGCGCCGAAGAAGGCCAGCGACTCCTTGGCGGTGTAGATGTTCGGGTAGGTGACGGCGTAGGGGTCGCGCCCGGCGAGCAGGTGGGCGGCGCCGAGCTGCTGGATCGCATACAGGTCTATGCGTGGGCTCGGCGAGGCGTGCAGCACCAGGCCCGCCGCGATGAGCAGCAAGAGCAGCATCGCCGCCGCCGCCGCGTCGCGCTGGCGCTGGCCGCGGCCCGCCCCGACCCCCCACAGCGCCAGGCCGAGCAGCGCGGCGGTGAGCAGCGGAAACACCCACAGCGGCGTGCCCGGCTGCAGGAACACCCCCGGCGGGCGGAGGCTGGCGAGCAGCCCGAGCGGCCCGAGGAGCGCCGCCCAGCGCCGGACGCTGAGCTCGCCCGCCACCGGGGGCAGCGACGCCGAGCCGAGTCGCCGCACGGTGTCGAGCAGCACCCACAGGCAGCCCAAAAACGGCGCGACCGACAGCGGCCCCAGAGCCCCATCGTTGGCGAGCAGCGCCGCCGCCAGCAGCACATAGGCGAGCAGCGCCCGCTCGCGCAGAAACTGCAGGCGTCCGCTCTCGGGCGGCGGCGTCGGGCGCGCAGCGGCGCCTGCAAGGGGCTGGCTCAGTGGTGCCGGATCCATAACACTCCCACTCCCAGCAGCGCCGCCAGGAGCGGCAGGCCGAGCACCAGGATTAGAAACAGGCGCGTCTGCTGATCGTCCTGCAGGCTCAGGCGCAGCTGCTCGGGCCGCTTGGCGGCGATGCCCACCCGCACCTGGGTCTCGGTCAGCCACTGCACGGCGCTCAGCACTAGATCGCGGTTCCACAGCACCAGGCTGTCGTTCCAGCCGAGCTGCGACGAGCCGAGCACCGCGAGCCGCGCCCCGCCGGCGTCGGCGCGGCTCGCCACCGCGAGCGGAATCGCGCCCTGCTCATCGCGGCCGGCGGTGAAGCTCAGCTCGCCGGCGCGGATGCTCGCCAGGTCGGTCTCGGCAAAGCCCTTCTCGGTGGTGGTGATGACCTCCTGGGCGTGCCAGCCGGTGGCGGCGATCGCGTGCACCGGGCGGGCCAGCGGCCACACCGTCCGCCGGCCCATGAGCGCCGCCGTCAGCGGGTGGTCCGCATAGGTCTGCTCGACGACGAACGCCAAGGTCGAGCCGACGCGATGCTCGGGATCGGTGGCGACCGCGTTTTCGAGCCGGACGCCGGCGCGCAGCAGCAGCGGCTCTAGGCCCGTGTCGAGAAACTGCGTCACCCCGCGGTCGATGAGGGTACCAAGGAGCAGCAGCACCCGCCCGCCCTGGTCGATGTAGCGCGACAGCGCCGCGACCTCCAGCGGCAGGAAGGCCTTCTCGGGGCCAACTATCATCACCACGTCGCAGTCGCGCGGCAGCTCGGGGGCGGCGGCGGACTCGGGCAGCTCGGCGAGCGAGCGCAGGGCGAAGTTGTCGCGGCGCAGCGCCTCGGACAGCTCGGACAGGCCGCTGCCGGTGAGGCTGTCATACTCGGGCTCGCCGTGGCCGCGGGTGAAGCACACGGTGGGAGTGCGGCCGGCGGTCACCGTCAGGATGGCGGCGGCCAGGGCCTCCTCGCCGCGGAAGGCGCGCAAGGCCGGTGCGGTGCCCGACTCCACCTCGCCGGGGTCGTACTCGGCGAGCTCGTGGCGCAGGATGAACTTCTGCCGCCCCTCGCTCTGCACCACCACCACGCCGAGCTTGAGGTCGTCGCGCTCGATGTGGTAGCGCTCGGCGGCCAGGCGCGCCCGCTCGCGGTCGCGATCGACGTCGAGGAACTCGACCTGGAGGGCCCCGCCCGCGGCGCGCTCGGCGCGGCCGAGCAGCTCGCGCAGCGCCTCGCCAACCTCGTCGCGCTCGCCGCTGTCGGCGGCCAGCACGGTCACGCGGACGCGCTTGCCGGCCGGCAATAGCTCGGTGAGCAGCGCCTGGGTGCGCGGCGACAGCGCGTAGAGCCGGCTCGCCGTGAAGTCCCAGCGCGCCGGGTGGCGGGCGGCCAGCAGGTTGACGCCCACCAAAAGCGCCAGCACCGCCAGCGCCTCTGCGGTGGCGCGCAGGCCGCCGGCGGTGTCGCCCGGCCGCGCCCGCAGCGCCCGCCCGGCCAGGAGCACCGTCGCTGCGGCCAGCGACAGGTGCAGCACGAGGCGCCGGCTGTCGACGATGCCGCGACCAAACTCGTCCATGTGCTGCAGCAGGTTCACGTAGAGCAGCGCCTGCCGCACCGCCGCCGACTGCGCGTACAGATCGGCGAGCATGCCGACCAAAAGGAGCAGCGTCAGCAGCACGAACGACAGCACCGCCGCCAGCATCTGGCTGCGCGACAGCGCCGAGCACAGAAGCCCGATGCCGAGCGCGCTCGCCCCGCACAGCGCCGTGCCCAGATACCCCGCGGCGATCGGCCCCGGATCGAGCGTCGCCCCCGGCCCGGCGTAGCCGCGCAAGAGCAGCGGGAAGGTCAGCGTCGGCAGCCACAGGCACACATAGAAAAAAAACGCCGCCAGGTACTTGCCCAGCACCACCGCGCCCTCGCCGACCGGCGCGGTGAGCAGCGGCTCCAGGGTGCCGTGCTGGCGCTCCTCGGCGACAAGGCGCATGGTCAGCACCGACACCACGAACATCAGAAACAGCCAGTAGAGGAAGGTCCCGCCGAAGAAGTACTGCAGCACGGCGCTCGTCGCCGCCTGGTTCTTGGCCAGGGTCTGGCAGAGCAGGAAGAAGCCGTACCCCTGCACCAGCACGAACAGCGCCAGCACCAGGTAAGACACCGGCGAGACGAAGTAGCCGAGCAGCTCGCGCTTGAGCGTCGCCCAGACCACTCGCAGCGGCCTCATGGCGGCGCTGCCGAGGGTGCGGGCGGTCCGTCGCCGCTCGCCGCGGTGAGGAAGCGGAACACAGCGTCGAGCGGCGAGCGCGGGGCCAGCAGCTCGCGCAGCTCGCCTGCTGCCAGCACCGCCCGCGCCACCTGCTCGCGCGCCTGCGCCTCGGCGGGTCCGTGCTTGGCGGTGAGCTCGACCACAAAGCGGTGCACCGCCGCCTCCGGCTCGCCGGCCGGCAGCACCTTTACCGCCGCCACCCCGGGCGCCTGCTGCAGCGCCGCGAGCAGCGCCGCCTGGTCACCGCGCGCCAGCACCTCGAGGCGGCCGCCGACCTGCAGCCGGGCGAGCAGCTCGGCCAGGGTCCCCTGGGCGGCGACCCGGCCGCGCGACAGGATGACCACTCGCTGGCACACCGACTCGATCTCGGGCAGCACATGAGTGGACAGGATCACCGCGTGGGCCTGGCCAAGGCGGGCGATGAGCTGCAGCACCTCGCGCCGCTGGTTGGGGTCAAGGCCGTCGGTGGGCTCGTCCAGCAGCAGCACCTTGGGGCGGTGCAGCAGGGCGTCGGCGAGGCCGACCCGCTGGCGGTAGCCCTTGGACAGCTGGGCGAGCAGCCGCCGCTGCTCTCTCTCCAGGCCGACCGCGGCGAGCACCTCATCCAGCAGCGAGTCGAGGGCGCGGCGCGGCGCGGTCACGCCCTTGAGCTCGGCGCGGTAGCGCAGGTACTCGCGCACCCGCAGCTCGCGCGGCAGCGGCACCTGCTCGGGCAGGTAGCCGACCTGGGCGCGCGCCGCCAGCGGCTCGTCGACCACATCAAAGCCGGCGACCTGGGCGGTGCCGGCGCTCGGCTTGAGGTAGCCGGCGAGGATGCGCAGCGCCGTCGTCTTGCCCGCCCCGTTCTCACCGAGCAGCCCCAGCACCTCACCGGGCCGCGCCGCGAACGAGACCTCGTGCAGGGCGCGGGTGCCGCCCGCAAACGACTTGCCCAGGCCCGCCACCGCGACCCAGGCTGGCGACTCAGCTGCGCCGCTGGCCCCGGGCGCCGCGTCTGCAGCCAGGTCTACCATTCGGTGCCGAAGGAGGGAGTCGAACCCTCACGTCCGTGAGGACGAGGGATTTTGAGTCCCCTGCGTCTGCCATTTCGCCACTTCGGCGTCACCGGAAGCAAGCGAAAGCTAGCACAAGACCCGGGCGCCCGTCACGACCCAAAGTGAGGTAATCCGGCACAATTTCGCCACTTTGCCAAGCTAGCTTACGGGTCAGGGCGCGCGGCGCGCCGCCGGTGAGCTGCGGCGAGCGCCCGCAGGAGCTCTTCGAAGCTTGCGGCGGCCGCGCTGGCATCGACGCGCACCCCGCGGGCGGTGAGCGCGGCGGCCGTGGTCTTGCCGATCGCCCCGACGGTATAGCGACCAAGCAGCGCCGCCGCCTCGGGGCCCGCCGCGTCAAGGACGAGCTCCGCCGTGCGCGGGCTGCCAAACGGGATGAGGTCCACCGCTCCCTCCCGCAGCAGCGCCACCAGCGTCGCCAGCGCGGCGGCGGTGGCTGGCAGCATCTGATATGCGGTGACCGTGGTGACCTCGACGCCGGCGGCGGCGAGCCCCTCGGCCAGCGCCTCGCGGCCGGCGGCGGCGCGCGGCAGCAGCACCCGCTCGGCGGCCGGGACGTGGCCGCGGGCCCGCACGGCGCCCAGCAGCTCTGCGGCCAGCCCTTCGGCGGTGGTCGCGCGGGCGCACAGCGCGACCGGCAGGCCGAGCTCCTCCAGGCACGCGGCGGTGCGCGGGCCGACCGCGGCGAGCAGCGGCCGCGCTCGGCAGGTCAGCAGCGCCGGTGCCACCAGGCGCGCGGCATTGGCGCTCGCCAGCGCCACCCAGGTAAAGCGCGCAAGCTCGTGCAGGGCCTGCTGCAGCGGCCCGGCGTCGTCGGGCGGGGCCAGGCGCAGGCAGGGGTGGACGAGCGCCGTGCCGCCTGCCGCCTGCACGAGCTCGGCGGTCTCCGGGGCCTGCTCTTCCGGGCGGGTGATGAGGACCCGCAGCGACGCCGGCGGGCAGCGCGAGTCGTCGCGCAGAAAGAGCTCGAGCGGCGGGCTGGGCATCACTTGCAGGACCAGGCTTAGCGCAGTGGACTTCGGTGCTTGCCAGGTGCTACGGCGTAAGCGCCGCCGGGACCGCCTCGTGAGTCGGCGCGCGCCGCGCCGCGCCGCCCAGCACCGACCACAGGCCGAGGAGCAGCAGCAGCGAAGAGACGATCGCGATGAGCACCCCCCACATGACCGGCGGTCCGCCGAGCGTGCTGGCGATCCCCGCCACGTCCGAGGCGTGCAGCTGGCCGCCGACCTGGGCGCTGCTCACAAACAGGTAGTCGGCCCGCGTCACCGTATCCAGCCCCAGTAGCAGCCCCAAGAGCTGCACGAAGAACAGCCGCCCCCGCGCCTGCAGCAGGCGACCCGCCGCCACGCACACGACCGCCAGCCCCCCGACCGTCAGCCAGCCGACCGGGGTGCGCACCCACAGCACCAGCGAGGCGACCATGGTAAGCGCCAGCGCGGCGAGCAGCGGCCGCGCCGCCCGCCGTCCCAGCACCAAAAGGAGCATGCCGACAAGCGGCGGCGCCAGCAGCCCGCCCGCCGCCACCAGCGCCAGCCGCGCCCCCGGAGCGGCCGAGAAGAAGGCCAGGCCCGAGGCGTCGGCGTAGATGTCCAGGTGAGCAAAGCGGCCGCCGATGAGGCAGGCGGTGAGCCCGTGGCCCATCTCGTGGACCCAGGTGCTGAGCAGGGTGAACGGGTACAGGATCAGGCGCCCGTAGGGCACAAAGCGCTGCAGACCCCAGATCAGCAGCGCCGCGACAATCAGCGCCGCGGCCGGGCTCGGGCGGGCGGCGGGATCCTTATGGGTGGTGCTCATGCCCAGAGCATACGCGACCGGGCCGGGCGGCGCGAGGCCGGCCTGTCCGCCAAGGGCGCGCCGGCCTCGGGCGCGCTGCGACGCGCGGCGGCCTTTTGTCTGTGCTAAGACTGCCCCGACATGCGCGACTCACAGAAACCCTCGTCCTCCGCGGGTCACCCCCTTGCTAGGGCAGCGCTCGGCTACAGCTGCGCGATCTGCGGCACCAAGGTAGCTGCGCTGCCCGCGCCGTCCGCCGTCGCCGAGCCGGACGCGGCCGCCGCCAAGCTTGCCGCCAGCCACCGCTACCGCCCGTTCTGCTCGGCGCGCTGCCAGCGCATCGACCTTGGCAACTGGCTGCAAGAGCTCTACGTAGTGCCCGGCGCTCCCGCGCCCACCGATGGCGGCGAAGCGGTCGCCGAGCGTGACCGCGAGTCCTAGAAGCATGATTGAGGACCGTCGCGAGGAGCCGCGAGGCGCCCGCCCGCAGCGGCCTCGGGGCCGTGAGGCCGGACGACGCGCGGCTGGCGGCCCGCAGTAGGCTCTCAAGCACGCTTCTGGTCAGCCGCTGGCGAGGCGCCTGGCGGCAGCGCTCGGGCAAGCGCCTGGCCCGGGTGGTGTAGGGGAGCCGGGCGGCGCGGTCAGTGCAGCGGCGGCGACTCGCCGCTCGACTCTGCGGCGGGGGCGGCGTCCGGCTCTGCCGCGGGTCCGCTCGGCTCCGGCCAGTGGGTGACACGTCCGGCGGTGAGCACCACGCGGCCGGCCGGCACCTGCACCACCTCGGTGAGGCCGGCGTGCAGCAGCGCCGCCGCCAGGCGCGGCCGCGCCGGGAAGCTTGGCCGCGAGCACAGCACCACCAGGCCCCCGAGCCGCACCCGCCGCGCGTAGCCGCGCACGAGCGGAATCAGCTCGGTCGTCGTCAGCAGCGCGCACAGCGCATCGGCAAGCTCTGGGCCGGTGGGGACGCGCTCGGCGGGGTAGGGCGCCTCATCGACGACCACGGCGCAGCCGGCGGCGCGCAGCGGTCGCCGCAGCCGCGCATCCAGGGCCAGCACGCGCAGCGGCCACAGCTGCCCCTGACCGTCGGCGAAGCGCAGCCCGTCCATCAGCTGGGCGAGCGCCTTGGTGTCGATGCCGAGCCAGAGCTTGGTCCACAGCTCGGCAATTCCCACAAGCCCAAGGCGCAGCGCCGCCGCCGGTCCGCCGGCCTGGGTCCCAGTTCCCGAGTCATGCATCGCGGCTTCGAGTTATAGCGCAGCTGAGCCCGCGGCAGAGCTGCTTTCTGCGCCGATCGAGGCGCGACGACCAGCCCCCGACGTGCAACCGCCGTCCACGAGGCTCATGGCCGGCAGCTCGCAGCCACGCCGGCAGCGAGGCGTCAGCCTGAGCCGAGCGCCTGCCCGCTGGACGGCTCCTTGGCCTTGGCCTGGCCGAGCCGCTTGGTCGGGCTCGCCTTAGTCGGGCTCGCTTTGGTCAGGCTCGCCTTGGTCGGGCTCGCCTTGGTCGGGCTCGCCTTGGTCTTGAGCGTGGCCACAAGGCGCGACCGCCCGCCGCCGGCTTTCTTGCTGGGCACCACCGCCGGCGCGGCCTTGCGGGTGTGCAGCGCCAGCCAGTCGGTCGCCTCGCTCCGGCGATCGACGATGGGGTCGAAGGTGCGCAGGTAGTCGCAGCGCGGCTCCTCGATGTGCGGGGTGACGCGGTGGTCGTTCCACAGGCGGTCTTCAAGGAGCTTGTAGTTGTCGTAGCTCTCGACGAAGAAGTCGAGCTCGCGGCGGCGGATGTTGCCGCCCGTATCATCGGCGCGCACGCAGCCGTCGTGCGTCGTCCCGTTGGGCAGCACAAGCCCGCGCAGCTCGGGCAGGTACAGCGTCGTGCCGAGCGGGACAAACCGCGGATCCACCGCCACCGACTTGAACGGCTGAAGCGCCCGCTGCTGCCCGCCCTTGCCAAGCGGGTGCTCGCGCGGCTCGAGCTGGGTGAAGCAGGTGCCGATGCCGTAGCTGCAGGTCCCGTCGTAGTTTATGACCCGGCCGTCGCGCAGGATGCCCGAGCCTTCCATCTTGAGCTCAAAGACATAGGCGCGCGGGAAGCGGCCGATGCGGAAGCCCTGGCGGGTGTAGATGTCGACGTCGTAGGGCTCGCTGGCGTACTGGCTCTCCCAGGCCAGCCAGTAGCAGGACATGGTGTAGCCGCCGCGCTCGGCCAGCGGGTAGCCGGCGCGCTCCTTGAACTTGCCGCGCAGCTCGACCTTGGGAAAAAAGCCGGCCGCTTCCTTGGCCCCCGCGTCGGCCGCGCTGGCGCCGGCGCTCACATAGGGCCGCAGTCTGGCGCTGGCGAGGGCGCGCAGCACCGCCGCCGGAACTCCCGCCCCGGTGCCTGCTCCCTGACCGAGCACGGCGTCGGTGCGCAGCGCCGCGGGCGCGGCCGGCGTGGCCGCGGCGGGGCCCCCAAGCCCAAGCCCAAGCCCAAGCCCAAGCCCAAGCCCAAGCCGAACCCTGCTCCGCTCGCTTAGCGACAACCGCATCCCGCCGACCACAACCCGCGCCGGCAGAAATCCGCCCGACCCTTGCGGGGCAGCGCCGCCGTCAGCCCAGCTCGGCGAGGGTCAGCGCTGGCGCAAACTGTAAAAGATCTTCTGCTCATCCATTTCCTGTGACTGCGAGCTCTTCCCTAGCATATCCCGGCGTGCGTCGCTCCCTCCAGATACCGCGCGGGGTCTGCTATCTCGCGATTTTGCCAAAAGCCCTGACCTAGGCCCTGCCCAAGCGCTCGCTGTGCCCCCGGCCGCGTCGGTGTCCGGGCGGCCGACCGCCGCGCCGCAGGTTGCCGGCGACCCCCCGCCGCTGCTTCTCAATGAGGTTGCCTGCGCCGACGATCTTCTATATAGAGGACTATTATGAATCCCACCAGAGCCGATCTCCAGACTGAGATACTGACTGAGGCCGCCGCCGTCGCCCGCGGCCTTGCCATGGACGCAGTTCACGCTTGCCAGTCAGGTCACCTTGGCCTGCCGCTTGGCTGCGCGGAGCTCGGGGCGGTGCTGTTCGGGCACGCGCTCTTGTACAATCCCGACGAGCCGCGCTGGCTCAACCGCGATCGGTTCGTGCTGTCGGCCGGTCACGGCTCGATGTTCCTTTACAGCTGGCTGCACCTCAGCGGCTACGACCTGTCGCTCGACGAGCTCAAGCGCTTCCGCCAGCTGCACAGCAAGACCCCCGGCCACCCGGAGTTCCACGACACCCCGGGGGTCGAGTGCACCACCGGGCCGCTTGGCCAGGGGGTGGGCAACGCGGTGGGCATGGCGGTGAGCGGCAAGATGGCGGCGGCGCGCTACAACACCGCCCGGCACGCCCTGTTTACGAGCAAGGTGGTGTGCCTGGCCGGCGACGGCTGCCTGCAGGAGGGCGTCGCCGCCGAGGCCGCCTCCTTCGCCGGTCACAACCACCTGGACAACCTGATCCTCATCTACGACTGTAACGGCGTCACCCTGGACGCGATGGCCAGCGCCACCCAGAGCGAGGACACCGCCAAGCGCTTCGAGGCCTACGGCTTCGAGGTCCACCATGTCGACGGCCAGGACCTTAAGGCGCTTGCCGAGGTGCTCCAGCGCGCCCGCAGCAGCACCAGCCGGAAGCCGCAGTTCATCGTCGCCAAGACCCTGATCGGCAAGGGCATCCCCGAGGTCGCCGGCACCCAGAAGGCGCACGGCGAAGGCGGGGCCAAGTTCATCGACGCCGCCCGCAAGGCGATAAGCCTGCCGGAAAAAGAGCACTTCTACGTCAGCGCCGGCGTGCGCGCCTACTTCGCCGAGCACAAAAAGCGCCTGCAGGCCGAGTACCACAGCTGGCAGGCGCTGTACGCCGCCTGGCAGACCGAAAACCCGGCGCTGGCGGCCGAGCTGCACAGCAGCGGCGAGCCTAACCCCGACGCCCTGCTGGCCAAGATCCCCGCCTTCGCGGCCGAGACCAAGGTCGCCACGCGCAAGGCGGGCAGCGACGTCCTGCAGCCGCTGGCGGCGGCCCTGCCCAAGCTCATCGGCGGCAGCGCCGATCTATACGGCTCGACGCTGAACTACATAAACGGCGGCGCCGATTTCACCCCGGCGACTCCCGCCGGGCGCAACATCCGCTTCGGCATCCGCGAGCACGGCATGGGCGCGATCTTGAACGGCATCGCCTACGACGGCATCTTCCAGCCGAGCGGCGCGACGTTCCTGGTGTTCGCCGACTACCTGCGGCCGAGCATCCGCCTGGCGGCGCTGTCCAAGCTGCCGGTGACCTATATCTTTACCCACGACTCGGTGGGCGTGGGCGAAGACGGGCCGACCCACCAGCCGGTCGAGACGGTCGCCGGCCTGCGCGCGATCCCCAACCTCGACGTCATCCGCCCCGGCGATCCCGAAGAGTGCGCCGGCGCGTTCGCCGCGGCGCTGTCGCGCGCCGACGGGCCGACCCTGCTCGCGCTGTCGCGACAGGCGATTCCCCTGCAGCCGGGCATCCCGGTTGCCGACCGCCGTCAGGGCACGCTCAAGGGCGGCTACATCGCCCGCCGCGAGACCACCGAGCTGCAGTGGATCCTGCTCGCCACCGGCTCCGAGCTGCAGCACGCGCTGGCGGCAGCGGAGAAGCTCGGCGGCGGGGCGCGCGTGGTGTCGATGCCGTGCCTGGAGCGTTTCGAGCGCCAGCCGGCCGACTACAAGGAGTCGGTCCTGCCGCGCAGCTGCCGCAAGCGGGTGGCGATCGAGGCCGGCATCAGCCAGCCGTGGTACAAGTACGTGGGCCTGGACGGCGCCACCGTCGCCATCGACCGCTTCGGCATGAGCGCCCCCGGCGACAAGGTGATGAAAGAGCTCGGCATGACCGCCGACCATGTGGTCGCCGCCGTCAAGGCGCTCGGTTAAGCCGCGCGCCTACTTGGACGGAGCGGGGCTCGGCTCGGCGGGAGCGCCGTCGGCGGTCGGCGGCGGCTCGGCCGGGGCGACCAGGTTCAGCGCCGCCTGCAGGGCGACGACGTCGATGGTGCGGCCGCTCAGCGCCTGCTCGATGAGCAGCTGACCAACCTGGCTGAGCTGCTGCAGGGCGGTGATGCGCGAGGACAGGGTGTGCAGGGCGGCGCTGCTCGGCGGGCTCTGGGCTTCGCCGGCGGTGCCGGCCGGGGCCTCGCCGCCCTCGCGCGGTGAGTCGGGCGCGCCGCTGCCCTGCAGCTCCGAGAGCAGGCCCTGGGCGGCGACCAGCCGATCGTTGGTCTCGCGGACGTACAGGAGCTCGCGCTCGCGGATGACTCGCGAGACCATCTTCCACACGCTGGTCTCGGGCAGGTAGAAGTCGCGGCGATCGCCGGGCACCCAGGTCTTCTTCACCACCCCCCACTTGAGCAGCTCGCTCACCGTCATCGACACCGACCCCGGCGAGACCTGCAGCGCGTCCCCGAGCTCGGCGGCCGACAGCGGCGCATCGGCCAGATACAAAAGCGTCCAGGTGCGGCCCATGATGCGCTTGAAGCCCCACAGCTCCATGAGCCCTCCGACAGCATCCGCCACCTGATAGCGGATCGTCTGAAGCGGATCGTGCGCCTTGCTCGCTCGCTCCTGTGTCATCGTAAATTCATTGTAACACCGCGAATTGTTTGCGGGAATTGGTTGGAAGAATATGCCCTTTGGCGGATCTCTTAGTGAAGCCTAGTGGAGGCTAGTAGAGATTGATATCTGACTATAGCGCCAGTCCAGGCGCTGGCCGTTGCCGCAGTAACTATCGGCCGCGCTCGCCCGGGCCGGGCAAGGGCGTGGGCGGCGCTGCGCCTCGGGCCTGGCGACCGCCGTGCACAGCCGGGTGATTTTCCGCTAATGTGATGTTATGTCCGCAGGCCAGTATGTAACCTCCATAGTCCTTAGCATCGTCGCCACTGCCAGTACGTATCTCGTCATGCATACGTACGTCGGGCCGCACCTGTCAGCGGCGACCATCGAAGTGCCGCAGGTCGTCGGGCTGACCGCCGAGCAGGGGCGGGCGCTGACCGAGCCGCTCGGGCTGCTGCTGGTCCTTGACGGGGAGAAAGAGTCCGACAGCGACCGCATCGCGCCCGGCAGCCTGTTTGATCAGCGGCCGCTCAAGGGCTCGCGCATCCTGCGCGGCGGCGAGGTCCATGCCCTGGTGGCGACCGCGCCGCAGCTAGTGCCGGTGCCGGCGCTGGCCGGGCAGCCGCTCGAGGCGGCCAAGCGACAGCTGCAGCAGGTCGGGCTGCGCGCCGGCAACGTCAGCGAGCTGCCCTCGCCCACGGTGGCGCTCGGGATGGTCATCGCCACCGTCCCGGCGGCGGGCGAGAAGCTGCGCCGCGGCGAGCCGGTCGAGGTCCAGGTCTCCAAGGGCGGCGAGCAGGTCGCGGTGCCGAGCGTGCGCGGCAAGAGCGCCGGCGGCGCGCGGGCGGTGCTGGAGCAGGCGGGCCTCCTGCTCGGCGATGTCCGCAAGGGCTCGGACGACAACGCCGCCGACGGGGTGGTGCTGCGTCAGAGTCCGGCGGCGGGG
>JBGANQ010000050.1:0-68261 GCA_044222245.1 Polyangia bacterium | reverse complement strand
TCCATCGCTTTGCAATAAGCGCGCATCTTATAGCGTTGTGCGTCAAGGCTCACCCCCTCCGTAGCTTGCTGCTCACTGCTTACCCTGACGTAGCCTACCGCCTTTGTGCGACGCTGTGTTCCCATTGGTCATAACCTTCGAGAACTGTTGTAGTTGATATTGAGGTACCCGTTCACGCGCCGCGCTAACCTGGAGCTGCGCGAAGGAGAACTTCGATGTCTCGCCATATCATCATTGGGGATATCCACGGCTGCTACCGCGAGCTGCTCGAGCTGCTCGCCCGCGCCGGTGCCACCGACGACGATATCATCGTCTCGGTCGGCGATCTGGTCGATCGCGGACCCGACTCACCCGCGGTCCTCCGCTTCTTTCAGGAGCGCTGCGCCCGCGGTCGCGCGATCGTGCTGATGGGCAACCACGAGCGCAAGCATGTGCGGCAGGTCTTCTCTTATTCGCAGGAGATCACGCGCTTGCAGTTTGGCTCCCAGTACGCCGCCGCGACCGAGTGGATGTCGCACCTGCCGTATTATTACGAGACGCACGACATCTTGGTCGTGCACGCCGCGCTGCTGCCTGGCGTCCCCATTGCCGAGCAGAAAGACGAGATCCTCAGCGGCACCACGGCGGGCGAGCGCGAGCTGCAGAGCGCCCTGTCCGGACGCCTCTGGAGCGAGCTGTATGAGGGACCCAAGCCGATAGCCTTCGGGCATCATGTGGTCGGCAGCCAGCCGCTGGTCGCGCGTGGTCTGGTCTATGGTCTGGACACCGGGGCTTGTCACGGCGGCCGCTTGACCGCGTTGGTCGTGCCGGGCTTCCTGCTCTACTCGGTGGCGGCAGGCGCCGACTATTGGGAGCAGGAGAAGCGAAGGTGGCAGGAGCCAGTGCTGCTGGCCAAGCCGTGGCTCGACCTGGGCTTCGCCAAGGCGGCGCGCGAGGTCGACCGCTACCGCGATGAGGGCGGCGCCACCATCGCCCAGATCGAGGCGTGGCTGGACTCGCTGGAGACGCTGCTCGCCGCCTGCTTCGAGCGCCTGCGCGCCGACGCGGCGCAGCTCCTGGCAGAGAGCGGCGAGGACGGGTTTACGGCGCGGATCGAGTCGTACCCGCACAAGGCGCTGCTGCACCTTTGGCGGCGCGGCCGCCTGGACTTGGCAGCGGTGCGTCAGCGCTGCGCGACCCCCCGCAAGGCGCTGGAGCTGGCCAGCCAGCTCGGCATCGAGCCGGCGCTGGCTCCACCCGGCAGCGCGCAGTTCTCAGCGGCTGCTACGGGCTGAGGCCGCCCTCGACCGCCCCGGGCGCCGCCTGCGGGCGTAGCGTGACGGCTTGGTTATTCTATCTGAACGACGATCGGCACGCCGGCGGGTCGACAACCGCGATGCAGGTTTTTTTTCAGAGCGCTGCTCCGCCGCGCCCGCCGCCGGGCCGGCGCCCTCCCGTTAGGGCGCGGCCCGGCTCAGTGTTTCTAGATCTTTTTAGGACAGGAGGAATTTTTGACCCGACCGCGCAGGGCTGCGCCAGTGGGCTTGTTGCGGGCTGCTGCTTAGCAGGAGAGGTTGCTGCCGGGGGCGACGCCCAGGATGCCGGTGAAGGTCTTGTAGTAGTTGATGCGCGACTGCACCTGGTCCGGCCGGCCGCCGTTGCACTCCAAGGCGCCGTTGATCGCGCGGATTGTGACGCCGAACCCCTGCGAGTTGATCATCGCATTGTGGGCGGTCGTGCCAGCCGAGCCGGTGCCAGTCATCCAGTACCAGATGCCGGTGCGCCAGGCAATCGCGGCGTTGGTCGCGACCAGGTCGGGGTTACTCAGCAGGTCGGCGCCGATCGCGCTTCCGGCGGCAGCGTAGTTGTAGTCCCAGCTGAGCTGAATCGGACCGCGGCCATAGTACTCCTTGCCGCCGCAGTTGCCGACTCCGTGCGAGCAGTAGAGGGGATAGTTGGCGGTGTTGTATTCGCGGACCGCGCGCAGGTTGTCCGACTCGTGCGCGACGTTGGCCAGGAAGGCGGCGGCCTCCTGCTTGCGCACCGTGTCGCTGCCGGTGTTCGCGAAGGCAGGGAAGGTGGACAGCGCCGCGACCAGGCCGGCGTAGGTGTAAAACGAGCTGCGGTTTGGGAACATCTGATTGAACTGCGCCTCGGTGACGACAAAGCCGGACGACGACGGCGGCGGCGGCGGCGGAGTCGTGGTGCTGCAGGTCGTGGGCGACCAGTACCAGGTGCTGATCGTCGGATCGGTGCCGTCGCTGCCGCGGGTGCCGACGTTCACTAGCTTGTAGTAGCTGCCGTTGGCGGGGTACTTCACGATCGCGCCGAGCGTGTAGTAGATGCCCGCCGACCAGGTGGTGAAGGTGCAGCCTGCGGCGGGGGCGGGGGCCGGGGCCGGGGCGGGGGCGGGGGCGGGGGTCGGCGCGGGCGAGGTGGAGGTGGCCGCTCCCAGGTCCTGGAACAGCGCCGGCACGATGTCCGGGGTCCAGGTCGACAGGCTGGTATGCGCCGCCAGGACCTTGTAGAGCCGGCCGTTGTAGGTCACCAGGTTACCCACCTGATAGCTGACGTTGGCGGCCCAGGCGGGGGCCGTAGCCGCCGTCACCGCGGAGATGTTCTCGTCGGTGTCGTAGTCGCTCTGCCCGCAGCCGGTGAGGGCCGTGGTCAGCAGCAGTGCGGCCGCGATGGTGCCCAGGCGGCTCCGGCTGCGGCGGGCGTTGTCAAGGGAGAGACGCTGGGCGGAGTCGTTACGGAGGGTCATGGCAAGCTCCTTGTCTGAGTTCTTGATTGGCTGCGATGTTCTGATGAGGGATTAATCAAGAACCGGGCCAAGGATCACTCACCGACGGAGCGCGCGAAACAAGGCGCGTAGCGGAGACCGCTTGGCGGGCCTGCCCGCCGGGCTGCTCGACGGGGAGGCGGTCGGCACCGTAACCGCGGCACCGTAACACCGTAACACCGTAACACCGTAACCAAGCTGCGGCCCGCGGCGCCGCGCCTGCCGCTCAGGTTGCGAGCAGCTGCGTCAGATCCGCGATCACTCGATCGGGGCGCTGCTCCGCCGTGGCACGAGCGACATCGCTCTGCCGGGACACGCCGGTCAGGGTCAGGATGGTGTGCATGCCGACGCGCTTGGCCCCGGCGATGTCGGACTCGAGGTTGTCGCCGATGAGCAGGCAGCCGGCGGGAGCGACCTGCAGGTGCTGGCACAGCTCGGTGAAGAACTTGGGGTCGGGCTTGCCGCAGAAAGTGGGCTCGACCTGCGCCGCGTAGCTCAGCATCAGCGTCAGCGCGCCGGCGCCAAACTCCATGCCTCGGGTGCTGGGGTAGACGCGGTCGGCGCACAGGCCGATAACCTCGGCACCGCGGCGCGCCAGCTGGAGCGCGATAAAAAGCCGCTCGGGCGTCACCGAGGGGTTGTCCAGCGAGGCGACGAGCACCGCGTCACACGGCTGGTCCGGCTGCTCCACCCAGTCGACAAGTCCATCCAGGAGCTGCGCGCACGACTCGCCGACCAGGTGATAGATCCGCGGCTTGCGCGCCAGCCCGGCGCGGGGCAGGGTGCTGCGGATGTAGTCGCAGGCCGCGGTGGCGGCGGTGTAGATGCTGCCCGGAGGGAGGTCGATGCCAGCTGCCAGCAGGCGCTGGCGCACCACCTGGGGGCTGCTGCCCGAGTTGGTCAGGCAGGCGAAGCGAACCCGCTCGCGCTGCAGCCGCTCCACCAGCGCGATGGCGCCGGGCAGCGGGCGCGCATCGTGAAACAGCGTCCCGTCCAGATCCAACAAGACGGCGGGATATGCGGCAAAGTCGATCTGCATGAGCGCCGATTATCCGCCAAATCGCGCCGCGCGCCACGCCGCTTAGTTGAGCGGCAGACCCAGGGTGTGAGCGAAGAAGGCCAGCAGCTCGGTCTGCTGATCGATGCGCTGCGACAGCGCCGCGCTGCCGCCGTGGCCCGAGGCCGTGTGGACGCGCAGCAGCACCGGCGCCGGTCCCGCCTGCGCCGCCTGCAGCGCCGCCGCCAGCTTGTAGGAGTGCAGCGGCGCCACGCGCACATCGTGATCCGAGGTCACAAGCAGCGTCGCTGGGTAGCGGGTCCCGGCGCGGACATTGTGCAGCGGCGAGATCGCCTGCAGCGCCCGGAACTCGGTGGGGTCGGCGGGCGAGCCGAGATCTCCCTGCCAGCCGGCGCCCTGGCCGAACAGCTGGAAGCGCAGCAGGTCGTGCACTCCGACAAGCGGCACCGCGGCGCCGAACAGCTCTGGGCGCTGCATCATCACCGCCCCCACCAGCATGCCGCCGCCCGAGCTGCCGAAGATGCCCAGGTGGCGCGGCGCGGTGTAGTGGTTGGCGATGAGCCAATCGCCAGCGGCGATGAAGTCGTCCAGGCCCACCTGGCGGTGGGTGCGCATGGCCGCGGTGTGCCAGGCCTCGCCGTACTCGCCGCCGCCGCGGACGTTGACGACGCCATAGATGCCGCCGCGCTCGATCCAGGCGATCATCGTCGGGTTGAAGGCCGGGGTCAGCGACACCCCGCCAAACCCGTAAGCGGTGAGCAGCGTCGGGCGCATCCCATCGTGCGCCAGTCCTTTCTTGGCGGTGAGGAACATCGGGACCTTGGTTCCGTCCTTGCTTGGGAAGAACACCTGCGTCGTCTCCAGCGCCGCGGCATCGAAGGGCACCACCGGGGTCTTCCAGGGCTCGCTCTGGCCGGTCGGTATGTCGTAGCGGTAGATCGCGCCAGCGTCCTTGAAGCTTGTGAAGGCGTAGAAGGTCTGTCGCGCCGCAGGACCCCCGCGGAAGCCGAAGGCGCTGCCCAGACCCGGCAGCTGCACGTCGCGGACTTTCTTGCCCTGCAGATCGTAGGCGGCGACCGCGGTGTGCGCGTCTTCCAGGGTGGTGACAAAGAGCTGGCCCCCGGTGAGGGCGGCGCCGTCGAGGGCGCGCGGTCCCTGGGGGATTACCTCCTGCCACTTGTCGCGCGCCGGGTTGCGGGTGTCGATGGCGATGATTCGCTTTTTGGGAGCGCCCGCGGTCGTCTGGAAGTACAGCCGCGGACCGTCGTTACCAAGGAAGACATACTCCGCTTCGTAGGTGCCGATGAGCGTTGTCACGCCGGCGCCCGGCCGGCTGAGATCTAGATAGGCGATCTGCTCCTGCCCGCGGTCGCCGACCTGGCCGTCGCCGATGCTCACCACCAGGTAGCGCCCATCGCGGGTCCCGGCGAGCTCGAACTGCCAGGAGGGCTGCGTCGGCCGCTCGTAGATGACCTTGTCGCTGGCGGTGGCGGTGCCGATGCGGTGAAAATACACCTTGCAGTCGTGGTCGGTCTCTACAAGCTCCTTGCCCGCGGGCGGGGCGGGGAAGCGGCTGTAGTAGACGCCTGTGCCGTCGTGCGAAAAGACCGGCTGATAGTATTTGATGTAGGGCAGCTCCTCGGGGAGATCCTTGCCGGTGGCGACATCGCGCAGGCGCCAGGTCTGCCAGTCGCCGCCGCCCTGAGCGAGCCCGTAGGCGATGCGCGTGCCATCCTCGCTGATCGCAAGTCCGGCAAAGGCGAGCTTGCCGTCCGGGGACAGGATGTTGGGATCGAGCAGCAGCTGCGGCTCGGCGGTGAGCGCGGTGGCGGAGTAGACCACTGGCTGGTTCTTCTTGCCGTCCCGGTAGACCCAGAAGTAGCGGGAGCCGCGCTGCTGCGGCGGCCGGAAGGACTCGTAGCGCGACAGCGCGGCAATCCGGTCGTGCAGCGCGCTGCGACCGCGGATGCGGGCAAAGTAAGAGTCGGTGAGGGCGTTCTCGGCCGTCACCCAGCGGCGCGTCGCCAGAGAGTCCATCTCCTCGAGCCAGCGGTAGGGATCGGCGACCTTGACGCCATGGTGCTCCTCGACCACGGCGCCGCGCGGTGCCGGTGGATAGGCCAAGGCGGGCGCGGTGCCAGCTGGTGGCGCAGGCGGCTGCGCCGCGACGTGCGGCAACAGGACGGCGGAGGCAGCGATGGCGAAAACGAAGGGCGTGACAGTGCGCATGCGGCGGAGCTTACTGCAGACCCGGCGGCGCAGCCAGACTCAATGCGCGCGCCTGGGCAGCCGCAGGTCGCCGGACCGTACCGACGGAGCTTGCGGTCAGCGGGGCGCGGCCGACCGCCTACTCAAGCCAGGTCGGATCCTCGAGGAGACCCTTTATCAGCTTGGGCACTTCCTGGTTGCTGAACAGCAGGCCGTGGATGGTGGTCAGGATGGGGGTACGCAGCCCGTGCGACTCGGCCAGGCTGTGGGCGTCGCGGACCATGTCGACGCTCTCGCAGTGGCGGCCGATGCGCCGCTGGGCTTCGTCGGGTGGGACGCTGGCGCCGATCAGCCGCCCGAGCTCGAAGTCGCACGAGCCGCGGCGCTCGCTGGCGAGCATGAAGCCGCCAAAGCCCGCCAGACCGAGGAAGGTGCGCTCGTGCGCTCCCAGCGCCATGCCGAAGCGGGCGCTCTCGGCGGCGCTGCGCGAGACCAGCGTGGCGCGGGTCGCGGCGCCGAACTCCAGGACATCGCAGACGCCGCTCGCCAGGGCGATGACGCTGCTCATCGCTCGCGCCACTTCGACGCCGACCAGGTCGCTGGTGCCGTAGATGCGCAGGGTCGGGCAGCCGAGCACCTGGCGCGCCGCGGCGACCACGGTCTCGGACGGGCTGCCGCACACCACGGCCGCCGGGTTCCACTCCTCCAGGTCTTCGGGAAGGACCGGACCGGCCAGGGCGCCGATGCGGGTGAGCTGGGTCTCCTGCCGGATCACGTCCGAGATCAGCATCGAGGGCTGCTCGATGCGCGGGTCGCCGGGGCAGATCCCGTCGACGCAGTGGATGATGATCTGATGCGAGCGCAGCGCGCCCTTGATCTTGCGCAGCAGCGCCCGCACGCTGGCCGCCGGGACGGTCAGCAGCAGCAGATCGGCGGTCCCCAGCTCGGTCAGGTCAATCGCCTGTACCGGGCCCAGGCCGACCGCGGAGGAGAGGGCCGCGGCGGTCATTCCCATCATGGTGGCGTCTTCGCTGCCTGCGTGCACCGCGGCCCGCGGCGGACGGTCGGGCGGGGCCGCGGCCGCGCCGGCCAGCGCCACCGAAGGCAGACCCATCAGGGTCTCGTCCTCGCTGTCGGCGTGAACCGCCGGGTCCAGCTTGGTCGGCGGGGCACCGGTCAAGCTGGCGAGCGAGTCCCGCGTCATGGTCATCATCGTCGCGTCTTCGCTGTCAGCTCGCAGGGAGGACCGCTTGATGGCGACCGGCGCACCGAGACCGCCCGGGGCGCTCGCAGCCTCCGCGGTGCGCGCTCCGGCAGCCGCTGGCTTGTTGATGTCGGTCAGCTGGGGGGACGCACCTGGGGGGCGCGGCGGCGTGTACTGCATGACGCGCTTGATGTGGCCGCGCTGCCGATTCTGATTGTTCGTCAAAAGGACGGTCAGCGCCCTGGCCCAGCGCCCATCGCCCAGGACCACTACGGAAAGCTCCTTCATCTCCCCCTCCGATATGACTACGTGCAAAGCGAAGCCGAGCCGCGCATCAGCGCAAACCTTACGATCGTATAACCATCCGGCTCATCACTGCACGCCAATTCGGCTGCCGCCTACTGCTGCGGCCTGCCTGCGACTGGCCCTGATCTTGTACGCAGCTGTAGGCGTCAGCTAAATTCCCGTTTACGTCCGCTGCAGCCACTGCGTAGGGGCTCGTGCCGACGCCGATGACCACCTGACTGGCAGCGCCGAAGGTGCCATCCCCATTGCCCAGGCGGACCGAGACGTTGGCCGAGCCGCTGTTGGCGGTGATCAGATCGAGCTTGGTGTCGCCGTTTACATCGGCGGCGATCACCTGGCGGGTGTTGGTCCCCATGGGCAGCGACTGCAGGGGCGCGAACCCGAACGTGCTCGAGCGGTACGTGAACAGATCATTGCGAGTGATCGCGCTGCTGCTCGGATTGGTCACTTGCACCGCGCGGGCACCGCAGGTCGCGGCCTTGGCGGGCACGACGCAGTTAATCTGGGTGCTGGAGACCACGACCACGTTGGTCGCCGGGACGCCGGCGATGGTGACGGTGGCACCGAGCTGGAAGTTGGTGCCGGTGAGCACGATCGGGGTGCCGCCGGTGTTAAGGGCGTTGTTCGGGGTCACCGCAGTGAGGGTCGGCGCGCCGGGGGCGGGCGCCAGGTCGACATTGCCGCCAAGGTCCGGGTTGGCGGCGGGCGTCTCATTGCAGTCGACCAGGGTCGCAGCAAGAAGGAATGCTCCGCTATTAAACAAGATGCGTTGCATGGTTGTCATCTGGGACTCCTTAGGTTAGTTCACAAGCTCCCTTAGACAGAGCTCTGCGATATGGTCAGCATACCCTGAAAGAAAGCCGCTCGCCCGTAGGCGCATTGCGTACAACCGTTCCGCGCCGATTCCGTGGTGCGCGAGACGGCAGCAGCTGGCGGCGGCGACTGGCGAAAGGGACATTGACCCAAACAACATCGTGCTCGCTCCGGCGGCTGGGGGCGACTTCATTGTCAAGGTCGTCGACTTTGGAGTCGCGCGGCTTGGTCGCCGGCAACATTCCTTTACTGGCGAGCCGGTGGGAACGCGCGGCTACATGTCGCCCGAGCAGGCAGCAGGGGACTGCGATCACATCCACCCGAGCAGTGATGTGTTCGCGCTCGGCCTTCTGCTGCTGGAGATGCTGACGCTGCGAGTCTCGGCACCGGATGGGACGCTGTTTGCCAGTATCGCGGTTCAGGACCACCGACGGCTGCGGGCGCTGCTTCCCACCCTCCGATCCGGAGTCCCGCGAGCGCTGTGGAACGTGATCGAGAAGGCGCTGCAGCCCCAGGTGGCCAGGCGATATGAAGATGCAGAGACCCTGCGGCTGGCGGTGCAGGCGGCGCTCGCCAAGCCCGGCTCCCCTTCCTCGAGCTCGGCGCGACTGCTGCCGGGACTGTCCCGCTCGGCGCAGGGAATGCTGCGCAAGGTCAGCTGAATAGCTCGGGCGGCGCGCCGCGTCGGCAGCTACGGCATGCCGGCCGCGGCGAGAGACTAAAGACCAAGGAGGCTGCGCAGCAGCGGCAGGCGGGGCTGCAGCTCGGCCTGCAGGCTGGCGATCTGGGCATCGATCTTCGCCGCGTTGGGCTCTGGATCGGTGCTGATCTCAAGCTTGCGCAGCCGCGCCGCGGCGCCGGCGCCGGTCATTCCCATCTTGTCGCCCAGCTCCTTGAGCGCGCCCCAGCGATAAGGCACCAGGATGCGGCGGGCGACATTGAGGAACAGCAGGTTTTGCAGGCGATCGCAGTCCTCGCCCAGCGTCTCGGGCAGCTGCTCCATCGGCGCGCTCGGGTCGGCCGGCGCGAGGCCGCCGCTGTGGCTGAGCGGCCAGCTGCTCTCCAGCGCCTTTTTCCAGTTCTCCTCTACAGTGCTGGCCGGATCGCGGAAAGTCAGGTAGCGCTCCAGAGCCGAGCGCAGCTCGCGCGCGTTTCCCGGCCAGGGGATCTTGGCGGCCAGCTTGCTGAGGGTCTGCACCGTATCTTCGCCGAGCTCGGAGAAGCCCTCATCTTCGAGCGTCTCGCACAGGTGGGGGACCAGGGCGCTGACATCGCTCGACTGCAGCTCGGGGAGGGTCAGCTGGACCGCGACCAGCCGGAAGCGCAGGTCGTCGCGGAAGGTGCCGGCGGCGACCATCTTCTCCAGGTTGCGGTTGGTGGCGGCGATGATGCGCGCCTTGATCGGCCGCTCTTCGGTATCGCCGACGCAGCGGATGACCTTCTGATCGAGCGCGCGCAGGAGCTTGGCCTGCAGGTTCAGCGGCAGCTCGCCGATCTCATCGAGGAACAGCGTGCCGTCCTTGGCTCGCTCGAAAAGGCCGATGCGATCCACCGCATTGGTGAAGGCGCCGCGCTTGGTGCCAAAAAGCTCTGCTTCGATCAGATCAGCCGGCAGGGCGGCGCAGTTGACGGCAATGAAGGGCTTCTTGGCGCGCGAGCTATGCAGGTGCAGATCGCGCGCCAGGACCTCCTTGCCGGCCCCGCTGGAGCCGCACAGGAGCACAGTCCCGGCAGTCCGCGCGACCCGCTGGGCGAGCTTGAGCACATGCTTGCGCTCCGGCGAAGCGGCGACAAACTGCCATGGCTTCTCATCGCGCAGCGGACTGTGATCGCCGACCGGGCCGCTATTGTACAGAAAGACGCAGCTCTGCAGCCAGCGCTCCAGCGCCAGGTTGAAGGTGTTCAGCCGCCAGGTCACGACCAGGTAGGAGGGCTCGGGGTGACCCGGCTGCGCGAGCAGCGGCAGCTTGGTGCACAGCTGATTATCGCGCTGCGCCTCCGGGCTGTCCATGCCGTAGATGCGCACGCTGGAGACGTAGTTTGACAGCTGCGAGCGGACGTAGGCGGCAAAGTCCTCGCCGTTGGCGAAGCGGCCGATCTCGGGCGTGGTCTCCCACAGCGGAGTGCGGCGCTGCACGACCAGATCCTTGGCCAGCAGGAGCTCGAAGTTGTCCGGCAGCTCGTAGACCTGATGCGGCGTCAGGCGCAGCCAGGTGCCGTTGGCGCTGTCGAGATCCTTGACCAGGAACTTGCCGCGCATGGACAGGCTGAGCACCGCGTGCCGCTGCGAGATGTACGGCGAGTGGGTAGTAAACTGCCGCTGCGCCGGCGAGATCTCGGTGATCGCCGAGACCCCGCTATCTTCGCTGCGCAGCCGGCGCGGCTCGCGATCGTCTTTATGCTGCTTGTCCGGCCCCACCAGCTCGTGCCGACAGATGTACATGTCCTGGCCCTGGTGGAGGATCTGTTCATGCTTCTTCTGACCTTCGATGAGCAATACGGATGAATCAGTCATAAGGATATTACTGCTCTACTAATCCTGATCGTCAATATGGTTTTTTGTCCTACATGGCCGATGAAATCTCTGCGGTGACACTTGAACTGCGGTTTAAAAATATAAATCGTAGTAGCCCGTCGGAAGAAGCCTTGATATCGCAAAGTCAGTTTAATAATTATTTTTCAGATGCGCCGCCGACCCCGACCTGATTGCGCTTAACTTCACAATCGGGAAGACGATCAACACCCGGAAATTTTCATCATCTAAGCCAAATGATTCGGATCTTCCGGCCGCCGCGGGGGAGTGCGCCGGCCTGGGCCCCTGTAGTCGCCAAGCGGTAGCCTGGCGGGCTTTGTTCAGCTTCGCCTACAGGCGACCTTGGCGGCGCGCTGCGCGGCTATCGACAGGGAAGTCGAAATCTTCCCGCCAAGGGCGCTGAAATTAAATGGCACGCTGGATGCTAAGTAATTTCTGCAGGGCAGCGCCCGGTCGGGCGGCTGCCGGATAAGTCTCTGCTGGCCTTGCCAGAGAAATGTCAAAGGCGTCTGCCTGAATCGCAGCACTGCCGATCGATGTAACAAATTGCGATATAAGGATCAAGCTCAAATGAAGATTAACAATCAGCTTGAACAGCCGCTGACCACTCCCGAGCTTCCCGGAGCGGCAGATGTCGATATGGCAGCGCGGCGGCCCTTGTACCATCCAGCTGCTCGGCCGCGCCTTGGCCGGGTGCTGCGCGGGCGCTACCGGCTGGAGTCGCTGCTCGGCATGGGCGCGATGGGGGAGGTCTACCGCGCGGTCGACCTGCAGCTGCAGCAGCCGTGCGCGGTCAAGCTGGTCTTCCCCGGGGCGGTGTTCGGACTGAAGGCGCACCGCCGGTTTGACAACGAGGCGCGGGTGATCGCCCGGCTGTTTCACCCCAACATTGTCGAGGTCCGGGACTTCAATGAAGATGAGGACGGAACCAAGTTCCTGGTGATGGAGCTCCTGGAGGGGCAGGACCTGCACCAGCTGCTCTCCCGCCAGGGACGGCTGCCGCTGCCGCGGGCGCTGGAGATCATCCGCGCGGTCGGGGCGGCGCTGCAGTACGCGCACGACATGGGAATCGTCCACCGTGACGTCAAGCCAGAGAACATCTTTTTGGGCACGCGCGGACGACTGGACGGGCGGGATGGCGAGCCCGGTGAGCGGGAACAGATCAAGGTGCTCGACTTTGGCTTGGCCAAGCTGCTAAGCGAGCCGCCCGCGGGTGAGGATCGTCCCACCGACCCCGGCGGCGCGCCGGCCCAGCTCACCAGCGGCATCATCATCGGCACCCTGGCCTACCTGTCGCCCGAGGCGACCTGCATGGATAGCAGCGGCGTGGACGCGCGCTCCGATCAGTGGTCGCTGGCGGTGGTTGCGTATCAGCTGCTCTCGGGTCGTCTGCCGTTTGGGAATTCCCATCCGATCGGGCTGTGGCAGATGATCTGCAGCGAGGAACCGGTCCGCCTGCGCACGCTGGTCCCGGGGCTCCCTGCTCACATCGACAGTGCCATCCACACTGCGCTCGCCAAGCAGCGCAAGGATCGCTTCCCCAGGGTCGCGGATTTCATCCGCAGCCTGGGCAACCTGCCGCAGCTCGGAGACAGCGCCAGCGCGGCGGCGACCGTGGACTGTGGTCCGCCTTCGCGGCCACCTGTTCCGACCGGATCGACCGCACCGATCGCTGCTGTGGCCAGCGCCGCTGCCGAGCCGATGTGGGAGGGGGATGGCGATCCGACCGAGGTCGAGCCCTACCTGCCGGGACTGACGCGGCCGCGGCTGGCGCTCCTTCACGCCCCGAGCCCCGCCCAGCGCAGCGTGCCCGAGTTTGTCGAGCCGGATCGCGAGCGCGTCCTGCGCGTCCCCACCGCGAGCCCCGCGGTCAGCGCGGCCTCGCCGCGGCGCGAGCAGAGCGCGCCGCACCCCGATCTGCTGGTCACCGCTCACTACACCGCCGAGCAGCTGCTCGAGCTCAGCGGCATGGTCAACCTGCGCGATGCGCAGGCTCTGGTCCACGCCGCCCAGGACGTGCCCACGGCGCCGTATCGGCTCGGCGGGCGCAGCGCCAAGGACCTGGACGACGCCTTCGATCGCACGCCGCTACCAGTGCCGCGGCCCATGCTCGATGCGCTAAGCGCGCCCGTGCAGGACGACCGGCGCTGCTCACCCGAGCCCGCGCTCGCCCGGGAGTGTCAGCTCACCGCGACCCTGGTTCCCACTGGGGAGCCGACGCAGCCCCCAGGCGCCAGCGGCAGCGTGTTCGCTACCCTGCGCGCCGAGCTGCAGCAACAAGCAGCGCTCCCAGTCGGGTTGGCCAAGGCTGCCGGTCTGGCGGTCAGCGCGGCCCCATCGGCACCCGCGACTGCAGGCAGCGCGGCCCCGGCGCCGCTTCCCGCTCCTCGCTCTCCGGCGACCCCGAGCCAGGCCGCCGGTCGAGCGCGCCCGCCGCGCCCGCCGGCCGCCGCATTCGCCGAGCCCGCGCGACGAGCCGCAACCTCGGCAAAACAGTCGCCGCCGCCCGTGCCGTCGGCGCCGTCCCAAGCGCCTGTGATGGCGGCACCAGCGCCCCGGCCCGCCCTGCAGATGCCGGCGCTGCTGACCCTGGCCGGCACGCTGCCCCCCGAGCTTGGCAGTCCGCTCCAGCTGGCGCTGCCGCGCCTGCGCTGGTCGCTGTGGCGGGCGCTCGGCGCCAGCTCGCTCGTGCTCGGGCTCTTGGTGGCGGCACTGCTCGGGCTGCGCCTGGTGCGTCCGCGGGCAGTATCGTCGGGCGCGGCGGTCCCGCGGTCGCCGGCGCCGCTGCTCGGCTCGTCGGCGCGGCCCCTGGTGGAGCTCGCGCAGGTCGCGGCGCCGACCCCGGACTCGCGCGCCGCCGGGCGCGAGCTGCAGGCAGCGCTTGCACCCCCGTCCGCAGCGCCGCCCGTGCAGGCTCGGGAGCCGCTGCAGCTCGATCAAGCCCGGCAGGTCAGCGAGCAGGCGCCGCCCGAGCCGGACTCGCCGCCGGAGGCTGAGGCTGATTCCCCGCCGGAGTCTGACTCCCCGCCGAGCTTGGACTCACTTCTGAGTTCGCAGGAGCCTGGGCTCGGCCTGGGGCAGGGACCCGGCGAGTCGTGCGCGCGGCTCGCTGAGTAGCCGGTGGCCGGTCCGCGGTCGCAAGAACTGGGAGCGCCCAGCCAGCCTGGGCTCGTCGCGCAGAAGGGATATCCATCATGGCCGGAACAGTCAGAGACAATTCGCTGAGCGGTCAGGTCGTGGCCAACTACCGCGTCGGCCGACTGATCGGTCGCGGCGGAATGGGCGCCGTGTATGAAGCGGTTCATCAGTATCTGGGGCGCCGCGCCGCTCTCAAGGTCCTGCACGCCCAGTTCACCCAGGCCCCCGAGCTGACGGCGCGCTTTGTCAACGAGGCGCGGGCGGCCAATGTGGTGCAGCACCCGAGCGTGGTGAGCGTGTTTGAGATCGGCCAGCTCGCCGATGGCACGCGGTACATCCTGATGGAGTACCTGGACGGCCCGCGGCTCAGCCAGCGTATTCGCGAGCTCGCGCAGGCAGAGGGGGAGCCTCCGGCCGACCAGGCGAACGCCGCCGCGGGGCCCGTCTCATCGCGCGTGCTGGTCAGCGTGCGGCTGGTGCGCCAGCTGGCCTCCGCCCTGCGCGCCCTGCATGAAAAAGGAGTGATCCACCGCGATCTGAAGCCCGACAACATCCTGATTGTGAAAGATCCAGAAGCCTCAGGAGGAGAGCGGGCCAAGCTGCTCGACTTCGGCATCGCCAAGTTCCTCAGCGAGCCGGGGCAGCTCGGGGAGTCGCCGTTCCCGGGCGTGCCGGCGTACGTGAAGACTGCGCTCGGGGCGCTGCTCGGGACGCCGATGTACATGGGGCCGGAGCAGTGGCGCGGCAAGGGGAACGTCGACTGCCGGACCGACATCTACTCGCTCGGCTGTATCTTCTTCGAGCTGCTCACCGGACGTCCTCCCTACAGCGCCAGCGCGATCCCGCACCTCATGCAGATGCATGTGTTCCAGAAGCCGCCGCAGGGACTGTTCTCGCGGCCCGAGATTCCCAGCCAGCTGGCCGAGCTTGTGCAGCGGATGATGGCCAAGGAGCCGGCCGAGCGGCCGACCACCGCGGAGGTAGAGGAGCAGCTGGAGCAGGTCCTTGGCCGGCTGCTCGCTCCGACCTCGGTCGCGGCGGGCAAGGGCCAGGCGGCGACGCTGCTCATTCGACCCGACGCCCGGGCCCCGGAGCGCCCGGAGCGCCCGGAATGCCAGGACACCCAGGAGCCAGAAGAAGACCAGACGATGCCGATGGTGCGGCACGCGCCGCGCGCCCCGGCCCTGCCCGCCGTCCGCTCCGCTCCCAGCGGTCCTGCCAGCGCCGGCCCACTGCCGGGGGCCCATCCGCCCAGCGGCCCGCCGTCGGGCTGGCGCCAGGATGCGCTGCTGCCGGTGCCGCTGGTCGAGCGGAGCTCATCCGGCAGCGCGCAGCTGGTGCCGATCGGCCGGCGCCGCCTGGGCAGGCTGCCGGCGGCAGTGGGGCTGGTGCTACTATTCTCGTCGGCGGGGGGCGCGAAGTGGTGGATCCACGCGGGAGCCGGAGTCCGCTGGCAGGAGCCGCCGCCGCCGCCCAAGGCAGAGCTGACGCGCCTCTGGCGGGTGCGCAGCGTGCCTGCCGGGGTCGAGGTGCGCGAGGCGACGACCGGGCGGCTACTCGGCCAGACGCCGCTCATTTATAAAGGAGCGCTGAGCAACCAGACCTCGCTCATCCTCAGCCGTCCGGGCTGGGGGGAGCGCCGGGTCACTCTCAGCCACGACGACTTGTCCGCGGTCCTGGTCAAGCTGCGGCGCAGCCGGCGCTAGCCGAGCCACTCCGAGCCGTCGGGCGAGAACTCCTTCTTCCAGATTGGAACCTCGCGCTTGAGCGCCTCGATCGCCGCGCGGCAGGCGGCGAACGCCTCGGCGCGGTGGGGGGCGGAGGCGGCGACGAGCACCGCGGTATCGCCGACCCGCAGGCTGCCCACCCGGTGGACCATGGCGACCCGCGCCCCAGCGGTCGCGGCCTCGATGCGGGCGGCGATCTGGAGCATCGTCCGCTGCGCCATCTCGCTGTAGGCCTCGTAGTCCAGGCGAATCACCTGCTTGCCGTCGTTGTGATCGCGCACGATGCCGCAGAACACGGCGATGCCGCCCTGCCCGGGGCTGCTCACCGCGTCGATGACCTCCTGCCACGCAAGCGGCTCGCTGCTGATCCGGCAGTGCCCGGCCCCCCCGGACACCGGCGGGATGAGAGCGACCTCATCGTCCGCGGTGAGCGGGTGCGACAGCGGCACCATCTCCTGATTTACCGCCACCTGCAGGCTGCGCCGCGCCGCCGCCACCACCGGATTTTCGCGCGCCAGCCGCGCCAGCAGGTCATCGGCGGTGCTACCGTCGGGGAGCTCCAACGTCTCGTGCTCGCGTCCCAGCCGATCGCGGAGCAGGGCAAAGTACAGGATTCGCACATGCATGCCCGCACTATAGCGAAAACCGGCGCAGCCCGGAGGACTGCGACCCGGACGCAGAATTTTTGACACCGACCTACAGCTGGATACAAATGGGTCCATGTCCTCGCCCACGCAGCAGGCCCTGGTCGTCGCCAGCGGCGAGCCTGCGGTCGACACGACCCAGCACGAGGCTGCCGAGCGCCTGGGCCAGCGCCTGGTGGCGCACATCCGCCGCACCCTCGCCCCCGAGGCGCAGGTCGAGCTCGCGCTGACCGACAACCAGTGCACGATGATCTCGGTGCGGCGCGAGCCTGGACGCTATCGGCTGCGGCTGCACCACATGTTCGCTGAAGCCGGACCGGACATCGTCGCCGCGCTCGGTCGTTACGTCACCCGGGCAGAGCGCGCCGCGTCAGCGGTGCTCGGGGAGTTCATCAGCGCCAACCAGGCGCGGATCAGCCTGCAGGCGCCGCGTCAGCCGGCGCTGGCGCGCGCTCCGCGGCCGCTGCGAGTGGAGCCGCGCGGCAGCCACCACGATCTGCAGCAGCTCTTTGATCGGCTCAATGCAGACTACTTTGCCGGCGCGATCCGCGCGACCATCACCTGGGGGCAGCGCCGGCGGCCGAACCTGCCGGCGCGTCGTCACAAGTCGCTACAGCTCGGCTCGTATGCGGTCGAAGACGCACTCATCCGCATTCATCCGACCCTCGATCGGCGCGAGGTGCCCGGCTACTTCGTCGCCTGGATTATCTATCACGAGATGCTGCATCAGAAGCACTGCATTCCTCTTATCGCCGGCCGCCGCCGCTTTCACACCTCCGAGTTCCTGGCCGAAGAGCGCCTCTTTGATGACTACGAGCGCGCGCACATCTGGGAGCGGCAGAACCTGCAGCGACTCTTATTGTACTAGCCAAGTCTCAGAGCCGATCACGGCCAAGTCCCATTACAGCTGTGGCTCAGAAAATAAGCTTTGCTGCAGGCGCAAAAAAAAGCGATGGCAGCGGTTTTTCTGTGATCGTCGCAGGTTGGCCGGCCGCCGGCGGTGGATTCTGCCAGCAAAGCTGTATTTTCTCGGAGCTCGCGCCTGCCGGAAGAAGAATTATTATTGGTACTGTGATAGACATATGGTCAGATAAAAGTTGCCGCAGGACTGCTGCCGCGGGATGTAAGGAAGGAGGGGGCACGAAACAGGAGACGGGAGGCTTGCGCCGATGGGGACGACGCGAAGTACGACTCTGCAGCGGCGATGGCTTCAGTGCCAGTGCAGCTAATCAAATGGAGGGGGAGCTATTCCGATGTGCACGATTACTCAAGCATATCTGACTGTGGGAATGACCGGCGTGGTGGCGTTCGTTCTGCTCGTCATGTGCGGCCAGCACCACTGCCTGGCGGCGGGCGAGCTCGGGGGCACCGAGGTCCTGCTGTCCGACGCCCTGTGGCGGGTGCCCAAGTCAGCCAGCGGTCAGTCGCGTGCCATCGCTCCTGTGGACACGGCCGCCGCTTCGGGTCTGTAGCCCTCGCAGCGCGCTCGACCGCGACCGGTCGCCAGCGCCCCCCTTCGAGCTCGGTCACGCCTCGGTCGGCGGGTGGCGATGGCCGTCTTCGAGCATCGACTCGGCCAGGCATAAGAGGCCGGCGAGAAAGAAGCAGGCCTGGTGAATGGTCCGCGCCTGACCCCCCGCCAGGCCGACCAGCAAAAGCCCGATGCCGCGGCGCCGCGAGCGGTCGGGGCGGGCGATCAGCGCTGCGGTGGTCAGTGACCACGAGCCAAGGCTCAGGATGTACAGCGTCTGCGCCAGCGCCGCCGCCGGCAGGTGCATGTCAAAGCCGATATAGATAAGGCGCGCCGCGGCCCCGCGATCGAGCAGCAGCAGCACGCTCACGCCGCCGACCAGCAGCGCCGCGGCGAGCAGCGGCAGGCCGTCCTTGGGCCAGGTCAGGGGTCGCGCCGGCCACAGCAGCGCCGCGCTGACCCCCAGCGCGGTGGCCGCCGCCGTCGAGCCGTAGATGGCGAGAAACAGCGTGTAGCGCTGCAAGATGCCCCGGCTGCTGAGCAGCCCCCAGTGCGTCTCCAGCAGCAGCAGAGGCGGCAAGAGCAGGACCAGCATCGCCAGCTTGTGACGGCCGCTGGCGGTGCGGCGCGGCAAGACGGACAGCAAGATGAGCAGCGCCAGGCAGACGCTGGAGGTCTGCGCCAGCCACTGCGCGCGCACCAGCCCCAGGTACTGCGCAGCGACGCTCGGACACAGGATGAGCAGGGAGCAGGCGCCGATGAAAACCAGCCCCATTAGCGAGAGCCCGGCCCGCCGGACCGGGTCCTGGGCGAGGCCGCCGGGGGCCATGGCGCCGAGCAGCATCGCCGCGGTGACCAGAAGCGATAGCACCGAGGCCAGGTTCAGCGAGTATGCGCCGAGCAGATCGACCGAGCCCCACAGCCACGGCGGCAGCGCGTGCGGGAGCAGGCGAGCGAGCGGCTGCAAGAGCCGATAGAAGACAAACTCCGCCAGCGCGGCGGCGCACAGGATGGCTGGTAGCGAGAGATCACCGCCGAGCAGCCGCAGCCAGAGGGGCGCCGGCCGGGCGCTCGATGACGAAGTTGGGGGGCTCACGTCTTTCACGGTATGCGCGTACGCGCTATCGAGGCAAGCGCAAACTCGGTCCGCGGCCCCCTTTGTTCCCGCGCCGCGCCGACGGAGAGCTCGGCCGGGAGCGCGACCTGAGCGGGTGTGCATTGACGATCGCTGAGGGATTTGTCAACGTGCGCGCATGCGAAGAGATGGCAGGCTGACGGACGAGCTCCGTCCGATCTCGCTGGAGATCGACTACTTGAAGGCGCCGATGGGCAGTGCGCTCATCCGCTGCGGGCAGACCTGGGTGCTGTGCACCGCCTCGGTGGAGGAGCAGCAGCCGGCGTTTTTGCGCGCCCAGAAATCGAGCAGCGGCTGGGTGACCGCCGAGTATGCGATGCTGCCCGGCTCGACGACGACTCGCTCCTCCCGCGGGCCCAGCGGTCGCGGCAAGGAGATCGAGCGCCTCATCGGACGCTCGCTGCGCGCCGCGGTCAACCTCGAGGCGCTTGGTCCGCGCACCGTCACCGTCGACTGTGATGTCCTGCAAGCCGACGGCGGGACGCGCACCGCGGCGATCACCGGGGGGTATGTGGCGCTGGCGCTGTGCCTGAGCCGCCTGGTGAGCCGCGGCCTGTGCCCGGGGCTGCCGGTGCGCCAGGCGGTGGCGGCGATCTCGGTGGGCATCGTCGACGGCCAGGTGTGCCTGGACCTGCCTTACGAGGAAGACGCGCGGGCGGCGGTCGACATGAACATCGTCATGGCGCAGGCGTTCAGCGAGCCCGGGGAGAGCGTCCGCGCCGAGCCGACCTTCGTCGAGGTGCAGGGCACCGGTGAGCACGCGACGTACAGTCGCGCCCAGCTGGACGAGCTGGTCGACCTGGCGGCGCGCGGCATGCGGCGGCTGTTCGCGCTGCAGAACTCTGTGCTGGCCGGCGCGTCGCTGATCCCGCCGAGCGAGCGGAGCTGAGAGTGGGGCAGGTGGGGCAGGCGGGCCAGCGGCTGGTGCTGGCGACCCAGAACTCCCACAAGGTGCAGGAGCTGCAGGCGCTGCTGCACGCCCTGGCCCCTGAGCTGGCCGCCCGGCTGATGCTGGTCTCGCTGGCCGAGCTCGGGATCGCCGGTGAGGTGGTTGAGGACGGGGCGACCTTTGGCGAAAACGCGCTGATCAAAGCGCGCGCCGCGCATACCCAGACCGGGCTGTGGGCGCTGGCCGATGACAGCGGTCTGGAAGTGACGGCCCTGCACGGCGCCCCCGGTGTGCACTCGGCGCGCTACGGCGGCGAGCCGCGCTCGGATGCGCGCAACCTGACGGCGCTGCTCGGTGCGCTGGCGGAGGTGCCGGCGGCGCAGCGGGGGGCGCGCTTTGTCTGCACGCTCGCCCTGTACGGTCAGGACGGTGCGGCTCCGACGGCGCGCCTGTGCAGCGGTGAGTGCCGCGGCTCGCTGCTGTTCGCTCCGGCCGGCGCCCACGGCTTTGGTTATGATCCGATCTTTGTACCCGATGCGAGCGAGCTCGGGGCCGCCGGCCTCGGCGCCGCTGGCCTCGCCGGCAGGACCTATGCCGAGCTGTCGGCGGCGCAGAAAAACCAGCTGTCGCATCGGACGCGCGCGGTGCAGGCGATGCTCCCGGTCCTGCGCGCGCTGGGCGCCGGAGCGCCGCTGCCCGCCTGCTGAGCGCTGGGCGTGCGGGGCTGGGCCCTTGGGGCGCGATGCCGCGATGCCCCGAGGCCGGCAAGCCGACCGGCAACGGGCGGTTTTCGCTGCGCGCCGAGCCTGAATTCGGTTATGGTGAGTGCCATTGTTCCTGCAAAATCTGCTACCCGCTTGGAGGCTGGTCCCATGATTGTGTACGGCTCATCCCTGTCGCCCTTTGTTCGCAAGACTCTGGCTTACATCTCTGAAAAGGGACTCCAGGTCGAGGTCAAGCAGCCCGGTCTGCGCAGCCAGGATCCCGAGTTCCGGGCGGCCAGTCCGTTTGGCAAGATGCCCGGCTTCCGCGACGGCGATTTCGCTATCTCTGACTCCACTGCGATCATCACCTACCTGGAGGCCCAGCACCCCGAGCCGTGCCTCATCCCGGCCGAGCCCAAGGCGCGGGCGCGGACCATCTGGTACGAGGAGTTCGCCGATACAATCCTGGTCCCCGCCGCGGCCAAGAGCTTCTTTAACCGCATCGTCGCCCCGCGTTTCCTTGGCCAGCAGGGCGATCTGGCGATCGCCGAGAAGGCGGAGAAGGAGGAGCTACCGCCGCTGCTGGACTACCTTGAGAAGGTCCTGCCGGACTCTGGCTTCCTAGTCGAGGACCGCCTGACTCTGGCCGACCTCGCGGTGGCCAGTCCCTTTGTCAACCTGGACCACCTCAACATCCAGCTGAACGCCCAGGCGCATCCCAAGCTCACCGCCTACGCCAGCAAGATCCTGGCGCGTCCGTCGTTCGCGCAGCTCATCGCGGCCGAAAAGGCCTTCTTCGGCGCCTGAGCCGCCGCCGGTAGCCCTCCACCAGACGGCGCCGCGGCAGCCCTGCTATCAGGTCTGTCCGCGCGCCTCCTTTTGCTGCCAGCGGGCGCGCGCCTTTTCCCTCTCACCCTCGCGCGTGCGCACCTGCCCGCGGGCGCGCAGCGATCCAAGGAGCTGCAGCGTCGCGGCGGTCACCTCGGCGACTGCGCGATCGAAGCACTCCTGGTCTGCCGGTCCGGGACGGGCCAGGCCGCTCACCTTGCGCACATACTGCAGCGCTGCCGCCTGCACCTCCTCGGGAGTCGTCGGGGGGGCGAAGTTGTGGAGGATGCGAATGTTGCGGCACATGGCCGGTGAGCTTAGCCAAACCGCAGCCAGCGTGACTTTTCTTTTCACCAGGCGCAGCTCTGGTAAATAGAAGCTGCATGCAGGCAGTCAGAATCCTCACCATGAACCGCAAGTTGAACCAAGTCCTGTCCGCCGGCTTGCTGGCGGCCCTGGCGGCCTTGTTCCTGTCGCAGCCGGCCGCGGCGCGCCCGGTGGCGTCGGGGCGGCGGCTGCAGCCGGTGGATGAGGCGAAAAACGACCTCTCGCTCGTCCGGTTTCGCGCCCAGCTGCAGGCGGCGGTGGCCCGCCGGGACGTCGCTGCGCTGCTCCAGAGCACCGACCCCGAGCTCCGGTACAGCTTCGGCACCGACGGCGGCCGGCAGAGCTTCGCCGCCCACTTCGGCCTCATCGGCACCGCCGCCGAATCGAGTCCGCTGTGGGCAGAGCTTGAGCGCGTCCTGGCGCTGGGCGGCGCCTTCGTCAGTCCTACCGAGTTCTGCGCCCCCTACGTCTTTGCCCGCTTTCCCGATGACCTGGACGCCTTCTCGTACGTCGTTGTCACCGCGCCGGCGGCCCCGCTGCGCCAGCGCCCGGCCCCGGAGGCGCCGATGGTTGCGACCTTGCGCTACGACATTGTCCGCCGCGATGAAAAGGGTGTCGCCCCCGGCTCTCGGCCGGAGTGGGTGCGGGTGCTGACCGCGACCGGCAAGGTCGGCTATCTCCGCGACCGCGACCTGCGCAGCCCCATCGACTACCGCGCCTGCTTCCACAAAGAGGCAGACCGGTGGCTGCTCACCACATTTGTCGCCGGCGACTGAGGCGCTGGCTCCCGTCACGGCCAAGGCGAATCGCGCCCACTGGTAGGACATCCAGCTCTTCGGGCGACATCTCGACAAGGGCATGTAAGTGGTTGGGATTGCTATGCTTTTCGAACAGCTTATAGATGTCGCTGAACCACATTCATACTCCTCCAAAATACACTTTATAATACTATGGCTGACACTGCCTGGCCATCTGGACAGAGTCCAGAGTCAAACCTTGGTTCACCGACGAAAAATGTGCGGCTCCGCGCGCTGTCTGGGGAAATTCCCAGGGCAGAGCAGCGCGACTTTCGGACCTATGATGGGTCCAAGAAGGAAATATGATGCCGCGGCGACTCTCCGAGCTTGATCGGACTCGGAGGCAGGAAGGCCTTCGGCCGCGTCGAATGTGAAGGGAATCGCCATATTACAGTTGGCACAGAGCCTGCAGAATGTCTGCCCAGAGAGTACGACGCCACCCCACGGGCGGACGGACGGACCAGCGCTAGGTGGCGGTGGGTGAAGAGTAGCAATTATGCTGGGATCTGCGGGCTCGCTCATCTTTGATGCACTGTGTTTGCTCGGTGCGCGCCTCATCGCGCTGGCGCTGCAGGGTCGCAAGCTGCCCGAGCTGTGGATTGGACTGTTCTTCATGCTGACCAGTCCGGGGGCCTGGCTCATGCTGCGCGCCCTGGAGCTGCGCGGCCATGACACCGCCGCCCACCCGATGGCGGTCGCCGTGCTGTCGCTGATTGGGCTCGGGACGGTGCCGGTCTACGTGTTCACCTGCACCGTGTTTCGCGCCGGCGAGCGGTGGGCGCTCGGCCTGGCGGTGGCGGGCAGCCTGCTCGTGCTGTGGGGGTGCTTCGCGCAGCTCGGCGGGTTCAGCCTACACATCGACGCCAGTCGGCCGCGCCTGGAGCTGGTGCTCGGGCGACTGCTCTGCTTTGGCTGGGCGACGGCAGAGTCGCTGCGCATGTACTTCCTGATGCGGCGCCGGGTCGCGGTCGGGCTGGCGGATCCGGTGCTGAGCAATCGCTTCCTGCTGTTCGCTCTGTGGTCGGCGGCCATGGGCCTGCTTCCCGGCCTGCACGCCCTCGACCGACTGCTCGGCGGCGCGACCGGCTACCTGCGCCTGCTGGCGGTGTTCCCCAAGGGGATCGGCGTCTGCATGTTTGTCGCCATCTTCCTCAACTTCTTCCCACCGCGCGCCTATCTCCGCTGGCTGCGCCGCGGCGCGGAGGCAGACGCATGAGCACCTCACCCGCGTTCGAGTGGCTGAGCGCCGAGCTGCCGCTGTGCACGCCGCTGTCAACCTTGCAGGCCCGGGGAACGGTCCGCTTGATGCTGCAGGATGTCGGAATCGACCCCTGCGAGCTGCGCAAAGACCAGCTGCTGATCCTGCTCCGCCGCCAGCTGCCTTTGGAGCTGCGCAAGCGCCGCATCCCGACCGACCCCAAGCTGGGCGACGAGCTGATCGCGCGCCTGCGGCGCACCGAGCTCACCGAGGCCGCGCCGGCCGACACTCCGGAGGCAGTGTTCGCCCGGCTCGGTCGCTTATGAACCAGGGGCTGAGCAGGACCCCTTAGCTGTACTGAAATGAACCGGTCAAGTTGTTACCAGTGGCGGTCCGTTTGTTACCAGTGCGGGTGGAGCTGAAGCGGACTCCCCCTGTTGCCTAGCTGCGCGCCGCATTATAAACTTACTATCGCTGATAGCTGCGCCGCGCCGCGATTTCGTGGTTTCCGCTATTCCCTGGGATTCCCCGGAATCGGCTGTCCGGTCAGCTCAAGCCCCCCGGGAACAGTGCGAGCCAGGATGCTCAAAATCGATCAGCCAGCAGAGGAACATATTCCCGCTGCGGCCAACTGGCAGAGCGGCGGGCTCAGCGCGCCGCCGGTGCAGCAGATCGATGAGTACCGGATTACCACGGCGCTTGGTCGCGGTGGCATGGGGCAGGTGTTTGTCGGTCATGACACCCTGCTGGACCGTCCGGTGGCGGTCAAGTTCCTCGTCACGCCGACCCCCACCGAGCGGCTGCGCAAGCGCTTCCTCATCGAGGCGCGGGCGCTGGCGCGCGTCCACCACCCCAATATCGTCGCCATCTACCGCGCCGGCATCTCCAACGGGATGCCCTACCTGGTCTCCGAGCTCGTCGCCGGCCAGAGCCTGGACCGGGTGCCAAAGCCCATGCCGTGGCCGGAGGTCCTGCGGATCGGAATCGACCTGACGCGCGGACTTTCCGCGGTGCATGCCCACGGGGTCCTGCACCGCGACCTCAAGCCCGCCAACGCCATGCTGACTCCCCAGGGGCAAGCCAAGCTGCTCGACTTTGGTCTGGCCAAGCTGGCCGGTGATCTGCTGGAGGTGCCGCCGGAGTTTCGCGCCAGCGGCGGGCTTGTCGAACCGAGCGCCATTGACCTGCAGTCCGCCGCGCAGGCCATCGCCTCGGCCGAGCGGGGTCAGAGCCCCGTGCTGGAGGCCACCGTAGATGCGACAGCGGATAGCGACGCGGGCGGCGGGTCCGCGGACTCGCTAGGCGGCGAGGACGCGCGGCTTCGCGAGGAACCGGCGGAGCCGCGCGCTGACTCCCGACTGACTGACTCTGCTCTGCTCATCGGTACACCAGCGTACATGCCGCCCGAGGTCTGGCTCGGTGCGCCCGCCACCGAGCTGTCAGACTTATACATGCTCGGCGAGATCCTGTACGAGCTGTGCTGCGGTCTCAAGCCGCACGCTCAGCGGCGAGCGTCGCAGCTCCGCAGCGCGGTCCTGCACTCGGACGCGGCGCCGCTGCTGCAGGTGGCGCCCACGGTCAACGCCCGCTTCGCCGCGGTGATCGACTCTTGCATCGCCCGCAGCCCGCTGCAGCGCCCGCGCTCGGCGGCTGAGGTCTTGGCGCTGCTGGAGGCGATCGCCGAAGACCCCACAGATGAAGCGACCCGTCGTCGCCACCGCCAGCGCAAGCGGCTCGCGCGCCTGGTTCCGCTGGCGCTGGCCGCCGCCGGCGCGCTGTCCACCGCCGGCCTGCTATATCGGGAAGCGCGCAAGCGGGACGAGCAGCACGCCGCGCAGCTCACACCGAGATCACGCGTTGCCGTCTTCGGACTGTATGTCAATGGCAGTGCCCCGCCGGCCCAGGTCGGATTCGCGCGCACCTTCAGCGAGCTGCTAAACTCCGAGCTGGCGGCCGGCGAACACCTGCTGGTGCTGACCACGGATCTCAGCGAGCGCGTCAAGCTGGAGCTGAAGCTCGATCGGCTGCAGGACTACACCGGTCCGGCGCTGGAGAGGCTCCACAGTCGCCTCGGCCCCGACTATCTAGTCGTCGGCGCGCTCCGCCCGACCGGGGAGCGCGGCGAGCGGCTGCAGGTCGAGGTCAGCCTGCTCCAGGGTCCTTTGGGCAGCAAGGTGGGCTCGGCGCGCGCCGAAGGCACGGCGCAGGAGCTGTTCGCCATGGTCTCGCTGGTCGGACGCGAGCTGCGCTCTCAGCTCGGGCTCGCCCCGCTGACGCACGGGGAACTCACCAGCCTCCGGGCAGCGCGCCCGGCGTCGCTGGAGGTCGCTCAGCTGTACGCCCAGGGGCGCAAGCTGCTGCAGCGCTTCGACCCGGTGGCGGCGCAGAAGGTGCTCGCGCGGGTCGTCGAAGCCGAGCCTGACTATCCGCTCGGACACCTGGCGCTGTCGGATGCGCTCCTGGCGCTCGGTCGCGAGGCCGAGGCCCGCCGCGAGATTCGCCGCGCCTTTGAGCTGTCCGGGCCGCTGCCGCGCGCCGCGCGCTCGCTGATCGAGGCGCGCTATCACGAGGCTCCAGGCCAGTGGCAGAAGGCATTCGCGCTGTACCGGGCGCTGCGCATCGCGCTGCCCGATGATCCCGAGTATGGCCTGTACCTTACCGAGGCGCAGCGGCGGGCGGGCCTGCCCGATGAGGCGCTGCGCACGGTGGCCGAGCTGCGCCGGCTGTCCACCCGTGTCGCCGACGATCCGCGGCTGGAGCTGGCGGCGGCCAAGGCGCAGATGGATCTGTCAGACTTCGCCGCCGCGGTCGGGGTCATCGACCGCGCCGTCGCGCAGGCCGAGGCCGCCGCCTCGCCGCTGCTCCTGGCTCAGGCGCTGCTCCTGGATTCGTTTGCCCGCGCCAACCTCAACCAGCACCAGAGGGCCTTGCGCAGCGCCGAGCGAGCGCGTGATCTATTCGCCGCCGCGGGCGACTTGTCCGGTCAGGGCGAGGCGATGATCGCCGCGAGCTCGGCCCACATCGCCCTTGGGGACTACGCCCGCGCCGAGCAGGTCCAGGAACAGACTCTGCAGGTGCTAATTGGGCTCGGCAACAGCGTACTCACCGCGGCCCACCTGGGCAACATGGCGGATCTTTTGTGCCTGCGCGGCAAGCTCGAGCTGGCGGCGGCGCGCGCGCAGGCGGGGCTCCTTTTGTCACAGGAGGTGGGCAACCGCGAGGCGACCTTGCAGTCGCTGGTCATGCTCGCCCAGGTGGCCCTGCTGCGCGGCAACCTGGCGCGGTCGGCGCAGCTGCTGGCGCAGGCGCAGCAGGAGCTGCCTTCTCCTGACGATCCGCGCATGTCGGCGTGGGTGTCCTGGCACCTGGCAGAGCTGCGCCGCGCGCAGGGGCGGGCCGATGAAGCCGCGCGCCTGCACCGGCTCGCCCTGGCCAAGCGCGAGGAGTATCACCTGGTCGGCTTCTCGGCCGAGAGCCAGGTGGCCCTGGCCGCGCTGGCGCTGGCGGCCCCTCCGGCGGCCTCACCCGCGGCCTCACCCGCGGCCTTAATAGACAGCGCCGAATATCTCGCCCGCCAGGCGCAGGCCCGCTTCAGCGAGGCGCACAACCAGGAAGGGGCGGCCTGGGCCCAGGCGCTGCTCAGCCAGGCCCTGGCGCAGCGAGGGCAGGGCGCGGAGGCGCAAGCCAGCTTCCTGCCCGCGCTGGCGCGACTTGGCACCTCCCAGAACCTGCTGGTCCGCTTGGGCGGAATCGCTGCGCTGGCGCGAGCGGCCGCGCTCCTGCCGCCTCCCGGAGCCGCGCTCGGGCGGCTGTGCGCGCAGCTGCGCGAGCTTATCACGCTGTCGGAGAGCTCGGGAATGCTGGCGAGCCAGGTCGAGCTGTCGGTGCTCCTGCATCAGCTGGAGCAGAAGGTAGGGGCGCAGCGGGTGGCCCCGCCTGAGCTTTGTGCGCTGGCACGGCGCGCGCAAGAGAGCGGACTGATTCGCGTCGCCGAGCTGGCCCTGCCAGTCTGCGCCGATGCGGCCCCTCATGCGCGCTAAGCTCCACCCTTGCTTGAAAAGGCCTCATCATGATCCGACTTAACCATTCGGTAGTCACCTTAACCATTCTGTTTTCTGCCTGCGGTGAAGCCGAGACCACGGGCAGCTCGGCCGCCGTCGCCATCCTCCGCACTACCTGCCCGCAGTCGGCTTCGCTCACCCCGTCCTACCGCGTCCGCCAAGGTCAGCAGCTTCAGGGCCTGACCGGCCCCAGCTTCGTCGTCCAAGCGGCCCGCTTTGGCTGCCAGAGCGTCGCCGGACTCACTGTAGAGGGCGGGAGTCTCGTCGGCACCGCGGATGGTCAGGTGCGTCGCGGCACCGACTTTGCCGGGGCCGCGCTCAGCGTCGTCGATGCAACCGGAGTCCGCGCGGCGGTCGCGATCACCCAGGTCGAGTCCGACCCGCTCGACGCGAGCGGCGAGACTACGCTGTACACGCTGATGGCCCTCGACCCGCTGACCCTCGAACCGAAGAACCTCTGCACACCAGATAGTGATGGCCGTGCCGCGGCGCTTCCCCTGCGCGGCAGCTGGGACGGCAGCGGAGTCGGTCACGCCGATGGCAGCCTTTCGTTTTTCTGCACGAGCGGCGTCGTCGCCAAGTGCGTCCGCTGGGGTTACCATCCCTGGCCGAGTCGCAGCCGGAATGGGACCGACCCTTAAAGCCCTGTACGACGTTTCTCGCAGGTTATGATTAGACAGAGCACCGCGACGCATAGCGGCCGTACACCTCGATGTCTGAAGCATACGCTGGCCAGCGCATCTACCTGATTCGAGACGCCCGGCTGCTTGACCCGGGACAAGTTAAGACTGTATGATCCACCGATTGTCAGACTCGCTCTGCAGCGCTGTGCTGATGCGTGTGCAGGCCGCCCACATGTGAGACTTACGGCACTCGCAGACGGAAAAGATCGCCCATGGAAGGACAGCTCATCGGCCGCTATCGCATCGTCCGTCGCCTTGGTGAAGGCGGTATGGGCATGGTGTTCGAGGCGGTGCGCGAGGATATAGGCGGTCGGGCAGCGGTCAAGGTCCTACGCCCGGAGCTAGCGCAGAATCCTGAGATCGCGACGCGCTTTTTTAATGAAGCGCGAGCCGCCAATCTCGTAGAACACACCGGCATCGTGCGTGTGTTCGACTACGGCAGCCTGCCCTCGGGCGTCGTGTACCTGGCGATGGAGTACTTGGAGGGAGAGTCTCTAGGCGCCCGCATCAAGCGCCGCGGGCACATGTCTGTTGATGATGCGGTCCGCCTGGGTCGGCAGATAACCGGCGCGCTGGCGGCAGCCCACGCCAAGAAGGTCATCCACCGCGACCTGAAGCCGGCCAACGTCATGATCGTTCCCCATGAAGAGGCAGCGGGCGGGGAGCATATCAAGATCGTCGACTTCGGCATCGCCAAGCTTACCCAGGACGGCCAGAACATCCATACGCGCACCGGGGCCATCATGGGTACACCCATCTACATGTCCCCCGAGCAGTGCCGCGGCGCTGTCACGGTCGATGACAAGAGCGATGTCTACTCGTTCGGGGTCATGCTGTTTGAGATGCTGGTCGGCCGGCCGCCATTTGTGGCTGAAGGTCAGGGCGAGCTGATTGCGATGCACATGTTTGCCCCGCCGCCACCGCTGGCCAGCTGCGTGGCTGGGCTACCGTCAGAGCTCCTGGGCCTTATGGACCGGATTCTCGCCAAGGACCCTGGAGCCAGGCCGTCGATGGCCCAGGTCGCGGCGGAGCTTCAGCGCATCGGCAGTCATATCAGCGCCAGCGGCTCGCCGCCCGCCATCGCGATGCAGCAGACCATACGCTCTGGGCCAGCGATGGCCTTTGTCGCCACGACGCCGCCGCCCGGGATGCCGTACGCGACCACGACGCCGCCGCCGGGGGTCTCGGCAGCAGTACCGTACGCGGCCACGACGCCGCCGCCGGGGGCCTCGGCAGCAGTACCGTTCGTGGCCACGACGACGCCGCCCTCGCTGCCGCCGAGCTACACCGCCAACAGCTTCGAGATGCAGGCCAGCCGTCCGACGAGCAAGCGGAACCGCATGGTGGTCATTGCGGCGCTGGCCCTGCTCGTGCTCGGCGGAGGTGGGGCAGTCTATCGCCTGCTCAGCGACTCTCCGGCTGACAACGAGGCCGCCGCGGCCAAGGTGCTGGCGGCTGCAGATGTCGACCTGGCCGGAAAGCGCTGGGCGGACGCCCTGGCCAAGGCCAACCTCGTCTTGAAAAATCCCGCCGTCTCCGCCCAGACCGCAAGCAGCGCCGATAGCCGCCGCGCCGCCGCCGAGCGCGAGGGCCGCGCCCAGCAGATCTACGATCGCTTCCAGAGCGCCGGCGACGACTACGATCAGGCGCTGCAGCTTTACCGCAAGCTGCCTGCTGACTCTGTCTATCGCCAGGCCGCCCGCGAGAGCTACGACAAGATCTTCCCGCTCTTTGTCGACAAGCACCTCAAGGCTGCCGCCGACGCGCGCGCCAGCGGCAAGTGCGAAGACTGGCGCGCCGAGCTGCAGTCGATCCTCGAGGTGGAGCCCAAGCAGGCAAAGGCGCTGGGGGCGCGCGAGCAGAGCTGCGAGCCGTCGGCCGCGTCGGGCGTCGACCCCAAAGCAGACGCGGACGCGGTACTCTCCAACGCCCAGACCGAGTATGTAAACGGCAACTTCAGCCGCGCCATCGAGGTTGCTAAGTCGGTTCAGCGCGTAAACCCGACCCGTGCCTGGCGAATTATTGGCGCCGCGGCTTGCAGCGTGAAGGACGTCAAGCTCGCCAGCGAAGCGATGCGCCACCTGGACGCCGCCAGCCGACAATATCTGGTCTACACCTGCCAGCGCCAGAGCATTACCAGTATTGGCGGCGGCAAGTTCAAGCTGAATGAATAGTCGCCCACACGGCAGCTTGTAGACGCCAGCAGAATACCCTGTGTGACAGACCGTGGGCGGGTCTTATGCCCGCGTGCGGGGGCCGGTAGTAGCGCTACAACACTCCCACCGACAGCGGGCCGGGCGAGCAATTAGGGACCTGTCTAGTTATCATCAGGCGTGCACCCGCATGGCGCGCGCCGACTACTGCGGCGACGGGCAGACGCACACCGAGGAAGGCACGCAGATCGATCTGTACGATCGACTGGGCTTAAACTCCCCCAGCCTTGGACCTAGCCTACTGTTCGAGGCGGCGTGGACGCCGCAGGGTGCCTACTGTCTGTCCCGCGAGCGCTGGCTCTCCCTGACCACCATCTTGTCGAGCAGCTGCAAGTCGCAGTTCGAGCTCTTGCCGCAGCCAAGCCCGATGAACGCGGCCGATTCGTGTCTGGTGCACCGCATCGGCAGCGCAGAAGGCGAGGTCTTACTAAGTGACCGCACCGGCATCAACCTGAGCCTGTAGCCGGGAAGGGTGGGGACGCTCCCAGGCACCGGAGCGCTGGGAGCGAAGTGGAGGGCGCTACTTGGGAGCAGCGGTCGAGCGGCGCGGCCGGGGTGCGGGCTTGTTCGGGTCGCGGTCGATGATCACCGGCGCCTGCACCGGCTCCGCGGCGCGCACCATCGGCGGGTCGACGATGATGAACTCGACGCGGCGGTTGGCGGCGCGGCCGGCCGCGGTGCGGTTGTCAGCGATCGGGCGGCTCGGTCCGTACCCCTTGCCGCTCAGCCGCTCGGCGGCGATGCCGTGCTCGGTCAGCCAGCGGACCACGCTGCGGGCGCGGCGATCGCTGAGGTCGGTGTTGTACTCGACCTTGCCGCGGTTGTCGGTGTGTCCCTCGATGGCGATGCGGCGGATCTCGGGCGTGGCCTGGACCGCATCGGTCACTGCCTGCAGGACCGGGAAGCTCTGCGGCAGGATGACGTCCTGGTTGGTGGCAAAGAACACCGGCCGCAGGATCGTCAGCTTCCCGTCCTTGATCGTCACCAGGCTCGGGCAGCCGTTCTTCTTGGGATCTGGGTGCGGCGCCCCGGGCTTGTCCGGACAGGCATCGACGCGGTCGGGCACAGAGTCGCCATCGCGATCCAGATCCGGGCAGCCGGGCCGCTGCGGGTCGGGATGAATTCCCGCCGGAACATCCGGACACTGATCCTTGGGATCGAGCCAGCCGTCCTTGTCGCGATCGCCGGCCGGGCAGCCCGGTCGCTGCGGATCGGGGACCTCGCCCTGCGGGACATCGGGACACAGATCGTCGCGGTCAAACACTCCATCCTGGTCGCGGTCCGACAGCGGGCAGCCAAGCCGCTGCGGGTCCGGGTGCGGGCCCATGGGCACGTCGGGGCACAGATCATCTCGATCCGAGACGCCATCGCTATCGCGATCGCCCAGCGGGCAGCCGAGCCGCAGCGGATCGGGGTGCGAGCCCTTGTGGACATCGGGACACAGGTCTTCGCGATCCAGCACGCCGTCGCCATCGCGATCGCGCAGCGGGCAGCCGTTCAGGAGGGGATCGTCCGCGCGGACGCCCGGCTCGTCCGGACAGGCGTCTTCCTTGTCGAGGATGCCGTCGTGATCGCGATCGCGCGGGCCGGCAAGGCTGCGGATCGGCGCGTAGGCCAGGCGCAGCAGCACGCGCGCGTCCGGGGTTCCCGGCTGACGCAGCGCGCCCAGTCCGGCCGCCAGTCCGACCTGCACCAGGCGGGCGATGTTATAGTGACCGCCCAGCAGGACCTCGATGCTGGTCGAGTCACGGCCGAAGGTCTGGCCGCCGGTGATCAAGGTGCTCAGCTGCACCTCCGGGCCGACCGCGAAGCGGCGCTCTTTGTCCGCGTAGTTGACAAGGACGCCGAGCTGAATCTCGGAGCCGGTGCCGATGGCCACCGCGCTGCCGCCGATCACTGCTTCGGGCCGGAACAGGAAGCCAGCGACGGTGGACCAGCGGATGTGGTGGCCGAAGCCGGCGAGCACCAGCCGCGGCAGGATGCGCACTCCGGTGTCGCTGGAGGTCGGCGTCACCGCGGCCGAGTCGCCGGTGATGGCGCGCAGCGGGATGTAGAAGTTGGCGCCGAGGTTTATCGAGATCGGGCTCTCATCGGGCTGGCCCCACAGGCGCACCATGAAGCCGAGCCGCGGATCGCCAACGGTGCCGCTCTGCGGGGTGATGGTGGAGGTGGGGTTGCCGCTCTCCAGCAGGGTGATCGGCAGCGACAGGTTCAAGGTGACGCGGTCAAGGAAAGAGCCCGCCACGTCCAGGTGCCCGAGCAGCTGGTGCTCGATGACGGTCGCAGTCTGGGTGAAGCCGCTGCCGTTGTCGCGCCCGAACACGAGCGGGTTGTGACCGTAGTTGAGGGTGAGCCCGGCGGCGAAGTAGCGGGTCCGTGAGTACCACGGGTGGTCGACCCAGAAGGACCACTCGCCGGCGGCGGTGGGCTCGTAGCGGTTGACGGTGAAGCCCTGATTCTGAGCGCGGGCCGCAGAGCTTGCGAGCAGCGCCCACAGGACGGCGCTGCACAGTCCTGCCCGGACTGGGGCGCGCAGACTCGGTTTGGATCGCATGCGACTCACTCCTAAATTGGAAGGTAGGTGCGGATTGGGCAGGGGACCGCGGGCCTAAAGACCGCGATCCCCTGGCGTAGCGAGGTCAGAGCGGGCGGCAGCCTAGCTGCGCTGGCGGCGACGGCGACTGGACATCGCGAGCGCGGCCAGAAGGAGGAGCCCGGCGGCGGCGGCGACGCTGTCGGCAGTCGCCCGGTGCGACGCGAACGAGCAGCCGATGCTGAGTCCCCCACCCGAGAGGTGGAAGCGATCGAGGTCGGTGATGCGATCGACCTTGTTGTCGGCAGGCTTGGGATCGAGCAGCGGGGTGCCGCTCGGATCAGTGCCGGTGACCTCGACCTGCAGCGGGATGGACGACTGGCCGTCGTTGGGGTGTACCACCAGCTGCACCGACGTCGTCTGGCCTTCGGGGATGGGCGCGGTCCGCGTGCAGGTCACTACCGTACCCTGCTGAGCGCAGCTCCAGCCCTCGCCGCCCAGGATGTCCACGGTGGTGCCGGCCGGCACCTGGTAGGTCACGGTCGCCCCGGGAGCGGTGCCCGGACCGTGGTTGGTGACGTTGATCGTGTAGGTGACCGCGGGATCGCTGGGCGACTTGGTCTCGACCACGTCGACCGACAGATCCGGACCGCTCTGCAGCATGCCGATGAGGACACTGTCGGTCACCATGTTGTCGGCTGGATTGGTGTCGGTGTAGCCGCGCGGCGGCGCCACGGTCGAGGTGAACTCCAGGGCGCTGCTGGCCGGATCGCTGGGCGCGGTGGCCGTGTAGGTGAACTTCAGGACTCCCCCGGCGGGGATGCTCGGCAGGCCGATGAGCGAGGTGGTGCCCGAAGCCGCGGGGCACTGCGCGCCGCCGCTGCTGGTGCAGGTCCAGGCGGTCCCCGGAGCGGGGGTGATGACGGTGGTAAGCTGCGCGCCGGCGATCGGCGCCGCGCCCTTGTTGGTCACGGTGAGCTGGTAGGTGAGCGGCGTGCCCGGGGCGACCAGGTTGCCGGCGGGCGTGCGGGTCAGCATGAGACTGAGATCGGTGGCGACGCCGGCGCAGGTCCCGGTGGCGGTGTCACAGGGGCGGCCGTTGCAGTCGGCGCTGGTGAGGCAGCCGCACACCATGCTCGGCAGGCAGATGCCGCCCACGGTGCCGGGGTTGCAGTTGCCGGTCATGCCCGGCGCACACTCGACGCAGGTGCGAGTGACCGAGCTGCAGACCTGGCCGCCGCTGCAGTCGGCGCTGGTGCGGCAGACGCACTGCGGCGGCACGGCGGTGGTGTCGCAGATCGGGGCGGTGGGCGTGCAGTCGGCGTTGCTGCTGCAGGTGGTGATGGTGACCACGGTCGGCTGCCCCGGGTTCTGCCCGTTGCCCGACGGCCACGAGGTCGGCGTCGTGGTGCCCTGGCCGGCGGCGGTCTGGCCGATGGCGGCGATGGTCGCCTGGTTGCTCACGGTGCCGGTGGCGCCCTGGTTGATGGTCACGCGGAAGCGGAGCGAGGTCGCCTCATTGACCGCCAGCGCGCCGCTGGTGGTCGAGCTGGCGCCGGTGCCGAGCCGCGCGGTGATGGTGCGGCTCGCCGCTACATACTCTGCCTGATCATCGCCCGCGGCGTCCGTCTTGGCGCCCTGATTGGCGCCGGTGGCGATCTGGAGCGAGCCGGCGACGTAGGTCGTGTTGGCGGGCACGACATCGCTGACCACCACGCCGAGCGCTGGATCGTTGCCGGTGTTCTGAGCGGCGATGGTGTACTCCAGGATGTCGCCGGGCAGGTAGCGGCCGTCCTGCCGCGTCAGGTTGGCGACCGTCTTGGTGGTACCGCCGAGCACCGGCCGCACGGTGGTCACCGCCGTGGCGACCGAGCCGACGAAGAACTCGTCGGCGGTGGTGTTGGCCTCGACCATGAAGCGGGTCGAGCCGGCGGGGATGGCGCTACTGATGTCGACCACGTCCTGGTCGATGCCGCTTATCGAGCCGGGGCGGCCGGAGAACTGCGGCAGGTCGCCGGTGCGCGGACCGAGGCCGCCAAGGACGGTGCTGGTGCGATTGAAGAAGTTATTGGCCGGATTGTAGGTGTTGCTGATCGCGGTGCCGTTTACCAGCAGCTGATCGCCGGTGATATCGGAGTTGCCGGCCCAGGCGACGATCCCCAGCTTGGCGTCGACGGTGCCGCTGGGAACGGTCAGGCCGCCGATGGTGAGGGTGGTCTTGGGCCGGCCCTCGGCGGCGCTCAGCCGGTCAAAGCCGTCAAAGAGCGCCAGGTTGCGCGGCGGCTCGCTTGCAAGGGTGTAGAACACGATGATGTTCCAGCCGATAAACAGGGTATTTATCTGCTCGGGCAATAGGTTCTCGGTCTCGATGCCGCTGATCCGGTAGGCGCCCGAGCCGTAGGTCTGCACGAGCCGGGTGATGTCGGCGCTGCTCTGGTAGTAGGACAGGAGCTTGAGGAGGAACGTGCTGGAGCCGCGCAGGCTGTCGGCGTTGACCGGCGCCCGGAAGGTGCCGGGGCGCTCGACCACGACGTTGCTGCCAAAGCTCAGCAAGGGAAGCCGCTGCGCCGCCCAGTAGACCCGCGCATAGAGGACCTTGGCCCCGGCGGGCAGAGACAGCACGGCGGTACTGCGCGCCGCCGCGGGGGTGATGAGCGGCGAGGCGAGGGCGCGGCCGTTCTGCGGCTCGTCCGAGCGCCACAGGACGTCATCGCCGGCCGTGGTGTCGGGCAGCAGGCCCCGACAGTTGAACAGCCCGAGCGGGCCGAGCGGCACATCGCCGACCACCGGCTTCTCGGTGATCGAGTCGCGGCAGTCAAGGCCGGTGGTGTTGCCGAAGATGACGAAGTTGGCGCGATCGTCGGTAGCGAAACGCTGGGTCAGCGCGGCGCGGGCCGGACGCGTCGGCCCGAGCAGCACCCCCATCGTGGCCAGCCAGCACAGTCCCAGCGCAGCGATGCGACCCAAGAATGCATGGTTCTTCATTGAGCTCCCCCATTGGTTCTTGCAGCGACGGGGGTAGCAATCGCAGTGCCAAGCGCGGAGGCGGGGTCAGTCGCGGTACACGCTCAGGTCGAGCTCATACTGCTCGATCCAGCGGTACACGTACTTGCGCGGGCACTTGAGCTTGCGGGCGATGGCGGCGACGTTGCCGTGATGGGAGCGTAGGAGCACAACGATCTGCTCGCGATCGGGCGCCCGCTCCTCGCTGCCGAGATCGGACGAGGTGGTCGGGTCGGGGGCGCTGCGGCGCAGCCGGGCGGTGACTGCGTCGACGTCGCCGGTGGCGGCGAGCTCGGAGGCGAGCTTGCACAGCTCGCGGATATTGAACGGCCAGTTGTGCAGCAGCAGCGCCTCGGCCAGGGTCGCCGTCAGCTGCAGCGGGGGTCCCTCGGCCAGGGCGTGCGAGAGGATGAGGAAGATGTCCTCGCGGCGCAGCCGCAGCGGCGGCAGCTCGATGCACAGCTCGGCGATGCGGGCGTACAGATCGGCGCGAAAGGCGCCGGCCGACACCGCCGGCAGCAGCTGGCGGTTGGTGGCAAACACGAGCCGCGCGTCCACCGGCTGCCCGCTCACCGAGCCGACCGGGTAGACCAGGCGCTCTTCCAGCACCCGCAGCAGCTTGGGCTGGACGTTGAGCGGCAGCTCGCCCACCTCGTCGAACAGCAGGGTGCCGCGGCTGGCGGCGCGGAAGAAGCCCGGCTGCGCGGTGGCGCCGGTGAAGGCGCCGCGCACGTGGCCAAACAGCATGCTCTCGGCCAGGGTCTCGGGCAGGGCGCTGCAGTTGACGGAGACCAGGGGGCCGGCGCGGCCGCTGCGCTCGTGCAGGAAGCGGGCGGCGACCTCTTTGCCGGTGCCGGTCTCGCCCAGCAGCAGGACCGAGATATTGGACGGGGCGATGCTGGCCAGCGTCGTGCGCAGCTGGGCGGCGGCCGCCGAGCAGCCGACCAGGTAGCTGCACGGAGCGTCGCTGGCGGGGCCGCGCAGCAGGCGGACGAGCAGCAGGCTGTCCCCCACCCGCAGCACATCGCCGTCAAGGAGGATTGCCTGCTTTATCCGCTCGCCGTTGACGAAGGTGCCGTTGTGGCTGCCGGCATCGACGACATGCAGCTGACCGCGCGGATCGCACTGCACCACCGCGTGGATGCGCGAGGTCCGCTTGTCATCCAGCGACACGCCCGCCGCCTCGGCGACGGCACGGCCAAAGACCGTCGAGCCGGCGGCCAGCCGAATGGTGCGCGGCACCGGCAGGACGCTGCCTCCCATATACAGGAGCAGCAGCGCCGGCGTCGCCGGCAGGGGCGGCCGGGCCGGCTCGCCGTCGTCGGTCTTGTCGATATCGATCGTCATAGGTCGCGGCAGGACAGCGCTCTCATTGTGGCGCGATTTGACTCCGCGGGCTAGTCCATGCCGCGCTGGCCAACTCCGCGCAGGTACACGGGGTACACGCGATGCTCACACGGGAGATGTCCTGGGACAGGAGGCAAGGTACATCTGTGGTGGTGGCGCTGACACCGTCGCCGCGGCACCGCAGAGGGCGCAGGTGTGCGCCTCTTTTATTCTGGCTCAGCGCGCGCGGCCGCAGTGGTTCAGAAACGGCGCGATGTCCGCCAGGTCGAGGACCTCATCGGGGGTCGTGGCGCTCAGCGCCGCCAGCGGCATGATGCTGTTCTCTGCGGTCTGCGGGCTCTGCACGACCAGCAGGCCGCCGCGCTCCTTGATCGAGCGGGCGCCGTCGGCCCCGTCGCGGCTGGCGCCGGTGAGGACGACGCCGATAAGCCGCTCGCAGTACGCGATGGCCGCGCTCTCAAACAGCACATCGATCGACGGCCGGGCGTGGCAGACCGGCGCATCGCAGGTGAGGGCAAAGCTCGTACCGTCTACCAGCAGGTGGTAGCTGGCCGGCGCCAGGTAGATATGTCCGGGCAGGATGGGCTGCTTGTCCTCCGGTTCCTCGACCGGCAGCGGACAGTAGGTGCGCAGAAGGGTCAGCAGCGCCTCATCCGAGTCACTGCTGCGGTGCTGGACCACCGCCACCGGCACCTTCAGCTCGGGATCGAGGTGACCGAGCAGCACCTGCAGCGCCGCAAGCCCACCGAGCGAGGTGCCGATGACGATGAGCTCCGCCGCCATCAGTCGCGCCTCCGGTAGATGCGCTCGCGGCTGTCGAGCGCCTCGTAGCTGTCCTCACGCACGGTTCCCTTGAGCGACTCCTTATGGCCCAAAACGAGGATGCCGAAGCGGCGCAGGCTCTCATAAAAGAGGTTGTGCACCCGGCTCTGCAGCTTGGGGTTGAAGTAGATCATTACGTTGCGGCATAAGATCACATTGAACTCGTTGAAAGAGCCGTCGGTCGCCAGGTTGTGGTGGGAGAAGACCACGTGCTTGCGCAGCGACTGGCGGAAGATCACGTGGTCGTAGCTGGCAGCGGTGTAGTAGTCAGACAGATCGGCCTTGCCGCCGGCCAGGGCGTAGTTGTTGGCGAACTCCTTCATGCTCTCGATTGGGTAGATCCCATCGCGCGCCGACTTCAGGGCAATCTCGTTCAGATCGGTGGCGTAGATGCGGCAGCGGCGATACAGGTCCTCCTCCTGCAGGAGGATGGCCATCGAGTAGACCTCTTCCCCGGTCGAGCAGCCGGCGTGCCAGATGCGGATGAACGGATAGGCGCGCAACAGCGGCACCACCTGCTCGCGAAACGCGACGTAGAAGGTCGGATCGCGGAACATCGCGGTGACGTTCACGGTGAGCTGGGCAAGGAACCGCTCCATGCACGCCGGGTCGTGCAGGATGCGCTCCAGGAGCCCGGTCACCGTGCCCAGGTGCTCGGAGTTGACGACGTTCCAGACCCGCCGCCGCAGCGAGGCGTAGGCGTAGTCGCGGAAGTCGCAGCCGTAGTGCTGGTAGACGCCATCCACCAGGAGGGCAATCTCCAGTCGCTCCAGCTCGTCGTCCCGTTTGGCCGTCATCCTGGATCCAAGGATGAATCCAACCTAGCCGTAGAGCCACACCCGCATGAGGGAAATCAGCTGATCCGGATCGACCGGCTTGGTGATGTAGTCGGAAGCCCCGGCTTCGATGCACTTTTCGCGATCGCCCTTCATCGCCTTGGCGGTCAGGGCAATGATCGGCAGCGAGCGGAAGCGCGGGTTTTTGCGGATCTCCTTCATCGTCTCGTAGCCGTCCATCTCCGGCATCATCACATCCATGAGCACGATGTTGATCTGCGGGCTGCGCTTGAGGATCTCGATTCCTTTTTTGCCGTTCTCGGCGTAGATCACCACCATCTTGTAGCGCTCGAGCACCGCGGTCAGGGCGAAGATGTTGCGCACGTCGTCATCGACGATCAGCACCCGCTTGTCGGCGAACACCGGGTCCGACTCGTGGACCTGCTTGAGGATGCGGCGCTTGGGCTCGGGGAGGTTGGCCTCGACGCGGTGCAGGAACAGCGCGGTCTCATCGAGCAGGTGCTCCATCGAGCGCACGCTCTTGACGATGATCGCATCGGTGAAGCGCTTGAGCTCGAACTCCTCCTCCGGGGTCAGCTCGCGGCCGGTGTAGATGATGATCGGCAGCTCGGCGTGCGCGGGCTCTTTGCGAATCCGATCGAGCAGCTCGAAGCCGTTCATGTCGGGCAGCCCGAGGTCGAGCACCATGCAGTCGAAGTGCTGCTTGTGCAATAGCTCCAGCGCCTCGCGCGCGGTGCCCACGGCGGTGCTGTGGACATCGCCGTTGCCGATGAGGGCGACGATGCTCTTGCGCTGGTTCTCGTCGTCCTCGACGATGAGCAGGTTCTTGACCCGCCGCTCGATGAAGCCGCGGGCGCTGGCAAACGCATCCGCCAGCGCTTCGCGGGTGACCGGCTTTTTGAGGAAGGCGATCGCCCCCTGGCGCAGGCCGCGGGTGCGCTCATCGGCGGCCGAGATGAGGTGCACCGGGATGTGGCGGGTGCGCGAGTCGTGCTTGAGCCGATCGAGCACCGCCCAGCCGTCCATCACCGGCAGGCGCAGATCCAGGGTGATCGCATCGGGCCGCTGCCTTCGCGCCAGCGCCAGACCGATGTCGCCGCGCAGCGCCACGATGCCCTTAAAGCCCTTCTGCCGCGCCATGTCGAGCAGGATGCGCGCGAAGTCGATGTCGTCTTCGATGATGAGCACCACCCGGTCGCCCGGCTGGAGGTTCTCGCGGTCGTCGCCAACCTCGCTGCGACCGATCAAGGCGTTGTCGAGGTCGAGCCGAGACTCGGCCGCTGCGGCCTCCGCAGCGCTGGTCGTCCCGCTCCGCTCCGCGAGCGCCGACGCAGCGGGCAGCGGTGGCGACGACGACGGCGGCAGCGGCGCCGGTGGGCGCGGCGCCTCGCCACCCGAGCCGCCGAGGCTGGCCTGCAGGTTGGGCAGGAAGGCGTGCGGCAGGTACAGGGTGAAGGTGCTGCCCTTGCCCGGCGTGCTCACCACGCAGATCTCGCCGCCGAGCAGGCGGGCGATCTCGCGGCTGATCGACAGGCCAAGGCCGGTGCCGCCGTACTTGCGGCTGGTCGTGCCGTCGGCCTGCTGGAACGCCTCGAAGATGATCTTCTGCTTGTTCGGGGCGATGCCGATGCCGGTGTCGATGACCGCGAAGGCCAGCACGACATCGGCGCCGTTGAGCGACTTGTTGTCCGGCGTCCAGCCGCTGCTGGCGATCTCCACCGCCAGCGCCACCCGGCCCTGGTGGGTGAACTTGAAGGCGTTGGCGAGCAGGTTCTTGAGCACCTGCTGCAGGCGCCGCGGGTCGGTGTAGATCGCCTGCGGCAGGCCATCGGCCAGCTCGACGTTGAACGCCAGCCCCTTGTCGGCCGCGACCTGCTTGAAGGTGCGCTCGACGAAGTCGCGCATGTGCGACAGCGGATACTCGTCGACGTCGACCGCCATCGTCCCCGACTCGATCTTGGACAGATCCAAGATGTCGTTGATGAGCGACAGAAGGTCCGAGCCCGACGAGTAGATGGTGCGCGCGAACTCGACCTGCTTGTCGTCGAGGTTGCCCTCCAAGTTGTCGCTGAGCAGCTTGGCCAGGATGAGCAAGCTGTTGAGCGGCGTGCGCAGCTCGTGCGACATGTTGGCGAGGAACTCGGACTTGTACTTGGAGGACAGCGCCAGCTGCTGCGCGCGCTCCTCCAGGGCGACCTTGGCCTGCTCGATCTCGCGGTTCTTGCGCTCCACCTCGGCCTTCTGCACCTGCAGGAGCTCGGAGCGCTCCTCGAGCTCCTCGTTGGTCTGCTGCAGCTCCTCCTGCTGGTTCTTGAGCCGCTCTTCGGACGCCTGCAGCGACTGCGCCTGCAGCTCCAGGCGGCGGTTGGTCTCGGTGAGCTCGGTCTGCTGGCTGCGCAGCTCGTCGGCCAGCGACTGCGACTGCTTGAGCAGCTCCTCGGTGCGCATGCCGGCGGCGATGGTGTTAAGGACGATGGCGATGCTCTCGGTGAGCTGATCGAGGAAGGCCAGGTGGATGTCGCTGAAGCGGTAAAACGACGCCAGCTCGATGACCGCCTTGACCTGGCCTTCGAAGATGACCGGCAGCACGATGATCGACAGCGGCGTCGCCTCGCCCAGGCCCGAGCCGATCTTGATGTAGTCGGGCGGCACGTCGGTGATGAGGATGCGGTCCTTCTCCAGCACGCACTGGCCGATGAGTCCCTCGCCGAGCTGGAACTGGTTGGACAGGTGCTTGCGCTCGCGGAAGGCGTAGCTCGACAGGAGCTTGAGCAGGACGCGGCCGCCGGGGGCGACTTCGACCATGTAGAACACGCCCTGCTGCGCCATGACCAGCGGCGCCAGCTCTTTGAGAATGAGCTTGGTGACCGCCTCCAGATCGCGCTGGCCCTGCAGCATGCGGGTAAAGCGCGCGAGGTTGGTCTTGAGCCAGTCCTGCTCGGTGTTCTTCTGCGTGGTCTCGCGCAGGTTGCGGATCATCTGGTTGATGTTGTCTTTGAGCGCCGCCACCTCGCCCTGCGCCTCGACGGCGATCGAGCGGGTGAGGTCGCCCTTGGTGACCGCGGTGGCGACTTCGGCGATCGCGCGCACCTGGGTGGTCAGGTTGGCGGCCAGCTGGTTGACGTTGTCGGTCAGATCGCGCCAGGTGCCGGCGGCGCCGGGGACGCGCGCCTGGCCGCCCAGCTTGCCGTCGACGCCGACCTCGCGGGCGACGGTGGTGACCTGATCGGCGAAGGTCGCCAGGGTGTCGATCATCTCGTTGATCGTCTCGGCCAGCGCGGCGATCTCGCCCTTGGCTTCGAGGGCCAGCTTGCGCTTGAGGTTGCCGTTGGCGACCGCGGTGACGACCTTGGCGATGCCGCGCACCTGGGCGGTGAGGTTGCTCGCCATCGAGTTGACGTTGTCGGTCAGGTCCTCCCAGATGCCGGCGACGCCCTTGACCTCGGCCTGGCCGCCGAGCTTGCCTTCGGTGCCGACCTCGCGGGCGACGCGGGTGACTTCCGAGGCGAACGAGCTCAGCTGGTCCACCATGGTGTTGATGGTGTTTTTGAGCTCGAGGATTTCACCGCGCACATCGACGGGCCAGCCGTTGAGCGTCATGGAAGGGATCCGCGCTTCTGGTTGCTTTAGCCGCTCAGAACCACTCCGGGCGAACGAGGGCGAAGGCGAGATAGGTTAAGAGCCCAATCCTTCCAGGTGCCGGCGACGCCCTTGACCTGCGCCTGACCGCCGAGCTTGCCTTCGGTGCCGACCTCGCGGGCGACGCGGGTGACCTCGGAGGCGAACGAGCTTAGCTGATCCACCATGGTGTTGATGGTGTTCTTGAGCTCGAGGATCTCGCCGCGCACATCGACGGTGATCTTCTTGGACAGATCGCCGTTGGCGACGGCGGTGGTGACCTCGGCGATGTTGCGCACCTGGCCGGTGAGGTTACTGGCCATGAAGTTGACGTTGTCGGTCAGGTCCTTCCAGGTGCCGGCGACGCCCTTGACGTGCGCCTGGCCGCCGAGCTTGCCTTCGGTGCCGACCTCGCGGGCGACGCGGGTGACTTCCGAGGCGAACGAGCGCAGCTGGTCCACCATGGTGTTCATGGTGTTCTTAAGCTCGAGGATCTCGCCCTTGACGTCGACGGTGATCTTCTTGGATAGATCGCCGTTGGCGACGGCGGTGGTCACCGCGGCGATGTTGCGCACCTGGGCGGTGAGGTTGGACGCCATCGAGTTGACGTTGTCGGTCAGATCCTCCCAGATGCCGGCGACGCCCTTGACCTCGGCCTGGCCGCCGAGCTTGCCTTCGGTGCCGACCTCGCGGGCGACGCGGGTGACCTCGGAGGCGAAGGAGCTCAGCTGGTCCACCATGGTGTTCATGGTGTTCTTGAGCTCGAGGATCTCGCCCTTGACGTCGACGGTGATCTTCTTGGACAGATCGCCCTTGGCGACCGCCTTGGTGACCTCGGCGATGTTGCGCACCTGGCCGGTGAGGTTACTGGCCATGAAGTTGACGTTGTCGGTCAGATCCTTCCAGATGCCGGCGACGTCCTTGACCTGCGCCTGGCCGCCGAGCTTGCCCTCGGTGCCGACCTCGCGGGCGACGCGCGTGACCTCGCCGGAGAAGGTGTTGAGGTTGTCGACCATCTTGTTGATGGTCTGCTTGAGCTCGAGGATCTCGCCGCGCACATCGACGGCGATCTTCTGGCTCAGATCGCCGTTGGCGACCGCGGTGGCGACCTTGGCGATGTCGCGCACCTGCGCCGTCAGGCCCGAGGCCATCGAGTTGACGCTGTCGGTCAGATCCTTCCAGGTGCCCGACACGCCGCGCACCTCGGCCTGGCCGCCGAGCTTGCCCTCGGTGCCGACCTCGCGGGCGACGCGCGTGACTTCGGAGGCGAACGAGCTCAGCTGGTCCACCATGGTGTTGATGGTGTTTTTGAGCTCGAGGATCTCGCCGCGCACATCGACGGTGATCTTCTTGCCAAGATCGCCGTTGGCGACCGCGGTGGTGACCGCCGCGATGTTGCGCACTTGATCGGTGAGGTTGCCGCGGGTGACCTCGGAGGCGAACGAGCTCAGCTGGTCCACCAGGGTGGTGATGGTGGTTTTGAGCTCGAGGATCTCGCCGCGCACATCGACCGTGATCTTCTTGCCGAGATCGCCGTTGGCGACGGCGGTGGTGACCTCGGCGATGTTGCGCACCTGGCCGGTGAGGTTACTGGCCATCAGGTTGACGCTGTCGGTCAGGTCCTTCCAGGTGCCGGACACGCCGCGCACCTCGGCCTGGCCACCGAGCTTGCCCTCGGTGCCGACCTCGCGGGCGACGCGGGTGACTTCCGAGGCGAACGAGCTTAGCTGGTCCACCATGGTGTTGATGGTGTTCTTGAGCTCGAGGATCTCGCCCTTGACGTCGACGGTGATCTTCTTGCCGAGGTCGCCCTTGGCGACGGCGGTGGTGACGTCGGCGATGTTGCGCACCTGGCCGGTGAGGTTACTCGCCATCGAGTTGACGCTGTCGGTCAGGTCCTTCCAGGTGCCCGACACGCCGCGCACCTCGGCCTGGCCGCCCAGCTTGCCTTCAGTGCCGACCTCGCGGGCGACGCGGGTGACTTCCGAGGCGAACGAGCTCAGCTGATCGACCATGGTGTTCATGGTGTTCTTGAGCTCGAGGATCTCGCCGCGCACATCGACGGTGATCTTCTTGGACAGATCGCCGTTGGCGACGGCGGTGGTCACCGCGGCGATGTTGCGCACCTGGCCGGTGAGGTTGGACGCCATGAAGTTGACGTTGTCGGTCAGGTCCTTCCAGGTGCCCGAGACGCCCTTGACCTGGGCCTGGCCGCCGAGCTTGCCCTCGGTACCGACCTCGCGGGCGACGCGGGTGACCTCGGAGGCGAACGAGCTCAGCTGATCGACCATGGTGTTTACCACCTTGGCGGTGCGGAGAAACTCGCCCTTGAGCGGCCGGCCCTCGATGTCCAGGGCCATGGTCTGCGACAGGTCGCCGCGCGCCACCGAGCCGATGACGCGCGCGACCTCGGCGGTCGGCTGCACCAGATCGCCGATGAGGGAGTTGACCGACTCGACACACGCCGCCCAGGCGCCGCCGGCCTCGCCGATCGAAGCCCGCTGGCTGATCTTGCCCTCCTTGCCGACCACGGTGTTGATGCGCTCAAACTCGCGCGTCATGCGCTCGATGAGATCGATGACCTCGTTGAGCGTGTCGGCGATCTTGCCGGCCACGCCCGAGCGATCCACCGGCATGCGCACCGAGAAATCACCCTTTTTGACTGCCATGAGGGTCGTGAGCAGCTGCCGCTCGTCGAGCGACTCGGTCTCACTAGCCCTGGGCTGCTTGGTTGGCATTGCGCTTACTCCAGTTGGTCTAGATTCGGGATCGGTTAATTCTCTGGGGCCGCGGCGTCCACGGGGGCGCGAGTCGCTGCGCTGGCGTGCGCGTCGGCCAGGGCGTGCAGCAGATCGTCCAGCCGCACCGGCTTGACCAGGTGGGCGTCAAAGCCGGCGGTGCGGGCGCGGCTGCGATCGTCGGGCTGGCCGTAGCCGGACAGCGCGATCATCACCGGCGGCCGCGGCAGCTCGGCGCGGAAGCGGGCGGCGACCTGATAGCCGTCGAGCTTGGGCAGGCCGATATCGATGAGGGCGACATCGGGCCGCTGCAGCTGCGCCAGCCGCAGGCCCTCGATGCCGTCGCCCGCCACGTCCACCTGGTGGCCGTGGGCGAGCAGCAGATCCTGCAGCGTCGAGCGGATGTCGTCATTGTCTTCGATGAGCAGCACCCGCATGCGCGGCCCGGGCGAAAGCTCGCGGCGCGGCCCATCCTCGTCCAGGTCTTCCGCGAGCTCGTCGGCGTCGGCGTCCATGAGCGGCTGCGGCGGGCGCCGCTCTTCGCTGGGCAGGCCGGGCAGGCGGACCATGAACTCACTGCCCTGGCCCAGGCCCTTGCTGCGCGCGGTGATGCTGCCGCCGTGCATCTGCACCAGGCGCTGCGCCACCGTCAGCCCGATGCCGAGCCCCCCGAGCGCGCGATCGGCGGCGCGATCGGCCTGGACGAACAGATCGAACACGCGCGGCAACAGCTCCACGCTGATGCCGATGCCGGTGTCGCGGACGCGGATCACCACGTCGTCGCCGTCGCGCTCGCAGCTGAGCGTGATGCGGCCCCCGGGATCGGTGTACTTGGCCGCGTTGTTGAGCAGGTTGGAGATCACCTGGCTCAGGCGCGTGCGATCGGCGAACAGGCGCACCACCTCGTGCGGTAGATCGATGGTCAGGAAGTGGTTGCGCTTGGTGATGAGCGGCCGGCTGGTCTCCACCGCCTGCTGCACGATGTCGGCCAGCAGCACCGGCTCCTGGCGCAGGGTGACCTTGCCGGTGCTGATGCGCGAGACATCCAGCAGGTCGTCGACCAGGTGGACCATGTGGCGGACCTGACGCTCCATGGCGCTGCGGGCGCGCACGTAGACCGGGTCGGGCTCCTCGCGCAGGCGCATGATCTCCAGCGCGTTGACGATCGGCGCCAGGGGATTTCGCAGCTCGTGGGCGAGCATGGCGAGGAACTGATCCTTGCGGCGATCGACCTCGGCCAGCTCCTCGGCGCGACGCTGCAGCTCGCTGATAAGGCGCGCCCGCTCCATGGTCATGGCGACCTGATCGCAGATGACCTGCAGCACCGCCAGCTCGTCCGCCTTGAGGTAGGCGCGGCCGCGGGTGCCAAACGACAGCACGCCCATCAGCCGCTGCTGGGCGAGCAGCGGAAAGCTGGCGAACGCCGACAGTCCGAGCTCGCGGCTAAGCTGCGCCCGCGGATCGGCAGTGCCCTGGATGTCCTCGATGACGATGCGCTGGCGGTGCTGGGCGGCGGCGCCGCTGCCGTCTTGACCGAAGGCGAGCCGGTGGCAGCTGGTGCCCGGCGCGGTAGCCAGGCCGCCCGAGGTCTCAAGAATCAGCGCGGTGCCGCTTTCGTCCACGCGGTAGTGAAAGAAGATCTCAAGCCCGAGGTGAGCGGCGATCTGGGCGTACAGCGGACCGAGGAACTTCTCCGGATGATCCTCGGTGAGCAGCCGATTGGCGATGTCGGCCAGGAGCTTCAGGCGCTCGTTGCTCTCGCGCAGACGCTCGGCCTGCCAGCGCTGGCGCGCCTCGACAAGCTTCTGCTCGTGCTCGCGCGCCTGGATCTCGCGCAGGAGCGCCTCCTGGCGCTTGATCTCTTCAGTCTTTTTGAAAAGCTCAATGAATACTGAGACCTTGGTCTTGAGGGTCGCGGCGACGATCGGCTTGAACAGAAAGTCCACCGCTCCGATCGAGTAGCCCTGAAAGACCTGGGTGTCGTTGCTAGGAAAGGCGGTCAGAAAGATGATGGGAATGGCGCGCGAGCGCTCGCGCTGGCGGATGAGCGTGGCCGTCTCAAATCCGTCCATTCCGGGCATCTGAATGTCGAGCAGAATGGCGGCAAAGTCCTGATCGAGGATTCGCCGCAGCGCCTCGGTACCCGAGCCGGCGCGCACCAGGTTGGCGTCCAGCTCTGCGAGGATCGCCTCTAGCGCTAGCAGGTTGTTCGGGTTGTCGTCCACGATAAGGACGTTGGCCCGGGCCTCCAGTTGCGGCTCCTTGCTCATCAAGTGCCAGGAGGTGGCAGCCAAGAGGCCATGTAGGGTGCTATCAGCATCCTTCAAATTATTGCAGGTGGTAGTGGATCCCGTCAACTTCGACAGATCCCAGTGCCCGAGCCAAAACGCAGAAAAAACGGCGAGTTTTTTGCCAGACTGATTTTGCGGTTTGGCTGGCCTACATGCGGGCTGCCGGTAGGGCAGGGCCGCTGATGTCGGATGCGCAGCGGCCAAGTCTTATGGCGTAGCCCGATCGAGCAGCCGGGCGCAGGCTGCCGCTAGTCTCCGGCTATAGGGAGACCGATAGCTCCATGCAGCGCGGCGCGAAGGTGAGCAGCGGCTGCTGCCGAGCTGCGTTGCGACTTGCGATCTCGGCATCGAAGGCGTGCACACTGGCGGTGAAGCGCTCTACCGCGGCGCGGGCCGCCGGATCGCGGAACAGCCAGCCGATGTCCTCGCCGAGCTGCGGCATGCTGAGGTTTGTCAGCACGCCGAGCATGAAGCCCTGATACAGGGTGTTGCGCGCCGGCAGCGCCGCGGTGAAATCGTCGGCGTCCCAGACCACAGGCGCGGCGAAGCGCAGGTCGGAGAGATAGTCGGCGATGCCGCCGCCGACCTGCTCATGGTAGCCGGTGGCGTTGAAGATAAGATAGGTCACAACCTCGCGCAGTCCGGCCTCGCTTGTGCAGTCGGGCAGATCGGCGGGCAAGAGCTCGCGCAGGCGGTCGCTGAAGTCGCGCAGCTCTGCATGGTCATCGGCCGACCAGCGCTCGTAGGTCGCCTGGAAGTAGTCAGCGACAAAGCGCTGCAGGAGCGCGAAGTACGCAAGCCCATCGTCACCGTACAGGTAGCCGCTCAGCCCGAACACGCCGCGCCGCCGCAGGTCGGCGTCAAACGGAGCGAAACTGTATGCCCTCACGCTGTGGCTGTAGAGCCGCTGCAGCGCCGGCCACTGCAGCGCGAACAGGCGATGGAAGATGGCGCGCTCGCCGATGAGGGTTAGCAGGCCATCGCGGTTGATGGTCGGCGTGCGAAACTGGAACGGCAGCAGCAGGCGCCGCAGCGGGTGATTGGGCGACAGCGTGCCGCGGGCAGCGATGACGCCGGCGTTGGAGATCATCAGGTGGCACTGCACCGCGTGATCGCGGACCGTGACCTCCAGGGCGACCGCCGAGCGGAACCACAGCTTGGCCAGCTCCCACTGCTTGTGCCCCGGCGCGTAGCTATGTCCGCCCCGCTCGATGCGCAGCGGCCGGAAGCGCTGATCCATGACCAGCTTGGCCCCGTAGCGGGCGAAGCCGGGACGGACTTCGTAGTCCAGCAGGTGCTCCAGATCCACGACCAGGTCCTCCTGCCGCCGCTCCACCCGATGCGCCGCCAGCCCCTGCGCAACAAACCGGGCCAGCGCCGCATCGGTCGTCGGATCGCCCCAGCTGACCAGCGTACTTAGGCGCTCGCCGAACTGGTCGCGCAGCTCCGCCGCAGCGACTTCCGGGCTGGCAAAGCGGTCGCCCGGATCGGTAAGCGGAGCCACCCGATGCAGCGCCTGCAGCTCGCTGCGCTGAAGGGTCGGGATTCCCTGGGCATCATAGTCCTCATCGGCGAGCAAAAGCCCGGTGACCGGGTCTTGGTAGACCTGAATCCCCTTGGGCGGCGGATCCAGGCCGATGGCGGTGACGGGAACCTTGGGGCAGCTGTCGTAGTAGGCCTTGATCGCTTCGCTGAGCAGCTTGGTGTGAAAGTTAATCCCCGATGCGGACATCGTGCTTCTCCTCGGCGCAAAGAGCGAGCCGGCCCGCTACTCAAAGGTCTCGTCGCCGGTCGGCTCGCTGCGGGGAACACCGTTTTCGCGGTGCCGATAGTTCGAGATCTCCAGATAGACCTTCTTGCGGGCGCGGTTCACGCCGCCGAGCGGTCGGTGCTGGGGCAGGGAGTGCCAGGACGTGAAAGAGAGGTTCTCGGCGAACTCCAGCTGCGCTGGTGAGAGGAACGACTGGCGGGGGATGCGCAGCGTCGCCACGCTCTGCCACGGGCTCTTCCAGGCGATGCGCGGATCCTCGATCGGCTCTTTCTCCGCGCTCTGGAATCGCACCAGGAACTCGAAGCTGGCCTCGCCTTTTTGCAGGGTGCGCGCCATCGCTTCGCGCAGGTAATCGCGAGAGGCGGGAATCGGCTCTTGAGTGTCGTCGGTCGGTCGCAGGGAGAACTGAATCGGGCGGTCGCCCAAAAGGTACGGCGTGGCGCTATAGTACTGGGTCGTCAGCGGGTTGCTGACCTTCTTTCTGCGCATCGCGCTGATGATCAGAAACTCGCGCAGGCGCCAGCGCAGCGGGTTGGGGCTGCAGAGGAAGAACCAGATCGGGTTGCCCGAGAACACCGCCTTCATGAACTCGATGTACTCAAACACATCCGCGACCGGGAACTCGGGGTTGGTGAGCAGCACGAAGTCCTGGGTCTGCGCCGTCCGCTCATCGGGCAGCAGCTTGTCGCCGGGGACGCCCAGCAGCTTGAGCGCCATGCCGCGGGTCTGCGGCTCGTGATCGTCGCCGATGTCGCCCACCGAGTTGGAGAAGCGGACATAGGCCTTGTAGGTCCGCGGCTTTTGGAACACCCCCACCGCCAGCTCGGGCGGCAGGCCGTCGCGCACCTTCAGCTCGGCGCGCACCACCCCGTGGTGCTTGGCGTGCGCGTCGCGCTTGACCGGCTTTTTGCCCGGCGGGTTTTCCTGCTTCAGGCGGCCGAGCGTGAGCCGCAAGATTTCGTCTATCGCAGCTTCCTCACCGGGGGGAATCGTCTCGTACTCGGACACGGGGACTCCTGGTTGTTCTTGGCTCGGTGCCGGACAGGACGCGCTCGCTCGTCGGGGTCAGTGCGCCGGGCAGCCGGTCGGGGTACAGCGTCCTTCGAGAAAGGCGAGCATGACCCGCGCGGTCTGCTGCGGGCGCTCGTATTGCGGCGCGTGACCGCAGTCTTGAAATCGGACCAGGATCGCTCCCGGGATGCCCTGCTGCCAGACCGCGGCGTGCTTTATCGAGATGATGCCATCGCCGTCGCCCCACAGGATCAGCGTGGGGGCCTGGATGTTCTTTAGCTGATCGTTTAGGACATAGAAGCGGTCGCTGCGCAGGTCCTTTAGCATCCGATTGAGCCAGGCGAAGTTGCCGATCGCCCGGCTGACGAACTTGCGCTTGAGCGGCCCCGGGACCCACGGTCGATGGACAAACACCTTCGCCATGAACTGGTCATACTTGGCCTCGGTATCCACGGGCGCGGTCTGATCGCGGTAAGGTACCGGGTCGTCGACGCGCAGGCCCGCCGGGTCCAGCAGCAGGAGCTTGGTGACCAAGTTGGGATAAGCGAGCGCGAACGCCGCGGCGATGTGCCCGCCCATCGAGTTGCCGCCCACGGCGAGCTCGCCCAGGCCGAGCGACGCGGCGAACGCGTGCAGGGTCTGGACCTGCGCCTCGACCCCATAGCTGCGGCTTGGCTCGCGCGCGGTGTCGCCGTAGCCCGGCAGATCGGGGAGGTAGAGCGTATAGCGCTGAGCGAGCCACTGCGCGCTCTGGACAAACGCCATCTTGCTGTCGGCAAAGCCGTGCAGTAAAAGAAGCGGCGGGCCAGAGCCCCCGTGGTAGTACGGGATCCGATATCCTTGAACGGTCACGGTCGCCAGCTGCAAGCCGGCGCGGCGTGCCAGGAGCCGGGTAACCGCCGCCAGACCCTTTTCGGGGAAGAAGCGGTAGGTAGCGGCACCCAGCAAGAGGGCGACCGCGCAGAGCCCGGCGAGGAGCAGTAGGAGTCGTCTAACCATGCCCCGCCCCGGGCGCGCTCCGCGCGGTCCCCCCGATCTTCATCGGTCCATCTTGTTGGCGCAGCAGCGACAGGTCAAGGCAGACAGACTTTGGCAAGCCTTATGCGGCGTTGAGGTGGTCGGCGCGTGCTGGCTGGCCGCGCCGCGGCGCCCGCGCGCTCAGCTGCGATCCGCGCTGGCGCGAACCGGGGGGTTAGGGGGTTCTTGCGCTGCGCCGCGCCAGATGGGCTCGTGCTGATCAATATGCCCCCGCACCAGCCGAATCAGGTAGTCCCCGCAGTCGCGCGCCTGCTGCTCATCGCGGGTCGCCAGCAGGACCGTGCGCGTGCGCCCGATGCCGCGCAGGACCAAGAGCAGCAGCGCGGCTTCCTCTGCATCCAGCTCGGCCGTGGGTTCGTCCAGGCACAACAGCGGCGGGTCAGCCAACAGCTCGCGGGCGAGCGCCAGCCGCCACCACTGACCTCGCGACAGGCGCAGCTCGCCCTGACCCAGCACCTGGTCCAGGTGCTCGCCCAGCGCCAGCAGGCCGACGCGCTCCAGCTGCTCGATGAGCTGCGGGTAGGCATCGGCCGGCTCCAGGCTGGCATCGCCCAGCAGGTAGTCGCGCAGCTTGATGTCAGGGCAGCCAAGCTGCGGCCCTACCACAGCTGGCCGCGCCGCCGAGCCCAGGCCTATTCCCTGGTAGAAAATCTTGCCGCGCAGCATCCAGCCGGAGCCCGAGCGGTTGCGACCGGCGAGGATGCCGAGCAAGGAAGACTTGCCGCTGCCCGTGGCGCCCAGCAGCGCGTAGACGCCGCGCGCGCCCAGCCGGAGGTTGAGCTCGCGGAGGATCAGGCGGTCACCCAGCCACGCAGTCAGCGCCTCTACCTTGAGTATCTGATCGCTTCCCTGGAGGTCACTTTTGCAAAGGGGCGTGTGGGGCGCGCGGATTTCTGGTGCCAGCTCCGCTGCGCTTGCAGCGCCCAGGGCGGGCGCAGCTTCAGGTTCTGGCCGCTCGCCGTGCAGGGAGGGACTGCTCCGCGCCGCCAGACTCTGAATGGACTGGAGCAGACTGTCGTGCTGTGCCGCGGGGTAGACGAGCAGTGTCAGGTACACGCGGGTGCTGATTACATAGTATGAGTGCTCCTCCGAGCTGAAGATTGCCGCCGACACTCCTCTGCGCTCGCTGCGGGACTGGATGAAGTGGAGATACTCGGCCAGCCGATTGCCGATCTGGCTCAGCTGCGCGACCGCCTCGCTCGTGCGGTCGGCCAGCCCGGGAGCGAGGATCGGCCACGGCCAGCTCGGCTCGCCCGTCTGCCACTCGAAGAGCCAGCGCTCCTCGGCAAGTGGGGGCGGCAGCTCATAGTAGCGAGCGGCCGGGTCAGTGTAGCGGATATTGCCCGAGCTTCCGGCTGCCAGCAAGAGCTCGACCGGTCGGAAGGCATGGTGCAGCGCGCCGGCAGAGTCCTGACGGCTTGGACCTACGGTAAAGATGCGCAGCTGGGACGGGTCGCAGAGCGCGGCCAGCTTGCGCAGGGCGCGCGCCGTCAGATCGCGCTGCGCGCGCCGTACCAGCAGCGGCGCGGCGAGCAGCCGCTGACGCTCTACTCCGGTCAGCGGGGTCCGCGCCAGCAGCTTGGCCAGCAGGGGACCGTGTAGCGCCGAGGCGGGCGGGTGCAGCAGGGCGGCGTCGGTGTAGGGCCTTCCCTCGACATGTACGCCGAAGCGGACCAGGGCGCCATCCAGCATCAGACTCCCGACAAGCTGCCGATCTGGGCTGCGGAAGGTGACAGACTGTAGCTGTCCGGTGATAGCCGCCTTTTCAAGAGACTCACATAGGAGGGACAGACTATGGAAGCTTTTCCCTAACATCACCAACCGAGTTCCTATCGACGGAAATTATTGCGTTTGTGACCTCTCCCTTGCCCGTACTCGCCGGCTCGATCGGAGTCGGCAAAGGACTCCGCCTATGCAGTATGATCTAGCAGTATTCATACCTCTGCAATGGCCTCTCGGGAGCCACTGGTGGGATCGCCCAAGCGCGAAAAAATTGCTGGCAGCGTCCAAGACTGCCGCAAATATTGCGTTCGAGGCAGAGCCTGGTTCAGCGGGCTAGGCCGCCGGTCAGCAGGGCGCGCGGCATGCTAGTTGCTTTCGTTAAGCTCGCGCCCAACCCACGCGGGCGCGCCGAGTAATTTGTCTATGTCTTCGGTTGAGAAGTTTCGCCTCTTTTCGATTCTGTTTGGCGTACTCGAAACAGTGGCGAACTTGCGTCAGCCGATCTCGCTCACCTTTCGCACTGGTGCACGACAGATTATTGGTCAGGTAGCGCTGGAAGGGGGTCTGGTCAGGTTCGGGGTGTACGTGGAAGGCGCAGCCTATCTGGATGAGGCCTTCATGCGCGAGGCCGGTGCCCACGCGCCGCTGCTGAGCAAGTTTGCCCGGCAGGAGCCGCTGACTGCTACCGAGAAGCTGCGGCTGCAGAGCATTCCCCTGGCGGTCCGCCGGGCGCTGCGTGCGGTCACGGCGCGAGCGCTGCGCCGGATCGCGCTGCTGAGCGATCTGTCCCAGGTACATACAGAGGACCGAGCTACCGCCGCCGATAAGCAGGGCGGCTCGGTGAGCCTGCTGTTCTCACCGGTCGAGCTGATGCTGGCCGCCGGGTGCTCGGGAACCATCCGCTACGCAGATCTCGCGGTCCGCTTGTATGAGGCTCCGCCCGAGCTCGTGCAGGAGCGCTGGCTGTTCGAGTGGCAGCCCGACCCGGCGGCTGGGCCGTGGCCCATCATGACTACGCGCATGGCGGAGCGCCGGACCGGAATCATCGCGGAGTTTGGCCAGCTTGGCCAGCGCCTGGCCAAGAAGCTGCAAGCGCCACGACCCGGCGGCGAGCGGCGGTCGCTGGCAGCCTCGATCATGTGCTCGAGTGACTACGCCTACTATCTGGTCACTACCCAGCACTACTTCACCTTGCTCATGTATCAGGTGTCGCACCTGGAGCGCCTGCTCAAGTCGCTGGAGATGCTGCTTCAGGCCGACGAGCACCCCCGGGCGGGCGGCTCGCCGCACGGCAGCCCGTTCCGTCCGCCGACGCCGCTGCCCATGCAGGCGGGGCGCATGCTGCCGACACCCGGGTCGGCTCCGGTGGCGGCTCCGGTGGCGGCTCCGGTGGTGGCTCCGGTGGTGGCTCCGGTGGCGGCTCCGGCGGCGCACCCTCTGCCGGCTGCCTCGCCCATGTTCACAGACGTCGCTGCGGTGGACAGTGAGGCTGCGGCGTGGCTGGAGGCCGTGGCGGCGCTGCCGCAGGCGGCCGACGAGTCGTTTACCCCCGTGTTTACCAATCTGGTACCGGTGCCTGCAGCGCCGCCGTCACCGCCCAAGGCACCCGCCCCGCGACCAGCCGCGGCGCCGGCAGCGCCCAAAGCGTATTCTTCTCCCTCGGCAACCACCCTGCCTGAAGTGCTGGTAGCTGCGGCGCCTGTAGCACCTGTAGCACCCGTAGTGCCTGTAGCGGCGGCGGTGCCTGCGGTGCCTGTAGCACCGGTAGTGTCGGCAGTGCCTGCAGTGCTTGCAGCGCCTGTACCGTCTGTAGCGACGGTCGCGCCTGTAGCGCCCGTAGTGCCTGCGGTGCCTGCAGTGCCTGCGGTGCCTGCAGTGCCTGTAGTCTCTGCGGTGCCTGCGGTGCCCGCGGTTTCCGCAGTGCCTGCGGTTTCTGCAGTGCCTGCGGTGCCTGCGGTGCCTGCAGGGCCTGCAGTGCCTGCAGGGCCTGTAATCTCTGCGGTGCCTGCGGTGCCCGCGGTTTCCGCAGTGCCTGCGGTTTCTGCAGCACCTGCGGTGCCTACAGTGCCTGCGGTGCCTGTAGTCTCTGCGGTGCCTGCGGTGCCCGCGATTTCCGCAGTGTCTGCGGTGTCTGCGGTGCCTGCGGTGCCTGCGGTGCCTGCGGTGCCTGCGGTGCCTGCGGTGCCTGCGGTGTCTGCGGTGTCTGCGGTGTCTGCGGTGCCGTCAGTCCCTGCGCCACCGGCAGTCGCTCCAGCGCCTGCCACGGTACCAGCGGCCGTAGCCGTGGGGGTGGCTCCGGCCGCTGTAGTGGCTCCGCCCGCGGCGGTACAGGCGGCCGCGGTGAGGCCGGCGCCTACGTCACCGGGGCCCTGCGTGTTTGCCAGCCCCCTACTAGAGGTTCGCGAGCTGACAGCGCGCATCGAGGGTCGCACGGTCCTCAAGCAGCTCAGCCTGCAGCTAGGTGCCCGCGGGATCTACACTTTGATGGGCCCTGGGGGCAGCGGAAAGTCTTCGCTGCTCGGCATCCTCAGCGGTCGGAACCGCGCCGGCTCGGGATGGAGCTTGGAGGGCGAGGTGCGCTATCAGGGCGCGGTCCTGGGCACGGCGGCCCGTCCGGCGGTGATCGCGCAGCGGCTCGCGCGGCCTGCGGTGCGACTGCGCGACTATCTGCTCGGCGAGCTCGGAGAGGCAGTGGCCGAGTCGCCGCTCCCCGAGCCGCTGGCCGAGCAGCTCTTAGAGCAGCTCCGGCGCGTCGGGCTGACCGAGCTTGGCCGGCACCTGGAAGCAACCCTTGGCCATGGCGAGCTGCGCCTGTCCGAGTCGCAGTGGAGACGGCTGGCAATCGCCCGCGAGATCCTCACTGATCCGCCGCTGTTATGCGCCGATGAGCCGACCGCCGGGCTTGACGAGGCCGATGCGGCGCCCGTCCTGGCGGCACTGTATGCAGAGCGAGAGCGCCGCGCCGTGCTGCTGATCACCCATCACCAGCAGCAGGCGCGGGACTACAGCGACTACCTGATCCTGCTCGCCGGCGGCTGCGTGCAAGAGTACCGGCCGGCGGCTGAGTTCTTCGCGCAGCCGAGCAGCGAAGTGGCGCGGACCTTCATCCGCACCGGCGGCTGCGCTGTTCCCTCTCCGGACGCCAGGGATGAGCAGCTGGAGACCGTGGTGCCGGCGCCTGGGCCGGAGCCGGTGAGCGTCGTCCCGGCCGTGGCTCCGGCGCGGGCGGTGACGCCGGTCCCGAGCTCGCCGCCGGTCGTGCGGACGCCAGCGCCCGCGAGGCCCGCGACTGCGCTTGCTGAAAGGGAACTGCCGCCGGGCGCGCTGGCGCTGCGGCTGCGCGGCTTTGGCTTGCAGCTGGGCGGACGGGTGCTGCTGGCGGAGCTTGACCTGGATATCGCGACCCGCGGCGTGCACCTCCTGATCACTTCTTCCGCCACGGACAAGCGGCTGCTGCTGCGCGCCCTGTGCGGTCCGCGGCCTGCTGCTTTGAAGCTGCTCGGCGAGGCGAGCTATCTCGGGCGAGCGATGACGGATGACTATGGTCCGGCCACGCCGCTGCTCGATGCGCGGCTGGCGGTGCTGCCGGCCGCCGAGTACCTGACCCGCCAGCTCCCGGGGCGCGGCAGCCTGGGCAGCGCAGAGCGAGCGGCGCAGGCGCTGGCCAGTGTGACGCAGGCCGGCTTTCCCGAGCTCGGCGCGCGGCTGGTGGTACAGGTGTGCGACCTGGAGCCGCATGAGCGGCGGGTCTTGGAGATCCTCGGCAGTGTCGCCGCTGCGCCGGCGCTGCTCGTTCTCGATGAGCCGCTGGCGGGCGTGGGCCCGGACGAGCTGCCGCGAGTGCTTCGGTTGCTGCAGCAGCAGGCGGCGCAGCGCGCGCTGCTGCTGATCGTGCAGGAGGAAGGGCCGCTGCGGCAGGCCGACTGGTCGGTGCCGGTGCAGGTGGCGTGGCTCGTCGATGGTCGCGTGCTCGGCAGCCCCCCGGTGCCGCCTGCCGCGGTGGAGCCTGCCGCGGCGCCGTCCCCCGCGCCGGCGCCGTCCCCCGCGCCGGAACCGCCGCTCCAACCGGAGCCGAGCAGCGAGGTCGTGGCCGCCGTAGACCCGAGCACACGCAAATTTCGCGGCTCCGGTCCGCGGGGCTTCCACTGGCTGCGCCCGGGTGCGCTGGCCGGCATGCCGGCCCCCGGACTGACCCATGACCTCGACTACGATCTAAGTCTCATCCGCGCTGCTGGCGTCACCCATCTGGTCACCTTGACCAGCGAGCCGATCTCACCGGCGGCGCTGCGCGAGCACGATCTGCAGGGTCTGTTCTTTCCGATCATCGACATGGAAGCTCCGGCCTTGGCGCCGGCGGCAGAGCTGATGCAGCAGGTCGCGACCCTACTTGCGCAGGGTCTGTGCGTAGGCTTCCACTGCAAGGCGGGGCTCGGCCGTACTGGCACCATGCTGGCGGCGCAGCTGGTGTGGGAAGGCAGCGAGGCTGGCGCCGCACTTGCTCAGGTCCGTCACATCGAGCCCGGCTGGGTTCAGTCGGACAGGCAGGAGCGGTTCCTGTGCGAATTTCATGACTGGCTGCAGCAGCGGCGCCTGACACCTAAGTCGCCGCTGTGAGATAGCTGCGCCCCAGGCAGGGGGCGCTCATACGACAACAACGACCAAGTCGGCGAAGACCGACTACCCAAGGAGAATGATACATGTCGGCAATTGATAACGCCCTGGCAAAAGCAAATCGTGAGGTTCCCGAGTGTGTGGCCGCTGGCTTTGTGGACATGACCACTGGCATGCTGCTCGCGGTAAAGACGGTGGACTCCCACCCCCGCGAAGTGCTGGATCTGGTCGCCGCGGCCACCGCCGATCTGTTCCAAGGCACCAACGTGGTTGCCATCGAGCGCATGTTCAAAAAGGCGCGCGGCCTCAAGGATGAGGGGCATCACTACTTCCAGGAGATCATCGTCTTCTCCGACAACCTCCTGCACGTCTTTCTCCGCGGCAAGAAAAACCCCGACAACGTGGTTGTCTTTGTGTCCCGCCGGAGCGTCAATATCGGCATGATGCTGTCCAAGGCCCGCCTGATGATGCCGACGCTAGAGGCGGCACTCTAGGGGCAGTGACCGCGGGGGCAGTATCAGAGATCCAGCACTACGCGCCCTCCCGTGCCTTGGGCGGGAACGGCGCAGCAGACCAGGGCAGTGCCTGGATCGGTAGGGGCGGTCGGCCGCAGCGCGTAGGTCACCTGCCCCTCCAGCACCCGCACCCGGCAGGTGCCGCAGGTGCCGCCGCGGCAGCTGAACTCAGGCAGCAGGCCACTGGCTTCGGCGAGATCGAGCAGGGTACCGCTTTCATGCGTCCATCGGGCCTCCTTGGCCGCCTGCGCAAACCTCACCTGGACTGAATCGGTGGCGACCGCGGCCAGCTCTGGCGGCGCCGCGGCCAGCTCTGGCGCACCCTGGCGCACCAGGGTCGATGGACCGAAGGCCTCGGCGTGAATCCGGTCGTCGAGGATCCTCAGGCGGCGCAGCCCGTCGTACAGTGCCTGGGTGAAGGACGCCGGGCCGCACAGGTAGAAGTCGTAGTCATCCAGCGGCAGAATCGTCTTGAGCAGCTCGGTGTCGATCCGCCCTTGCAGCTCATAGTCGACTCCCTGAACCGCGTCGGCCTCGGGCTGGCTGAGCGCCCGCACCACTTGGATGGCTCCTTGGGCGAGCCGGCTTAGCTCCGCCAGCTCCTTGCGGAAGGCCTGGTCGGCCTTGGTGCGGGCCCCGTGGATGAACCAGGTCGGGCGCAGCTGCCGCGTGCGCAGCCCTTCGAACACGACGTGGCGCAGCATGGCCAGCATGGGCGTGATGCCAACTCCCGCGGACAACAGGACCAGGGGCCGCGCCTCGCCGGCATCGACGGTGAACTCGCCGGCCGGAGCGCGCGCCTCGATGAGGTCTCCGACCGCCACCCGATCATGCAGGTACCGCGAGGCAGCTCCCTCGCGCTTGACGCTAATGCGAAAGCTGCCGTCGGCGGGAGCAACCGACAAGGTATATGTGCGGATGATCGCCGGACCGTCAGGAGAGGGCCGCAGGCGAATCGGCAGGTGCTGGCCGGCGCGAAAAAGGGGCAAGCCGGCGCCATCGGCGGGCTCCAGATGGAAGGAAGTGATCGAGGCGCTCTCCTTGACGATGTGCGCGACGCGGAACGGGCGCCACTGGTGGCGGCGCGCCTCGGCGCTCCTGCGGGCGGCGGCCTGCTCCCACGACCCGGTCATCAGCGAGTTTGGCGAGAACTCACCAAAGCTGAAGCGCAGCGGCAGCGCCGCACGGCGGCGGACGAGCTGCTTGACGTGAAGCCGCCACAGGCGCTCGGCGCCGTGGAACGAGACCAGCTCGGCGCCGTCGAAGACCAGCTCGGTCGTGCCGGTCAGCTGCAGCAGATCACCGCTTCTGAAGTCCACCAGTAGCAGGCCTGCGCGCGGGTTGAGCAGCAGGTTGCCCAGCGTATTGAAGTGCTGATTGCCGGCGAAATCGGGAATCGTGAGGACGTTGCCATCGATGCGGACAAAGCCCGGTCGGCCGCCGCGGTGGGACGTATCGACGGCGCGCCGGCTCGGATCACCGTCGGGGTCGACGTAGCTTGTGACAAAGAAGGTGTCGGCAGCAGCGATGACGGCGGCGGCTTCCGCGTCCAGTGCCTGGAGGTGCTCGACCGAGCCGGCGGCCGGCCGCTCGGACGAGCCGACGGCGGCGACAGTGCGGGTCTGGATGTACTGCGGACAGTTGCCGAACGTCTGGGCTACGGCCATGGTAAGGCCCGCATCGTCAAGCGCGGTCACGGTGCCGTTGACGCGGTTGCGCCGCCGCGTGAAAAGCTCGATGCCGAGCACTCCCACCGCAGAGCCGGCAGCGAGCGCCGCGCCAGCCGGGTCGCCGGCCGCCGGGCGCGCTGCGATGTGCACGGTCCGCACATCAGGACAAGAGACAAAGCCCGGCGCGCCGTAAAGTAAAGTGGCCCAGGGCGCGCCCGCGGCGTCCACCGCACCCACCAGCAGGAACGGCAGCTGGCGGTAGAAGTCCCGGTGCTGCTCGGGCAGAAAGTCGCGGATCGTCCGGCTGCCGCGGCGCTCCATTTCCTCGGCCACGCCGAGCCGCTGCTGCAGCCGCCGCTCGCCCTCATGCCAGGGGGAGGGCGGGGTCGATTGCGGCGCCATCAGCGAATCGACTCGATGCCGGGATCGTCCTGGGGTCGCGGTCCGGGCGCCGGCCAGTGGAAGGTGCGCTCGGACTCGGCGATCGCCAGATCATTGATGCTCGCCTCGCGGCGGCGCATAAGGCCATCGGCGGCGAACTCCCAAAGCTCGTTGCCGTAGGCGCGGAACCACTGGCCGCCCGCGTCATGGTACTCGTAGCGGAAGCGCACCGCGATGCGGTTGTCGGTGAAGCTCCACATCGCCTTGGCCAGGCGGTAGTCGAGCTCGCGCTGCCACTTGAGCTGCAGGAACTCGGTAATCTGCTCGCGGCCGCTGAGGAAGGTGCTGCGGTTCCGCCACTGCGAGTCGGGGGTGTAGGCCAGCGCGACGCGGGCCGGCTCGCGGGAGTTCCAGGCATTTTCAGCCGCGCGCACCTTGGCGACCGCGGTCTCATAGGTGAAGGGCGGCAAGAGCAAGGCGGGCGAGGCCATGGGAGGGCTCCTTTTGGGCTGCTTGGCACTGCTGCCCGGCGACGCCAGGCGCTCGCAGCTGCCACGCGCTATTGAATCACGACCGCTTGCCGCCCGGTCAAGGAAAAGCGCGCCTGCCTGCCCCACAGCCGCGGGCGCCGCGGGCGCCACGGTCACCATGGGCCGCGGGTGCCGATTACGTTGTCGACCTACAGCCTGGGGCGGGTTGCGCGCAGGCCGAACATAAGAGGCAGCCGCGGGCGCCCCGGCGGCCACAGCCAGCGCCGCCCCGGGCCGGCAATCAGCGCCGGGGACGGTCGGAAGCCGTTACTGTGCGGATACTCGCGCAGGACCTCCACCTGCAGCCCGGCGTCCACGCACGCCTGAATGAGCTCGGCCAGGGTGTGCTGGTAGCCATAGGCCGGGATGTCGTTGCTCAGCACCTCCCCGGAAGTGGCTCCCAGGGCGTGGGCGGACTCCGCCACGTAGTCATTAACCGGCGCCACGTACGGTCCGCGGTGGAAGTAGTCGTCGCCGGTCATATCGAGCGCCGAGCCGTAGGTCCAGATGAGCGGGTGGAACTCGACATAGACCAGGCTGCCGCCCGGCACAAGGATGCGGGCTACCCCGCGCATCCACGCCAGGGGGTCCGCATGCCAGCCGATGACCCCGTAGCTGGCGAAGGCGAGCTCGAAGCGCTGGTCGGTGGTGCGCATCCAGTCGATGATCTCGGCCTCGATGAACTTCGCCCCGAGGCCGCTGTCGTCCGCCAGCCGACGGGCAAAGCCGATCGCCTCGTCCGACAGGTCGACGCCGGTCGCTACCGCGCCGCGCCGCGCCAGGCACAGCGTGTCCTGGCCGGAGTTGCACTGCAGGTGCACAAGCTGCTTGCCGGCGAGCTCGCCGAGCAGCTCGAGCTCCTCGGGGAACAGGAGCTCGCCGCCAGCGCGCAGGAAGGCCGCCTGGTCGCCTTTGTGGCTGTTGTGGTTGCGCGTCGCGAGGTTCCAGCTGCGGCGCGTGGTCGCCAGGCGCTCATCAGCATCAGCAAGGGGCACGGAAGGGGGCACCGAAGGGGGCACGGAAGGGGGGATGGACATGGGCTACCACCTGGGTGCTCACCATACACGGTGGGTGACATATCGGACAACTCGCAGTAGCATTTTTTAGATGGACCGCAATCGCTGCAACGCCCCCCGGCACGATCTCGACTCCGCCATCGGTCACTACGAGAGCTGGTTTCAGCGCGCCAACCATCCGACGCGGCCGCTGGCCTTCTGGGTCCGCTACACCATCTTCCGGCCGCGCGGCGGCGCGCCGGTGGGCGAGCTGTGGGGCATCTGGTTTGACGGCGAAAAGAACCAGATCGCAGTGGCCAAGGAGACCATCGGCTGGTCGTTCTGCAGCTTTGCCAGCGGCGGCCTGGACGTTGCCCTGGGGGACGCGCGGCTGCAGGACGGCGCGCTCACCGGCCGCGTCAACGGCAGCGGCAACACCCTGGCGTGGAACCTGAAGTACACCGGGGGCGATCGGCCCCTGCTGCTGCTGCGCGAGTCGCTTTACACGGCGCCGCTGCCGCGCGCCAAGGCGCTGGTGGGGACGCCCGGTGCCCGCTACTCGGGCTCATTTGTGGTAAACGGAGTGACGCACGACCTGGCCGACTGGCCGGGGAGCCAGAATCATAACTGGGGGTCCAAGCACACCGACCGCTACGCTTGGGGCCAGGTGGCGGGCTTTGATGACGCCCCAGACGCTTTTCTCGAGTGCGCCACCGCCAAGCTGAGGTTCGGGCCGCTGTGGACGCCCTGGCTTACCACGGTAGTGCTGCGCCTGGACGGTCGCGAGTATGCCATCAACTCGATCTGGAACGCCGCCCGCGCCAAGGCCACCATCGCTTACTTCGACTGGCGATTTCAGACCCACAGTGCGCAAGCGGCGATCGAGTGTCACCTGTCCGCCCCGCGCGAGCGCTTTGTCGGGCTCACCTACGGCAACCCGCCGGGCGGCAGCAAGACCTGCCTCAACTCCAAGCTGGCGGCGTGCGAGCTGACGCTGACCCTGCCCGGGCAGGCGCCGCGGCGGCTGCGCAGCGCCCACCGCGCGGCGCTGGAGCTGTTGACCGATGACGCCACTCACGGGGTGCCCATCCTCGCCTGAGCCGAGGGCTCCGAGCGGTCCGCCGGCAGCGCGCCCGGACCGTCGCCGGCCGCAAACCGGCTTAGCGCAGACGGCGGATCAGATCCGCGTCGATGGCGGCGAGCGTGGCGCAGCCGGCAAGCGCCATCGCCCGCTCCAGCTCCCCACGCAGGATGTTCAGGACCCGCGTCACGCCTTCTTCGCCCCCCACCGCCAGCCCCCACAGCGCCGGGCGGCCGATGAGCACCGCCGCCGCGCCCCGACCGAGCGCCTTGAGCACGTCCGTACCCCAGCGCACCCCACCGTCGAGCAGCACCGGGCAGCGGCCGGCCACCGCGGTGCACACCTCGCCCAGGGCGTCGATCGTCGCCGGCGTGCCATCGAGCTGCCGTGCCCCGTGGTTGGAGACGATGATGCCGGCGACCCCCTGCGCGACCGCCCGCGCCGCGTCATCGCCGCGCAGCACTCCCTTGAGCAGGATCGGCAGCCGGGTGATCGAGCGCAGCCAGTCTACGTCCGTCCAGGTGACCGAGGCGTCATGGCGCGCCGCGCAGTAGCTGGCCAGCGCCGAGCCTGACAGCGGCGCGGTGGGGGCCTCGGCGAGGTTGGCCATGGTGAGGCCGGGCGGCAGCGCGAACCCGTTGCGCTCATCGGCCAGCCGGCGTCCGAGCAGCGGCGTGTCGACCGTCAGCACCAGCGCCGCGTAGCCCGCCGCCTGCGCCCGCTCGACCAGCGAGCGGGTGAGCTCGCGGTCGCGGTGGATATAAAGCTGGAACCACTTGGGCCCCGGCGCCGCCGCCGCCACCTGCTCCAGGGTCGTGGTGGCCAGGGTCGAGACCACCATCAGCGCCCCGGCCGCCGCCGCCCCGCGCGCCATCGCCCGCTCGCCTTCAGGGTGGGCGAGCCGCTGGTACGCGGTGGGCGCGATGAGGATGGGCATGGGCAGCTGCAGCCCGAGCAGCTCCAGGCGCAGATCGAGCTGCGAGACGTCGCGCAGGATCCGCGGCCAGATCTCATAGTCGGCAAACGCCGCGCAGTTGCGCTGCAGCGTCCGCTCGCCGTCCGCACCGGCGCGGAAGTAGTCGGCAGCGAGCTGAGTCAGGCTGCCGCGCGCCTTCTGTTCGAAGTCATGGGTGGTGAGCAGGGACCGCATGCGCAGAGAGTATAGCGGACCCGGGGGCTGCCTACGGGCTCGGCAGCGGAATGAACTCGGCGTCGTCGCGGGGGACGCTGGGGAAGCGGCGCTTGCGCCAGTCGTCCTTGGCGCGCTCGATGCGATCCTGCGAGCTGGAGACGAAGTTCCAGTAGACATAGCGCTCCCCATCCAGAGGAGCGCCGCCGAGCAGCATCACCCGCGAGGCCGCGCGCGCAGTGATCGACGCCGGGGTCCCGGCGCGAAAGACGATCATCGAGCCTTCCCCGTACGTCTTGCCAGCGCAGGACAGTACTCCCTGTACTACATAGGCGGCACGTCCCAGATATTCCTCGGGAAGCGGCAGCTCGGCGTCCGCATCGAGCTGCGCTTCGACATAGAACAGCGGGGATAGCGTCTTTACTGGGGAGGCTGTTCCGTAGGCGGCGCCGGCGACGATGCGCAGCCGCGCCCCGGGCAGCTCGACCGCGGGGATGGTGTCGGCGGGGTGGTGGGCAAAGGATGGCTCGACCTCTTCGTGCTCGGTGGGCAGCGCCACCCACATCTGCATCCCGTGCAGGCTCGGTCCCGCCTGGCGCGCCGCGGCGGGCGAGCGCTCGGAGTGGACGATGCCGCGCCCCGCAGTCATCCAGTTGACGGCACCCGGGCGGATAAGCTGCTCGGTGCCCAGGCTGTCGCGGTGGAGGATGTCCCCTTCGAACAGGTATGTCACTGTGGCCAGGTTGATGTGCGGGTGGGGTCGGACATCAAGTCCAAGGCGGGGCGCCAGGTGTACAGGACCCATGTGATCGACGAAGATGAACGGACCGACCATGCGGCGGACCGGGGACGGCAGCAGGCGGCGGACGGTGAAGCCACCGCCCAGGTCGCGGGTGTGCGCTTCGATGTCCAGCTCGACTGCCGGCTCGGCTCCTTCCTTTTTCAGACACTCCGGTTCAACATGGGGCATGACACTCATGAAGCTCCTCCGGGGGTGATTAGCAGAGTTGATATTAGATCCGGCTCTGCGCCTGGGCGAGGTCAATCAGGAGTATTTCCCTGCCGTTTTCGGTCCGGCGCCGCTGTCGACCTGACCCGGCGTCGCGCTGCCGCCTATGGAGTGAGCGCGGCGCCTGCGTGCCGAAATAGTATCTAGTGTAGGGCGAGAGTGCGGCTCTGCCAGTCGGCGGACTGCCAGCTGCGGAATGCCGCCAGGCGCTCAGCGCTGCGGGCCTGGGACTCGATCTGTAAAGTAGCGAGCCGGAGGACCTGGAACTCGCGCTTGATGGCGCCCGCCACCTCCGCCTCGCGGGCCAGAAGGAGCCGGGTTCCGTCGGGAGAGAAGCCGGCCAGCTCGATGTTGCCAAGCTGCGGCTCGGCCGCCGCGGGCGACAGGGTATCCAGACGCCAGCCGGCGGGCTCCTTGCCATCTGCCGGGGTCTCGGGGTGGAAGACCCACAGCTCGTTCCAGCTCGGCAGCGGCTGCACCGAAAGGACCATGGCCTGACCGCGCGGGGCGATGCGCAGCGACTGCGGCCAGACCAGGCCGTAGGTGCACTTGCTGAAAAGGACCTTCTTGTCCTCCGGTCGCGCACCGGGAGCCACCACCGCCACACAGGTCTCTCCCGGCTGACCGGGGTGGGTCTCCAGCGCCAGCTCCGGCTTACCGCCGCGCGCGGGGCGCGGGGGCTCGGCCGCCCAGCGCGAGGCACCGACGCGCACCGCCACCGCCTCATACCAGCCGGCGTCCTCCTCGTAGAGCTCGGACCGATTGACCAGGGCCAGCTCGCGCACCGCCAGCTCGCTGGTCGCCGCGGCGCGGGCGGGATCTCCCTTGCGGGCATACTGAAAGACCAGCTGACCGAGCGTGCTGGCGCGGCGCAGCCGGAGGCGGTTGGCCAGCGAGGCCGGCAGCCCGGCCGGCTCGACCTGCTGCAGCACAGAGAGGGACCACTCATCCACCAGCTGGCGGTCGCTCGGGCCGAGCGCGGGATCTATACACGCGGGCTGCGTCAAGGCCAGCGCCGCCCGCGCCTTGGCGGTCGCCGCGCCGGGCAGCGCCAGGACGCGGCGGAAGGCCTCGCCGTCGTAGCAGACCTGGACCTGCTTGCCCTGCTCACGGCTTAGGTAGCTGACCCCGTAGCTCTGCGCGACCTCGAGGTGGGCGGCCAGCGCCGCATCATCCCGGCCGCTGCCGACGCGGCGCGCCGAGGCCCGCCGCCCCAGCCGGTCGGCGAAGCCGCCGAGCGCGTCGAACACCTCGCTGCCCACCGCAGCCGCCGGCGCCGCGCGCAGGTAGAGCGCGGTGTAGCCGATGCCCAGCGACTCGGCGCCCGGGGTCTCGCGCAAAAAGTCGATGACCGCGTGCAGCGCCGGGGCGCTCGCCTCTTGCGCCGGGTAGGTGCGCACCTGGGCGGAGCGCACGTAGCCGGGGCGCTCGCGCCGGTGGTCGTAGACCTGCAGGTAGCCGGCGCGCTCGCCGCGCACCTCCAGCCAGTCGCCGCGCCACAGCATCACCTGGCGCGGCGTGTTCTCCTGCGGCGCGGCGCGCAGGGCGGTCTGATCCTCGACAACGATCGCCACCAGCAGCAGCAGCGGCAGCATGACTATTCCTCCTCCGCCTTGGCCTGCTTGGGCGCCTCCGCCTTGGCCTGGCCGAGCAGCGAGCCGGCGAAGAAGCCGCCGGCAGTGGGCGGGGCGATGATCACCTGGATCTTGTCGGACAGCTTGTCGGCCAGCGTCTTTTGGATGAGCAGCGGGTTTTTGGCGATGAGCGCCGACTCGCGCGCCAGCTGCTCGCTGCTCGCCTTGCCCAGCACTTCGGTGCGGTAGGCGTCCGACTCGGCCAGCTTGCGCCGCGCATCCGCCTCGCCGCTCGACTCGATGCGCCGCGCGTCGGCCTCACCCTCGGCCTGCTTGAGCCGCTGCACCTTCTGCGCCTCGGCCTCCAGGCGCTTCTGCTCGATCTCGCGCTCCTTGAACGGGAGGATGTGCTGCATCGCCTCGGCCTTGGCCTTGGCGGCGATGATCTCCTCGCGGCCCGCCGCCTCGGCGGCCTTCTCGCGCTGGACCTTCTGCGCCTCGCCGTCAAGCTCGGACTCCTTGACCTTCTTCTCCTTGAGCTCCAGCGTGTAGCGCATCTTCTCGGTGTGCAGCTCCTCAGCGAGCAGCGCTTCCAGGCCGTTTTTGTACTCTTTGGGCAGGTCGACGTTGCCCAGGAACACCGCCTTGATCAGCACCCCGTCGGGCAGCAGCAGCGCCCCCAGCTCCTCGGCGAGCGCCTTCTGAATCTCGCCGCGCTGGCTGGAGAAGATCTCGCGCACGGTGTGCTTGGCGAACGTCCGATGCAGCACCCCATCGACCACCGGTTCCACCAGCTGCGCCCCGACATCGGTCGGCAGCTTGCGCGCCACCGCCGGAATGTGCGCCGCGTCCAGCGCGTAGCGCACCGCGACCTCGACGCCCAGCGACAGGCCCTCGACCGACTGATAGGGCGCCTCGCCGGCGGCGCGGCTGCTGCGGGCGGGGCGATAGACCTGATCGCGCAGCGAGTAGCGGTGCAGCTCGTGCAGGCCGGGCAAGAGCAGCGTCCAGCCCTCGCGCACCTCGGTCATGCTGCCGGTGATGCGGTTCCAGCGCACGCCGACCTCGCCGGGGGCGATGCTGCGCACCGGGTGGGCCAGGCCCAGGGCGAACAGCAGGCCGACCAGGCTCAGGCTGGCCAGCAGGCGGCGCCCCCGCTCGCTGCGCAGGATCTCGATAAGACCCAGCACCACCGCCCACGGGGTGGCCAGAAGGAGATAACCAAGGCGACGGAAGAGACGTTTGATTGGCTGTAGGACACTCATCTGCAATGCTCCTCTCTTGCGCGCCGTCCTATGCATCGGCCGGGCCAGGGGCAAAGCCGCGCAGCTCCTCGGGAAACGGCGCTTGGGCGGCGGGCAGGGCGAGTCGTTCTATAGAAGGTAGATGGGGTCTACGAAGTGTCGAAGGGCGGGGC
>JBGANQ010000154.1:0-12064 GCA_044222245.1 Polyangia bacterium | reverse complement strand
CCCCACTCCGGCGAAGCCCGAACAACCCGTTCCGCCGACCGACCCGAGCGCCGCCCGAGAGTCGCCTTCAGACGCGGCTCCACCCCTTGACGATGTTCTCTTTGAACAGCTCGTCCCACAGCGACTCGATCTGCGCGCGGCTGCTGGAGACTCGCACCTCGCGCTCTAGCGGCGTCTTGCGCCCCGCGCTGAAGTCGGTGAAGTGGAGCACGTAGGCGGGAAAGTCGCCCTCGCCCTCTTTGTTGGTCTTCCACATAAGCAGCTTGCGCACCAGGGTCTGGCCGCGGCTCGCCTTGGTGTAGACCTCGCGGCGCAACAGCTGGCTCGCCGGCAGCGTCAGCTGGCGGGCGTCCTTGTCCAGGCCCTCGATCTCGACCAGCTCGGCCAGCTGCTTGGCCCGTACGTCGCTGACGTTGACCTCCTTGTCGTCGCGCCGGCGGATGAACACCGGCGAGATCAGGCTGGCCAGCGGCAGCCGGCGCAGCGGCGTGTAGCGCTGCGCTGCAGCGTCCCACTGCAGCACCATCTTGTCGATGCCGCCGCCGCGCCCGGTCTGGGCGATCAGGTCGAGGCAGCTCACCTCGATGACCCACTGCGGGCGGACCATCTGGTAGGCGACGTGGTCGGGGCTCGACTCGCTGTAGTCGCTGGCGGTGCAGAGCTCTCTGAGCTCGCCGAGCAGGCTCCGCCGCTCTTCGTCGGAGAAGCCGCCGCCGACCCGCCCGAGCAGGTGCAGGCCCCCGTCCTTGCGCATCACCGCCACCAGGAGGTCGTGCAGCAGCCCCTTGCGCTCGTCGGTGCCCTCGGTAAAGCCGACCACCGCGACGTCCAGCGTGTGGCGCGGCTTGAGCTTGAAGCCGCCGGCGCTGTCGCTGCGCAGCACCAGCCCCTCGCCGCCCTGCTGCTCCACCCAGCTTTGGAAGTACTGCTCGATCTCGGCCGCCGTCTTGACCTGCGCCGCCTCGACCGGGTGGACGCGCTGGCCGCCGCCGAGCAGCTTCTGCAGGCGGGCGTAGGTCTCGGCGTGGCGGCTCGGCGCCGGCTGGCCATCGAGGTCGATCAGATCGAAGGCGGCAAAGCACAGGCTGTCCAGCTCGGGCTGTCCCGCCGGCTGGCGGGCGGCGCGGCTGACATCGTGGACCCGCGGCCGGGCGCCGCTCGGGTGGCGGTAATACAGCTCGCCGGCGATGAGCGCGCTGTTCACCCCGGCGCGGCCGAGCTGCTGCTGCGCCTCGGCGAGCAGCGGCAGCCCCAGGCGCACCGTGCCGCCCGGGTTGACCAGCAGCGCTTCTCCGCCAGAAAAGACGAGCACGGCAAACTCGCCGTCGACCTTGCGCGACAGGTGATACTCACCGGCCGGCAGCCGGCCTGCCAGGTCGCGCTTATCGAGCGGCACAAGGCGCGCCGCAACCAGCCGCCGGTACTCCTGCGTGCGCTGCCACAGCGTCGGATCGGTGAGGTCTTTGGCCGCCGCCACGCCGTAGCGGCCGAGCTTGTGCTCTACCCGGGCCGGGTCGATTAGCTGCGCCATGGTTACGCCTTCTCCGCGGCTGCGGGGGCCCGCAGCTCCAGGTTGGACAGGTGGAGGATGAGACAGTAGGACTCGCCCTGGGTGCGCCCCTCGAGGAAGCCACGGTAGGGGGTGCCGCCGCGGTGGAACACCAGCGGGAGGTTGCTCTTGGGGCCGGCGCCGACGAGCAGCATGCTCTCTTTGAGCTCCAGCTCGCGGGCGATCTCGTAGAGGAAGTCGTAGGTCAGGCCGTTTATGTGGACGATCTGCAGCTTGGCGGCGAAGACGAACTTGTTCCACACCTCGGACTTCTTCAGCAGCTTGCCCGACCAGCGCAGCGGGGTCTCGGTGGCGACGTTGGCCTGGGTCGGCTTGTGCGGCCGCCGGTCCTTGATGCTGCCGTCGGGGTTTTTCACGACGTCCCACTCGGCCACGGCGTGGACGATCTTCTGGTCGGGGCTGACGTAGACCCGCGAGGTGTCGCGCAGGTAGCCGCCGACCCGCTCGCAGTCGACCTCGGGGTCGCCGTGGATGAGGGCCTCGCCCACCGCCGCCAGATCGCCGCCGCGCGCCGCCAGCAGCGCGTCGAGGTCGCGATCGAGCGTGGCGCGCACCACCCGGACGTTGCCGGCGGGGCGGCCCTTGGCGTCGAGCCAGCGGACGCGCAGGCTGCTCGAGACACTCTTTGTATAGACGACCGCGTCGCGGTTCTTGCTGCTTGTCAGGTTGATGCTGCCCATGGTGTCCGCGCCTCCTTACATCATCCCGAAGTCCATGCTGTCGTCGTCCTCGGCTTCCTCATCGGGGTCGGCCTCGGCGTCGGGGTCGACGACCTCGGGCAGGGCGACGAACGCAAGGCGGGTCTTTTTGCCGACGGCGAGAAACGGCGCCCCATCGGCGCTGGCGAGCAGGAACCCGGCATCGGGGTCAAGGCCGCCGCGGTAGCTGAAGGGGAAGGTGTAGATGGCGCCGCCGCGCAGCTCGCGCAACAGGTCCTCGGCGCCCATCGGGGCCTGCAGGGCATAGACCGCCTTGACGTTGTGCGACAGGTACTCGTCGATGCTGGCGCGGCGGTCAAGGGGCACCGGAGCGGCGAAGCTGGAGGGCGCCTTGGAAAGCGGCGCACCGTCCAGGCCAACCGGGGTGAGGGCGGCGCGCTCGCAGTAGCCGCCCTCGGGATCGAGCATCAAAAGGGCGCTGCCGCCGCGGCCGACCAGCGTCCGGCCGTCGCCGCCGAGGATCGCCAGCTGGCACGGGCGGCCCTTGTCATCGACGACCTCGGTGTCGACCTGACCGTAGAGCTTCTTGCGGTCGACCTTGTCGAGGTTGAACGACAGGTCGGCGCTGCCGTGTCGGAATACCAGTGCCTTGGCCATCGGGTCTCCCTGCGCCGCGCAAAGGGAGGCCGGGGAGCGGGCTAGGCGCGCTGGGCCGGGGGGTCCCTTCACGATCGGTGAATAGAGTTTTCGAGACCACGAATTTTATACGGCCAATTCGACTAATAGGAAGCTCTTTGTTTGCACCGAGGAGGGAAGGCGATTGGGTAGCCGGACGCCCAACCGGCGCGCGGCCCCGGCTGCAAGCTGGAGACGGGATTTTGGTGAAAACAAGGGCAGCTCGAGAGGGCCGCGCGGCGGTAGCCAGAGCGGAACTGCGGCTCTCGGGGCGTGCCAGGTGCAGGTCAACCGCGAGACCGACGTAAACAATTCGGAAGCAGATTGTGATCTGGCTAGCTACTCAAAAGCCGACACAAGCCAGCAACCGCCGCTAAGCGGCCTGAGGCTGCGCGTGGAAGGAAGAAGGAGGAAGCGGGCGGGGTTGGGAAACGGCTGAGCGCGCGGGGCGCTCAGCCGGGTGGGGCTAGCTGCAGCCGCTGGTGGCGCCGCAGTTGAGGCACTTGTGGCAGGCGCCCGAGCGGACCATGATCGTGCCGCACTCGTGGCAGGTGGGGGCGTCGCTCTCGGCCCGCCAGGTGGTCTTGCTGTGACCGTTGCTGCCGAACAGACCGGTGAGCGGCGGGTTGATCGCCGCCAGGCTGGGCAGCGGGCTCGGACCGGGCGGGGTGAGCACCGTGTCGTGGCCGGTGGCGGTGGGCGGCGCCGTCGTGACCGGCGGCACCGGCAGCTCCATCTCCAGCTGCTCGCCCTCGCGCTGCTCGGGCAGGAACTTGGCCTCCAGCCAGCGGAACAGGTAGTCCATGATCGACGAGGCGCGCGGGATCTCGGCGTTGCCCGTCCAGCCCGACGGCTCAAAGCGCGTGCGGCTGAACTTGTCGACCAGGAGCTTGAGCGGCACGCCGTGCTGCAGGGCGAGGGACACCGCGGTGGCGAACGAGTCCATCAGGCCCGAGATGGTCGAGCCCTCCTTGGCCATGCGCACGAAGATCTCGCCGGGCGAGCCGTCCTCGTACATGCCGACGTGGATGTAGCCGTCGTGGCCGGCGATCTGGAACTTGTGGGTCAGCGAGCGCCGCTCGTCGGGGAGCTTGCGGCGCACGGCGACCGGCGGACCCTTGGGGTTGGCCAGGGCGGCGACGTGCTGCAGGAAGTCCTCGATCGACAGGCTGTAGTTGCCCTGCAGCTGGGCGCGCGCCGCCTCGGGCAGGCGATCGAGCAGGGCGCCCAGGGCCGAGGCGGCCGAGCCGGCCTTGTCGTTGGCCGTCTCGCGCTTGCTGGTCGACAGCGGCTGGCTGCGCTTGCAGCCGTCGCGGTAGACCGCGATCGCCTTGAGGCCCAGGCGCCAGGCCTGCATATAGGCGTCGGCGATGTCCTGCACGCTGCAGTCGCTCGGCAGGTTGACGGTCTTGCTGATCGCGCCCGAGAGGAACGGCTGCGCCGCCGCCATCATCTTGATGTGCCCCATGGGCTGGATCGAGCGGGTGCCGCTCTGGGCGCGGAAGGCGCAGTCGAAGACCGGCAGGTGCTCGGGCCGCAGCTCGGGGGCGCCTTCGATGGTGTCGTTGTCGCTGATGTAGCTGACGATCGAGCGCTGCGCCGCCTCGTCGTAGCCAAGCCGCGACAGCGCCTCGGCGACGCTGTTGTTGGTGATCTTGAGCATGCCGCCGCCGACCAGGCGCTTGTACTTGACCAGGGCGATGTCGGGCTCGATGCCGGTGGTGTCGCAGTCCATCATGAAGCCGATGGTGCCGGTGGGGGCGAGCACCGTCGCCTGGGCGTTGCGGAAGCCGTGCTGGCTGCCGATCTCGATCGCCTCGTCCCACGAGCGGCGGGCGGCGGCGAGCAGATCGTAGGGGCACAGCGCCGAGTCGATGTAGTCGACGTGGCGGCGGTGCTTCTGCATGACGCCGAGGAACGGCTTGCGGTTCTTCTCGTAGCCGGCAAACGGGCCGGTGACCTCGCGCGAGATCTCGGCGCTCATCCGGTACGAGCGGCCGCCCATGAGCGCCGTGATCGCCCCGGCGTAGGCCCGCCCGGCGTCGGAGTCATAGGGCAGCCCGCGCGACATCAGCAGCGCCCCGAGGTTGGCGTAGCCAAGGCCGAGCGGCCGGAAGTCGTGGCTGTTCTGGCCGATGCGCTCGGTCGGGTAGCGGGCGCTGTCGACGATGATCTCCTGCGCCAGGGTGGTCAGATCGACGGCGCGCTCGAAAGCCTGGATGTCGAAGTCGCCGGCGTTCTTGTGGCCGATCGGGAACTGGAACTTGCGCAGGTTGAGGCTGGCCAGGTTGCAAGCGCTGTCGTCGAGGAACATGTACTCGGAACAGGGGTTGCTGGCGTTTATGCGATCGGTCTCGGGGCAGGTGTGCCAGCTGTTGACCGTGGTGTCAAACTGCAGGCCGGGGTCGCCGCACTGGTGGGCCGCCTCGGCGATCTGCGTCCACAGCTCGCGCGCCTTGTAGGTATCGACGGTGGCGCCGTTGGTCACGGCCTTGGTCTGCCACTGCCGGTCGTGCACCACCGCCTCCATGAACGAGTCGGTGACGCGCACGGAGTTGTTGCTGTTCTGGAAGAAGATCGAGTTATAGGCCTCGCCGTTGAAGCTGCCGTCGTAGCCGGCGTCGATGAGGGCCCAGGCCTTGCGCTCCTCGGTGGCCTTGCAGCTTATGTACTCGACGATGTCGGGGTGGTCGATGTTGAGCACGACCATCTTGGCGGCGCGGCGGGTCTTGCCGCCCGACTTGATGACTCCGGCGAAGGCGTCAAAGCCCTTCATGAACGACACCGGCCCCGAGGCGCCGCCGCCGCCCTGCAGCGCCTCGCGCGAGCTGCGGATGGTCGAGAAGTTGGTGCCGGTGCCCGAGCCGAACTTGAACAGCATGCCCTCGGTCTTGGCCAGCGAGAGGATGCTGTCCATGGTGTCGCTGACCGAGTTGATAAAGCACGCCGAGCACTGCGGCTCGGCCTCGACGCCGACGTTGAACCACACCGGCGAGTTGAAGGCCATCTTCTGCTCGACCAGGAGGTGCGTCAGCTCGTCGTGAAAGATGCGGGCGTCGGCGGGAGTCTTGAAGTAGCCGGCCTTCTCGCCCCACTTGGTGATGGTCGTGGAGACGCGGCCGACCAGCTGCCGCACCGAGCGCTCGCGGGTCGGCGTGCCCAGGGCACCGCGGAAGTACTTCTGCACCACGACGTTGGTCGCCAGCTGCGACCAGCCGGCCGGCACCTCGACGTCCTTCTGCTCGAAGAAGACCTTGCCGCCGTCGCCAGTGATCGACGCGGTGCGCAGCTCCCACTTCACCTCGTCAAAGGGGTCGCGGCCCTCGCGGGTGAACATGCGGGTCAGGGACAGGCCGCGCGTCTTGGCCGGCTCGGCGGCGGCGCTCTTGCCGGCCTTGGTCTTGGCAGCGGTCACGCCGGCGGCGGCGGGCCCCTTCTTGCGGGCGCTCACCGGCGCGGTGGCGCTGGTAGGTGACGGCTTGGGTTTGCTCACAGACTTGCTTTCATACCCCCGCGTGCCCTGTCCATTCATCATAACGGTCGCGGCTGACTGGCTGGCTGATTTATCGATGGCTTCGTGACGCTCATGCATTGCAAAACCCCATTACTTCCCCATTGCGTGCAGGTCGCCCACCCCGAGTGGGGAGATACCCCGCCCATCAAGCGGCTCTCCACAGGTCAACAGGTCAAACGCCCCAGCGCTGCGCGTCCACCGGAACGCAACGCTCGGAAATTACTTGCGAAAATCAATCCCTTGGGTGGACGGCTTGGAGGCGGGTGGTGTAAGCGAATTGCGTTTCATTTCGACTACTTGCACCGCGCTTGCCCAAGGATGGGTGAAGTAACATGTAGGGCAGGCTATGGCAACGAGAACCAGGCTTCCCCTCGCTGACTTGTCTGCCGGCGCCCACCCAAGGAGTATTACTAGCCGCATGGCCGCTCGCCACCCGCCTTCTCTTGCGCTGATTTTGTGGTTTTTTGCGACGCTGCTGGCACTCGCTGGGGGAGGGTGTCGCAGGCAAGCAGACTCATCTATTAAAGGAGGGAACTTACAGCCCGCCGCGGCCCGGCCCGCGCTTGCCCGGCCCGCCCGGCGGATCGTCTCGCTGACTCCCTCGCTCACCGAGATCGTCTTTTCCCTCGGTGCTGGCGAGCGGGTGGTGGGCGTGTCCGATTACTGCGACTACCCGCCGGAGGCGCGGACGCGGCCGCGGGTCGGGACGTTCCTGCAGCCGAGCGTGGAAAAGATCCTGGCCCTGCGTCCCGACCTTGTGCTCGTCGATGGGGTGCAGAAAGACGTGGCGGCGGCGCTGCAGGCGGCCGGCGACGGGGCCACGGTGTTGGCGATCGCGATGAACGATCTGGCCCAGGTGCGGGAGGCGATCACCCAGGTCGGGGCGGCGCTCGCGGCGGACCTGGCGGCGGCGGCGCTGCTCGGACAGCTGGACGGGGAGCTTGCGCAGGTGCGCCAGCAGGTCGCCGCTCGCGGGGCGCGGCCGCCGCGCAAGGTGCTGTTCGTGGTCGATCGCCAGCTCGGCGGGCTGCGCGGCCTGGTGGTCGCCGGACCGGGCACCTACCTCGACGAGCTGGTGCGCCTGGCGGGCGGCGTCAACATCTACGCCGACCTGAAGCTCCGCTACGCCAAGGTCGCCGTCGAGTCGATCGAGGAGCGCCAGCCCGAGGTGATCCTCGACGTCGTCCACATCGAAGCCGGCGGCGAGCAGAGCGGCCGCGCCGACTGGCTCAGCCTGCCCGGCGTCCCCGCGGTGCGCGATGGGCGGGTCTACATCCTGGCCGACCGCGAGTTTGTCACCCCGGGCCCGCGGCTCGGCAAGGCCCTGCAGAAGCTCGCCTCCCTCATCGGCAGTGAAGCCGCCAGTCAAGCTGCCAGTCAAGCTGGCAAGGACGCCGGCGCCGCCACCGCTCCGTCGCCGCGCTGAGCGCACGCGGCGAGCCCGACGGCCTGCCCGGCCGAGTACACTTGTGATAAGGAGGATCGTGCAATGACCACCGCAGCGCGCCGCTTGACCTGGCAGACCCTGAACCGAGAGACCTTCGACCTCCTGGTCATCGGCGGCGGCATCACCGGGGCTGGCATCGCGCGCGACGCGGCGCTGCGCGGACTGTCGGTCGCGCTTTTGGACAAGGCCGACTTCGGTGCCGGCACGAGCAGCAAGTCATCCAAGCTCATCCACGGCGGGCTGCGCTACCTGCAGCACGGCGAGCTGGGGCTGGTCTTCGAGGCGGTGAGCGAGCGCACCCGCCTGCTCAAGCTGGCCCCGCACCTGGTGCGGCCGCAGCAGTTCCTGGTGCCGGCGTACAAGGGCCAGTATCCGGGGCGGATGGCGCTCGGCGCCGGGCTGTCGCTCTACGACGCGCTGTCCAAGTTCTCGGCGCCGGGGCGGCACCGCGCCTACCGGACGCGGGCGCTGCTGCAGCGCGAGCCGGGGCTGCGCCGCGAGGCGCTGACCGGTGGGGTGACCTACTACGACAGCATCACCGATGACTCGCGGCTGACCCTGGAGAACATCCTGGACGCCCGCGCCCACGGGGCGCAGGTCCTGTCGTACGCCAAGGTCACCGGCTTCATCGAGGGCAGCGGCGCCGACCAGGGCGCGATCCGCGGCGTCCACGTCCAGGGGCTGCCCGGACCCGGCGCCGCCGCCGACCCCAGCGAGCGGGCGACGGTGCGCGCCAAGGTCACGGTGAACGCCACCGGACCGTGGTCGGATCACGTGCTGCGCCTGCTGCAGCACGATCAGCCGGCGCCGGTGCTGCGCCCGACCAAGGGGGCGCACGTGGTGCTGGCGGCGAGCCGGCTGCCGGTGCGCCACGCGGTGGTGATCCAGACGCCGCAGGATCAGCGGGTGATGTTCGCCATCCCGTGGAGCGACCCGGACCGGCCGGAGGCCAGCCGGACGATCCTCGGGACCACCGACACCGACTACCAGGGGGATCCAGATCGCGTCGCCGCCGATGCCGCCGATGTCGACTACCTGCTGACCGCGGCCAACTATTACTTCCCCACCGCCGGGCTGGTGCCCGCCGATGTGCTGGCGACCTGGGCCGGGCTGCGACCGCTGGTGATGCCCAACGCCCCGGGGCTTGACGCCTCCAGCGTCTCGCGCGAGCACCGCATCATGAGCCGGCCGGGGCTTATCACCATCGTCGGCGGCAAGCTTACGACCTACCGGCGGATGGCGGCGCAGCTGCTCGATGAGGCCTACAAGCAGCTCGGGGTGGCCGAGCCGCGCTGCCCGACCAGCGAGCGGCCGCTGCCGGGAGCCGAGGGGCTGTCGCCAGCGCGCAAGGGGGTCGAGCCGGTGCTGAGCGTGGCGCTGGCGCTGCAGGCGCTGGGGATCCCGGGGCTCGATCGCCAGGTGGCGATGCACTGGGCGCACAACTATGGCGTGCGAGCGCTGCGCCTGGGCCAGCGCCTTGTCGAGCAGGGCAGCGGGCGCGGTGACGCGACGGGCAGCACCGAGCGGCTCGACCCCGAGCTGCCCTACCTGTACGCCGAGGTCGAGCTGGCGGTCACGGAGGACGGGGCGCTGCGGCTCGATGACGTGCTGGCGCGGCGGCTGCCGGTGCTGCTGCGGGCGCGCGATCAGGGCCTGGGGTGCGCCGAGCAGGTGGCGGCGCGCATGGCCCCGCTGCTCGGCTGGAGCGCCGAGCAGCAGGCCGCCGAGCTCGCCCACTACCGCGACGTGGTCGCGCTCTCGCGGCAGTTCCGGCAGTCGGCCGGGTCCGGGCTGAGCTGAACGGGGCTGATTTCGGCTTGCGCAGGCGGCTGGGCGGCGGAGTACACGTCCCCGCAAATGAGTGCCCAGCGCAGCGGTGGTCGCGCAATTGCGGCGCTGTACCCAGTAGCGGCCGCGGCTGCGCTCGCGGGCCGGAAGGGGCCCAGTAGCGGCCGCGGCTGCGCTCGCGAGCCGGCAGGTGCTCAGTAGCGGCCGCGGCTGCGCTCGCGGGCCGGCAGGATCTCCAGGCAGGTCGTCCAGTAGCCGGTGGCCAGGGTCTCGATGAACTCCTCGGGCAGGCTCTCGGCGCGCATGTCGGCGATGAGGCGCTCGTGATCGTAGTCGACGCGCCGCAGCTCGACCTGCACGGTGCCCTTGCCATCGGGCGCCGCCGCCGGGTGCACCGTCAGCAGCGCGTAGTAGACGCCGGTGTGGCCGTCGTTGGCCGGGCGGCCGATCGCCCCCACGTTGACGACCACGCCGCCGCCAAGCTCCGCCGGCAGCTGTCGCACCCAGGGGATCCCCGAGTGGGTGACCAGCAGCAGATCCGCCTGGTACTCGTCGAGCAGCCGCCGCAGGAAGGCGTCCGAGCACTGCGACTCCCACAGAAACTCGTTGACCCGCCGCGGCGAGCCGTGCGCCATGAGCACCCGCAGGCCGTGCCAGTCGTAGCGCAGCGCCGGCGGCAGCCCGCGCAGGTAGGGCAGAAAGCGCGGCGCCGTCTTGGCCTGCGTATAGGCGTACGACAGGCGCGCGTAGTGGTTGTCGCGCGGGTCGGTGTAGCCGCAGGCGCAGTCGGGCAGCTGGTGGCCGATCGAGTGATCGTAGTTGCCCTGCAGCACCACCACGCCGCGGTCGAGCAGGATGGGGAACACGCGGTCGGGGTGCGGCCCGAAGCCGCCCAGATCGCCCAGGCAGTAGGCCGCGCTCGCTCCGCAGCGCTCGGCATCGTCGAGCACCGCGCTGAGGGCGAGGTAGTTATTATAGACGCCGCCGAGCACCGCCTGGCGCAGCGCCGCCGGCGGGCTCAGGTCCGGCATGACAGACCCTCGGTGACGCAGGTGTGGCAGGCCGACCAGCGCAGGCGGATTGGCTGCGCCGCCGCGGTCAGGGTGGTGCCGAGCCGCGCCTCGGGGGCGTCGAGCAGCAGCGGGCAGGTGAGCACGTGGTCCTGGGTCGCCAGCCGCCCCGAGCTGCACTGCAGCGTCGCCCGCAGCGACTCTTCCAGCGGCCCTTCGATGTGCGCGTCGGCGGCGTAGGGGTGGCTGCGGCGCGGCTCGCGGCCGATGCGCAGAAGGGGCAGAAACTTCACCCGCGGCCGCCCTAGGCCAAGCTGGCGGGCAAAGGCGATAAACTCCTGGCGGCTCGCCGCGTCGGCCAGGCCCGGCTGGTGCTCGACGACAGTGATCACCGGCGACAGCTCGACCTGCGCCAGCTCGCGCAGGCCGGCGATGATCGCCCGAAAGGTGCCGCGGCCGCGCACCGGATCGTTCTGCTCGGCGGTCATGCCGTCCAGCGAGACCCGCAGCTCCAGCGAGTAGCGGGTCGCCCGGCTGAGCGCCGCCAGCTGCGCCGCCGCCGCCGCGTCGATCAGGGTGCCGTTGGTGAGCACGTTGACCGGCCCTTCCTGCAGGGTCCGTTCGATGATGGCGAAGAACTCCGGGTGCAGCATCGGCTCGCCGCCGGTGAAGTAGAACTCCTTGACCCCGAGGGTGCGCGCCTCGAGCAGCAGCTCTTCCAGGCGCTGCCGGGTCATCATCGGCACGCGGTCTTCTTTGGGCCCGCAGGTGATAAAGCAGTGGCGGCAGGCGATGTTGCACAGCGTGCCGGTGAGCTGCAGCCACAGGGTGTCCAGCCCGAGAAACGGCAGCTCGGCCGCCGCCTGAGCGGGCAGCACCGGCGGCAGCAGGCGCAGCGAGCGGCGCGGTCGCGGGCTCACCGCGGGCGGCGCGCTGCGGGCAGTGCGGGCCGCTTCCGCGTCGTTGCGCGGAGCGGCGGCCTCCGCTGGCCCCGGGTCGGTGGCCCGTGCGGGGTCAAGTAAGGTTGTCATTGCGAGCCATGCTAGCACGGCGGCAGCCTCGAAGAAGGCGCCCGCGCCGGTGAGCAGGGGCGCCGGCTGACGGGCGGCGGCAGTCGACAGCGACCACCGGGCACGCGACAATGGCGGGGTGGAGTCTCTGCCTGTGCTGCTGCTCGGCTGCCTCGCCGGGCTCGGGTTCTCGCTGTCCGGCCTGTTTACCGGCCGCCGCCCGCGGCCGGCGCGTCCGGCCGCGGCGGAGCGCGCCCTGCACGAGCTGCGCGCCGGCGACATCGTCCAGCACGGCAGCAGCTTCCTGGGGGTGCGGCGGACGCTGCAGCTCGCCGCGGCCGGCCGCTGGCGGACCCTGAGCGAGCTGGAGGCCGAGGGCGCCGCCCTGGGG